>PLZF01000055.1 GCA_003152015.1 Acidimicrobiaceae bacterium | reverse complement strand
GCCGTTCAGGATGTACTCGTCGCCGTCCCGTCGGGCCGTCGACTTCATGCCGCCCAGAGCGTCCGATCCCGAGTCGGGCTCAGTGATGGCCCAGGCCCCCACCTTGTCCATGGTGAGCAGATCGAGACCCCACCGCTCCATCTGCGCCGGCGTNNCGATGGGGATGAGGGTCATCGCCGCCGCGCCACCGTCGCCTTGGCCCTCCGCTCGCTTCACCGGTGACTCGGCCGCGTCGCCGTTGCGTTTGCGATCGAGTTGGCTCTTGAACCGGTCCCGGGCCATCTGGTCCATACCGAAGGTTGCATACAGCTTGCGGATGATGTCGTACGGGGGGAGATCTCCGTGCTCCAACTCCTCGATGTGTGGCACGACCTCGGCTTCGATGAAGCGGCGGATCGTATCCCTCACCATCAACTGCTCTTCTGACCATTCGAACATGGTGGACCTCCTGATGACCCGTCGGCGGCCGGTGACCGGCCGGGATGAGGATATCCGACCTCGGCCTACAGTCGGGGCGTGCGACCGGTGCGACGACCAGACGGCCCCGAGGCCACCCCCTACCAGCGTTGGGGAGGTGAAGCGTTCTTTGTGGCCTTGGTCGATCGGTTTTACGCCGGAGTGGACACCGACCCGCGGCTCCGTCACATGTATCCCGAGGACCTCACCGAGTCGAAGGCCCATCTGGCCCTCTTCCTCGGCCAGTACTGGGGAGGCCCGTCCACCTACAACGAGCAGCGGGGAGCACCCCGTCTTCGGATGCGGCACGTCCCCTTTGTGATCGGAACCGCCGAAGCCGACGCCTGGCTCGGCCACATGACCGACGCCGTCCTGGCCGCCGGGATGACCCCGGCTGATCAGGCCCAGATGCTCGACTATTTGAAGATGGCGGCCAAGAGCCTCATCAACGCCCCTACCTGACTCACCAGGTGATCCCCAGCACGTCGCGCATCGCCTTCTCGAAACTGGGATCGTGGAGTTGGGACCGGGCTCCGAGCACCATGGCTGCGTCGTCACCCACCGGCACCCGCAACGGGGTGGTCGGATCTTCAATGGCGCGCCGGATGGCCACCGCCACCAGTTCGGGACCCGGGCGCCCCTGGGGTCCGTTGACCTTGGCGCCGGTGCCGTCCCACTGCTCCCATAACCCGGCATAGACCGGGTCACCGGCGTGAGGCTCAGGCGCCTTCATCCCGGTCCCGATATAGCCGGGCTCGATGATCACTGTCCGGATCCCGAAGTGCCCGAGTTCATAGTGGAGCGTTTCCGACAGCGATTCGAGGGCGTACTTGGACGCCGAATACGGTCCCTCCAAAGGAGTGGAGACCCGACCCTGTATCGAACTGACATTCACGATCACGCCGCTCCCGCGGAGGCGCCAGGCAGGGGCCACCTGTTGGACCAGGCGCAACAGACCAAGGGTGTTGGTGTCGAACATTGCCGTGAGCCGGTCGAGGGGGAAGTCCTCCAGTGGGCCCTTGCCCGACAACGCGGCATTGTTGACGATGGCATCGAGCTCGCCGGCCCGGCTGAGCGCGGACCGGATGGACTCCTCGTCGGTGACATCGAGGGTGAGTCGTTGGCTCACGTCGAGCTGGTCCAGCAGGGTGACATCGCGGGCGGTGGCCACCACCTCGTGGCCCGATCGGATCAGCTCTGCGGCGGTGGCCGCCCCGATGGCCCGGGCCGCTCCGGTAATCAGAATGCGCATGGCTCCAAGCGTACGACAGGGTGTCACCTGCCTTGCCCGTCGGAGAGTGGGTGGATCGGACGATGGTACGGACATGACCATCAAAACCCGGACACGGCCTTCATCGAAGATTTCCGCATCTCGGTCATCGTTCGGGCGTGAGCTTTCGCCCGATGGCAAGGGATGGTGCTCTGTCGGCCGGATCGGCTTGCCCGCAAGGTCGCCGAGGCGTTTATCCCCTGACCCGTGCGGGTACAAATCCATACGTCAAGAACCGTGAGGGTAGAGACTGGTGTCGTCTACGCAGTGCAGGCCGAAAACACCCGAGGAGGGCCAGCAGATGACCGGCGTGCTCGAACATGACGCGACCGACTGTACGCAGGTGGACCTCTCGACGATCCCGACGGTGGAGTTCTGCAGCACGGCATCACTCTGCGTGCTGACGATAACCGGAGAGCTGAACAGGACGTCGATCGCCGCTCTTGAGATGCAGATTGATCAGATTGGCTGCTCGGAGTGTGACGATGTCGTTCTTGATGTCGCCGGCCTGAGGCGACTTGACCCGATCGGTACGAGTGTCCTCATCGGGATGGACCACTACGTTCGTGCACTTGGAGGACGACTGACGGTCACAGGTGCCAGCGGACAAGTCGCCGAGACGCTCGCGACCACTCGCCTCGCACTCGGTCAGGCCCCCGACTTCACCAGGGACAAACCGACAGCTGTCCACACGCCATTTCTCCCTGCTCTGGCCTCGTCTGCCCTACCGGTTCGCCAGGATCCCCTCGCAACGAAAAGAGGACAGTCACCATGACAACAACCCCGGGTCAAGCCGATGGCGGTAGCCATGATCATCGTCATCGTCGCACTGACCGCACAGTGGCAGGAGTGACGTCGCGGACCAGATCGATCAGTTTGGGCGCAGTAGGCGTGGTTGCCCTGGTGATCTCAGCGTGGGGAGCGGTGATTCCCTACCTGGGTCCCGCATACGGCTTCAGCGCCGATGGCTCCCCTCAATGGCATTGGAACCTCAGCCGTGCCGTACTGGCGCTGATCCCAGGGGTAATCGGTTGCCTGTTTGCGCTCTCGCTCATGGGGCGGACCGGCGCCGCCGGAGGTCTGCGACGTCTGGGTCTCACAGCGGGGGGTCTCTTGGCCATTGCGTGCGGCGCCTGGTTTGTCATCGGCCCGATGGCGTGGCCGGTATTGGTCAGCGGCGGCCGGTATTTCGTGACAGCTTCACCGCTGCGCGAGTTGGAGTACCAGGTCGGGTATGCCCTTGGACCCGGGCTCATTTTGGCCGCGTGCGGCGCCTTTGCCATTGGGTGGGCCACTCGCCACAATCGCCCGCTCGGCTCGGGAGCCGGCTTGACGGAAGCCGCGATGGTGGTACCAGGCGTGCATGCCGACCAGCGGACAAATCCGCCAGGTGGTTCGGATCCCGTGAACTCCACCACGACCCCGCCCGAGCCTTTGTAGAGGTGTGGTGAGAGGGGCGTCGACGGCGACGGGAACCCACCGCCGACCCACGGCAGGATCGACTGTTGGACCGGATGGTCAAGACAGTCGATCCTGTGACGGTTACGCTTCGACGATGACGCCTGATGAGCTGGTAGCTGCCGCCTGTCCGAAGATCCGAGACCTGGGTTTCGCCTACTACTTCGTGCCCGAGACCCTGGCCAAGGGTGATGCGTTGGGTCTCGACCTGTTCCACTTCTACGTCCTGGGGCGAGGTGGGGTGCTCGGAGACGTGGAGTCCGGGGTGGTGGCGAGTGCATTCGGGTACTTCAACCCCACAGTGGTGGCCCAGATATGGGACTCGGCGAAACAGCGGATGGCTCCCCGGGATGCCGCCCGGCTCTACTTCGAGTGCGCGGCCGACCTGGGGAGGGCCCGGTTCTCCGAGCTCGACGGACTGGCCGAGTTCTGTGCCTCCGCCGATGCCGTCAACCAAGCCGCCGACCCGGTCGGCCTGGCGTTGTATGCGGGCTTCCGGGCCGAGCCGATGGTCGACGATCTACCCGGCCGGGCGATGCAACTGGTGTCGGTGCTCCGCGAGTTCCGGGGAAGCGCCCATCTCCTGGCCGTGCGGGCATCCGGCATCGATGCCAAGACCGCCCACTTCCTCCAGCGCCCGAACGACATCGGCATGTTCGGATGGACGGAAGCCGACGCCCCCGAGCTTGGCCAACGGCAACAAGATGCCCTGGTCAAAGCCGAATCGTTGACCGACGCCCTGGTGCTTCCTGCCTATTCGGTGCTCGATGAAGCCGGGGGACAGGCCCTGATGGCCGGCCTCGACCAGATCGAAGCCGTCCTCGCCCCCTGACTCCGCCTCGCCCACGCTGCTTTCCGGTAGCATGTGCGAGCCGTGCTTGCCGCCGGTCCGGTCTGTTCGAGGGTGCTGACTTCCAGGATATGCCCTGGTGGCAGCAGTGTTTTCCGTAGAGGTACCCCCGGGCGGATGGTTCAATCCCCCCAACTCAGGAGTTGCCGTGCCCGCAGAGACCCATCTGGAGAAGGGTCCGCTCGACCGCCAGCAGGTATTCGAGCTCACCCGTGACCTGCTCGCAGACATTTTGGAGATCGAGCCCACCGCCATCACCGAGTCTTCCTCCTTCGCCGAAGACCTAAATGCCGACTCACTGGCGTTGATCGAGCTGGTGGAAGCCTTGGAGGAAGAGCTAAGCGAGCGCTCGGTGGGCTTCCGTATTGACGATGAGGATCTCGAGGATCTGCGAACGGTGAGGGACGCGGTGGACTACGTGCACACCAAACTCGAGGGAGCCTGAGACGTTCGACCTGATCGGTTACCGCTTCTCCGATCCCGACTTGATCGACCAGGCCCTGTCCCACCGGTCCTGGTGCGCCGAGCAGGGCGGCGTGCCGTCCAATGAGCGACTCGAGTTTCTGGGCGATGCCGTGCTCGGCCTGGTGGTGGCCGACCACACCTTTCGCAACCATCCTGAGCTGGCCGAAGGTATTCTGGCCAAGGTGCGGGCGGCAGTGGTGAACACCCGGGTATTGGCCGAGATCGGCAGTGAGCTCGACGTCGGGCCGTCATTACGCCTGGGCCGGGGTGAGGATCTTTCGGGGGGGCGCGAAAAGGAGTCGATCCTGGCCGACACCATCGAGGCGATTCTTGGCGCCGTCTATCTCGACGGAGGCTTCGCCGAAGTCCAACGGATCATCCTTGACCTGCTGGCTGACCGTATCGAGGCCGCGATCGCCGAACCCGGCGAGGCGGATCACAAGAGTCGCCTCCAGGAGGCAACCGTGAGCCTGGGTCGGGGGGTTCCCAGGTACGAAGTGACCGGACGGGGCCCCGATCATGCCCGGAGGTATCGAGCCACGGTGTACGTTGCTGACCAGCACCTCGGATCGGGGGAGGGGCGATCGAAGAAGGATGCCGAACAGGAAGCCGCCCGGGTTGCCTGTGGAGCGTTGTGTAATGAAAGGGAAGGAAAGGATGCCTGAACTTCCCGAGGTGGAGACGATTCGGCGCGACCTGCAAGGCGAGGTTGTCGGTCGGAAAATCAAGGCTGTGGAAGTACGGAATGGCCGTACGGTGAGGCGCCATCCAAGCGCCAAGCACTTCCGCGCCCGGCTCGAGGGCCACACCATCAAAACGATCGGCCGATCCGGCAAGTATCTGCTCCTCGGGCTGGATGACGGCGAAACCCTCGTCATCCACCTGGGTATGAGCGGTCAGCTGCAGCGAGCCAAGAGCATCAAAGAGCCCAAGGCTCCCCACACCCACGCCATCATCACCTTCACCCAGGGCGGCCAACTCCGCTTCGTCGATCCGCGTACCTTCGGGGAGATGTTCGTTTCGTCCGCCCCTGTCGACGGCGGCCCCGCCGTTCCCGAACTGGCGCATCTGGGATTTGACCCGCTCGAAGACGTGATGAGCTGGGAGAAGTTCTGGGTGCTCCTGAGTTCCCACAAGTCGGGGTTGAAGGCCCTGATGATGGATCAGGAGTTCGTGGCCGGGATCGGCAACATGTATGCCGACGAGATCCTCTTCGCCGCTGGACTGCGCTATGACCGGCTGTCGAACTCGCTGTCTTCCCAGGAGGTCCGGCGCCTCTACCGCTCCATGGTCGAAATCCTGGCCGAGGCGGTCAAGCACCGGGGATCGTCGCTGGCCGATGGGCAGTACCGCGACCTCTTCGGCGGAGTCGGGGACTACCAGGGCCAGCACCAAGCCTACGACCGCGAGGGCCAGGCCTGTCGCCGGTGCCGGGCCACCATCACCAAGGTGAAATCCGGTGGTCGGGCAACCTATCTGTGCGAACACTGCCAGGTGTGACTCGGGGTTCGTGCAGGCGCGTAGGTGCCGATAGTGTGAGCGCCCGGTGTTCCTGAAGTCGCTGTCCCTCAAGGGATTCAAGTCCTTCGCTGATCCCGCCGTGCTCGAGTTCGAGCCGGGGATCACCGTCGTTGTCGGACCGAACGGCAGTGGCAAGTCGAACGTGGTCGACGCGGTCGCCTGGGTGCTCGGGGCCCAAGGCCCCCGCACCCTGCGGTCATCGAAGATGGAGGACGTCATCTTCATGGGCACGGCCAACCGCCCTGCCCTGGGCCGGGCCGAAGTGGCCCTCACCATCGACAACAGCTCAGGCAAGCTGGCCTCGGACCTGGCCGAGATCACCATCACCCGGACCTTGTTCCGATCCGGCGACAGCGAGTACGCCATCAACGGCGCCCCCTGCCGTCTTCTCGACGTGCAAGAGCTTCTCTCCGACACCGGCGTTGGGCGTCAACAGCATGTCATCGTGAGCCAGGGTCAGCTCGACGCCATTCTCAATGCCCGGCCCGAGGACCGGCGGGCGGTGATCGAGGAAGCCGCCGGCGTTCTCAAATTCCGCCGCCGCCGAGAGCGCTCTGAGCGCCGATTGGCATCGACCGAAGAAAACCTCGAGCGCCTCGGCGACCTGGTGCGCGAGGTGAAGCGGCAGATCCGACCCCTCGAACGCCAGGCCGCGGCCGCCCGTTCCCATATCGATCTGGCCGACGAGCTGCGGGCGGTGCGCCTGTACGTGGCTGGCACCGAGCTCGGGGCTCTCGACGGCCGCCATCGGGATGGGGATCGACTTCGGGTGGAACTGCGAGCCACCGAGGAGACCCTGCGCGGGTCGTTGGATGAGCTCGACACCGCCGCCACCCGGACCGCCGACGAGCTGTCGGCCCAACGGGAGGCCGATCTGGCCTCCTCGCTGGGTCGGGTCGAGGGGTTGGTGGAGAGGGCGAGAGGGTTCACCGGGGTTCTTCGGGAGCGGCAGCGGTCGCTGGCTCAGGCCCTCGATGCCGCCGCCGACGCCGACGTGGTCTCCACGCTGGAGGCGGAAGGTGCTCGTCTGGGAAGCGAACTCGAATCGGCCGACGCGGAAGCCGAGGCGTTGGCCCCCGAGCAGGCCGACATGGCAGTGGTCGAGACGGCGCTGGCGGCCGAACTGGAGGCTCACCTGGCCTCGTGGGGCGACGAGACAGGCCTACGGGACGCCGAAGAGGCGGTCACGGTGGCTCGCGGGCAACGGGGGGCGCTGGAGAGGGGCCTCGAGCGCGACCGTCGGGCCCTGGAGCAGACCACCGGTCGGCTGGGTTCGGCCCGGCGGCGGTTTGCCACGCTCGAGGGAGAAGACCACGAGTTGGCCGAGCGGTTGGCTGAAACCGAGCAGGCCCGGCACCGACTTCAGACGGTGGTGGCCGAAACCGAGGCTGCCCATGGGTCAGCCACCCAACGCCTGGAGGTTGCAGAAGAGACACTGCGCCAAGCCGAACAGGAGCATCACCGTTCGTCCGCTCGAGCTGATGCGCTGGCCCGGGCACTGGACGAGGTCCGGGGCGCGGCGGGCGCCGAGCTGTTGGAAGGGGTCGACGGAGTGGTCGGCCTTCTTCTCGACCTGGTGGAGGTGGACGCCGGGTGGGAGGACGCCTTTGAAGCCGCCGCCGGCGCATCACTGGCGGCCGTGGTGGTGTCCGGGAGCGGACCGGCGCGGGCGGCACTGGCTCGTCTGCGCCAGGGAGAAGCCACAGGTGCGGTGCTGGCACTCACCGGCGCCGCCGAAGGTGGGGACGACTCGCGACGGGCCGTCAACGACGAGGGACCACCGTCCACCCAATCCATCCGTCGGCACGTAAGGCCGCGACTCGGGCGTCCCAACATCGCCGGTCTCGCCGCCGTGCTCGACACCCTGCTGGCCGATGCGCTCTGTCCCGATGGGGGATGGACCGATGCCATTGATTTGGCCCTGGCCCGACCCGACCTGGTGGTCGTCACTCGCGAAGGGGACCGGTTCTCGTCCACCGGATGGCGGGTGCGTGCCGGTGGAGGAGTGGTCACCGCCGCGGTGGTCGACGAGGCGCAGGCTCGAGCTGACATCGCACAGACGGAAGCAGCCAAGGCGGCCGAAGGCCGCCGGGAGGCTCGGGCCGCCGTAGAAGCGACGAGAACGGCGGCGGCTGAGGCCGTGCGGTCGGACGACCGGAACGAGGGCGCCCACCAGACGGCGAGAGTGGCCCGCAACCGGATCGCCAACGACCTCGCCGCCCTGTCATCCGAGATCGAGGAGATCAGCCAGAGCTCCACCGAGCTGGAAGAGCGGATGAGCCGGGACGTGGCTCGGGCCGCCGAGCTCGATGAGGAACTGCCCCGGCTCGAGGCGGTGCGGGCCACGGCGGCAGAGCGGGTGGGTGCCGCCCGTGAAGAACGACAGCGAATTGATGATCGCATCGCTGAAACGGTGGCCCGGCGCAGTGAGTGGGAAGTCCGATGGGCGGGCTTGGACGAGCGTCGGCGGGTGTTGGCTGAGCGGCTGACCGAAGTGGAACGGCGCTTGACCGGTCACTCCGATGAACGCCAGCAGGCGGCCGAACGACGAAAGCGCCTCGAAGCCGACGCCACCGCGGTGGAGCGGCTCTTGGCCGTCGTGGGTACTGCGCAGGTCACGTTGGATGGCGCCCTGTCCGAGTTACGCGAACGCCACCGCCGCCAACGGGAAGCGGTTCGGGCCGGCGGCGCGCGCCTGGAGACCCTGCGTGGTCAACGATCAGCCGCGGAGCACGAGTTGGCGGCTGTCCGCAGCCGGCTCCAGAAAATTGAGCTCGAGCTGGCCGAGTCCGGTATCCGACGCGAAGCGGTGATCGATGTGCTGCGGCGCGAGCTCGGGTGCGCACCCGAAGAGGCCCTGGCGGCGGCCGAGCCCGAACTCCCCGCCGGGGTGGACGCTGGCGCCCGGGTGACCCAACTCGAGGCGGAGCTGGCCAAGCTGGGACCGGTCAACCCGTTGGCCCTCGAAGAGCTCTCTGCACTCGCAGAACGGCACCAGTTCCTCGAGAGCCAAGTGGAGGACGTCCGGACGTCTCGCCGCGAGCTGCACCACGTGATCCGCACACTCGACGACGAGATCATGCATGTCTTCGCCTCGGCCTTCGCCGACGTGAACGAGCACTTCTGCAACTTGATCACCACCCTGTTCCCTGGCGGCACCGGTCGCCTGTCCCTCACCGATGCAGAGAACCTGCTCGACACGGGCGTCGAGGTGGAAGTGCGACCCGCCGGTCGCAACGTTCGCCGCCTCTCGTTGCTGTCAGGTGGCGAACGGTCATTGGTGGCCCTGGCGTTCCTGTTCGCGGTGTTCCGGAGTCGTCCGTCGCCTTTTTACCTGATGGATGAAGTCGAGGCGGCGCTCGACGATGTGAACCTCCATCGGTTCCTCGGCTTGGTTCACGAATTTCGTGAGGAAGCCCAGTTGATCATCGTGAGCCATCAAAAGCGGACCATGGAAGCCGGCGATGCGCTGTACGGGGTCACGATGGCCCCGGGTGGTTCGTCCAAAGTCGTGAGCCAGAAGGTGCCGCGTCGCCAAGGTGATTCGGGGATATCGAGCCTGGATGCCGATCCGGCCGCTGTCGGCGGGGATGTCGGCGATAGCGGGGATGTCGGCGATAGCGGGGATGTCGGCGATAGCGGGGATGTCGAAGTGGTGGGGCGGACGGAGCTGTGATCGATCCGGGGCTGATCACATCGACATCGGATGTGATCATCGGACTGGCGGTCGCCGTGCCGGTCGTGATCGTCGGCGGTGGCGTGGCCTTGGTCGTTCGCTTGAGGAGACGGGGTCGGAAGCGTCAACGTGCCACTGTCGCTCCGGAGGAAGCACTACCGGAAGCTCCGCCTTCACCGGAAGCTCCGCCGGCTCCGGTCGGCGAGGTCGCCGACGTCGAGGCCAGGACTCCTTCAGTTGAGGTTGCCCCACCAGTTGAGGTTGCCCCACCGGCCACGTATCGCGGACGGATGGGGAAGGCCCGCGGTCTGCTGTCCGGGTACCTGGGCTCAGTACGGGCGAGGGCCAAGATCGACGCTTCGACCTGGGATGACCTCGAAGAGGCCCTGATCCGCGCCGACGTGGGAGTGGGGGCCACCGACGCTCTGCTCGACGATCTTCGGTCGCGTGTGAAAGCCGGCGAGATCTCCGGCGCCGATGGCCTGATCGACGCGTTGAAAGCCGACTTGGTGGCCACGTTGTCCACAGCCAATGCCAGTTTGGCGGTGCCGAGGTCGGGATCGGAGCAGCCGGGCGATGACGATTTCGGCAATGGGCGCTCGGTGGATGTGTGGCTCTTCGTCGGAGTCAACGGCGTAGGAAAGACCACCACGGTGGGCAAAGTGGCCAGCCGGTTGTCTGCCCAGGGCACCAAGGTGATGCTGGCTGCCGCCGATACCTTCCGGGCTGCGGCCGCCGAACAGCTGGAGACGTGGGCATCTCGCTCCCACGCCGACATTGTGCGAGGTGCTGAAGGGGGAGACCCTTCCTCGGTGGTGTTTGACGCCGTGCAGCGGGCGGAGTCAAAGGGGCACAGCGTGGTGTTGGCCGATACTGCCGGGCGCCTTCACAACAAGGCGTATCTGGTCGAGGAATTGAAGAAGATCCGGCGGGTAGCCGACCGGCCGCCGGGACAGGTTGTCGAGGTCCTGCTGGTCCTCGATGCCACGACCGGGCAGAACGGATTGGCACAGGCCAAAGTCTTCACGGATGCGGTCGATGTGACTGGGGTCGTGCTCACCAAGTTGGACGGAACGGCCAAGGGCGGCATCGTGGTCGCCATTCAGCGAGAGCTCGGTCTGCCGGTGAAGCTGGTCGGTCTGGGCGAAGGAGTCGGTGACCTTATCGACTTCGACGCCGCCGCCTTCGTTGATGCGCTGTTCTAGAATTGATGGATCGAACCGACACGTTGGAACGGGGTTTTGCCGCCGGAGGGAACCATCTTTGGAGAGCGCCGGCGGTTTGATTGCCTCCGACAAACCCAGGGTGGTCCACTCCACCCAGCCGGATCTATGAAAGACAGGGCAGACCAGAAAGTCTATGGGACCTGGGGCGATTCAGTGCGCCGCGGGCCCGTCGTCTGGATCCTGCGAGCCGAAACCTCGTCGGACCGCGTCGAGCAGGCGCTCACCGCTTTGATTGGCATAACGGGCTGCGGCCTCGCTGGCCGCCCCAGCGTCGCCGTCGCGCACTCCCTCGACAATCGGCACGAGCCCTGCCACGACCTCATCGGGTAAGAAGAACGCGCTGACGAAGATCGGTGCGGTGGCGCCGTAGAGCTCCTCCAGCCATCGCATCATCACTTGGAGGGGCCGGTTGCCGGTCGCCCCGACCAATGCCGAGAAGAACGCGAGCTCGGCCGCCTGTAGCGCTCCGCCATTGCGGGCGGAACGCACCGCCTCCAGCCGTTCGTCGAGGGTGACCACGTCGTCCGTGGTCGATCGGCTCGCCGCGAGTTGCCCGGCCAGCGCGGCGAGCGGCTCGCGAACCTCCAGCAGCTCGTCGACGATCCGAGGCCCGGCGACGGCAAGGGCCCGGAGGACGATGCCGTTGTCGCTGGCCCGCAGCGGGTCGCACGCCACGGTGCCCACCCCTTGCCGGGATTCGACCAGTCCGACCTGCTCCATCCGGGCGATGGCCTGGCGGAGGGAGGTCCGATTGATACCCAACCGTTCGGCGAGTTCTCGCTCGGGGGGCAGAGTCGTCCCGGGTGGGTAGTCGCCGGCCAGCATCGCGTCGATCAGCAGGTCCGCCACCTGGGCGGGGAGGGACCGCCGTTCCGGCCGCCTTAGGGATCGGGCCTCGGACCCCGCCTGAAGTGGGGATGGTTGTTCGGTGTGCGTCATTGGCTCAACCATTGTACCATTGGTCATGTCAGAACGGACGCACCGACCGACTTCTGGCGGCGGGCGCGTTGGTTGGTGCGAGTGATGGGAGCATGGTGATGTCGAAGGGAATGCTGTTCAAGGAAGTGATGTCGGGGACCTGGCAGCCGGTGTCGCCTGGGACAGCGGCGGGCAGGGCTTGCCCGAGCGGGGGACCGATCCGTTTCGACGTGGTCGCCGAGACGCCGGAGCTGTTGCGGCTGTTCGGAACGGTGTCTGGAGCGTTGTCGGGGACCCTCAGCGCTGCCGGGCTGGCCGACCATGTGCCCGCAACCGGCACGATCGAGGTCTCGCCGATCGAGCACCGGCGCATCCGCTACACGGTCGACTTCCCGGGTGACGACGGCGCCTCGTACCGCTTCGACGGGTGGAAATCGATCGACTGGACCCATGTGCTGTCGACGTGGACGACATTGCCCGGCACCATCACCGGACCTGACGATCGGATCGTGGCCACAGCGACACTGCGGTTCGCCTGGCGCGACGCGCCGTCGCTGTTGGCGAGCGTCCGCGTGCGCGGCACCCGACCACCGAAGGATCCGGTCGAGCTGGCGGGTCGCCGGTGGAACGGCCGTGCCGGCCGCCTCGAGGTCTGGTACGACACCTTCACCGACGTGGACACCGGAACCGGCTTCTGGCTCCACCACGAGCTCGTAGCACCGTCCCACCCGGAATCGCCGGCGTTCGCCCGTGGGTGGGCGGCGGTCTTCCCGCCTGACGGTCGACCGGTGTGGGAACGGTTCGGCCCGGCACCGGTCGGTGACGGCCCCTGGTTCTCCTCCGGTGACGAGGTGCGGGCCGAGCCGGGCGTGCGGACGGGTCGGGCCGGCTCGATGCAGTGGGACCTCCGTTACGAGGACCGCTCGGCACCACTCTTCACGTTCCCCTCCGCCGCCTGGCACCGCGAGCTCCTCCCGGCAGCGCAGATCGTGCCCTGCCCGACGGCGGAGTACCGGGGATCCGTTGTGGCTGATGGACGGACCTATGAGCTGTCCGGCGCCCGGGGGGCCTCGGCCCGCATCTACGGGCACGGGAACGCCGAGCAGTGGGCGTGGCTCCATGCCGACCTCGGGGACGGGGATGTCCTCGAGGTAGTGGCGGCCACGCCCCGTCGCCGTGGCCTCAACCGGTTGCAGCCCCTGCCCGTCGTCCGCCTGCGCTACGCCGGCCGCGACTGGCCGGCCGCGCCGTTGGCCGCAGTGCGCTTTCGGGCCCGACTCGACCTGCCGACCTGGACTGTCGCCGGCCGGTGGGGGAACCGACGGCTGCACGTCACCGTCACCCAGCCCGAGGAACGCTGCGTCCGTGTGGGCTACACGGACCCCGACGGCGCCGCGGCGACCTGTACCAATTCGGAACGCGCCGACGCCCACATCATCCTCGAACGCCGGTCGTCCGGTGGTTGGGTCCTCGAGCGCGAGTGGTCCCTCGACGGGACCGCGCACGCCGAGGTCGGCACGCGACCGTGACGGCCCCGGACCGGCGCCCCCCGGCCGGTACCCGACCGGCCCTCGAGGGGCTCTGCGCCGCGCTGCTCGACCTTCCGCCTCACGAGGCCCGGGTGCTGGCCAACGAGGTGGCCGCCATGTCGCGACGGCTCCCCTCCCATGCCCGCCTCGCCCTGAGCGCCGGGTACGCCACGACTGACGCACTGTCACTGCTGCATACTGGTTCCCGTCTCCACCGGCTCGGCGCGGCGCAGCGTGAAGCCCTGGTGGACCGCCTTTGCGCCGGCACCGGCACCGCCGACCTGGTCGACGCCCTGAAGGTGCCCGTTCTCATGACGCACGGCGCGTTGTACGCCGGTCCCGAGATGATCGCCCGCCTGACTGAGCCGCCGGCTCGCCCGGATGCGCCACTCGACGTGACACCCTCGTTGTCATGGCCATCGCGGTCGCTGGCCGACGTCGTGGTGATCGGCTCGGGTGCCGGCGGAGCCATGGCCGCGAGGGTCCTCGCACGGGCGGGGCTGGCCGTCGTGGTGATCGAGGAGGGACGCCGCTTCACGGTCGAAGAGTTCCGCAACCGCGCCGCACTCGACCGGTTCGGCGACCTCTATCGCGACGCCGGCGCCACGGTGGCCCTCGGGCGGCCGCCGGTAATCATGCCCATCGGGCGAGGAGTGGGCGGGACGACCCTTGTGAACTCCGGGACCTGTTACCGCACCCCCGACGACGTGCTGCTGCGGTGGCGCGACGAGCACGGCGTCGATGCTGCCGACCCCGTGCGATTCGCGCCACTACTCGACGACGTGGAGGCCACACTGCAGGTGGCACCCGTACCGGACGAGGTGATGGGCGAAAACGGTCGCGTGGCATTGCGTGGTGCCGCAGCCCTCGGCTGGTCGTCACACCCACTGGCCCGCAACGCGCCGGGGTGCGGCGGGATGTGCCAGTGCGCGGTCGGTTGTCCCCGCAACGCCAAGTTCGGGGTACACCTCAACGCCCTACCCGATGCGTGCGCTGTCGGAGCGGTCATCCTGAGCGAGGCGCGCGTCGAGCGTGTGCTCCATGGCGCCGGACAGGCGACCGGGGTGCGCGTGCGGCGGCCCGACGGATCCGTGCTCGAGATCCTCGCACCGAGGGTCGTCGTGGCTGCTGGCGCGACCGAGACCCCGACCCTGCTCCGACGCAGTGGCCTTGGACGCCATCCCCATCTCGGACGCAATCTGGCCGTCCACCCGGCTGTCAGCACGGCAGGGTGGTTCGACGAACGGATCGACTCGACGCGGGGCGTCCTGCAGAGCGTGGGCATCGACGAGCTGCACCGGTCCGACGGGATCCTCATCGAAGCCACCGCCACGCCACCGGGCATGGGTTCGATGGTCCTGCCGGGTGCAGGCCGGCGACTGGCCGAGCAACTCGGGCGGATCGACCATCTGGCCACGCTGGGGGCGATGATCGCGGATGCACCATCGGGGCGGGTCGTCGGGGCACGGCGAGCGATCGTCCGCTACGACCTGGCGAAGGCTGACGCCGACCGCCTGGTGCGCGCCATCACGGCCATGGGACGGGTGCTCTTCGCCGCCGGGGCCACCGCCGTCGTGACCGGCATCCGCGGTCACGAGACGGTCCACAGTGAGGCGGAACTGGTCGATGCGGCGACCCACGCCCGCCACGAGCGGCTGCATGTCGCGGCCTTCCACCCCACCGGGACGGCCCGGATGGGTGCCGACGACCAGTGCCATCCTGTTGATGCCGCCGGCCGGTTGCGGGGCGTGCGCGGGGTGTGGGTGGCCGACGCGTCCGTGCTGCCCACGTGCCCCGAGGTCAATCCGCAGATGACGATCATGGCGATGGCCCAGGCGATCGCCCAGGGCATCGCCGGCTGAGGACGAACGCGAGCGCAACCTCGGACCGGGATGGGCCACCTCCACCGTGGCGCCGCGTACGGGAGCTGGGTCGAACGGCACCACAACGTCGATCAAGTTGCTGAACTGACCTGACGCATCGACGTCGGCCGCTCCCGATCAACCGTCGAGTGCGGTAGTCACAACTGCTCCGAACTGGACCTCTATGTTGACCTACACCCCATTTCCCGGACCACCGTTGTAAGAGTCAGGTCTGGATGGATGCTGCTGACCCCGAGTGTAGGGCTTCGAATTCCTCGGGAGGGACGTAGCCGAGCGAGCTGTGCAACCCAAAGTCGGTTGGCAGAATGTTGGCAGGAATGCCCTCTCCCCTGTGGTTGCCGGCCAAGCCATCGAATGGTTGACGACGTGACCCGGAGAGAGAAAAGGACCAGATCGAGGCTGCCGTCGGCCTGCCGTGGTGGTGCGCCGAGGGTCACAGCATTTCTCCTCTTCGCGAGAGCGTGTGATCAGCAGGTGATGACGGGCTTTCGAGTGAGGTAGTGAGCAGATTCCGCCACTTCGGCCACGTAGCTCACCGGTTCGGAGTCCCTGCTGCCACAGTGGGCTCAGTGCGAGCCGCCTGGGCCATTGGTCGGCTTGGTCGGCTTCGTGCCGTCTTTCCCCGGAGTGGTCGTGGTAGTGGTCGGAGGTGGGGCCGCGACGGCGACGCCCAGGGTAACGGATGACCCAGTCCGGACGCGCCCGGACGGAACGGCCGAGACAACCGTCCCCGGCGCGTCGAGAGAGATCACCGCCTCCGACAGCGCATTCAGGCCAAGGCCGGCGAGCAACCCATCGGCGCGGGCCACGGGTTGACCGATGAGAGCCGCCGGATCGACGTCGACGAATCCACTGGTCACGGTGAGCATCACGGTGCTGCCGGGCGCCACTCGAGAGCTGGCCGAGGGTCGCTGGGTGAGCACCGTCCCCGCAGACGATGCGGCATCGGTCGATCGAACACTCACCCGCAAACCCAACGTTGTCATGCGTCCACTGGCAGCACCAACCGGCAGGCCGTGCACATCAGGAACCGTGACTGGCCCCGGGCCGCTTGCCGCCCAGAAGATCAACATGCCGAGCAGGATGACCACCGCGGCCACGAAGAAGCCCCTTCGTTTCCGCGATTGTGCTCCACGCTTCGATTGCGAAGGCCGGACTTCCGATGGCTTGGAGATCTCGGGTACGCGGGGGTACGACGCGGTGGCGGTCAACATCGACTGCGTCTCCTCTCTGGCCACTGAGACTCCGCCCGGCGCCACCACCGTCGTCGGGGCGATACCGGTTGGTCGGGCACGGACGCTCGGCTCGGGAGATGACACCACGGCTGACGGCCCCAACGAGTGACTTACCGACACGGCATCCACGGCCAACCGAAGTGCTGATTCCGGCCGATGCGAGGGATCTTTCTCGAGCATCTGGTAGACCAAGCCGGCAACGGCGGCAGGCACGTCGGTCGGAAGCGGGGGCACCGGCTCGCGGATATGAGCGAGGGCCACCGCCATCGACTCCGGTCCGCCAAACGGCGTTCGACCGGCAAGACAGCGATAGGCGACTACCCCCAACGCATAGAGATCGGACTTCGCCGTCGCAGTTCTGCCTTCCAACTGTTCCGGCGACATGTACTCCACCGTTCCGAGCATGGTGCCTGTCTGGGTCAGCTGCGCGCTGTCGAGAGCCCGGGCGATGCCGAAGTCGGTGATCTTGATCGTCCCGTCGGGACGTACCATTAGATTTGCTGGTTTGATATCACGGTGCACGATCCCCCGTTCGTGCGCCGCCTGCAGCCCGGCGGCGGTCTGCTCCACGATGCCGAGGGTGGTGATCGGGTCGATGCGGTTCCTACGGCGCAGGTGCTGTTCAAGAGGCTCTCCCTCCACGAACTCCATGACCAAGTACGCGGTATACCCGTCCTTCGAGTCGGGTTCCTCGCCGTAGTCGAAGACAGCCGCGATGGAAGGATGATTGAGGGCTGCGGCGGCCCGAGCCTCGAAGCGGAAGCGCTCCCGGAAGATGTCGTCGTCTGCCAGGTGAGATTTCAACAGCTTGACTGCGACGTCACGCCCGAGTCGGTCGTCGCGGGCGCGCCAGACGTCGCCCATTCCGCCACCAGCCACCCGGGTGACGAGGCGGTACCGTCCACCGACGACGGTCAGGCTGGGGTTCTCCGATGCAGCCGTCATTCAGACCGAAGGCATCGGAAAGATCGCCAGTTCGGACGTCATTGCTTCGGCCGACCGCTGCCAATCCGACGTGCTCATCGGGTCGAACCGATCGACGGAATAGAACGCGAACACGTCCACTTCACTAAGCGCGCGGACGGTGTGGACGTCCGGAGTCGACAACGCAAACGGACGCCGCGGACTACTTCCTGTTGCGCTGTATGCGGCTCGCACCATCTGGTCGACGTGCGCGGTCGATTAGCCCAAGGTCGCGTGGCTGGGGCCTTGACGTTCAGAGCTCCGACGTCGTGCTTGACGGCGTACTGGAGGGGCGCTTCGGCATCTCGCCGGTACAGCGCGTCGGACCACACTCTCGAATCGACCGGGAACATCACCATGGCAAAGTCGTATCGAGACAGGGCCACGAACAGCTGCTCGCACACGGGCGAGACGAGCGAACCGAGCAGCCTCTGAGCCTGGCCGTACTGGGATGCCACGTCGAGGTGGTTCACCCCGACAGCCAGGGCTGGCTCGAACGCCCGGGCAGTTGTTTGGGCATCCGCACCCCGGGGCGCGGCTCTCCCCAAGATTCCTACTGACGACTGATGGCCGGTACGACCCAGCCGACGGCACTCCACGTGAGCACCGTACCGGATTACGACGCCGGTCAACAGATCGACTCCGGCAGGGACCACCAGCCCCACGCGATACTGCTTGTGGCCCTTGAGTGCGAACATTCCACGGCCACCGCTGTTGACAAAACTGGTGGCAGAAGTAGAGGGCCCGGGTCACTCATCAGTCCATACTGGCCCTGAACTGGGCTTGTCCTGGTAGTCCCAAGGGGTTCGAACCCCTGCCTCCACCCTGAGAGGGTGGTCGGATCGCCCCGGAGCCGACCAGCCCTGGTGCGGTCGGAAACCCCCCGTTTCGTCCGGTAGCGTAAGGCACCCATGTTCGACAGCCTGACCGACCGATTTGAGGGAATTCTCAGCCGCCTGCGGAGCCGCGGACGGCTGAGCCCTGATGATGTTGACGAGGTGTTGCGCGAGATCCGCACCGCCCTCCTCGAAGCCGACGTCGAACTGGGCGTGGTCCGAGGATTCACCCAGGCGGTACGAGCCAGGTGTGTGGGTCTCGAGCTGTCCCAGAGCTTGAGCCCTGGCCAACAGGTCATCAAGATCGTCAACGAAGAGCTGACCGCCATTTTGGGCGGTGAGACCCTGAAGATCTCCTACGCCAGCAAGCCTCCGACAGTTGTCCTCTTGGCTGGTCTCCAGGGCTCGGGAAAGACGACCACGGCGGCCAAGCTGGCCCGGTGGTTCAAACAGCAGGGTCGCAACCCCTTGCTGGTGGGAGCCGACCTGCAGCGTCCGGCCGCGGTGGAGCAACTCCGGGTGCTCGGCGGCCAAGCCGGGATCTCCGTGTTCAGCGAATCGACCGATCCGGTGGCGGTGGCCACCGCCGGTCTGAAGGAAGCTCATCGGCTGGGTCGGGATGTGCTCATCGTTGACACGGCCGGGCGCCTCTCCATCGACGAGGAGTTGATGGACGAGGTGCGCCATATCGCCGGCGCGGTCAAACCTGATTACACGTTCCTCGTCATCGACGCCATGACCGGCCAGGATGCGGTGTCGACAGCAGTTGCCTTTCACGAGGCCCTGACCCTCGATGGCGTCATTCTCACCAAGCTGGACGGTGACGCTCGAGGCGGAGCCGCCCTTTCGGTGAAAGAGGTGGTGGGCAGGCCTATCGCCTTCGCCTCCACCGGAGAGAAACTCGACGACTTCGACCAGTTCCACCCCGACCGGATGGCCGACCGCATCCTGGGGATGGGGGATGTCCTCTCCCTGATCGAGCAGGCGGAGCGCACCTTTGACGAGGGCGTCGCCTCCAAGGGCGCTGCCGCCATGATCGAGGGGCGGTTTTCCCTCGAGGACTTCCTCGAGCAGCTCCAGCAGGTCAAGAAGATGGGCTCGGTGTCGGGGATGTTGTCCATGCTCCCGGGGGTGCCCAAGGATCTGAAGCAGGCATCGTCGTTGGTCGACGACCGGCAGATCGGACAGGTCGAGGCCATCATTCGCTCGATGACGGAAGCGGAGAGAATCGATCCGTCGCTCATCGATGGCTCCCGTCGGGTCCGGATCGCCAACGGAAGTGGCACCGCCACCGCCGACGTGAATGCTCTCCTCAAGCAGTTCAAG
Source organism: Acidimicrobiaceae bacterium (assembly GCA_003152015.1). Lineage (GTDB taxonomy): Bacteria > Actinomycetota > Acidimicrobiia > Acidimicrobiales > RAAP-2 > DASZIT01. The sequence goes on along the minus strand of PLZF01000055.1, from coordinate 57,563 downwards.
GAGATGCAGAAGATGATGAAAGGTTTTGGCAAGGGCGGGATGGCCGGGGCCATGGGCGGCCTGGGTGGCCTCTTCGGACGCGGTCAGAAGATGTCTCCCAAGGCGATGGCGGATCTGGCCGGACTGGCCGGCAATGTCGACGATCCAGCCGCTTTCGGGGGGCTGGCCGACCGTCCGGATGCCCTCGGCGCGGCCAATCCGTTTGCCGGTGCCGGGGCAGGCGGATCGTCCCAGGGGTCAGGTAAGCCCAAGGGTGCCAAAGGCGGGAAAAAGGGCAAAGGCGGAGGTCGGGTCACTCCCAAAGTCCGCTGAATGGGCCTCAGAAACCCGATTGCACACCGACCTCCCGGTTGGTGGGAGACTGTCGGGCGCTATCAACACAATGCAGAGGAGTTAATCGTGGCAGTCAAGCTCCGCCTCGTGCGGATCGGGAAGAAGAAGCAGCCGACGTACCGGCTGGTGGCGGCGGACAGCCGTTCGCCCCGCAACGGCCGGTTCATTGAGATCGTGGGCACGTACGCTCCCCGCGGCAAGTCGTTGGCAGAGCCCGACGCGGTGATCGAGATCGATAACACCAAAGCTGTGAAGTGGTTGTCGCAGGGGGCCAAGCCCACCGAGCGGGTGGAGAAGCTTCTGAAGCAATCCGGTGCCCTGGACGAATTCGCTACCGCCAAGGCCGCCAGGTGAACGACGACGTCGCGGTCGATTCCGCCGAAGACGTCAACACCATCGACGAGGTGGGTGGCCACGATGACGATGCCGGCAATCGGATCTCTGGCGGCACGCCATTGGCCGTCGTGACCTATTTGGTGCACTCGATCGCCGGTGAACCAGACGCGGTGGTGATCGACACCGAAGAGCGCACCGGTTCGGTCCGTTTCCGAATCCATGTGGCTCCCGACGACATGGGCCGCATCATCGGACGCCGGGGTCGGGTCGTACAGGCCATCCGCACGGTGGTCGCGGCGGCGGGTGCTCGTGATGGAGTGCAGACCAACGTCGACATCGCCGACGACTGAGTCGGTTTGGAGCCAGAGTTGAGCGGACCGGCCGAGCCCGGTCCGATGTTGCAGGTCGGGCGGATCGTGAAACCCCATGGGCTCAGGGGGGATGTGATCGTGTCGCTGTCGACCAACCGGGAAGAGCGGGTCGCCGCCGGGTCAACCCTCCGCTCCGATGATGGGCGGGAATACGTGGTGGTGCGCTCGTCGCCGCATCAAGGCCGATTCATCGTGACGTTCGAGGGCGTCAACGGCATCCAGGCGGCTGACGCCCTTCGGGACACGCTCCTGTTCGCGTCCCCCATCGAGGATCCCGACGAGCTGTGGGTCCACGAACTGGTGGGAGCCCAGGCGGTGGACACCGCCGGTTGTGAACTTGGGTTGGTGGAAGGAGTTCAGGCTAACCCGGCCAGTGATCTGTTGGTGCTGGCCGGTGGAGCTCTCATTCCCCTGCGGTTCGTGGTTGGCCTCGAGCCCGGGGTCCGAGTCACTGTCGACGTGCCCGACGGACTTCTCGACCTGGCCTGATCGGACGAGTCCCAATGCGCATCGACGTCTTCACCATTTTCCCCGAAGTGATCGATCACTACGGTGACGCGTCGATTCTGGGTCGGGCCAGGAAAGGCGGTCGTCTCGACCTGCGGGCTCACGACATTCGCTCGGCTTCCACGGATCCCCACCACGGGGTGGACGACGCTCCCTTCGGGGGTGGGGCCGGGATGGTCCTGGCTCCGCAACCGGTATTCGGAGCGGTGGAAGCGGTGGAAGCGTCTGACGACGGCATGCCCCGTCCCCTCCTCCTCCTCACCCCCTCGGGAAGGAGGTTCGACCAGCAAGTGGCAGCGGAACTGGCAGACCTCCCATTGGGTTTCTCGTTGATTTGTGGACGTTACGAAGGGGTGGATCACCGGGTCGTCGATCATTTGGCGGATGGCGAGCTGTCGGTGGGCGACTTTGTGCTGGCCGGCGGAGAATTGGCGGCGCTGGTGGTGGTGGAGGCGGTCACCCGCCTGCTTCCCGGGGTGCTCGGTAACGATGAGTCCACCGGCGACGAAAGCTTCTCGAATGGGCTGCTCGAGTACCCGCAGTACACCCGTCCGGCGGAGTTCCGGGGATGGGAGGTGCCCCCCGTGCTCCGCTCCGGCGACCACGGCCGGGTCTCCAGGTGGCGCCACGGCCAATCACTGGTCCGTACCCTCCGGCAACGCCCTGACCTGATTGACGGCAGAGGGGGATTGACGCCAGATGAGGTATCTCTCCTGGTCGAGATGGACGAGGTGCGCCTCCTACGCGATCACGGCTACGATTGGTGAGCCTCGTTGGGGCCGGTATGCCCGGTCTTCATAGTGGAGGCCCGAGTCAGGTAGTTGACCGTTGGGGTCGCTGATGTCGGGTGCCTGGCGAGCGGAGAACTCGAACGATCCGTGGAAAGACGCGTCCCATGAACCCGACCGACATTATTGACCGCGACAGCCTCCGGGATGACATCCCCGAATTCCGTCCCGGAGACACCGTCAAAGTCCACGTGCGAGTGGTCGAGGGTACCCGTCAGCGCGTCCAGGTGTTTCAGGGGGCGGTCATCCGTCGCCAGGGAACCGGCGCCCGCGAAACCTTCACCGTCCGCAAAGTCAGCTTCGGGGTCGGCGTCGAGCGCACCTTTCCGGTCCACTCCCCGGTCATTGCCAAAACCGAAGTGGTATCGCTCGGAGACGTGCGGCGGGCCAAGCTGTACTACCTGCGGGATCTTCACGGGAAGGCCGCCAAAATCAAGGAGCGGCGGACCGCCCGTCCCTGATCGGGCCGGGCCACCGCCGAGCGTCGTGACCCCAACCGGGCACCACGCATCATGAGCGAAGAGGATCTCGAGCGGTACGAGTCGGAGATAGAGCTGGCACTCGTCCAGGAATACCGGGCGGTGCTCCCCATGTTTGCCTACGTGGTGGAAACCGAGCGGCGATTCTACCTGGCCAACAAGGTCGAGGTTGTCGTCCGCGACGGATCGTCACCGGCGTGCGTCGAAGTCACTTTGTCCGATGCCTGGGTATGGGATATGTACCGCCCTGCCCGATTTGTCCCGTCGGTCCGGATCCTGACCTTCCGGGACGTGAATATCGAACGCCTTCCCGAGAAGGAATTGTGAACCCGGGCGCCAATCGGCGAAAGGTGCTCGGCGCCGAGGGAGAGGCCATGGCGGTGGCTTGGTACGAGGACCACGGCTACGAGATCCTCGAACGCAACTGGCGCCGTCGGGAGGGAGAAGTCGATCTCATCGTGCGTCACGGGCGAACCGTGGCATTCTGCGAGGTCAAGACCCGCACCGACGATCGTTTCGGCACCGGGGCTGAAGCGGTCCTCGTCCCCAAGCAACGGCGGATCCGGAGGTTGGCGTCGCGATGGCTCTCGGAGCTGACGCCCGCCACCGGGCGCGATCTCGTCGAATTGCGATTCGACGTGGTGTCCATCACCGCCGGCCAGGTCGAGGTTATCGAAGACGCCTTTTGAGCTCGGGCTGGCGTGATCGACGGGCCATCTCGTAGGTTGCGCTGCATGGCAACTGAGTTCGAAACCATCATTGTGGAGAGGGACGAGGGTGTGGTCACGGTCACCATGAACCGGCCCTCTCGCAAGAACGCCGTCAACGGGACGATGTGGCGGGAACTCCTGGACATATTCAATGACGTGGCCTCCGACCGGAACGACCGGGTGATGGTCCTCACCGGGGCCGGGGACGCCTTCTGCTCGGGAGCCGATCTGGGCGATGCGACGAACGTGGCCGGGCGCCCCGAGGATCCCTTTCTGGTGCAGATGCGGGCCCTCAATGATGTGGCGCTCCGCCTCCACCGTTTGCCCAAGCCGACCATTGCCAAGGTCGGCGGGGTGGCGGCCGGTGCCGGGATGAGCATGGCCCTGGGTTGCGACCTGGTGGTGGCGTCGGACTCCGCCCGATTCTCGCAGATCTTTTCCAAGCGAGGCCTGTCGGTCGACTTCGGCGCATCGTGGTTGCTCCCGCGGTTCATCGGGCTCCACCGGGCCAAGGAGTTGGCCTTCTTCGCCGACATCATCAACGCCGACCAGGCCGCGGAGTTCGGCCTGGTCAACCGGGTCGTCCCCGCCGCCGACCTCGACGGGTTCGTCGATGAGTGGGCCAAGCGCCTGGCTGCCGGGCCACCCCTGGCCCTGTCGATGACCAAGTCGTTGCTGAACAACTCATTCGCGGCTTCGATGGATGAGGCGCTCGAGGATGAGGCTCGTTCCCAATCCGTCAACTTCGCCTCGGCCGATACTGCCGAGGCGCTATCGGCGTTCATCCACAAGCGGGAACCTCACTTCGAAGGGCGGTAGCCGGCGCTTGACACACCGTCGGCGTACAGTGCCGGTGGTGCTTCGAGTGGTCGCTCGCACCTGAGTATGGCGACCCTCCATCGTTAGCTTCCGATCTCTTCTCGTCCCCTCGGGTCGAGAGGTGATCGGATTGTGCCGATCGGAGGCGACATGATCGCCACTATTCCTTCCGCCGTCCTCATCGGGGTCGACGGCAAACACGTTTCAGTCGAAGTTCACGTGTCCAACGGACTTCCCGGCTTCACGATGGTCGGTCTTCCCGATGCCGCGGTTCGTGAGTCGAGAGACCGGGTTCGGGCCGCTCTCCTCTCAAGTGGGCTTGCCTGGCCGCTTCGTCGGGTGACAGTCAATCTGGCTCCGTCGGGCATGCGCAAGGGAGGCGCGGGTCTCGACCTCCCGATTGCCGTCGGACTGCTGGTGGCATCCGGGGAGTTGGATCCCGGCACGGTCACAGGGATGGCATTCATCGGCGAGTTGGGTCTCGACGGCTCCCTCCGCGGGGTACCCGGCACGGTCGTGTTGGCCGAAGCCCTCGGGAGCCATGTGTTGGTGGTCCCCGAAGTCGGAGCCTGTGAAGCCGGTCTGTGGGGAGACCACCCGGTTCGATCGGCACCGACGCTCGCCATCCTGGTGGAACGTTTGTTGGGGCACCAGCCGTGGGACCAACCGGTTCCGCCCCACCCCGGCACCTGCCCGGCCCCCGGGGACCGGCCCCCGGGGGGATCCGCCTCCCGGCACGGTGACCTGTCTGATGTTCAGGGCCAGCGCTTGGCTCGTCGTGCCTTGGAGGTGGCGGCCACCGGCGGGCACCACCTGTTGTTGGTCGGGCCCCCGGGATCGGGGAAGACGATGCTGGCCAACCGGCTCCCGGATCTGTTGCCGGCGCTGGAGAGGTCGACGGCCCTGGAGGTGAGCCGGGTGCACTCGGTGGCGGGCTTGCCGCTTCCTCCCGGCGGCCTGATGGTTCGGCCGCCGTTCCGCTCCCCTCATCACGGTGCGTCGCCGGTGTCGATGATCGGGGGTGGGACGACGTGGATGCGGCCGGGTGAAATCAGCTTGGCCCATGGGGGGGTGTTGTTCCTCGACGAACTGGGCGAGTTCCCCACTGTGGTACTCGACGCCCTCCGCCAACCGCTGGAGGAAGGCCAGGTCCGGGTGAGCCGGGCCCGGGGGTCCACCGCCTTTCCGGCCCGGTTCATTCTGGTCGGAGCCATGAACCCGTGCCCATGTGGTGAAGGCGGTGCACCCGGTTGGTGTCGGTGTAGCGAAAGCGCCAGGGAGCGCTACGCCCGACGCCTGTCCGCACCGCTCCTCGACCGGTTCGATATTGCCGTTCGGGTCGACCGGCCTGACGTCGACGATCTCATGGACGGGACACCGGGCGAATCGACAACAGTGGTGGCCGAGCGGGTCGTGGCTACCCGACGATTGGCCGCCCGTCGTCACGTACTCACCAATTCAGAGCTGCCCGGAGCAACCCTCCGGAGTGATGCCCCGATGAGCGCCGCCGCCTCGAAACTGGTGGAGTTGCAGATGCGATCGGGGATGCTGAGTGCCCGTGGTCTGCACCGGGTCCATCGGATCGCACGCACCATCGCCGATCTCGAAGGGGCCGATGACATCGAGGCCTCCCATGTGTACGAGGCATTACTCCTGAGGTGTCGGCGGGATCTTCTGCTGGGAATGGAGCAACGATGACGCGGGTCGATGACTGCCTGGTCCATGCCGCGGCTTTGGCCGGACTCCCCGGCATCACCCCTGTACGCCTGGTCTCGGTCATGGCCGGGTTCGACCCGGTGGAAGCGTGGACGGCTCTGGTGCACGGGCGCCACCCGGCGGATCCGGATCGACGGTTTGGCGCCGCCGCCCGCGCCACTGATCCGGCGGAAGTAGGGGAACGATACCGACGGGCCGGTGTCCAGATACTGCTACCCGGCGCAGAACGGTATCCGTCCATGCTGGTGGACGACCCCGGTGCGCCCGCAGTGCTCTTCGCTCATGGGGATCCTTCGGTGTTGGAGGGCCGGCCCCGGGTGGCGATCGTGGGGACCCGGTCCGCCACTCCGTATGGGCGCCAGGTCGCCGCCGACCTCGGGCGTGATCTGGCCTTCTCCGGTGTGGTGGTGGTATCGGGATTGGCCCTGGGAATCGACGGTGCCGCCCACGCCGGGGCGCTCCAGGTCGCCGAAGGAGAGGGCGCCCCTCCGGTGGCGGTGGTGGGTACCGGGCTCGACGTCGCCTACCCGTCCTCCAACGCCCGGATCTGGGATGAGGTGGTGGCCCGTGGCGTGGTGCTGTCGGAATCACCCCTGGGCACCCAGCCACTCCCCAAGGTGTTTCCGGCCCGGAACCGCATCATCGCCGCCCTCAGCGATGTGGTTGTGGTGGTCGAGAGTCATCATGGAGGTGGTTCGCTCTATACGGTGGACGCCGCCGCCCGCCGGGGCATCCCCGTCGCCGCCGTCCCCGGGTCGGTGAGAAGCAGGGCTTCCGAGGGCACCAATGGGCTGCTGGTCGACGGCTGTATTCCGGTCCGCGACGCCACTGATGTGATGGTGGCCATTTCGCTGGCCCGCTCCGGGCGTGACGCACCGGCCCCGGCCCAACAAGCTGCCACCCTGGTAGCCGCGCGAGGAAAGAGGGCGATGCCACCGGTCGGTACAGTCGGTGCGTCACCCGGTGTGGCCAATGGAACGCCAACACCGGTTATCTCCGAGAAGGGTCGATCGGTGCTGGGTGCCGTCGACGACACGCCCACCTTGTTCGAGACGATCCTGTTGCGAACCGGCCTCACCATCGCCGAAGCTGCGCAAGGGTGTGACGAGCTGGTGGCTTCCGGCCGACTGCTGGCCGGGGCGGGGTGGTGGTCGAAGCAGCAGCCGGGTCGCTCAGGCGCCGGGGAAGCCGCCGTGGCGCCAACCAATCGCGGTTGACGACACCGCCGACGCCGTCGGGGCAGAATTGAGAGGCGGGGCCGTGCACGAGGTCTGGTTGGTCTGGGCCCCGTACCAGGTACCGCCGGACCCGGCCCACACCAGCCAGCAGATCCCGCTCGATGCCCGAACCACCATGGTGACGCCTCCACCGCTGGCCGAGTTGGCCACGCTGATCACCGACGAACTGGTCGACGGCCCGTCCATGTAGGTGATGGATGGATTGGCCGCAGAGAGGATGGCGACGGTGACGGTGCTGTAGTCGCCGCCGCTGGCGGCCTCTGCGGTGGTGGCGGCGGTCACTGATATCGACAGGGCCTGTTGGGCTTGCACATTGTCCGCCAGGCCCACACCCGGTGCATTGGCGATGCCCGGTTTGGACTGCCCGTGCGAACCGAGTGTGCTGGTCAGAACCAGCGCCACCAGGATGGCGCTCACCAGCAGGCTCAGCATCGTCGCCACGATGGAGAAACCGGCGTCGGCGGTGGGTGGGTGTCTTGGTACGTCCACTGGTCTCCCCTCGACCCGTTGGTCCGCACCGTAACGGTGCGAACGCCGTAGGTGGAGTCCCTCGGATGACACGGTACCGCAGAGGACGAGAGACATCGGGGTGTGCCCGGATCGGCGCCGGGTACCCTTGGCCCGGTGATCGATTCGGTTGACGTGGTGCAAGTCCCCCGGCGGGGATTGCGGATGCCCAACCCGAGGGCCAACCCAGAGACCAACCCGAGGGCCAACCCAGAGACTGGTGGTGAGTTCGAGCGTCTCGCTGCCGTCGCCCAACTGGCCGAAGAGAGCGGCTTCGATTCGCTGTGGGTCTCCGATGATGCGGGCCGAGTCAGAGATGAGCAGGGTCGATCGGACACGGTATTCGAGGCGTACTCGTTGCTCGGCGCGCTGGCGGCCCGCACCACTCGGGTCGGGCTCGGGGTGTTCCCGCTGGGTCCCACGGTTCGATCTCCTTCGATGGTGGCCAAGATCATCACCGGGGTCGATGTGATCTCCCACGGTCGCGGCATCCTGGCGCTGGGGGTCGGTAGGAACCGTGATCAGGACTCGATCGATCGACTCTCCGAAGAGCTGCAGATATGTCGACAACTTCTCACCGAGGAGGCATCTTCGTTCGACGGCCGGTTCTATCGTCTCCGCCAGGCCGTCAACCGACCTCGTCCGGTGCGAGCCGGAGGTATCCCGCTGGTGGTGGTGGCCGACGACCCCGTCGCGGCCGACCCGGTTGCCCGCTGGGCGGATGCCGTAGTGGTGGGGGGGAAACCGGCGAACGTGGAAGCCATGGTCCGTGGGCTCGATCAGCGGTGCCGGGCGGTCGGGCGGGCTCGGGACGCGGTGGACGTCATCTGGAGCGGCGAGATCGAAGGGGGACCTGACCGGCTGGCCGATCAGGTACAGGCGATAGCCGAGATCGGTGTCGCGGGGTGCGTGGTGTCCATTGCCGACAGCTATGACCGCGACACCATTCGTGCCACCGGGGAGGCCCTGTCAGGTGTGACGTTCGAGTAGAGCCGAGCCGCTGCGACCTACTTGGTGTCGGCCGGCTGCATGACCACGTGGTCGGCCCGGACCCGATAGATGCGGCGACCCTGACCTCGCCGGGTCGCCGCATCGGGTAGGTGTCGAGATCCATATTTTTTGGCCAACCCATCGATGTGGGCGTCGGCGCCATCCTCGGTGGCCTCCACCGTGCCGCGGACGATCACGACGTTGTAGGGATCGTCGGGATCGACCACCGACACGGCCACCGACGGGTTGCGATCGAGATTGGACTGCTTGGCCCGGCCCTTGGCCGTATCGAACACCAGGTCGTCGCCGTCGATATCGATCCAGACCGGGGTGAGCTGGGGATTGCTCTCCTGATCGACCGTCGCCACATTGGCGATCACCGGTCGGTTGATCAGGGTGCGGGCTGCCTGGGTCAACGGGGTGCTCATGGTGGCGTTTCTCCTTGGTACGGCGGTCGTGGGCACGAGCCTGCCGACCCGTCCGACTGGTACGCACTGGTACGGTGCGCCATGCGCATAGGTGCTCATGTCAGAGCGGGAAAGGGCCTTGTCCCTGCCCTCGATCACGGGGCCGAGATCGGTGCCGACGTGGTGCAGATCTTCACCCAGAGCCCCCGGATGTGGAAGCCATCCCAATACGGCCCCGAGGTGCTGGCGGCCTACCGGGACGCCCAACGGGATCACCCTGAGGTGTCATCGACGTTCTGCCATGCCACCTATCTGATCAATCTGGCCACTCCCGACCCCGAGCTGGCTGACAAATCACGGGCGTGTCTGCAGGCCAACCTGGCCACCGCCGAAGGGATGGGGGCTGAAGGCCTGGTGCTCCACATCGGCAGCCACCGGGGGAGCGGATTCGAGACCGCCTTGCCCGGGGTGGTCGAAGGGCTCCTCGAGGCTCTCGATTCCGTAGAGGTGGTCGATGCACCCTGCCCGATTCTGCTCGAGAACGCCGCCGGGGCCGGTGACACGGTCGGGCGCTCCTTGGAGGAACTGGCTCAGGTCATCGACGCCGCCGGTGGCGACGAGCGTCTCGGGGTCTGCCTCGACACCCAGCACCTGTGGGCTTCCGGGGTTCCCTTCACCACCGTCGAGGAAGCCGACGCGCTGATGTCCCTGGTGGCAGCCACCGTGGGCCACGATCGCCTGCTGTGTCTGCACCTGAACGACTCCAAGGTGCCGTTCGGTGCCAACAAGGACCGACACGAGAACATCGGGGACGGTTCCATCGGGGCGGATGGCCTGGCCGCTCTGTTGGGTCATCCCGATCTCCAAGGGTTGCCGGCCATCCTCGAGGTGCCCGGAGACGGTGATGGACCTCGGGCAGAAGACGTGGTGGCGGCTCGTTCCGCCTGGCAACAGGGCCTCTCGCTCCGGGGCTGACGAGGCGCCCCGGAGGGGAAGCGGAATTTGGAATAGGAATCATTCTTGGATAACATGGTAGGCGATCAGCTCACGAAAGACCTCCGCCGATGAACCCGTTCCCAACTGTCGCAGGGCCCCAGATCACCCGCCTTCCTCGAGTGGGAACGGCAGCGGCCATCCTGGTGGTGGCCTGCGGTTTGCTGGGTTCATGCGCTACGCCGGCTACGGATTCCGGCAGAGGCAGCGCCTCCGGGCCAGCCAGAACCCACGTGATCGAGGTGGTGGCCGCTGAGGATGTCTGGGGCAGTATCGCCGCCCAGATCGGCGGAGAACATGTACACGTGGTAAGTATCATTACCAATCCAAATACCGATCCGCACGGGTATGAGCCGACGGCCGCCGATGCCCGGTCCGTGGCGGAGTCCCAGTTGGTGGTCGAAAATGGGATTGGGTACGACCCCTGGGCTCCCAAGCTCGTGAAGGCGGATGGCGGGACTGTCGCCGTCCTCGACGTCGGCAATCTGCTCGGCATCGCCGACGGGGGGAATCCTCACCGGTGGTACAACCCGACAGACGTACAGGTGGTAATCAATCAGCTCGCCACCGAGTACCAGAAGCTCGATCCCACCGATAGCGCCTATTTCGCCGGGCAGCGGACCGCCTTCGTGGCGACGGGGCTGGAGCAGTACCACGCGCTGATTGCCTCAATCGCATCGGCCTACCGGGGTACACCGGTGGGCGCGTCGGAGTCGATCTTCTCCATGTTGGCGCCAGCATTGGGTCTCGACCTGATCACGCCGAATGCATTCCTGAAAGACATCAGCCAAGGTACCGACGTGTCGGCCGCCGACAAGGAGACGGTCGATGCGCAGATCAAACAACACCTGATCAAGATCTACGTGTACAACAGTCAGAACGTCACGCCCGATATTCAGGTGCAGCTCCGCGAAGTGAAGGCGGCCCACATTCCCTACACCACGATCACCGAAACCCTCCAGCCCGCCGGCGCCAGCTTCCAGGCCTGGCAGACCGAGCAGTTGCTCGGCATCCGGGCGGCATTGGCCCAGGCGATGGCATAGAGGACCGATGACCGAATCCGCCACCAACCAGACTCCCGATACCCCTGTGTCTCCCGAGCCGACCCGTTCGCGAGGCAGTGCACCGGCAGTGCAGATGATGGATGCCGCCGTCCGGCTCGGCGGACGGATGATCTGGTCCGAGGCGACGCTCGAGGTGGCGCCAGGGGAGTTCGTGGCCATCCTCGGCCCCAATGGCGCGGGTAAATCGACCCTGGTCAAGGCGCTCCTCGGCGTCTTCCCCCTGGCGGCGGGACGGGCGGTAGTGCTCGGACGCCCACCGGGGGAGGCGGGTAGGGACATCGGGTACCTACCGCAACGCCGGAACTTCGACCCCGGGCTGAGAGTGAGGGGGATCGACATCGTCCGGCTGGGCAGTGACGGTGACCGTTGGGGTGTTCCGATTCCCGGAGGTCACCGCTTGTTCCGTAACCGGAGGGAGCAACGCCATCTGGTCGATGAGGTCATCGAACTGGTGGGTGCCACCGCCTATGCATCTCGTCCCATCGGAGAGGTGTCAGGAGGGGAGCAGCAGCGCCTTCTCATCGCCCAGGCCCTGGTGGGTCGACCCCAACTGCTGCTCCTCGACGAGCCGCTCGACAGTCTGGATCTTCCGAACCAGTCGTCGGTGGCTGCACTGATCTCCCGTCTTTGTCGAGAACGCGGGGTCACCGTGATGATCGTGGCCCACGATGCCAACCCGATCCTCTCGTATCTCGACCGGGTGGTCTACCTGGCCCGGGGACGGGCGGTTTCGGGAACGCCCGCCGAAGTGATCACCTCGGCCACCTTGACGTCCCTCTACGGGACACCGATCGAAGTGTTGTCCGCCTCCGACGGTCGCTTGGTGGTGGTGGGTGAGCCCGAAGCGCCTGCCCACCACACCGACCGCCACGCCGGCCACCCCGGCCACTCCGGCCACTCCGGCCACTCCGGCCACGATCCGGGGACGGCCCGATGACCCAGAGTGTCAGCCGGCTCACCTGGAACATCCCCGGTGACCTCCACCAACTCTTCGGCTTCCATTTCATGGTCAACGCCTTCCGGGCCGGGACAGTGGTGGCGATCGTGGCAGGGGCGGTGGGATGGTTTATGGTGCTGCGCCGCAGCAGCTTCGTGGGCCATACCCTGGCGGTGGTTTCCTTTCCGGGGGCGGCCGGGGCCATCTGGTTGGGGATCAGTGTCACCGTGGGCTACTTCGCCGCCAGCATCGCCGCCGCCCTGGTGATCGCCATGGTGCCGCCATCGAGGACCGGAGGTGGCACCAGCGGGGAGGCGGCGGTGATCGGCACTGTCCAGGCCTTCGCCCTGGCTTGTGGCGTGCTCTTCGTGAGTCTGTACAGCGGCATTCTCGACAGCGTGACCGGTCTGCTCTTTGGTACCTTCCTCGGCATATCCGACGATCAGGTCGTCACCCTCCTGATTGTCGGTGCCGCGGTACTGGTGGCGCTGGTGGCCATGGCCCGCCCCCTGTTCTTTGCCAGTGTCGATCCCGACGTGGCCTCGGCTCGCCGGGTTCCGGTCCGTCTGCTCTCCACCCTCTATCTGGTACTGCTGGGGTGTACGGCCGCGGAGGTGAGCCAGATCACCGGAGCGCTCCTGGTGTTTGCCCTCCTGGTGATGCCGGCGGCGGCCGCTCAACAAGTGACGGTCCGTCCCGGGTGGAGTTTCCTTCTCACCATCACCCTGGCGCTGGCGGTGACCTGGCTGGCCCTGGGGGCGGCCTATTTCTCCATCTACCCGGTGGGTTTCTATGTCACGAGCTTCGGGTTCGCTGCCTACGCCCTGGCGGCAGCCGGCCGGGCCATCGGCGGGTGGACCGGGAGCCGGGCATCCGCCAACATGACGCCCCTGGGGGCGGTGGACGGATGACGGTCCTGGTCGCCAATCCGTTTATCGGTGGACTGCACATGCTCGACCATCCGTTCCTCCGCTACGCGTTTATCGCCGGCACCTGCATCGGGTTGGCCTCGGGTCTGATCGGCTACTTCGTGGTCTTGCGCAGTCAGGTGTTCACCGGGGACGCGCTGTCCCACGTCGCCTTCACCGGCTCCCTGGCCGCTCTGGCCTTTGGCCTCGATCTCCGGGTCGGGCTCTACGGGGCGTGCATCGGGTTCGCCCTCCTCATGGCAATCCTCGGGCGACGGGCCAACGCCGATGACACGGTGATCGGCAGCGTCTTCGCCTGGATCCTCGGCCTTGGTGCGCTGTTCCTCTCCATCTACACCACCTCCCGGAGTGGCAGCGGGGGATTCACCGGAAACGCCGGCGTCAACGTGTTGTTCGGCTCGATCTTCGGCCTGTCCTCCGGCCAGGCCGTCACCGACGCGGTGGTGGCCCTGGTGGTGGTTCTGGCGGTGATCATCATCGGCCGTCCCCTGTTGTTCGCCAGCCTTGACGAGGCGGTGGCCTCGGCCCGGGGCGTCCCTGTCCGCTGGCTCGGCTACGGCTTTTTGGTGCTGGTAGGCATCACGGCCGGCGAAGCCACCCAGGCGGTCGGCGCCCTGTTGTTGCTCGGGTTGCTGGCGGCACCGGCGGGAGCGGCGCAGCGGTTGACACCGCGGCCGTTTGCCGCTCTGTGGCTGTCGGCAGCCATCGCGGTGGTCTCGGTCTGGGTGGGTCTAACCCTGGCCTACGCCTTCCCGCGGATTCCGCCCAGCTTCGGGATCCTGTCGGTGGCCACCGCTTGTTACCTCCTCTCGTTTCTGGGCACCGCGGGAAGACACCGGGTGGTCGCTCGCGGCGGGGTCGGCCGCCGAGGCTCCGGCAACCGCGGCAATCTGGCCATCTCACACAGCGAGGCGTCGTAGTGTCAGAGCCAGTGATCATCAGCCCGTCTGTTCACGATCTGGTTGCCTTGCGGCTGGCGGGATTAGAACAGCGCTATACGCCGCTGCGCCAGGCTCTGGTGGGGACACTGGCCATAGCGGGACGACCGCTTTCAATTCCCGAAATCTTGACCCGTACCGACCAACTGCCGCAAAGCAGCGCCTATCGAAACGTCACCGCTCTCATCGACGCCGGGGTTCTCCGAAGGGTGACGGGGACCGATGACCATGCCCGTTTCGAACTGGCCGAGGAGTTGGCCGGGCACCATCACCACCTGGCCTGCGGGCGCTGCGGAAAGGTCGAGGACGTGGCTCCGTCTCCCCGACTCGAGCGGGCCATGGCGGAGGCCGCCCGGGTGGTGGCCGATGAGCACGGCTACGAGGTCACCGAGCACAACTTCGACCTGGTGGGGCTGTGCCCATCGTGCCGTGATCTGGACGGCTGACCACCTGCTTGCCCGTCGCCAACCACGGCAGGAGGTAGGGTCAACGCCCGGAATCGTTGGGGGAATTCTCGCAGGACTCGACACCGAGAGGAGCTGGCTATCACTACCAATCCAACCCGTACGGAGACCGACAGCATGGGTGCCATGGAGGTACCGGTTGACCGGTACTACGGGGCCCAGACCGCCCGGTCCCTCCACCACTTCCCGATCGGCATCGACGTGATGCCACCGTCGCTGATTCGCGCCTTTGGCATTCTGAAAGAGGCCTCGGCCCAGGTCAACGCGGATCTGGGCAAGCTGGCCCCTGAAAAGGCGGAGCTGATTATCGCCGCGGCCCGCGAGGTGTCCTCGGGTGCACTCAACGACCACTTCCCGTTGAAGATCTGGCAGACGGGGAGTGGCACCCAGACGAATATGAATGCCAACGAGGTGATCTCCAACCGGGCCATCGAAATGGCCGGAGGAGTGATGGGATCCAAGACACCCATCCACCCCAATGACGATGTGAATATGTCCCAGTCCTCCAACGACACGTTTCCCACCGGCATGCACATCGCCGCCGTCGAAGAGCTGACCCACCGGCTCATTCCCGCCGTGCGCCACTTACGCGACTCTCTGGCCGACAAGTCCCAGGCCTTCGCCGGTATCACCAAAATCGGTCGGACCCACTTGATGGACGCCGTCCCTCTGACCCTGGGTCAGGAGTTCTCGGGGTACGTGGCCCAGCTCGACGCCGACCTCAAGAGGGTCGAATTTTCGATAGTGGACCTCTACGAGTTGGCCGCCGGCGGTACCGCGGTGGGTACCGGTCTCAACACCCACCCCGAGTTCGGTGGCCGGGTGGCAGCCGCGGTGGCGGAGATCACCAGTCTCCCCTTCGTCACCGCCCCCAATAAGTTCGCCGCGCTGGCCGCCCACGACGCCTTGGTGGCGATCAGTGGCGCCCTGCGCACGTTGGCCGGGTCACTGATCAAAATTGCCGATGACCTCCGGTGGCTCGGGTCCGGCCCCCGGTGTGGGCTGGGTGAGCTGCAACTCCCCGAGAATGAGCCCGGCTCGTCGATCATGCCGGGAAAGGTGAATCCGACCCAGTGCGAGGCGATGATCATGGTGTGCATCCAGGTCATCGGCAACGACACCGCGGTGGCGGTGGCCGGTTCACGGGGGAATCTCGAACTCAATGTGTGCAAGCCGGTGATCATCTACAACGTGTTGCACTCGATCACCCTGCTGACCGGGGCATGTGGATCGTTCACCGAGTTCTGTGTCGACGGGCTCGAGCCCAATGAAGACCGGATCCGTCAGCACCTCGATAATTCGTTGATGTTGGTCACCGCCCTCAACCCGCTGATCGGCTATGACAATGCGGCCACCGTGGCCAAACACGCGCACAAGCAGGGAATCACGCTCAGGGAAGCCACCGTGGGCCTCGGGTTCCTGACCGGAGAACAGTTCGACCAAGCGGTACGACCGGAGTCGATGACCCACCCGTGACCGGATCGGCAGCCGCCGACCGTTACCGCCGCCCGGTGAAAGGGGGAAGACCGTGACATCGGGAACGACTGATCTGAAAGACGTCGACCTCACTGATCTCGATGCCTTCGCCGGCGGATTTCCCGACGACGTGTTCACCCGGTTGCGGGCCGAGGCACCGGTGTGGTGGCACCGCCCGACGGCCCACACTCCCGGCGGGGTCGGATTTTGGGTGCTCAGCTTCTACGAGATGATCATGGCGGCGGTATCCGACGCCGAGCTCTTCTCCTCCGAGCGGGCGCCCGGCGCCAGCGGGGGAGGCACCATCATCGAGGACCTCCCCTACGGGTTCGCCTCGGGGGTTCTTCTCAACATGATGGACGACCCGCGCCATCACCGGATCCGCCGGCTGGTCACCCCGTCATTCACCCCCCGGGCGCTGGCGCTGATGGAAGCAGAGATCCGCTCCCGGTCACGGGCCATCGTGGATGGGATCGCCCAGCGGGGATCGTGTGACTTCCTGACCGAAGTTGCGGTCGAACTACCGCTGCAGGCGGTGGCGGCACTGATGGGGATTCCCGACTCCGACCGGGCCAACCTGATGGCCTGGTCGAATACCACTCTCGACTACGAGGGGAGGGAGCTGGGCGAGAGCAACGACGCAGTGAGCCGTGCCGCCGCATCGATGACGGAGTACGGGAACCGATTCATCGAGGAGAAGAAGGTATGCCCGGGCCAGGACATCATCAGCGCGGTGGTGGGCGCCACCATCGATGGTGATGACGGCCATTTGGAACCGCTCACCGATCTCGAATTGGTGATGTTCTTCAATCTGTTGGTGGTGGCCGGGAGTGAAACGACCCGGAACTCGATAGCCCTGGGCATGGTGGCCCTCATCGACCACTCCGAGCAGCTCTGTGCCCTCCGCGACGATCGATCGTTGATGGCGGGAGCGGTGGAGGAGATCCTGCGGTGGACGAGCGCCACCCTGTACAACCGACGTACGGCCACCCGGGACACGGAGCTCGACGGGCACGTGATTCGCCAGGGCGACAAAGTGACGTTGTGGTGGCCGTCGGCCAATCGCGACGGGTCGGTCTTCGAGGACCCGTTCCGTTTTGATATCCGGCGGGACCCGAACCCGCATCTCACCTTCGGCTATCGCACCCACTTCTGCCTGGGGGCCAATCTGGCCCGGATGGAGATCCGGTGCATCCTCGATGAACTGCTCGATCGGCTGGAGGGTTTCACCCTGGCCGGCCCGGTGGAGCGGGTCCGTACCAACAAACACGCAGGCGTCTGGCATGTCCCGATGACCTTCTGCCCGCGCCAAACGACCCCCACCCCGGCAGGACGGTGCAGCTGAACTGCGTGCCCGCGGCGGTTGGACAAGTGTCCAAACGTATGTTTTCCTAGACCGCACCACCCGTCGTGTCGCAGTGGGGTGGGCAACCTTACGACTGAAGTTGGAGAGACCGAAGACCATGACCACTCACCCGAACGACCTGTACATCGGGCTGACCGACGGTGCGTTCTACGGCGGTGATCCGTTTCCGGCCTTTGCGTGGATGCGGGACAACGCCCCGGCGTACTTCGACGAGGAGGCGGGCGTGTGGGGCATCACCCGCTACGCCGACGTCAAAGAGATCTCCAAGGATCCCGACACGTACTCCAACGCCGGTGGTATTCGCCCCGACTCGGGAGCGTTGCCCATGATGATCGATACCGACGCCCCCGAACACGTGCGGCGGCGGCGTCTGGTGAGCGAAGGCTTTACCCCCAGGCGGATACGCGAGAGCGAGCCGGGTATCCGGGCGGTGTGCGACGACATCATCGACCGGGTGTGCGAGACCGGATCTGCCGACTTCGTTCGCGATATTGCCGCCCCGCTGCCGATGGTGGTGATCGGGGACAGGCTGGGCGTGGCCCCCGAAGATCGCGATGACCTGCTGCGGTGGTCCGACGACATGTTGAAGGCCCTGGGCTCGCCCGACCCCGGACTCATGGACAACGCCGCGGCCGCCGCCATTGAATACGCCAGCTATGTGACAGCAGTGATGGAGCAGCGACGGAAGGACGGTAGTTCGGATGACCTGATCGGGACGCTGGTGCACGCTGAGATCGACGGCGATCGGCTCGACGACCAGTCACTGGTCTACGAGTCGCTGCTCATCCTCATCGGTGGCGACGAGACGACCCGCCACGTGATCAGCGGTGGCATGTACGAGCTGCTGCGCCATCCCGACCAGATGGAGGCGCTGCGGGCCGACCGGTCCCTGATGACCACGGCGGTGGAGGAGATGTTGCGGTGGGTGACCCCCATCAAAAACATGGCCAGGACGATGACCAAAGATGTGGAGTTACACGGCGAGACCCTGAGTGAAGGCCAAAAGCTCCTGCTCCTCTATCCGTCGGCCAACCGCGACGAGCGGGTATTCGACAATCCTGACCAGTTCGACATCACCCGGAGTCCCAACGACCATGTGGCATTCGGCTTCGGAGCCCACTTCTGCCTGGGGAACCGGCTGGCCCGGATGGAGCTTCATGTGATGTTCGACCGGCTCCTCGATCGGCTCCCCGATCTGGCCCTGGTCGCCGACGCCGAGCCGCCCCGCCGAGAGGCCAACTTCGTGTCCGGGTACGAGACCATGCCGGTGGCCTTTACACCCACGGCACCGGTCGGTGCCCGAGCCTAAGGTGGGGTGAGCGAACGGAGGCCCGGCCATGAGTGATCCCGTACTGGGCGAGACAGACCTTGGTGCGGCGATGAGCGGTCCCAGTGCCCCTGATTGGAAGCTGGTCGACGGAGCTCTGGTCAAGACGGTGACCTGTGCCGGTTTCGTCGGGTCACTGGCCTTCGTCAACGAAGTGGGAGCTCTGGCGCAAGCCGCGGACCATCATCCCGACATCGATATTCGTTACAACCAGGTGAAGCTGTCACTGGTGACCCACGACTCGGGTGGCATCACCCAAAAAGACATCGACCTGGCCACCCGCATCGACGGGGTCTCCGCCGGCGTGAAGTAGGACTCGAGGCTACCGGTTCCCCCGAGCGACCAGAGTGCCCCGAGCGACGAGACTCAGCCGACCGGCAGTTCCCACAAGGGGAACCAGCGATCGAGGTCTGCTTCGATGGCCAGATCGCCGGCCACCAGGCTCTTCAGCTTCAGCTCTTGTTCGGTGTTGCGGTGTTCGGGGCCGTCGGGGACGAACGGATAGAACGTGCCCCGTTTGAACAGGTAGACCAGAAACCCCGTCGAGGTGAGCACCGTGGTGGGCCCGGGAGGCGAGTCGGCGGTCGAGGCGGCGGAGTCGGGGAGGGTGGCCACACCGAAGACCGAGCAGAGAAGTTGGGGTCCCCATCCGGCGTCGGAAAGTGACGAGTTGACCAGATGGACCTGGGTGACCAGCGATTCGATATCGGGGTTCTCCACTACCACCCAGTGGTAGCCGTAGCGGTCCTCGGCCGTCCGCAGCTTGCCCTCACCGTCCATGGTGAGCAGCTTCATCACCTCAGCCTGCATGTCCTCGAAGCCTTGCCCGGTGGGGGGTTTGTAACAGACGCCCGCCCGCCCGGAGGTGGTCATCCCCGCCGCGCTCTGGAGGGTGATGGCGGCCGACGGCAGTCCGAACAGCGAGTCGAGGTTGGCCTGCACCGGTTTGGTCCGGCCCAGCAGGGTGTTGAGCAGTCCCATCAGACCGGACGGCCCAACTCGGCCTCGATCTTGGCCAGTTGGTCGAGGCGCTTCTCCAGCGTCGGGTGGGTAGAGAATATCGTGGAGAGGCTGACCCCCTTGGTGGCAATAGCGGGGGTGAAGTAGAAGGCGTTGAAGCTCTCCGCCGCCCGTAGGTCTCGGGTCGGGATGCGGGACATCTCGCCTGTCACCTTCACCAGGGCCGAGGCCAGGGCCGAGGGTTGCCCGGTCAAGAGCGCCCCCGAGCGATCGGCGGCCAACTCGCGGTAGCGGGAGAGCGCCCGGGTGAGCAGGAAGCTGATGGCGTAGACCACCACGGAAACCACCAATACGGCCATCTCCACCAGGGCGGCGTTGTCGTTCGAGTTGCTGTTGTTGCTGTTGTTGCTGCCCCCGAAACCGCCCATCATCCCGGTCCAGAACATGATGCGGGTGATCAACCCGGCCACCACTCCGAGAAAACTGGCGATGGTCATCACTGCCACGTCGCGGTGGGCCACATGGGAGAGCTCGTGGGCCAGTACCGCCTCGAGTTCGGCCTCGTCGAGGCGGCGCATCAATCCGGTGGTGGCACACACCACTGCGCTGTTCGGGCTCCGACCGGTGGCGAAGGCGTTGGGGACGTCGGAATCGGCGATGGCCACCCGCGGCTTCTTCATGTCGGCCAGCGCGCACAGTCGGTCGATGACCCCGTGGAGCTGGGGTGCCTGTTCGGCGGTGACCACCCGGCCACCCATTCCGAACAAGGCGATCTTGTCCGAGAACCAGTACTGGCAGAAGAGAATGATGCCGGCGATCACCAGCACCGCCACGTAGGAGATACCGAAGGCGATCAGGAGGCCGACCACCGCTCCGTAGAGGATGACCAGCATCAGGCCGGTGGTGAACATCCGGAGGTTGAGACCCCGGTCGGAGGGAATGTTGCTGGCGGTACTCATGAGTTGGCTGTCACCCTTCGTCGGAAGGAGCCGAGTCGGCCAGAAGCCGCTTGGTTTCCGCCAGGGTGGCATCGGCGAACGGGACCACCAACTCGGAGGGCGTGAAGGCGTCGTCTGCCAGCGTCTCGCCCACCCGTCGCACCTCGGCGGTCAAGGCCAACAGGGCCGAAGTGAAGGCAGCTTCGTCATCGGCCTCGACCGCGTGCACCAGGGTGGTGTCCAGACCGTCGAGAGCCGCCCGATGCTCCTCGGGAACGTCGTACTGGGCCTCTCCGAGAATCCGGACGATCATGAGGCCGGCTGTTCGGGAGACGCCGGGGCGGAGGCGGCAGCGGGGGCGGGAGTGGCAGCGGCAGCGGAGGGGAGCTCGCCAGCGGGGGCACTGGCGCCGATTTCTGCTTTCAGGGCGGCAAGTTCGGTGTCGACAGCATCGGTGGTGGACACCTTGTCCAACTGAGCCTGAATATCGTCGACCGGCTGACTCAGGTTGGTGAGGGCCCCCGATGCCAACAATTCGTCCATGGCCCCGGCCCGGGCCTGCATGCCGTCGATTTTGTCCTGGGCCCGTTGCATCGACATGCCGGCGTCGCTCATCGACTCGGAGATGCCCGAAACGGCTTCACCGATCTTCGTCTGGGCCTCGGCCGCGGTGTAGGTGGCCTTCATGGTCTCCTTCTTGGTGCGGAAGGAGTCGACCTGGGTCTGCAGTCTCTGGGCGGTGTCCACCAGTTTCACTTCTTGGCCGGCCACCTGCTCGTGTTGGGTCTGCAGGTCGGTGAGCTGCTCGGCGAGCGCGGCCCGGCGGGCCAACGCCTCCCGGGCCAGGTCCTCGTTTCCCTGGCCGAGCGCTGCCTTGGCCTGCTGTTGCAGCTTGTCGGCCTGCTGCTGGAGCTGATTGGCCTGTAGCTCGATACGTTTCTTGGCCGTGGTGACATCGGCCACGCTGCGGCGGACCTTCTGGAGGCTCTCCAACTGCTTCTGGTAGGAGAGGTCGAGGGATTCCCTCGGATCCTCTGCCTTGTCGAGCAGCTTGTTCGTCTTTGCCTGCACAATTCCAGACAGGCGCTTCATGACACCCATGGTGGTCGATCCTCCCTCGTTCTTCGTCAGGGGAGCTTAGGTGCTCACCGGCCGGTAGCGTGATCACCGTGTCCGAACCGCTTTGCCTGCTGGCAGTCCATGCCCACCCCGACGATGAGGCGTCCAAGGGTGCCGGGACGGTGGCCCGGTACCACCAGGACGGCGTCCACACGGTATTGGTGTGTTGCACAGGGGGGGAAGAGGGGGAAATCCTCAACCCGGTGCTCGACACCCCCGACGTCCGGTCCCGGCTGACCGAGGTTCGCCGGGAGGAGTTGGCCCTGGCTGCCACCATCATTGGCTATGACGACGTGGAGATGCTCGGCTATCGCGACTCGGGTATGGCCGACTCCGAGGCCAACGCCAACCCCGCATGTTTCGCCCGGGCGCCGCTCGACGAGGCGGTGGAACGACTGGTGGCCATCATCCGGCTCAGCCGGCCCCAGGTCATGGTCATCTACGGGGACGAACAGTCCGGCTACCCGCACCCCGACCATCTCCGGGTCCATGAGATCGGAATCGTCGCCTTCCGGGCGGCCGGAGATCCCCGCCAATTCCCTGACGCCGGCGAGCCATGGCAGCCGACGAAGCTCTACTACACGACGTTTTCGGTGGCTCGTTTCCGGGAGCTCCACCTCAAGTTCGAGGAACTCGGGCTCGAATCCCCATTTGACGACAGTTGGAAGAAGCGGTGGGAAGGCATGACCGAAGCGCCTATCACCACATCGGTGGACGTCTCGGCCTTTGGCCACGTCCGACGTGAGGCGCTGTTGGCCCACGCCACCCAGGTGGATCCGACCTCACGGTTCTGGTTCGGGCTCCCTCCTGAGGTCATGGATGGGATCCATCCCCACGATGACTATCAGTTGGCCCTGCTGGCATCCGACTCCGGTGACGGCGTTGTGATCACCCCGGTGGATCCGCGCTCCATGGTGGACCCCGACTCGATCGAGAGGGATCTGTTCGCCGGGATCCCCAGGTCTTGAGGAAGCCGGAGGTCCGGTGAAGCGGGCATGTCCCCGGTGAAGCGGGCATGTCCCCGGTAGCATCGGGGTTCTGTGAGCACGTGGCTGACTGACGAGTGGTTCGAAGAGACCCGGGCACTGGCGGCCACCCAACCCGAGCGCCCCGGCCTCTCGGCCCGCATGCAGTTCATTGTCACCGGAGGGGCCGACGGTGAGGTGCGCTACTACTGGGTACTCGAGGACGGGCTCCTGTCCCAGAGTGGGGTAGGCGATGTCGACGACGCTGACGTCACCCTGACGACAGCACGGTCGGACGCCATGGCCATCGCCAAGGGCGACCTGGATCCCAACGTCGCCTTCATGCAGGGTCGGATGAAGGTCAGCGGTGCGATGGGCATCATGATGCGGCTGCTTCCGGCCACCAATACCCCCGAGTATCAGGAGCTACGCCGCCGGATCGCCGACATCACCGAGTTCTGAGCTCTCCCACCGTTCCCGAGTTGGCTCCGCCGAGCAATGGAATGTGGATGGAACCCGCGCTCTGGAGCACAATGAGGATGGCCACTGTCAACAGCACGAGGATGAGCAGCACGGTCAGTACCGGTCGGGCCTTCACCCAGGTGAGACCGGTGGCTCCGCCACCTGCACCTCGACCACCGATGCCCCCCGATGGGTGAGCAAACACGGTAGTCGTCGACGATGACCCGGCCGGACCCTGGTGGTTGAAGGCAAACGCCGCCAACTTGGGACGTAGCTGGTCGGCGTCCCCACCCGGCAGCAAAAACCGATAGGTGGCGAACATGGTCCGGAGACTGATGAGGGCACCGGCCCCGGTGTGGGGGCGCGATCGATCGGTGGCATCGGGATCGATGACTTCGCCATCGTCCCCGACACCTTCACCTGTGCGATTGAGCTCCGGATCCACCCACCACTCAGGAGCGATGCCCTCGCTCCATGGTTCGATGACGTGGGCGACGAGGGACGACCAGGGCAACAGTCGCGGCTGCTCTTCGGGACTGTGGATCACCCCGACGCCTTCATCGTCGAAGGTCAGCGTAATTCCATCAACCTGAAGAAGGGCACTGCCTTCGCCACTCAGCAGCACCAGGCCCTCGAGCTGAAACGGTGCAGCGGGGGGCGGCGTCACGAGTACTCCGCCGGAGGTCTCCGATGGAGTCCTGCTCTTCGACTCGCCTTTTCCGACCACGGCAGCTCCCCTAGGTGACCTGCCACGATACTTTCACTTGGCGGCACGGTGACAGTTCAGGCTGAGTCGAGACGGGACAGGCTGGTTCGGCCACATGCCGGAAAGAGACCAGGTGGGTCAACCCCGCCGCATGGCGTCGCGCAGCGGGCGGAACCCGATGAGGGTGACTCCGGACTGGGCGATGATCTCTGCCATACCGCCATCGTCCACCAGCAGGATGTGATCGGAGACCCGGTCCTCCCAGTCGGTGGTGACGGCTCGGAGCTCCGATGTATCGACGGCCGGCCGGAGGGTGACCTCGGTGACTCCGGGCTCCAGGTCGGGCAGCAGGTCGATGAGGGCCTGGCGGGGGTGCAGTACCGAGAGCGAGGCACACCGGTCGGCAAAAAGGACTCCCTCGTCTGCCGCCAGTTGCCGGAATGGAAATCCGATGTTTGGCTCGGTGTCCGCCCCCAGTAGGCGCAGGGGCAGTGCGAAGTCAATGGCCATCTCAAGGTACACGTCGAAGAACTCGGGTCGGAGGATCAGAGCGTCGAGGTGAGTGTCGAGATGGCTGACGTCGAAGCCCCAGAGAACCGCCCGTTCCACCTGGGCCCGGCACTCGCGCCGGACTTCGTCCAAGTCGGCGTGGTCCCACATGTCGGTGATGGTCCGGGGAAACCCGCCGTCGCCATCGAGGAGGGATGGAGCCTGGGTGATGGGTCCCCACCGGAAGAGATCGTGCTCGGCATTGAGGGTGAGGCGGACTCCGACATCCTCGCCCCGGTAGCTGGAGGCGGCTTCGCGGGCCCAGGGCGCTGGCACCATCAGCGAGGCAGAGGTGCCGATGCCCCGGTCCAGCGCATCCAACACGCCCACGTTGGATGCGTGACAGAAGCCCAACTCGGCGCAGTTGAGGAGAAGAAGTCTTGCTTCAGCTGGGTGATCGAGACGCTCAGCGACAGTTGGCATGGACTCGACCGTAGCGTGCCCTTTGGTCAGGCGGCGCGTCCGGAATTCCGGCGGCGTGGAGGCTCGACCGGGTGCTGAACTGCCACCGGCTGCTGATCGGTAGGGGCATGGGCGGCGAGCAGGGCCCTGGCGGCCGCTATCCCTCGGCGGCCGATGAGCCGGGTCTGCTCATCGAGCCGCCATTCGTGTGGATGACTGTCGGGTGTCGGCTGGCTGGAGGCAGGAGGCGGCACGATCGGCAGCGGCAGTTCGGGTTGGTGTGCCCGGCATCGGTTTGGTTTGTCGGTTCCCATGGGTACAGCATGGCAAGAGGGTGTATTACTGGGTCATGAGTGCAACCTCGGCCGCCCCTCCCACCTCACCGCGCTATGGGATCACCATCCCCTTCGATGGGGTCACGCTGGTAGAACATCGCAGGTGGTTCCGGGAATTGGTCGAACTCGGCTACACCGACGTGTGGTCGGCGGAGACCGATGGAACCGACGGTTTCACCCCGCTTGCACTGGCCGCGGCGTGGGAACCGGAACTCCGGCTCGGGGTGGCCATCATCCCGGCATATACCCGGGGACCGGCGTTGTTGGCCCAGACCGTGGCCGCCATGGCCGAGGCCGCACCCGGCAGGTTCGCCTTCGGTCTGGGGACATCGTCCGACGTTATTGTCGGGCGTTGGAACGCGGCTCAGTTCGTCGAGCCCTACAAGCGGGTGCGGGACACCATCAGGTTCCTCCGCTCGGCGTTGGCGGGGGAGAAGGTGGACCAGGAGTACGACACCTTCACCGTGCGCGGCTTTCGATTGGCCCGCCCGGTCGAACACCCACCCCCCATTTTTTTGGCCGCCCTGCGTTCAGGCATGTTGCACCTGGCCGGGCGCGAGGCGGATGGTGTCATCGTCAACTGGCTGTCCGCCGAGGATGTGGCCACGGTCAAACCCGAGGTCGGCGCAGACATACCCATGGCGGCCCGGATCTTCGTGTGTCCCTCCGAAGATGTCGATACCGTGCGCAAGCTGGGTCGCCGGATGATCGCGGCCTACCTCAATGTGGGGGTCTATGCGGAGTTCCACCGGTGGTTGGGGCGGGGTCCCGTGCTCGAGCCGATGTGGGGGGCATGGCAGGCCGGCGACCGCAAGCGGGCGCTGGACGTCATCCCCGACGAAGTGGTCGACTCGTTGATCGTCCACGGCTCGTACGACGAGTGCCGTGCCCACATCGGCCGGTACGTGGCCAATGGGATCGACATCCCCATCATGGCGGTGATCCCGATCGGGATGGAACTGGACGAGGCCGTCCGCGGCTTGGCTCCCCCCTGGACCGCCGGGTGAGGGTTGATGGGCTGGCCGCCCCGGGTTCGGCTCTTAGCTAATCGTTGTACCGGGCCACGATTTCCGCATCTTGGTCACGAACCTGTTCGGCCAGTTCCTTGCGGAACCTGTCCTGCTCGGCCGCCAGCCGTTCGTCGGAGAGGGCCATGATCCTCACGGCCAGAAGCCCGGCATTGCGGGCCCCATTGACGGCGACGACGGCTACCGGAACACCCCTGGGCATTTGGACCATGGCCAGGAGCGAGTCGAGACCGCCCAGGTTGCCCAAGGCGATCGGCACCCCGATCACCGGCAGCGGGGTGGCGGCGGCCAGTACGCCGGCCAGATGGGCAGCGCCCCCGGCCGCAGCGATGATCACCTTGATCCCGTTGGCTGATGCGGTTCGGGCGAACTCGATGGTGTCGTCGGGGGTGCGATGCGCCGAGATGACCCGGACTTCGACCGCCACCCCGAAGAATCGCAGAATTTGGACGGCATCATCCATGATCGATGCGTCGGAGGCACTTCCCATGACGATGGCTACTGACATAGGAGCATTCTGCCCGAACCGGGAGTGACGGGCACGTTGACGACGACAATTGCCGCGGCACGCGGAGAAACGGGGCCGGCCGGTACTGTGGTCAGACGTCGTGATCGCCGCGATCACGTAAGAGGTGGGCCGCGCCGTGAGCCGGTCCCAAAGGAGAGCCAGCGTGCGCATCGGTGTGATGTTCGATATTGACCAGTCCATCGACAACGTGGTCGCACAGGTGTCCTCGCTGGCCGCGGCCGGCATCGAGACGGCCTGGACGTCGCAGATTTTCGGATATGACGCGCTCACGGTGCTGGCCCTCATCGGTCGTGAGGTCCCCGACATCGGCCTGGGCACGGCGGTGGTGCCCACCTATCCCCGCAATCCGGTGATGCTGGCGGCCCAGGCCCTCACCGTGCAAGCCGCCACCGGGGGCCGCCTGACACTGGGAATCGGCCTGTCTCACAAAATGGTCATCGAACACGTCTTCGGGCAGTCATTCGAGAAGCCGGGCCGCCACATGCGTGAGTATCTCTCCATCCTGATTCCCATCATCGAGGGTGAACAGGTGTCCTTCACCGGCGAGACGCTCCGGGCCTCCACCTTCGGTCCCCTGGGGATCACCGCCCCACCGGCTCCGGTGCTGGTGGCGGCCCTTGGGAGCGCCATGTTGGGCATCGCCGGTCGGATGGCATCGGGCACCATCACCTGGATGACCGGACCCACCACCATCGAAACCCACACCGTGCCCACCATCCGGGCCGCCGCCGCTGAAGCGGGTCGTCCCGAGCCTCGGGTGGCGGTTGGCCTGCCGATCTGTGTGACCACCGATGCGGCCGCGGCTCGGGCCAAAGCCGCAGAGGTATTCGCCCTCTACGGAACCCTTCCCTCCTACCGGGCGATGCTCGACCGGGAAGGTGCTGACGGACCCGCTGATGTGGCCATCATTGGCACCGAGTCAGAGGTGGCCTCACAGGTTCGTCGCCTGGCTGATATCGGGGCCACCGACTTCTGCGGCGCGCCCTTCGGTTCGACCGAGGAGATCAAGGCTTCGGTCGGCGTCCTCGCCGAACTGATCAAAGGCTGAGCGGCCGGGTCGACGTGTGCCCTATCGGGTGAGGCGGGTGCTTTTGAACTCGTTCAACTCGGGATGGGCGTCCACCAACTGGACGATCCGGTCGATGGTGGCCCGGGCGGTTTCGCCGTCTCCTTGGGGACGGGTCATCAACCGGGCGAAGACGGCTCGATCACCCACGATGAAGGTGGGTACGCCGAAGACGTCCAGATCCTCGACCATCCGCTCGTGCTCGGCACGCGCCACTTTGCGAGGCCAGCCGGCATCGACTTCAGCGAGGACGGCATCGGCGTCGACGCCGGCCCGGGCCAAGGCACTGCGAACGACCACCCGGTCGCGCAGATCCCCGCCGTCGTCGTGGCGGGCGGAAAACAGGGAGCGATGGACCTTGAGGAAATGCTCCGGGAACCGGTCTCGCACCACTACGCCGGCCTCCAACGACAACAGATCGGGGATGTGGGACGGGTCCTCCCACGAGGGAGCACCGCCCTCCTCGACGTGGGTCTGATTCAGAAAATAGGGAACGAAGGTGACGTCCCAGTCGGCACCGCCGGCCAACCCGTCGAGAATGTGCTCGTGGGCATTGCGGGCGAAGGGGCATCGGTAGTCCCAGGTGACGGAGAACGGCGGAGTGGCGACCATGCCTGTGCAACCCCCGCTGGCCTCACTCCATTCCACCCTCCCGGTTGGACCCCACAGGTGGGTCGCCCCGGTCAGACCAGGCGTCTACCCACCAGGCCGAGGACGGTGCCTATGGCCATAGCCCCCAGGACGTCCGAGGCGTGGTGGGCGCGCAGGTGAATGCGGCTGATCCCGATGAGCCCGGCGCAGGTGAACAACAGGGCGTTCCCGCTCAGATCGTCGTGCTCGGACAGAACAGAGGCAGCGCAGAAAGCCGCCAGGGTGTGACCACTGGGGAAACTGCTGGTGGTCGGCTCACGGAGCGGAACGATGTTGTCGCCCAGGCGCAGATCGGCACGGTCGGGTCTTGGACGCCCGATGATCGCCTTGAGGGCGGCGATGACCACGCTCGACTCGGCGCCGGCCACGGCCAGGGCGCGGACCGCCCGGTTTCGGCGTGATCCGGGCCGGCGGGCCCGCCAGGCGGTGGAGGCGGCCCAGAGCAACCCTCGGTCGCCGAGACCCGACACAATCCTGGCCATGGCGTCGAGGACGGGTTGGCCACGCCACGGCTCGAACCAGGCGTCGACCCGGTCATCGATCGCCGCGACCATGTCTCCGAAACTGAGCGAGCTGAGATCCACCGGGCCGGTGAGGTTGCCCCTCGTCTCACCCCGGCTCGCACCGTTGACCGGGGTCACGCCACACCCTCGGCGGCGAGGGCGGCAAACGACGGGGCGGCGTCATCCGGATTTCCGCCGAAGGCGGGACAGAAGGTCTGAAACCGGCAGTAATTGCACAACGGCGATGTCTTGGGCCGGAAGTCCTCTGCCTCGCACGCCCGCTCGATCGCCGACCATACGGCCAGAGTCTTCTGGCGCTGGCCCCGGAGCACCTGTTCGGAAGGCTCGGCGGTGATCACGGTGGGCTCCTTCAGGTGAAGGAGGCGAACCGCGACCGGACGCCGGCCGAGCACCTCCTGACAGAGAAGGGCGTAGATCTGTACACCCACCAGTTTCGACTGTTCGAAGGCGGGCGAGGGCGCTCGCCCCGTCTTGTAGTCGACTACCACCAGATCGCCGTCGGGGGTCAGATCGAGTCGGTCGATGATGCCCCTCAGGCGGAGATCGCCCAGCCGTGCCTCCAAGGTCACCTCGATGCCGACCGGGGTGACGTCGTTGGGGTCTTCGATGCGGAAGTAGTTCTTCACCAGCGTCTCGGCGTCGCCCCGGAAGCTATCGGCATCACCCGGAGACAGCGCCAGTTCGATCCACTCCGGGTCGACCTGGAGGTGGTCCCATGCTGACGCCAACTCGACCAATGCCGCGGCTTGGCTACGTTCTCCCCGTTGGTGACGCCAGAACAGACGCTCCAAGGCGGAGTGGACGAGTGTCCCTTTGACAGTCCACACCGTGGGGGGCTCGGGAAGTCGTTCAATGGCGGTGAAGCGGAATGCCAGGGCACATTGGCGGAATGATGTCACCTTGGAGGGGGACAACGACCGCGGGGGTTCGAATGGCATCGAAGACAGACTACGACGTGGGTGTCTCATCGAGAAGACGGAATGCCCCTGTGATCGAAGTCGCGACCTGGTCGGGACGTTGCAGTGGGCCGAAATGACCGATTCCCGGCAAAACCTCGACGGTGCTGGAGCGCAACTGCTCGGCATCTTCATTGAGGAAGGAGACGCCCAAGGCGTCTGTCTGTTCGCCACAGGCCAACCAGACAGGGCAGCCGATCTCGTTGAGGTGCGCGAACGCGTCGTGGGAGGTCCCGTGGGCATAGACCTCGGCTTCGTCTTCCCGGCGGCACAGAAGTCGTATGGTTTCGCCGTCGCCGCCCTCCTCATCGGGCACCAACTCGAAGCCGCAGTCGACGTAGGCCTGGAGCGCATCAGGATCGAGATCGCCGAATGGTGGCTTGGAAGAAAAATTGAGGAACGCGTCAATGGCGGAGGGGAACGAATCCCGACGCCGACGGGCACCGTCCGAGAGGTGGTTGACCGGGGTCCCCACCGATGGCCCGGAGAAGACCACCGGTTCGAAGCAGTACATGGCGCGGAAGGCATCCGGCCGGCTCTCTTCGGCGAGGAGCAAGGATGCTCCTCCACAGGAGTGTCCGAAGCCAAGGGGGCGGTCCAGCCCGAGGTGATCAATGGCTGTCAGCACGTCGACGGCAAACCCGGACCAGGCGAAGTCCCCATTGTCGGGAGACTCGGACCGACCGTGAGCCCGGAGATCGAGACCCCAGCAGTGATAGTCCCCGGCCAGATGGCGGGCCAGCGGTGCCAGGACACCGGCGCAAAAGCCGGTGGCGTGTACCAGCAACAGGTCAGGGCCGTCCCCGCCGAAATCGTAGGTGGCGATTCCGAGGCCGTCAGGTGTGGTGCAGTTGCTACGAGTTGGCCCGTCCTGGTCAATCGTCGTACTCACCCCGGTGACGTTATCCGAGGAGACGCTCTCCTGAATTCCGACACGGCCCATGCCACTGGTCGCGGTCCAGTAGATTGACGCCCTCATGGAGCACTTTCTCGAAAACTGGGGCTATCTGGCCATTTTCGGATTGACCTTTCTGTCCACCATGGGTCTTCCGGTGGGATCAGAGGCGTCGATGATCTACGGCGGGGTGCTGGCCAGCGGTCAGGTGTTTTACGGTCCCCATCACCTGTCGTTGGCGTTGGTGATCGTGGTGGCGTTGCTCGGCGAGTTGGTGGGCTCGTTCGTCGGCTACGCCATCGGCTACTTCGGAGGTAGGCCGCTGGTGGATCGACTGGGCAAGTACGTGCTGCTCACCCACAAGGACCTCGACCGCGCCGAGGCGTGGTTGGATCGCCGGGGTGAGCCTTTTGTCTTCTTTGGTCGCTTGATTCCCCTGGTGCGATCCTTTGTGTCCCTGGCCGCCGGTTTGGGCGAGATGACGTTGGGGAAATTCACCGTGTTCACCGTGGCCGCCTGTGCCATCTGGTCGACGGCATTGTGCAGCCTGGGTTATAGCCTGGGAAGCAGCTATAAGCATGTGCTGAAGGACTTCAGCTATGCCGGGTATGTGGCCGGGGCCTTGGTAGTGGTGGCCGTGGTGATCCTGTTCGCCCACCGGATTCGCGTGGTCCGTACCGAGCGGGGGGCAGGGCCCGCCCACCGCCGCCGCTGATCGCTACCGGTGGACACCTTGTCACACCTTTCGGGTAGGTTCGGGCCATGGGTGAATTCCTGACTGATGTAGCCACGCTGCGACGCCAAGCCCGTGAGCACATGGACAGTGGGCCGATCACCTCGGCCTACGGGGCCGACCGGCCCAGGGTGATCTCCGTACTGAATGAGGCATTGGCCACCGAGTTGGTGTGCGTGTTGCGATACAAACGGCACTACTACATGGCCGAAGGGATCAACTCGGCCCCGGTGGCGGCGGAATTTCTGCAACACGCCACCGAAGAGCAGGGGCACGCCGACCTGATCGCGGCCCGCATTGTGCAGCTCCAGGGCGAGCCCGACTTCAACCCGGCGACCCTGGTGGATCGCAGTCACGCCGAATACAAAGAGGGCACCACCCTCGAGGACATGCTCCGTGAAGATCTGGTGGCCGAGCGAGTGGCCATCTCCTCCTACTCGGAGGTCATCGAATGGCTTGGCACCAACGATGTGACCACCCGCCGCATGCTCGAGGACATCTTGGCCGTGGAGGAAGAGCATGCCGACGACCTGTTGTCCTTCCTGCGCGAGATGGGCGCCATCCTCACCGACGCCGGGTAGCTGATCGCATGCCCCGTCCTCCCTCCGCCAAACGGGTCGCCGCCGAGGCCTCGGGCCATCTCCACCGATCCACCCAGTGGCAGGGGTTGCATCCCGGTGATCCGGTGATGATCGCCGGGGTGAAGATGCGGGGTGCCACCTGGCAGTTCCGGGCCCATATTCTCAACGAGCGCAACGGCACGGAGTCGGTCGAGGTGGTGGGTGGACGGCCTGGCGACCGGAAGCTCCGATCGTTCGAACCCAACCGGATCTTCGCCGTTTCGGGTCGCAGAAACCGGTCGGGAGGATCGGAGAAGGCCATCGCTGGGCAGCTCTCCCTGGCCGATGCACCCCAGCTTCCTTTCGGTTGAGGATGCGCTCACGGATGAAAAGCGCCATGGGCGCCCGGAGGTAGCGTCGGCCCCATGTCCTCAGTTGTGTTTTTCCACGCCCACCCCGATGACGAGTCCATTGCCACCGGCGGCACTATGGCGGGTGTGGCCGCCGAGGGCCATCGGGTGGTGCTGGTCACCGCCACGGGCGGCGAACTCGGTGAGATCCCAGCCGGCTTGCTCGAAGAGGGTGAATCGTTGGCCGACCGCCGAGCCGTCGAACTGGCCGAGGCCGGCCGACTACTCGGAGTATCCCGACAGACGTTCCTCGGCTACCTCGACTCCGGCATGGCCGACGAACCGACCAATCAGGACGTCGGCTGTTTCGCCGCCGCCGATGTCGAGGAGGCCGCCCGCCGCCTGGCGAAGATTCTCGAGGAGGAACAGGCCGAAGTCCTGGTGATCTATGACGAACATGGCGGCTACGGGCACCCCGACCACGTCCAGGTGCACACCGTCGGTATCCGGGCCGGTGAACTGGCCGACACGCCGCGGGTGTTCATGGCCACCCAGGACCGTGACTTCTTCCTGTCGTTGATGGACCAGGCAGGAGAAGCGGAGTGGTCGCCGCCGGAAGAAGCCACCGAAGGGTTGAAGACGATGGGCGAGCCGGCTTCCCGCATCACCACCGAGGTGGACGTGACCCGGTGGATCGAGGCAAAACGGGCCGCGATGCGGGCCCATGCCAGCCAGATCACTGAGGAGAGCTTCTTTTTGGCCATGCCGGATGACCTCTTCGAAGTGGTGTGGGGACACGAGTGGTATATCCGGATCCGGCCGGTGGCGCCCAACCCCTATACGGGGCGGCGCGAGACCAGTTTGTTGGATGGATGAGCGCTAGCCTGCGCCCATGCCGTCCACCCATCGATTACTGCGGATCCACGGCGGGCGGCTGGTCAATGCCGAACCCCGGGCGGAGCTCGAGTCGGCGCTCGACGATGCCAGCGCCGAGGGTTTTGCATTGGTGAACTCGTTCGCGGTGGACGACAACGTCTACCTGGTGTTGTCCAACCCTGGCGAGCTGGGGACGGACTAGCCGCGAGCTAGCCCAGTTCGGCGACGAGGTCGGCGACCGAGCCGACGATGCGGGATGGCCGGTAGGGGAAACGGTCCACGGCATCGGACTCGGTCATGCCCGACAGCACCAAGATCGTCTCGAGGCCGGCTTCGATTCCGGCCACCATGTCGGTATCCATCCGATCACCGACCATCACGGTCGTTTCCGAGTGGGCTCCCAGGGTGTTCAACCCTTCCCTCACCATCAGGGGATTCGGCTTGCCGACAAAGTAGGGATCGACCCCGGTCGCTCGGGTGATCAACGCCGCCACCGAGCCGCAGGCGGGCAGCAACCCCTCCGGCGACGGCCCGGTGGGGTCAGGATTGGTGGCGATGAACCGGGCCCCGTCGGCCACCAGCCGGATGGCGGTGGTGATGGCAGAGAAGCTGTAGGCCCTGGTCTCGCCTAGCACCACATAATCGGGGGCTCGGTCGGTGAGGATGTAGCCGATGTCGTGAAGGGCGGTGGTGAGCCCCGCTTCACCAATGACAAAGGCGGTGCCCCCCGGACGTTGGCTATCGAGGAACCGGGCGGTGGCGAGGGCCGAGGTCCACAGCGCGTGGTCAGGGATATCCAGGCCCGAGGTGGCGAGCCGGGCGGAGAGGTCCCTGGGCGTGTACATCGAGTTGTTGGTGAGCACCAGAAAACTGCGACCGCCGTCGCGCAGGGCACGGACGAACCGGTCGGCACCGGGTACCATCACCCCTTCGCGGATCAGCACGCCGTCCATGTCGCACAGCCAGCTGCAAGGGGTTTCGCGGGTCATCATTTCTCCAGTATGGATGGTGGTGCCTCATCCTCGGGACATGTCTTTCCGACACCGAACTGCAGGGCACGGGGAGACCGGCTCGAGTGTCGGAGGTGCGAGTCGACCCGACGGGTGAATCCAACCGGTTTAACGCGGCTGATGACGGCACCAAGAAGGTGCAGCTCACACGGCCTGCGAGCGGGTGACGGGGATCGAACCCGCGTAATCTGCTTGGAAGGCAGAGGCTCTACCATTGAGCTACACCCGCACAAAATCTCGTCCGAAAGCATGGCACACCGGCCGACGCCCCCGAGACCACACCTGTCGAAATGACTCTGCTTTCGGAAGAGCCTCCCGTGGTTACTCCGAGGGGTGCCAAAGGGGTTGGTCGATGGCGAGGCCGACCGGCGAGCCCCATTGATTGCGGAAGGACACCTCGCCGACCGGTCGACGGGGGGCGATACCCCAGCGTCCTGTCGGATAGCCGAAGCTCACACAACAGGCCATCACCCAACCCTCGTCGGTGGGCACACCGAGAATCTCGAGCACCTCTTTGGGATGGAAGAAACCGAGCACGGCGGTGATCGAACTGCCCACCCCTTCGGCCCGTGCCGCCAATTGAGCGCTCCAGATAGCCGGAAAGATCGACCCTCCGGTGGGATCGGACTGCACGAACCCGAACAGGAAGAGGGGCACCTCTTCGAAGTGATCGGCCAGCCACTGGGCGGAACGCTGGATTTTCAACATCTGGATGCTCTCGTCCGCCTCGGGGTCCGCCTCGGCGGCGGCCAGTCTTTCCGCATAGACGGTTTCCCAGAGTTGATCGATCGAGTGGCGGTAGAGAGGACCGATCCGGCCGATGACGTCAGTATCGTCGGCCAACAGAAACCGCCAATTCTGGGAGTTGCCTCCGGACGGTGCCCGGATGGCGGCGTCGAGCATCCTCGCCTGGACCTCCAGCGGGATCGGATCGGGGCGGACCCTTCGCATCGCCCGGGTGGTGTACAGCGCCTCATAGATGTCCATCGATCATCCTCTCGGTCGAGCAGTGTCGGCCGGTGCACTGCACCGGCGATGGTTGGCCAAAGGCATTCGGGTGCACCGGCCGAACGGCAATCGGCCCCGGGTCAGAACGTGTGGTCCTGAGGTGACTGGGAAACCAGGTCAACCGAGGGCCGGCCCAGTATCGGGGCCATCTCCGAGTCCCGCTCGGGAGACCACCCGGCCGGCAGCGCTTCGAATTGGATACGGCCGGATTCTCGCAACCGCTCGACGATGGCAACCCCCTCAGGGTGACCGCCGAAGACGATGTTCAGCTGGCGACCTTGGAGGGCTACCGGTTCGCCATCGCCACCGGAACCTTCCATACGACGAGGTTACCGTTGCCGACCGTTCTCTGTCGCGACGATCCCGTGCTATGACCAACTCCATGTCCCTGATGGAACTTCACACCCACGCCATTGCCGCCGGCGGTGGGTGCGTGGCCCGGGCCGACGACGGCCGGGTGGTGTTTGTGCGGCACTCCCTGCCCGGTGAACGGGTACTGGCCCACATCACCGGTGAGACCACCTCCTTCCTCCGGGCCGATGCGGTGGAGATCCTCGAGGCATCGCCAGATCGGGTGACACCGCCATGTCCCCATGCCGGACCGGATCGATGCGGGGGATGCGACTTCCAGCATGTGGCGGTGGCGGCCCAGCGGGCGCTGAAGGCTTCCTTGGTGTCCGAGCAGCTGCGGCGGTTGGCGGGGGACGAGCGGCCGGTAGTGGTCGAAGAGGTGATCGGGGCGGCCGACGGGCTGGGTTGGCGCACCCGGGTGCGTTTCGCCGTCGATCGCGACGGACGGGTCGGCCTCCACAAACACCGGTCCCATGCTGTTGAGCCCGTCGAGCACTGTCTGATCGCCTCGGGGTCGGTGGACGCGGTAGGAGTGGGCGCACACCGTTGGAGTGGGGCGAGAGAGCTCGAAGTCCTGACATCGCCGGACGGTGGCAAGCCGGTGGTGTCGGTAGAAACCGGGCGTCGGCGTCTCGGAGACCGACCACCGGTCAACGCCGGTCGAGTGGTAAACGGCCGCACTGAACGCGAGCCCCACCGTTTGGGTTTCGATGTGCTCGGTCGCCACTACCAGGTATCGGCGGGGGTCTTTTGGCAAGTCCACCCTGGCGCGCCCGGTCTCCTGGCCCGAGCGGTTCTCGACGGGCTGGCCCCCCGGGTGGGGGAGAGGGTCGCCGACCTCTATGCCGGGGCAGGGCTCTTCACCGCACAGTTGGCCGGCTCGGTGGGTCCCGACGGTGCAGTGCTGGCTATCGAGCGGAGCGGGCGTGCGTGCGCGGATGCCGCTCGCAACACCGAGGATCAGCCACAGGTGACCATCTCCCGGGCCGACGTCACCGTCGAGCTGGTGGATTCCGGGGAGTTGGGTAGTCCCAACCTGGTGGTGCTCGACCCGGCCCGGGAGGGCGCGGGTCGCGGAGTGATGGACGCGTTGGCCGGCCTGCGGCCGGCCCCTCGGCGGATCGCTTATGTGTCCTGCGATCCGGCCTCGTTCGCTCGTGACCTACGGGTGATGACCGACGCGGGCTGGAGCATGACTTCGCTACGCGCCTTCGACCTGTTCCCGATGACCGAGCATGTCGAGTTGGTGGCCATGCTCGGTCCACCCGAGGGGAGTAATCAGAGCTTCGGCCGATGAGACGGGGAAGCACCGACGACAGTGACGGGGAGTGGTCCCCGCCGCGGTCACGTTTGTGGGATCACCGCCTCTGTCGGGTTTGGCCTTGGTGGCCCAACCGAGACGCTGGCGACGCCTGCGGTATCGCATCTGGGCCGGCTGCCGACCCGACCACGTCACCCATCTGGTGGGTGCGGCCAATGGCACCCGTGCCGGTAACGCTGCCATCGCCGACTGGCCCCTGTAGCGACGGCTGGCTCAGATGGTCATGGTCGAAGTCAGCCTCGGTGAGCCGGGCGTCCAGACGTAGGGGGCCCAAGGTTCCGGAGGTCAGGTCCACCTGGGCCAACCGCGTGCTGGAATCGGAGGATCCATCGCCGCCGGCATCAATGCCGACTCAACGCTGGAGCGCCTACCGTCGGCGCTCCGGGACCATGGCGTCAATAGCTTGCCCGCGGATCTCGCCCTGATCAGGAAGGTCGGAAGTGAGCCGATCAACGAGGCCAGCCTCGCCGTCATCGACGGCGCTTTGCCCCTTTGACGAGCACACGTTGATAGAGACCGGCAGGAAGCCGCGAGACGAAGTCGAATACCTTGGCGTCCGGCCCGATCAGCGCTCGACGCCGATCGTGCTCGACGGCAGCAAGGATTTGGCGGGCGGCCTTCTCGGGGCTGGTGAGCGCCACCTTGTCAAAGTTGTTGCGTGCGGTATCTGGATCACCGGCGAGGGAAGCGACGCTGGCGTCTATTCGCGCGTTGCGGGCGATATTGGTCTTGATGCCGCCCGGGTGGACAGTTGTGCACGAGACTCCGGCTCCCTCCATCTCCAGTTCCAGGCGCAGGGCATCGGTGAAACCGCGGACCGCGAACTTTGCCGCGTTGTATGCCGACTGCGAGGGGATGCTCATCAACCCGAACACGCTCGATAGGTTGACCACGTGGCCCTCACCGGCTGCCTTCAGGTGGGGGAGGAACGCCTTGGTCCCGTAGACGACGCCCCAGAAGTTGATGTTCATCAGCCACTCGAAGTCCTCGTAGGACATGGCCTCGATGGTGGCGCCCAGAGCGACGCCGGCGTTGTTGATGATCAGGTTCACCTTGCCGTGGTCGTCCACGACTTTGTCGGCCCAGGCGTACATGGCGACGCGGTCGGCGACGTCGAGGTGCTGGGAGCTGACCTTCACTCCAAAGCCCTCGCAGAGGGTGACGGTCTCGGCCAGGCCGACCTCATCGATGTCGGATAGGGCGAGGTGGGCGCCACGGGCAGCGAGATCCCGGGCAAGGGCTCTTCCGATTCCCGAGGAGGCGCCGGTGATGGCGGCGACACTGCCGTTGAAGGTCTTCATGATCGTCTGCTCTCTCAGGAGGTGGCCGTGCCGGCCGTCTGGCGGATGGGGTTGGACAACACCATGGCGGTATCTTCAATGCTGCTCATCTTGAGTGCCCGGTAGTCGCGCAGGTAGCTCTGGTGGACCTGCCACGGGAACTTGGAACCTTGTTTCGGGAAGCGATCGGCTGAGCGCTCTACGTAACCGGAACTGAGGCCGAGCAGTGGCAGGGAGGCCACCGTCGCGTCCAGGTTGACGGGTGTGCACTGCCGCTGTCCGGTCGATTGCATACGGTTCAGCAAGCGGCATACGTAGTCACAGGTGAGGTCGCACTTCAGCGTCCACGACGCATTGGTGTAGCCGATGGCGACGGCGAAGTTCGGCACGCCCTCGAGCATCATGCCCTTGTAGGTCAGCTTGCCGGCGAAGTCGACGGCCTCACCGTCGACCGACAACTCGATGCCACCGACGAAGAGGAGCTCGATGCCGGTGGCCGTGACGATGATGTCAGCTTCCAGCTCGGCGCCCGACCGGAGCAGGAGGCCCTTCTCGTTAAATGTGTCGATGTGATCGGTGACCACCGACACTGTGTCGGAGGCAATGGCCTTGAACAGGTCGCCGTTGGGGACGACACAGAGCCTCTGGTCCCACGGGTCGTACCGGGGAGTGAAGTGGGTGTCGATGTCGTAGCCGTCGGGGAGCTGGCGCTCGAGCTGCCTACGGAGGACCCGTTTTACGAATGCGGGCCGGCGCTTGCTCAGCACATAGGACGCCTGGGTGGTGAGGGCCTTGAACCACCGGATGACGGGTCCCGAGTAGCGCTCGGGCAGCACCCGCCGGAGCAGGTTGGCGATGGGGTCCTTGGCCGGCAGCGAAAGGATGTAGGTCGGCGAGCGCTGGAGCATGGTCACGTGCCCCGCAGTGGCGGCCATGGAGGGAACCAGCGTCACCGCAGTGGCACCGCTGCCGATCACCACCACACGCTTTCCGGCGTAGTCGAGATCCTGGGGCCACGCCTGAGGGTGCACGATGGTCCCTTCGAAGCGGTCCATGCCGGCGAAGTCGGGCAGGTAGCCCCGGTCGTAGCGGTAGTAGCCGCTGCACGAGAAGACGAAGCCGCAGGTGACCT
Organism: Acidimicrobiaceae bacterium; assembly: GCA_003152015.1. Lineage (GTDB taxonomy): Bacteria > Actinomycetota > Acidimicrobiia > Acidimicrobiales > RAAP-2 > DASZIT01. The sequence goes on along the minus strand of PLZF01000055.1, from coordinate 18,162 downwards.
CCACTGTCTCGCCGGTGTCGCTCCGCTCCGCGGTGACATGCCAGCAGGCTTCGTCGGTGGACCAGTCCGCCCGGACGATCCGGTGGTTGAATCGAATCCGCTGGTCAATGCCGGCCTCGGCGGCGGTGTCCTTGATGTACTGCAGGATCGAGTCGCCGTCGGCAATCGACTTTTCGCCGTCCCAGGGACGGAAGGAGTAGCCCAGGGTGAACATGTCAGAGTCCGAGCGGATGCCCGGGTAGCGGAATAGGTCCCACGTTCCCCCGATGGCATCACGCGCCTCGAAGATGGCGTAGGAGGCCCACGGGCACTTCGTTTGCAGGTAATGGCCGGCCCCGATGCCGGACAAGCCGGCCCCCACGATCAATACGTCAAGATGCTCCACGATGGCCAGCTCCTTCAGGCGGCCGAGGTGGCGAGTTTGTCGTTCAGGGTGCCGTGCTCCCCGAACAGCACGCTGCGCCACTGCTCGACGAGCTGGGTGGTATCACGATCCTCAGGGTGGAAATCAGGTCGGTTGTAGTCGCGCAGCTGGCGCCAGAGCTCTTGACTCACGATGGGCGAAAGTCGGAAGGTGCGCCAGCTCCGGCGGAGGTTGCCGCGTCGGTAGGTCGCCCGATCGCCCAGTAGGGACACGATGACCTGCGCCGCCATTCCGACCACGAAGCCGAAGCGCAGGACGTTCATCGTCATCACCCGCATGCGTTCGCCACCCCCGACCGCCTTGTAGACGTCGAAGGCGACGGCCTTGTGCTCGGACTCCTCGAGGGCGTGCCACACGAATAGATCCCTGACCGCCTGGTGGCCGAATAGGCGCCGGGTCTCCTCGCTGGTGAGCACGAGCTCGGCCAGGGTGGCGGTGAAGTGCTCGAGGGCGGCGGTTGCCGCCAGGTTGGACTTCGGTGACAGCAGGCGCTCACGGATGGCGAGGCCCCGCTTGGTGAACCGCTCGAAGCGCTTGGTCGGATAGCCGAGCTCGTCGAGGCGGTCGTTGAACACCCGGTGTTCCCGGCCGTGCACTGCCTCTTGCCCGATGAAGCCGGCCACCTGGCGCTTCAGCTCGGGGTCCACGATCTGGTCACGGAAATGCCGCACCGAGCGTACGAAGAAGTCCTCTCCGTCGGGAAACACCGCCGACAGCGACGAGGTGAGGTGACAGCCGATCAAGTCGCCGCCCGCGGCGAAGCCCTTGGGCACGTCTCGGAGCGACTCCTCGAAGGACATGCGGCGCGTGGGAACCTTGCGGTCGGGGTTGCGGGTCTGGGTGATTGTGTGTCCTCTCCCGGGAAGCGGTCTGGTTGCCATAACGTAGATGATTTGAGTGATTTCCTCAAGTCATCAATATTGCTAGGCTGCGAAGATGATGGAATCCGAACCGGAGGTAACGGCACAGGGCAAAGGCGCGCAGACCCGCCGGGCGATCCTCGACGCCGCCATCGCCAGGTTCGGTCGCGAGGGCTACCGGTCGACGTCCGTCGCTGATATCGCTCGCGACGCGTCGGTGGGTGGCACCATCGCCTACGCCTATTTTCCCAGCAAGGAAGCCCTGTTCCTCGCGGCCGTCGACGAGGACGCCGCCGCGGTGATCGAAGTAGGGCTGTCCAGCGCCATCACGGAGCTCAGCATCCGGGACTGGCGCCAAGCGCTCATCGTCACTCTGGTCGGTGCCCTTGAATCCCACCCGCTGGCCCGTCGACTGCTCGCAGGCCTCGAGCCCGAGGTGACCGATCGGGTGCTCGAAATGCCGGCCCTCGAAGAGCTCCGCAAGGTATGCGCCGAGCGGCTCCGCACCGGACAGCTCAACGGATCGGTCCGTCCGGACATCGATCCGGTCACCATCGCCAATGGTGTGGTCGCCGTGGTGCTCTCGCTGCTCATGTCGGTGGTCCAGCTGGGCGGCACCGCTGTCGCCTTGTACGCCAACGACGTGGCCGCCGTGTTTGAGGCAGCGATCGAGTGGACGCCACCCCCTCGACCACCAAATTCCGTCCCAGAGTGAGGCCGGAGAGGAGATCGGTGAGCAGTGTTGTTCCTGAAGCGGTCGCCTCCAGTCTTGAGTGGTAGCAGGCACGGTGGTCCGCGGGCCGGACTGGATGCACTGACCAGATTTACTGGACAACTCGAGCGGAAGCAGCTGATGAAAGGGCAGACTCGTTGCAATGGAACCGCAGGGGACATCTGACCCGAAGCGCGATGCAGACAGCGACGCAGAGGCCATCGCCTCACTAACTACCGAGGTCGCTCGCCTGAAGGCCCAGCTCGATCGGCTCCGGGCGGAGCTCCGACAGTCCCGGCGGGACCAACACGAGACTCCGCCCCATTACCTCTAAGTCGGCTGATGAGTGCACCCTCGGAGCGAATTCGGGGCCGGTATGGCTGGTCGCTTCCCGGAAAGTGCAGATGCCTGACCTGCGGGAAAACAGGTCAGGCATCAGTGGAGGTGGCGGGAATCGAACCCGCGTCCCCTAGCTTCTCAGTGGGTCTTCTCCGAGCGCAGCCGGTGTTGGATTGTCAGGATCATCACCGCTACCGGCGGCAGCGAAGTTCCGTATCCGACTGAAATGTCCCTGGTGGTCAGTCGGCGAAACCGCTCAGGTGAGTCCTACTTGATGGCGCCCGGTTCCGACCCGTAGGACTGAGACCGGTCGGACGTCGCAGTTTCTAGGCTGCGAGCACGAGGCGAGCCTCGGCGTTTATTTTTTGTTCCGGCTCTTTAACGTGGCTCCGGAGACCACGGCTCGCTTCTCCCACATCGACGACCAGAGTCGAAGCCTGTCACCCCCTGGTGATGATTGGTCCAATCGACCACCGTGGTCGACCGGTCCCCCATTGTACTCGGGGTGACTGGGTTCGCCTCCCCGGCCCAGCCCGGGCCCGAGCAGCCGTCAGCGGTAACCGGAGCCCTTGGTCGCCGCCCGGACTTCCCTCGCCGCTTCCCGACTGGCGTCCCGACTGGCGATGGCATGACGCTTGTCGTACTGGCGACGTCCCTTGGCCAGCGCCAGCTCCACCTTGGCCCGCCCGTCACTGAAGTAGATGGAAAGCGGCACCATGGTGAGGGACTGCTGCTGACTACGACCCATCCACTCATCGATCTGCCGTCGGTGGAGAAGCAGCTTGCGTCTCCGATCAGGATCGTGGGCACCGACCCCGTTGGCTTGAGCGTAAGGGGGAACATGCACCCCGAAGAGCCACACCTCGCCATCAATGATGCGACCGTAGGCATCTTGTAAGGCAATGCGACCCTCACGCAGCGATTTCACCTCCGAGCCCTGGAGCACCACCCCGCACTCGACGGTGTCGATGATCTCGTAATCGTGGCGGGCGCGCCGATTGGAGGCGACCACGCGGTTGGCGTCGCGCCCGGCCTGGGCGCCGGTTCCCTTGGACGAACCTTTGGCGCCGGCTGTTTTGTTGGAGAGTTTGGCTTTCGTCGCGGCCATGACCCTCCGGACGGTAGTCGGCGATTGGCGCTACGCGTGCACCGGGCCGGGGTGGCAGTTGTTGGAAACAGAAACGTCTGCCCACCCGTGACGTCCTCTAGCCTGAGTCCCACCATGTTGCACTTAACGGAAGCCGTGTACCACCAGATGGTTGCTCACTGCCTCACCGGGCTTCCCGATGAGGCCTGCGGCCTGTTGGGAGGCGATCCAGAGACTGCGGCGGTCGCCACCTGCTACCCGACCCGAAATGTGGCGGCCTCGGCCAAGCTGTACACGGTCGATCCGAAGGAACACCTGCGGGCCGACCGCGACGCAGAATCTGCCGGTCACTCGATTATCGGCGTCTTCCATTCTCATACCCACACCGAGGCATATCCGTCGCCCACCGACGTCACACAGGCCCCCGACCCGACCTGGCACTACGTGTTGGTGTCACTCCGTGACATCCGCTCGGTGGTCCGGAGCTACCGGATCGAGGGCGACGTGATCACCGAAGAACCGGTCACGGTATCGTCCCGGTAGAATCCCCACTGAAGTAGTCAGCTTTCGCCGCCCGTCGGGACCCAATCCATACTCGCGGTCACGATTACCCCAACACAGCAACAATAGGGAGGACCAGTGTCCGTCACAGTGCATCTGCCGACCGTCCTACGGTCGCATGCCGGAGGAGCAAAAGACGTCACCGCCGACGGTGCCACCGTGGGGGAGGTCCTGACTGCGTTGGCCAGCGAGTATCCCGGGCTATCGGGTCAGGTCATCAATGGCGACGGCACGCTCCATAAGTTCGTGAATGTATACGTGAACGACGACGACGTTCGATATATGTCGGCACTCGACACCCCGGTCACCGACTCGGACGAAGTGTCGATCCTCCCCGCCGTCGCCGGGGGTGCTGTCGGCTCATCCCGGTCCCTACCGACGTGACTCTTTACGGCTCGGTCCTCGACCTCATCGGCAATACGCCGTTGGTCGACATCACCGCGCTCAGCCCGAACCCCGACGCCCGCATCCTCATCAAACTCGAGGGTCAGAATCCCAGCGGTTCCGTCAAAGACCGCATCGCTCTGTCGATGATCGAGCAGGCCGAGAGCGACAGGCGCCTGTCTCCCGGGCAGACGCTCATCGAGCCGACGTCGGGTAACACCGGCATCGGCATGGCCATGGTCTGCAAGCTGAAGGGTTACCACCTCACCGTGGTCCTTCCGTCCAACGTCTCGCCCGAACGTCGGCAGTTGCTCGAGGTGTGGGGAGCCGAAATCATTGAGTCCCCCGGGTCCGAGGGCTCCAATGGTGCGGTGAAGATGGCCCGGGACCTGGCCGCCGATCACCCCGAGTGGGCATTTCTCTACCAGTACGCCAACCCGGCCAACCCCAAGGCGCACTACCAGGGCACCGGGCCCGAGATCTGGCGGGACTGCCCCGAGATCACCCATTTCGTGGCCGGACTCGGCACGTCGGGAACCCTGCTCGGCTGTGGCCGCTACCTGAAAGAGCACAATCCTGATGTGAAAATATTGGCCGTCGAGCCCCCGGCCGGGGAGATGGTCGACGGCCTCCGTAATCTTGACGACGGCTATATCCCCCCCATCTTCATAGACAGCGGGGGGGCCGAACTGCTCGACGGGAAGAAGATCGTCCGACCCAGGGAGTCGATCGAATGGACCCGGAGATTGACCGAGGTGGGCATTTTCGCCGGCATCTCTTCGGGTGCAGCATTAGCCGGCGCCGCAAAGTGCGCAGAGTCGATCGATAGGGGAACCATTGTGGTGGTGGCGGCCGACGGCGGCTGGAAGTACCTGTCGACCGGGGCGTGGACCGATGACCTCGATGTCGTCGAGAAGCGGGCCAAGGAAACCATCTATTTCTAAACGGAGAGCCACGGGTTCGGAGACGGTGCCTAACCTGAGTTGATGGACGATCTGATTCCGGGAGACAGTGATGCCCCGATACTTTCGGTGGTGGTGCTCGGCTGCGATGGGAGTTGGCCAGGTCCCGGAGGTGCCACCAGCGGGTACCTGATTCGTTCTGCCACCGCCTGTCTGCTGGTGGACGTCGGACCCGGCACCTTCGCCAACCTCCAACAGGTCGCGGATCCTGCCTCGGTGGATGCCGTTGTGATCAGCCACCATCACCCCGACCACTGGACCGACCTCTACGGTCTGGCCACCCACGCCCAGTTGGTCTCCGGCCGGACCGACATCCCGGTGCTGGCTCCCCAGGGGATGGCTTCCCGGGCCCACCTCGAGGACTCCCGGGTGCTCGAGTGGCGCACGGTGGCTGATGGGGACCGAATCGAAGTGGGCGACATGACCTGTGGGTTCCGTCGGACCGAGCACAGTGGCGAGACGCTGGCCGTCCGCATTGACTGCGGAGGACTCTCTCTGGGCTACTCTGCCGACTCCGGGCCCGGTTGGCCATTGGCTGATCTGGGGAGCGACCTGGATCTCGTCCTGTGCGAGGCGACCTACACCTCCGAACACGAAGGAACGGCACAACACATGAGCGGGCGACAGGCGGGGGAGCAGGCCAAAAGGGCCGGCGCCCGGCGCCTTGTCATCACTCATCGGTGGCCGACAGTTGACGCGGCCGCGGTGCTCGAAGAGGCCGAAGCCGCCTTCGGCGGTCGGGTCGAACAAGCCGTTATTGGAAAGGAATTTACGCTGTGAGCCAAGCAACCGAGGGCAAAAAGAACGGTCTACGTGGAGACGGTCGGAAGACCGACGAGCTTCGCTTGGCCCGGTTCGAGCGCGACTTCACCGTGTTCGCTCCGGGGTCGGTATTGGTGTCGATGGGACGGACCCGGGTGTTATGCACCGCCTCGGTGGAGGACCGGGTGCCGCCATGGATGCGTGGAACCGGAAAAGGGTGGGTGACCGCCGAGTACTCGCTCCTCCCGGGCTCGACAGCAGAACGGGTGTCACGAGAAGCGGCCAAAGGGAAACAGTCGGGCCGCACCCAGGAGATCCAACGCCTCATCGGTCGATCCCTGAGGTCGGTATGCGACATGGTTGCGTTGGGCGAGATGCAGATCACGGTGGACTGCGACGTCCTCCAGGCTGATGGCGGAACCCGCACCGCGTCGATCTGCGGTGCCTACGTCGCCCTCCACGATGCGCTGACCCGGTTGATTCAGCAGGGAACCCTTCGGACCAATCCGCTGACCGAGGCGGTGGCGGCCATATCGGTGGGCGTCGTGGACGGGGTATGCATGCTCGATCTCCCCTACGAGGAGGACAGCCGGGCTGAGGTGGACATGAATGTGGTGATGACATCCTCGGGCCGATTCATCGAGGTGCAGGGAACCGCAGAGGGAATGCCGTTTGCCAAAGGCGAGCTCGACGAGATGCTCAGCCTGGCCGAGCACGGGATCGCCCAACTTCTCGACCTGCAGATCGAGGTCCTCGCGGTGCCACCTACCCCCCGATGACCGAGGGAAGCCTGCGGCTGGTATTGGCGAGCTCCAATTCGGACAAGGCGGCCGAAATCGGTGCTCTCCTCAAAGCGGTTCCGGGCCTCATCTTGCTGCCTCGGCCCTCATCGGTTCCCGACGTCGAAGAGACCGGAGCAACCCTTCTCGACAATTCCCGGCTGAAGGCCCGGGCGCTGGTCGACGGAACCGGCGAAGCGGCAGTGGCCGACGACACGGGTCTCGAGGTGGAGGCGCTCAATGGCGCACCCGGTGTCCATACCGCCCGGTTTGCCGGTGAGCATGCGACGTATGCCGACAACGTGGCCAAGTTGTTGGCCGAGCTGGCGGCGGTGGGGGCGGACGGGACTGATCGTCGGCGGGCGACATTCCATACGGTGGCGCTGGTGGCGTATCCCGATGGAAGCGAAGTATGGGCCGATGGCGAGGTAACCGGGGTCATCACGGCTGAAGCGGTAGGTGACGGAGGCTTCGGCTACGACCCCGTGTTCGTTCCCGACGGAGGTGGTGGGCGGACCTTTGCCCAGATGTCGGCCAGCGAAAAGCACGAGGTCTCCCATCGGGGCCGGGCCTTCCGGGCCCTTGCGGCCAAACTGGTGGGAGATGCTTCATCCCCGTAGCCTCGCATTGCGGGGGTTAACGTCTCGAGGCATCGACGAAGGAGACAGTGCATGAGCGATGTATCCCAAGGACCTGGGTGGTGGCAGGCGTCGGATGGGAAGTGGTACTCGCCTGACCAGGTACCGGGAACTGCGGCCGCCGATGCCGGCCCAGGGGCCACCCTCCCCGGTCCGGGCGAACTCGCACCGGCACCGGCACCGGCACCGTCGTATGGGCCACCGGGCGCCGGAAGCTACGGATATCCACCGGCAGGGGCCCCGTATGGCTACCCGCCGACGTCGAAGAACAACGGTCTGGCCATCGCCTCGCTGGTCTGCTCATTCTTCTTTTGGATCTACGGAGTGGGTGCGATTCTGGCCATCGTCTTCGGCTTCATCGCCCGCTCCCAGATCAAACAGTCGAATGGGACGCAGCAGGGTGGGGGAATGGCACTGGCCGGTATCATCATCGGCTTTGTCGGCATCGTCATCGGCATCGTGGTTGTCATTGTGGTGGTAGCTGTGGTTCACCACTGCAACCAGACCGGTACCTGCTTGACCAACACTACCTACTGACGATCCACTCGAGAGGGACGCCCGACCGTTCAATGTGCGGTGGGCCTCATCGATCCAACTGCGTTCCGGGTGTCCGGCACCGGATGGCGCCCTAGGCGTCAGGCGTGTCGGATGGCGCAATGATGGCGACTTCGGCCAGGCTGGCCGCCTGGGTGTCCCCTTGGTCGTCAACATCGTTGGACACCGGTGGCTCGGCATGCGTCGGAATCTCGGTAAAGAATGGCGGGACTGGCGGTACGGCGTCGGGAGTGGAGAACGGCGAGGCAGTGGGCACAAATGGTGGATTCTGCGCCTGGCCCGATGCGAACGGAGTGGCGTCGTCGGTGGCCTCAACGTCGTGGCGATCCACCTCCAGTGTGACCAGACGGGCATCGTGCAGGTCGCGCAGTATGCGGAGCCCTGAAATCCGATCCTCGCCGGAGGCTCCGAGCACAGCTTTGACCGAGGTTGCGGCGTTCCCGATGGACGTGACCATTCGCCATTGGTCGCCGCGTAGCTGGACATCGCCGCTCGGTGGATTGGGGGTGAGGGCCACCGTCGACTCGAACGGCATCATTTCGAGGAGCTCATGCCATTCATCGACTTGCGGCCTCACTTCATCGAGGACGGCGCGTACCGGAACCCGGGGTTGACCGCTCGAGGACGCCATGCCGGAGGTGAAGTAGAACCAACCGTCGTCGACGATGGCCAGCTCGAATACGGCCCGACCGATGGTGGCCGCCGATCCGACGTGGGCATTGGAGAGCTCTCCCCCTTCGAGCCATACCCGTCCATCAATTTCCGATCCCACTACTTGCAGTTCGCCGGTCTGAGTTGACTCGGCCAGAAGCGTAAGGACGTCGGCCAGGGTGAACACCCCCAACGACCCGACAAGAGACGCGGCAGGGGCATTATCGAAGGACTGCATCTGGCTCATAGTGGTTCCCTTCCCGTTGACGCTGGACAAGGCGAGGATAGACCGGAAATGAGGGCGGATCTACCCACGACTAGTCTCTCGGCATGCCGTCGCGTCGATGGAGGCCTATCGTCGACGGGGTCCGCCAGGTGATGGAGTGGGGAGCCACTTCCAACGCCGGGGTGCGCCGGATGATGTCCCTTGTAGCACGTGAGCTGGCCCGAGCTTCAGAGACCGGCCAGGCGGTGGCCGAGGCGCGGGCCGCCGGTATCGACGCCACCTATGGGGCCAGCTATTTCGGTGAGGGACGCGACTCGTCCGGTGATCGAGGTGGTCATTCCGGCTATGCCCGCTACGACCGGGTTGCCTCGAACGCAGATATCGCCGGGTGGCTGCTGTGGCGTAATTTCCGGGTCGGCTGCTCCCTCGACGTGGGGTGCGCCACCGGCTATGTGGTCGAGGTGCTCCGGGAACTGGGGATCGATGCCGAGGGCTGCGATCTCAGTCCCTTTGCCATTGCCCACGCTGCCCCGGGGGCCGAGGGCCATATTCGGGTTGGCAATCTCTTTGTGGGTCTTCCCTGGGGGGACGGGGCGTTCGAGCTTGTCACCGCGCTCGAGATTCTCGAGCACCTCCCGCCCGATCGGGTGTCGACCGCATTGGCTGAGCTCCGCCGGGTCTGCGGTTCCTATCTCTACGCCACAATTCCCTCATTTGGGACGAATCCATCGGGTCCCGACGGCCATTTCGAAGGCAAGGTCCGGCCCGAACGGCTAGATCACTACCGCCAGTTGTCGTCGGACTACTCGGGCCCGATTCCCGAAGCAGACCTGGCGGTCGACGCCGATGGGCACCTGGTGGAGGGTCACCTGACCATCGCGTCATTCGGTTGGTGGACAGATCGATTCGCGGAGGCGGGCTTCACCCGCTGCATCGACGTCGAACGTCTCCTCTACGCCGATATTGCCCCGGCCGATTTGGCGCCCTACTGGAATCTTTATGTGTTCCGGATCGACGGAGCCTCACCCGGGATCTTGGATCGTCGTGAACCCGGCCGAACCCTGGCCGATCTCGGCCTCAAGCATCCGCTGATCGGGACCTGAAACCCACCCGGCAGTTGGCATCCACCCACTGGGGAGACCAGGCTCCGGGGCTCTGATCAGGAAACGGTGACCAGGGTGCCGATGGGGGTGAGCGGGTACACGACTGCGGCGTTGGCGGGAGGCATCTCCACGCATCCGTCACTCTGAGGAGTTCCGTAGCTCGACCTCACAAAGCCGTGAAGCGCATCCCCTCCGTTGAAGTAGCTGACCCAGGGGATACCCGGATCCGAGTACTTGGAGCCGTCGGGATTGGTGCCCGACATGGTCGTGGTGAGGTAACGAAGGTAGACCGGGAAGGTGCCCGACGCAGTCTCAGCACCGGTGACGCCGGTGTTCGCCGCGGTGGTGTAGACAGCTGCACCGTTGCTGTAGACGGTGGTGGTTTGCGGAATCGTCTTCGATACGTGCACGTAGTGGTAGGGCGCGGTGTTGATGGCGCCGGTACCGACGTCGGCCAGCAGAGCCCCCCATACCGCAGGGCCGGCAACGCCGTCCGTCTTCATCTTGTTTTGGTCTTGGAAGGCCATGACTGCGCCTCTGGTAATGGTGTTTGCTGTCCCTTCGGTCCAGAGCGCTTGGAGTGGGGCAGGTTCACTCCCTTTCCACGCGAATACGCCCTCCTGGGCTTGGGCTGCTTCTTGAGGGGCGGCCAGCGGTCTGGCCGGTGTGAAGCTCAAGGGGAGATACCCCAAGGTCGCCAGCAGCTGTTGCAGGCGAAGGGTTCCGCCATTAGCCACGGCGAACTGCACCGACTGGTCGGCCCCGAGGGTCTTCCCCGAGGTACTGCCAATGGCGCCGGGGATGGTGACCGTTTCGGTGGAGGTCGGGACGAAGGGTGTGGTGGCTACAAAGGTGAACGTGGTCGGAGTCAGGAGTTGCCATATACCGGCCACAGCCGGGGTCAGGATCGGCTGGGGTGAGTTGGGGTCGAGGGGAGACGAGAACTGCAGCGAAATGGATGCGTCACTCGGGATGCCGGTCGCCCCGTTGGCCGGTATGGAGGACACCACTGTCAATGGCTGGTGAGTGTCAGCCGTGGGCAGCGCGTTGGCCACCGAAGTGGGCGACGCGACGGCGCGACCCAGGTAGCCCTTGGAGGCGGTGGTGGCAATGCCGACGCCGACGCCGACGACCAGAATCGCCACCACCACAATGCCGATGGTCAGGGACCGCACTGTCCGTCCGCGACCCGACCCGACCTCACCTGACCCCTGAGAATGTGAGTGTTTTGTGGACATTGCTCTCCTCGTGTGCCCGGGAGCGTACCATTTGTGGCCTGTGACCAGGCATCTTGGCCTTCTAGGTGCCGCTCTCGTCGTCGTCCCCCGACTGGGCAATCCGATCACGCACTCTGCGTTCGACCGAGGCGATGGTGTGGGGGTCGATAAGTTTTCCTCCGTCGGGTCCCCGCACATAGAAAGCGTCAACCACGGCCGGACCGAAGGTGGACACTTTAGCCGAGATGACGTCGAGTTGGCAGTCGCCCAGGGCTCGGGTGATCCGGTGGAGCTGGCCTTCGACGTCCTCGGCGCGGACCTCCACCACCGTGGCATTGGCCGAGGCATTGTTATCCACGGTGACCTCGGTGGCGACGAGCTGGGGCGTGGTGGCGCGGTTGGCGTTCCGGTAGGTACGAGTCCGCTCGGCCAACCGTTGATCGAGTGACAGCGTGCCGGCCATGACCGCGGCGATGTCATCGGAGATTCTGGCCGCTGTCGGCCACCGACCCCGGGAAGGCTCCACCGTGAACATTTCGACGGCGACCCCTTGCTCACCGGCCACATTGGCCGACCGCACATTCAGCCCGTGGAGGGCCAGGATCCCGGTGACCTCGGCCAACAGCCCCTGCCGGTCCGGAGCGATGACGGTGATGGTGGGTGCGTCGATGGAGATGGCGGGTGCCTGGCGAGCGCGAACCGTCTCCATGATGCTTCTGAGGTCGTTGGTCACCCAGGTGGTGGGAGGAGTCACAGACTCCCCGGCCAGTAGTTTTCCTGTCCGCTCGACCAGATCAGCCAGAAGCCCGGCCTTCCATGAGCCCCATGCCGATGGTCCGGTGGCGAGACTGTCCGCCTCGACCAACGCGGCGAGTAGGTCGAGGGTCATCCGGTCGCCCACCTCGTCGGCCACCCGCTGGGCGGTCGCCGGGTCATCGAGATCCCGACGGGTTGCAGTGTCGGGAAGCAGTAGGTGCAGCCTCACCAGCGAAACGAGAACCTCGACATCCTCGGGCGAAAAACCCAAACGCGCCCCGATGTCGGCTGCCATCGTCACCCCGACCTCGGTGTGGTCGCCCGGGAATCCCTTCCCGATGTCGTGGAGGAGGGTCCCTACCAACAAGAGGTCCACCCGTTGTACCCGGGGGGCCAGGGCGGCGGCGTTGGCGGTTGCTTCCAACAGGTGACGGTCGACCGTGAAGCGATGATACGGATTGCGTTGAGGCTTGTTTCGTACCGCGCTCCATTCGGGAAGATACCGGGCGAGTAGCTCGCGTTGGTCAAGGGCCTCGAGGGCGGCGATGGTTGGGCGACCGGCGGCGAGTACCCGAACCAGCGTGGTGCGGAGCGACTCGGGCCATGGAGTCGGTGGAGGCGGCGCTTTTCGACCGAGGAGGTTGAGGGCGTCTCGTGAGATGGGCAGATTCTGCTCGGCTGCCACCGCGGCCAATCGCAGCGAAAGGGAAGGATCGTGGGTGACATCCCCCGAGTCGGTCAGCACCACTTCCCCGTCGGAAATTCCGATATCGGGATCGGAGGGGACCGGGGTGATTCCGTCGGCCGGCGAGCTTGGCGATCCGCCCCTCCGCCCGGGGAACGACCACCCTTTTCTCGTTCCCAGGGAGCGGGACCATGCGCTCCGCCTTCGCCATGCGTCGTCTGCCTCCCAGGCCACCGTGCGGCCCGCAGTGGCGACCGCCGCCATCAATGAGTCGGTATCGGGCTCTCCGAGCGAAGTCGCCACCTGGTCCTGCTCTTGAAGCAGGAGTTTGTTGAGTTCGCGACCCGATTGGCGGTGGAGCTCTACCCGGACGCGGGTGAGAACGGAAGAAGCGTCACTGATGGCGGCGGTGTCCACGTAGTCGGCGAGCACGGGTACCGCCTGCATCATGGCGAGCAGCGCGGTGGCGTCCCGAAGACCGCCGTGTGACTCCTTCAGGTCGGGTTCGAGCAGAAACGCCACGTCACCGTGAGCAGCGTGACGCTCGGCCACCAGATCGGCGAGGACGCCCAACCAGGGTGGCTTCTGTTTCGCCCAACGTTCACGCGCCTCGACAATGAGGGGCTCGGCCACTCTCTCGTCCCCACACACCACTCGGGCATCGAGCAGGCCGAGAGCGGCTCGCAGGTCCTCGTTGGCCACCTCGATGGCTTCGCTGGGTCGTCGCACACTGTGGTCAAGAGCGATTCCCTCGTCCCAGACCGGATACCAGATCTTGTCAGCGGTGGCCGAGATGTCCCGGCGCCCACGATGGAGCAGCACCACGTCTAGATCGCTGAATGGGCAGAGCTCTCGGCGTCCATATCCCCCCACCGCCACCAGTGCAATCCCCCGGCCATCACCGCTGGTGGCCTGTTCGTAGAGGTCGGTGAGCCACTCGTCGGCGATCTTGGTATAGGCGTGGCAGAAAGCGGCGCCGTGGAGGTCGAGATTGTCTATGAGCACCTGTCGGCGCGCACGCATGGACACTGGCGGACCGTACCATCACCACGACTGATCGGGCCTCGCGGCCGGTCACGGGTTCCCTGCCACCAGGTCTCTCGGCCCGCCGGTTAGCATGGCACTATGGCTGAAGGCGAATCCTCCGGGCTCAAGCTGCTTGACGCAGTGCTGTTGGTGGGCGGGGCGGTCATCGCCGTGGTGGTGGCGTTCGCGATACTTAGCTCCATCGTCGGGCTCATATGGTTTTTGATCAAGGCGGTGGTGGTGGTGGCGATCATCGGGGCGTTGGGCTGGTTTCTGCTTCACCGCCGGGCCTGATCACGCCTTCTGAGGCACCTCTGACCAGACATTGATTTCCGTGGCGCCCCGATAGGTAGCTGCTTCGAGACTCAGTTCACCAGGGTTTCGAAAAGATCGATGTGCTCGGCCACCATGCGGTTGGTGGAGAAGTAACCCTCCACCGATAGCCGACAATCGGATCGCTTCAAGTCCCCGAGTCGACCGATGGCTTCGACCATGGCTGCTTTGTCGTCGCAGAGAAATCCGGTTTTGCCGTCGTCCACCACTTCGGGCGCCGCCCCTTCTGGGAAGGCGAGCACCGGGGTGCCGCAGGCCATGGCTTCGATCATCACCATGCCAAACGGTTCGTTCCACCGGATGGGGAACACCAATGCCGACGCCCCAGCCAGAAGTTCGAGTTTCCGCTCGTGGGATACCTCGCCCAGGTACACGGCGTCGGGCCCGAGCAGAGGTTCAACCTGTTCGGCGAAGTACTGCATCTCTTGGGGTTCGCGCATCTTGGCCGCCATCAGCACGCGGATTCCGGCGGCGCGGGCGATGGCGATGGCGCGGTGAGCACCCTTTTCAGGGTTCATCCGACCCAAAAACAGGACATAGGGCCCCTCGGCGTCTCCACTCCCGTCCCCCACCGGGAACTGGTCGGCGTCGACACCGTGATGGATGACCCTGGCCACTGGCACGTCGGGAGCGGCCCGACGCTGGGCATGTGAGATCGCCACGATCGGAACCCGGTGGGCAATCGCTCGGTAGAGGTCAGTGAGCTCTTCATTGAACGGGCCATGGATGGTGGTGACAACCGGAAGGTCGGGGTAGTGCTCGGCATGGAACGGCCCCATCACCGTGTGGTCGTGCACCACGTCACAGTCGCTCAGCGCCTCATAGGCGTGGATCACGTGTCGGATTTCGGGAACGGCCATACCGATCCGCATTCCCTGGGCTTCGGGGAGTATCCAATCCCGCGGCACCGGGCAGGTTGAATCACCGGTGGCGTACAGAAGGACATCGTGACCCGCATCCTGCAATCCTCTGGCCAGTTGGTCGACCACCAGTTCGATGCCACCGTAGAGCTTGGGCGGGATGGGGGTCCACGGTGGGGCAATCAATCCGATGCGCATAGGAAGATTCAACCATCATGTCGAAAGGCTAGGATCCCGGGACGCCACGGCGGCGTGGCCGAGTGGTTCAGGCAGGGGCCTGCAAAGCCCCGTACGGCGGTTCGATTCCGCCCGCCGCCTCTAGAAGGGTTGGATGCAGAGGGCTTCGACCAGAGGCGGATCGCCCCAGCACCATCTGAGATCGTCGAGAACATCCGAGCCGATCAGAAAATTGCGACCTAGGCTGCGCCGTGACGGCGACTACCTGAGGAGCCAGTGAAGAGCAGAAGGGGCAAAATGCGATGTCTGTCCTTATTGTAAGTGAATGGGCACCTGGCGCTGGCATGAGCGCCGAGTCGTACTGGAGGCTCACCGACGACATGGATTTGCGGGAAAATCTTCCCGAGGGCTGCGAATACCACATATCGGGCTCCAGCGATGAGGGCGGCGCAATCCTGTCCGAGGTATGGACCTCACAGGAGGCCTTCCAGACTTTCTTGGAGAACAAGCTCGGCCCCGCATCGGCGGCCGCGGGTGTCCCCGGTCCGACCAAGGTGAGCGTTCTTCCGCTTATCCGCCACTTCTGACCGACCCACACGGGTGCCCCAAACCGGGTGCCGTGGGGATTCAGCTGGCTGACGGTTTGGCGTAGTCCCAAAGCAGAAATGAGTCTTCCGGGTCCCCCATCAGGACATTCGCCGGGAGATGTTTGTCGATGTGGCCGATCAGGCCGTTGTAGATCCCGTACCCGACCAACTGTTGCAACCGACGAGGAAAATGCTTGGCGGTTTCGCGGGGGATACCCAGCTGCTGGTTCTCTTGCTGCCGGATGTAACCGGCGCAGTAATTCATGGCGATGCCGACCCGACGGGTGTCAGTGGTGTTGGCGCCGCCTCCGTGCCACAGGCTGCCGTGCCACACGAGAACGCTCCCTTTGGGCATTTCGGCCGGAATCGAGTCGTAGCTGGTGACAAGGTCGGGTGATTCCGAAGCGAGGTGGGAGCCGGGGATGATTCGGGTGGCTCCATTTTCCTCGGTGAAGTCGGTCAGCGCCCACATGGTGTTACAGACGGTGGCCGGATGTGGCTTCGGGAGAGGGAGCACCTGATCGTCAGCGTGGATCGGCTGGGGTGTCTCACCGGAGCCAATGGCGATGGAAGAGAGCGATGACACCAGCAAGCCTGGGTCGAGCACCTTCTCGCAAATGGGGAGAATGCTCGGGTGAACCGGGATGCCCTCATAGAGGGGTCCGTGGACGAGCAAGTTGTAGATCCGGGTGGTGTGGGTCCCTTCGAACACGTTGCCCGCCGGGACGATATCCAGGTCACGCTCGAGACGCCGCAGATCCTCATCCAGTGAGTTGATGAGATCCATATCGATGGCGTCCTCGACAATCGTGTAACCCTGGTCCGCGATGCGTGCGGTGTGGGTGTTGACGTCGATCTCCATGACTACCTCCTCGCTTGTGCCGGCGGATAGCAGCCTATGGTGCGGGGGGTGGCTCACGCCGGATAACCGACCAACCGCTACGAGTTGTTGACCTGTGCGTGGCGAGATCACGTGGTTGTTGGCAAGGATGCCGCTCAGATCACCAGGGACGACCATCTGTTGGTTCGAGAGATAGACGGCATGCGCTGGCTCCGCTGCCTTCGCTGTGACGGCTGGTTCCCGCATCAGATACCCAGTTCGACGACAGGCGATCCGGTTCCCATCCGCGCCGAGATCGAACTTCCGGATCGGGGTCCGGTGCTTCGTGATCGCTACGTGTTCTGGCTGATCGCCTTCGATCGTGCCATTCACGTGGTAGTGCTCACCGCGCTGGCCGCAGCCCTATTTACCTTTGCCCGGCATCACGCCGCGGTACAGCACGACTACAACCAAATCATGAACGACCTGTCAGGAGGGGATCCGGGGGCAACAAGCGTGAGGGGGGTGCTGGGTCACCTTCGCAATGCATTCCATTACTCACCTCACCATCTGGTGACGATGGGATTGGCGATTTCCGCCTATGCCGTACTGGAAGCGGCCGAGATAGTCGGGTTGTGGTTGGCCAAGCGGTGGGCCGAGTATCTGACCTTCGTGGCAACCACCATGCTGGTGCCGTTCGAGATCTACGAACTGGTGGCCGGGGTCAGCGTATTCAAGGTGGTTACCCTGGTGATCAACGTGGCTATCGTGATCTATCTGCTAATGGCGAAGCGGTTGTTCGGCGTGAGGGGCGGACACCAGGTGGAGATAGAACGGCGAAACAGGCTGGGCGGGTGGGAGGCAATCGAGCGGGACATGCCACAAGCCCTAAGCCAGGTGTGAGCGCGGGTCGTTGACCGATGACGATGCGAATGCAACTCGGCAATCGACCCAAGGGCCAACCATTCGGCGACCGCGGCGAAGAGAACGCCCACGATGTGCTGTGCCAGAGAGGGAAACTGAATCGAAATGGTGCCGGCGGGGAATGCCGGCCGCGAGATGTCGCTCACAACTCCGACGATGGCCGCCGCCAAGGTCAGTGCAGCGATCACGCACACGCCCGGCACAGGCGGGTCGTCTGGCCGTTGAGCTGAGGGCCGTCGGCGGCTTCGGTGGTGCCGATCATGTGGGATGGAAGCACTACCGCACCGATCAGCAAGATACTGGCCAACGGCGCGGCCCACTGGTTGGCCAGGACGAATCTCGAATGCAACGCTTCCGAAGCCCCCGCTTCTGTCGCGGTGACGACTCCGATGGGTTGTTCAAACCCGGCAGCTACGCCGACAGCCAGCTGAAGAGCGACCGCTCCGAGTAGTGCTCCGCTGATCACGACCAGTCGAGTGGGCCACGTCTCGGGGGTGCCCGCGAGAGACTTCATTACCCGGCGAGACAACGACACAGTGGGGCCGAGGATCGGGACCAGTCCACTCGTTCTATGGGTCCGCCAACGGATTTCCGTCGGTCTCGCCCAGCCTCAGTGGTATCGTCCTCCTTCACGGGCCGTTGGCGCAGCTGGTAGCGCACTTGCATGACGCGCAAGGGGTCACAGGTTCGAGTCCTGTACGGCCCACTGTTGTGATGTCGCGAGACATCGTGGA
>PLZF01000029.1 GCA_003152015.1 Acidimicrobiaceae bacterium | reverse complement strand
TGGTGGACCCCGCTATCCAAGTACACTTTGCTTGCATGAGAAATCGACAGACCGGTTCGAGTCGCCTCGGTCCGACGATCAGTCGCCTCCGGCGGGATATTTCTTCTTTGATCCGCCGATCCTTAAAAGACCCGGTACAGAAGTCGGGATCGATGGATTCGGAATCGCTAGTTTGGTCTGTCGATCACCTGTCGCACTTCCGCGGTCACCTTTATGTGGATGGCTGGGCGTTTCACCCTCGCTACCGCGTGAGATCGATATCTGTCCAGCTGCCGGGTGGCAAGTTGATCAAGGCACGCGGCTATGGCCTAGCAAGTCCTGACATTGCGACCCACCATGGCGACAGGGCGAAGAGGTGTCGATTCTCGCTCAGAGTCGCAGTTCCAAACGCTGATGACGCCAGACAGGCCAGCTTGGTGTTTCGCATGAGTCGCGGGCCGGCGGCGCTTGCCGAGAACCTCAACAGAAATTTAGGGGCGGATCCTTTTAATCAGTTGTACCTTCAGTTTCATGAAATGGTGAGATCACTCGGTGCCCCTACGATTGTGGAAGTCGGGTCTCGGGCCCGATCCGGGAACGTGCATGTCGGATGGTTGCCAAAAGATGCGACTTACAGCGGTTTTGACGTGATTGATGGTCCCAACGTCGATGTTGTTGGAGATGCACACAAGATCAGTGACTACTTTCCCAGCTCGAGCGTCGATGCCATCTTTTCGCTTTCCACAATTGAACATCTCGCCATGCCCTGGAAGGCGGTAGTCGAGATGAATTCCATTTTGAAGATCGATGGCCTCGTGTTCGTTGGAACGCACCAGACATGGCCCGTGCATGATGAGCCATGGGATTTTTGGCGTTTTTCTAGTTACACCTGGCGTACACTCTTTAATGAAGCTACGGGTTTCGAAATCGTCGATGTCGCGATGGGCGAACGGGCCTCTGTCGTAGCGGACTTCCTCACTCCATCCACCGCAGGCCTCGACCTACAACCTGCCTTTCTTGGATCTTCAGTAATAGCAAGGAAAATCGGTTCAACAGGCCTTGATTGGGACGTTGACCTACGCATGACTACTGACGCCGATTACCCAGCGTAAGGTACTTGGATAGCGGGGTCCACCACCTGGCGGGGACCGCGCGTACCGTTGGGAATTCCGACGCGCGACCCCTCTCCGAGCAGTGACGCGGCAGCGTTCGCCAGCTTGCAGACAGTCGTTGTTCGTCTCGAAGCCGGGTGGGTGAGCTGACCGAGGCGCTGGCGACCGCGACGCTCGCATTGCCGAGTTGGAGAAGCTCTTAGAGGACAGCCGGCAGAGGAGTCCAAGCATCCGGGTTGAAGGTCGGGGAAGAACCACGGGCTCCACGGCCATCGGATGGCACCGACTCAACCTGCGACCAAGAGGCCCAGGCTCCGTACGTGGCGAGGCCTAGACGTGGTGGAGTGCGGCCAACCCGAGGTACACGAACATGGGGAGGAGGAATCCCATTCCGACTGCCCGCGAACACTGGCCAGCTCGTGTGTGCCGACGGATGAGAGCAACGATCAGACAGAGAATCGAGGCGGCCAACGTCAGTACCGGCAGAACAACGACCAGAGGACAGCCGATTACCACGCCACCAATGAACCAGGGCCAAAGCCGAAGGCGTACGGTCGTTTCTGGGTCGGAGCCAGTCACGGTCTCCACTGGTGCCTCCTATCGCGCTTCATGTACATGCTAGAGCCACGCTCGGAACCGGCGGTTTGACATTCCCCCCGCACGGCGGACGGTTCACCGGACGGGTCCTATGCCGACGTCGGCATAGCGGGTCTTACGGGACTCCGCCGCTCCAGTTCAGCTCGGGTGGGGCTGATCGGTCGCCCAGTCGCGCAGGGGGTTCCTCTATCGGACAGTCGAGTCTGCCTGCCAATGCTGGCTCCTGACGCCTGTGTTGAGTGCTGCGCACTATCGTCGGCGACTTGGGGGATCGGCTCATGGATGACTCGACGGTAGAGATTGCAGTCGCGTCCGCCGGAGTGGCTGGCACCCTCGCCGCGGCGCTGCCAACACAGGTCCTAGCTCAGCCAGCCACCGAGAGCGATCCTCGGCTGTTCGCCGGGCCCCTCGGCCCACGTACTGGCATGGCCCGTTGATCGAGTAGTCGGTATTCCGTAGTCCAGTTTCACTGGGAGCCAGAGTTCGGATGACGTTGACCCTCAACGTGTGCATCGCGACAGTCGCAGATTCCGCCCAGGCTGACTATTGCGAGTCGGAGCCTGCTGAATCCGAATCTGCTACGGCGCAGTCGGATGGATGGCAATCGATTCGGTGAACTCACCTCGCAGCACCCGGACGACCAATTGGCCATTGGCGAGGCTCGCCTCGACGCTGCTGCCGAATCCGTCAGGAAGCTCGATTTCCCGCTCGTAGCCGCCGTACTCCCACTCGTGAAGCAAATATGTCCGCGGACCCGCGCTACGAAGTAAAGCTTGGAAATGCAGTTTGCCGGGCCGCAATGCAACAGTCACATCGTCAACGGTGACTGCTGGCAGCGGGGCAACGATCACCAAAGCAGCCGTCGTCTCGTAGACGTTCACGGGGACCGCTTGCACGCGCATCGTTGCGGCGGTACGGGCGGTCGCCGCCGCCACCTGCTCATGTGTCGGCTGCGATTTGTCCATGACCAACCCTACGTCTGTGCGCGACGCTTGCGCGTTTGCCCGGCCGTACCTCCCTCGCAGCCCGCCGAGGCAGCCCCGTTGGTCGCATCCCACAGGGGCCACGATGGCGGCCCGTGGTACTGGCATGGCCCGTTGATCGAGTAGTCGGTGTTCCGTAGTCCAGTTCCCCTGGGAGCCAGACATACTCGTCACTGCGACAGGTTGAGTGGCATCAAGGCTTGGGACTCCGGCCCATCAGCAGCCCCGCCCACCGGGCGAGGTCGTCTCGAAGCTCAAGGAGCGAATAGCCGGAGGCGCTCACGTCGCGATCCAGGCTGGCGGCGACCGCCGGATCGGTACTGGCGGGAGCGGGAACGATGGAGTGAACAGGCTCTACCCCGGGACATGTTGTGTTGGCTCCCCATCGTTGTAGCACCACAGAGAGTGGTGGTGGGGAATGGGACTTCGGTCAGGTCATCGAGCGTGGCGGGCGACTGTCGGCTGCTTACGGAACCCCAACCCCGATTGATCAGGTGATACCGGCACCGCCACCCGGCAACGGGTGGCTCCGAAGGCTGCCCTCATCGGCAGTGACGGATCAGGTAAGACCGGAACGGCCGTGAGTCGCGACGACGAGTCCCTTCTCGAGCCCGACGTTGCCCGGCTGGCTGAGATGAATCCGGTCGCGTAAAGACCTTGAATGGTCGCGCCGCCCGCTGCGAATGGTGAAGTGGCGCCAGGCCGGAACCCAAAAGAACCGGGTCAACGAGTTTTGTCGGTGACCTGCGGTGCAGTTTGGAGGGCACGCTGGCCTGCCAAGCCGGAGGTCGCGGGTTCAAATTCCGTCAGGTCCGCCATCTCGGTTCGCCCAGGCGAGGTTGGGTAGCTCAGTTGGTAGAGTGCGCGCCTGAAAAGCGCGAGGTCACCGGATCGACGCCGGTACCGACCACCGGAGAGCCGCGGTCGACGGGTTCGAGACCTCAGGGCGATGAGCTCTGGCAGGCGGAGGGACCGCACTCGTTCGGGATCACCCCGCTGGAGACAAACGTGGTGATCTGGTCCAGGAGCAACGAATTGCCACGGCCGAACCCGTGGGGATCGGCGCCGTAGGCCGGCCCATTCGGCGCCAGGTTGGTGGTGGGTGGGGTCGGCGTCCCGTAGTCCCAGAGCACCAGACCGGCTGGGGCCGGCTTGGACTGGTCCAGGGCGGTCAGCCCCCACTGGGGAGTGACCGGGACGTCCAGCCTCGGCGCGGCGCCGAAGAACGACGGATCGAAGGCGGGTTGGTGGTTCTGGGCCCCGATCGTCCGGGCCAGCATCTCGGCGGAGGCATTGCCCACCTGGTGGTCACCGTAGTTCTCGATGATGAACACCTGTTTGGCCGGGATGCCCGGGTAGGGATCGGAGGTCAGGTGCTCGGCGTAGCCCTCGTTCTCCCCTTGGTCCCACAGGAGCTGGGCGAGCTGCAGCACCACCTGCTCGTCCACTGGGTCGGTGTAGGCCTTGTCGAAGATCGAGGCGAAGCTGTTCCAGTCGGTCGAGCGGTTGAGCAAGAGTCCCCCGTAGTCCATCCCGGGCACGCCGAGGATGACGTGGGTCCACTCCGTCGAGACTGCCGAGACCGCGCCACCCATGATGCCGCCTTGGCTGTACCCCATGAAGTTGCACTGGCCCACCTGGAAGAGCGCGTTTTGGCTGCCGTCCTGGAAGGCGGTGCTCGTGGCGAAGCCGGCCGGCGAGTTGATCAGTCGGCCCAGGAACTGGAAGTTCACGAAACCCTGGAGCATGTGGTCGACCTGGGTGTAAAAGGTCGACATGTCGTTCAGATTGCGGGCCACGTTCGGGAGGTCGTTCGAGGACATCCCGACCCAGTCGGTGGCGCATCCCATCATGTTGCGACTGACCCCGCCGGAGAACGAACTACCCTCGACCTCGCTGGCGCTACCCAGGAGTCCGTGGCCATAGACGGTCGGGAGGGCCGGTCCGGCCGGTTGCATGGTGGACGGCATCACGCAGATGAAGTTGGCCGTCCAGGTGAGATCGCCGTTGATGGCCGGAGCCCCGGAGGCATCGGTGACCATGGACGAGTATGGCGACGTGTCCTGCAGGAACAGCGGCACCTGAAATGTCCCGTGCACGTCCCGTACGCCGGCCGTGGTGGTCACCGAGGTGACGGCGTAGCTCGGTGCGTAGTCGGCTACCGGTACCGTCGGCGTACCCGAAATGGGCAGGTGGTGGGTGCCGAGCCACTGGTAGGCCAGATCGTGCATGGTGAGCGCCGGTCCGGCC
Organism: Acidimicrobiaceae bacterium; assembly: GCA_003152015.1. Lineage (GTDB taxonomy): Bacteria > Actinomycetota > Acidimicrobiia > Acidimicrobiales > RAAP-2 > DASZIT01. Next base: position 47,654 of record PLZF01000029.1, on the reverse strand, counting down.
AGGCTGTGGGCACTGGCCACGGTGAAGTCCCAGGCCATGAAGGGCACCGTCGAACCCAGCACCGAGGCCAGGTCGTCCCGGATGACGGACTTGATGTGGGCGCCCCGGGTAAAGGGGGCCAGCGTTCCGGACAGGGCGGCCATGGTCGAGGCGAGCGGCGGGATGGGCTGCCCCGACGTGTCGACCAGGTTGAGCAACGCCACGGCGTAGCGATGTCCTTCGGTGAGCGCCACCGCCGGGTGGATGAGCAGCAACTGCTCGGCCGTGTTCGAGGTCTGGGCATCGAGCTCGGCGAAGTACGGCACCCGGGCGTGGGTCACGGTGTCGAAGATGACGATGGGGGCGTTCGGGGCCAGCGACAATCCGATGTCGGTGGACGTGGCGATCCCGGACTGGGTGAGATCGAGGTTGGCCACATAGGTCATGATGACCGAACCCGGTGAGAACCCGCCGCCTTGGTTCTGGTAGGTGGTTCCCACGTGGACACCGGCGACGTTGGCCGGATCCACCCCGGACGAGATGTTGAGTCGGCGTCCAGTTGCGGTGTTTGACGGGACCGTGAAGGCGTCGTTGGGCCACGGCAACAGGCAGTGGTGTCCGACCGGGGCGGTGAGCAGCACGTCGCAGCCGTTGCCGGTACCGGCTGCAGCCATCCCGACGATCGGCTGGTTGAGCGGATGACCTCCCATCGATCCGTTGAAGGTGGCATCACCGAAGGCGAAGATGCCGCCGTCGGAGGCGACCATCCAGTAGCCCTGGCCGTCAGGGGTGGCAGCCATCCCGACGATGGGCTGGTTGAGCGGATGACCTCCCATCGATCCGTTGAAGGTGGCATCACCGAAGGCGAAGATGCCGCCGTCGGAGGCGACCATCCAGTAGCCCTGGCCGTCAGGGGTGGCAGCCATGCCGACGATGGGCCGGTTGAGCGGGGTACCACCCATGGAGCCGTGGAACGACGAGTCACCGAAGGCGAAGATCCCGCCATCGGATCCGACCATCCAGTATCCGCTGGTGGCGGCGGCGGCACGAGGCGCCACTGTGGAGGCAGACGCGTGCCCGGCGGGTGCTGCGGATGCGACCATCAGCCCGGCTACCAGCGTCACCGATAGACCTGCGGCCAGTCTGCGTACGAACCGACGAACTTGCATAAACCCTCCCGAGGTACGAAGCCGACCTCCTCCTGTTATCACCGTTGTCGAGCCGTCGTCAAACGATTGTGGGAGTGGACTGAACCACCCTGGGTATATCGGAGAACCGGTGATCCCGGCCGCCAGGCAACGATCACCCCAACCATCCTGGAAGTGTAGATCCAGTACGGGCGGTCACTGGCAGTGGTTTGCCGTCGACCGCCCGGTATCACGCGGCCGAAACTGGGTGAACGTTGCCGGTCGCGGCACTAGTCGTGGTCCCGCCCCGAAACGTGCGGTGAGCGCCGGCGCGCCAGAAATTATTCCTGTCGCGATTCCTGTCGCGTGGTTGAGAGCCCATCGGATGTGGGCCCTATACATCGGCTTCGGGGCGGAGCTGCCGGCGGTTGTTGTGGTAGGCAGCGGGCTGTTCCTGGCGACGGGCTTGTTCGCTGCAGCCGACCTCTCGATCGCACCGAACCGCTTGCTGGCGGCTGCGCCAGGCACGGTCGGTACCATAGGCCAGATGGCCAGGACCTGGAAAGCGCCTAACCGCGCCGTAGAGCCTGCCGGGACGTCAAGCCCGACGGGTGGCGCTTCGTACCGCGGTCGTGGACGACGCTGGGCCATCTTGTCGGTGCTGTGCATCACCTTGTTGCTCATCAGTGTCGACAACTCCATCTTGAACGTGGCGCTCCCGTCGATCGTTCGAGGCCTCAATGCCACCTCCAGCCAGCTGCAATGGATCGTCGACGCCTACGCGGTTGTCTTTGCCGGCCTGCTGCTGTCCCTCGGGGCACTGGGCGACCGGGTCGGGCGGAAGTGGGTGTTCATGGCCGGCCTGGCCGCGTTCGCCGGCGGCTCTGCGTTCTCCGCCTGGTCCGGGTCCCCGGACCGCCTCATCATCGCCCGGGCTTGCATGGGTGTCGGCGCTGCGGCGATCATGCCGTCGACCCTATCCATCCTGACCAACGTCTTCACCACCGACCGGGACCGGGCCCGGGCCATCGGCATCTGGTCGGGCACGGCCGGGCTTGGGGTGGCGGTCGGGCCGGTCCTCGGCGGCTTCCTACTCGACCACTACTGGTGGGGATCGGTCTTCCTGATCAACGTCCCCATCGCCATCGCCGGCCTCGTCGCCACCCTCTGGCTTGTCCCCAACTCCCGTAGCCCGCTGTCCAAACGCGCCGACCCGCTCGGCGCGCTGCTGTCCATGGCCGGGCTGGGGCTGCTGCTGTGGGCGATCATCGAGGCCCCCAACCGAACGTGGACGTCGCCACTGACCCTCGGCGCGCTGGGCGGCGGCGCCGGCGCCATCGTCGCCTTCGTGCTGTGGGAGCGGCGCAGCGAGCACCCCATGCTGCCACTGCGGTTCTTCCGCAACCGTCGCTTCAGCGCCGCCATCGCCTCGCTGGCCCTCGTGCTCTTCGCCCTGCTGGGCATGTTCTTCCTGATGACCCAGTACCTCCAGTTCTCGCTGGGCTTCAGCCCCCTGCAGACCGGCCTGCGGATCGCCCCCATCGCCCTGGTGCTCCTGGTGGCCGCGCCCCTCTCGGTGCTGCTGGCCCGCTCCCGCTGGCTGGGCACCAAGCCGGTCGTCGTCACCGGCATGCTGCTCATCGCCGTCGGCCTCGGCCTGTTGTCGCACACCAGCATGCACAGCACCTACGCCGACCTGGTGCCCGCCTTCGTCCTCATCGGTATCGGTGTCGGCCTCGCCATGGCACCGTCCACCGAGTCGGTCATGGGCTCGATCCCGACCGCAGAGGCCGGGGTCGGCTCGGCCACTAACGACACCGCGTTGCAGATCGGCGGTGCGCTCGGAGTCGGCGTGCTCGGGACAGTGCTCAACGCGCACTACCGCTCCCAGATGAGCTCCCTCTTGGCCGGATTTCGGATACCCGAGGACATCCGACACCTGGTCCTCGGGTCGCTGGGCGGCGCCCAGGCGGTGGCGCAACACGTGCCCGGGCCCACCGGCCAGGCCCTGTCCTCGGCGGCCCGCGCTTCGTTTGTGAGCGGAATGGATCAGGCTCTCACCGTAGCCGCCGTGGTCGTGGGCGTCGCCAGCTTCGTGGTGCTGGCTGTCCTGCCCAACCGGGGCACGCCGCACGACACGACGGACACCGCCGACCGGCCTCGGCCATCTCCGGGTACGACGAAGCGTGAGCGAGCCCGTAGTGTCCGGAAACTCGATTCCTATCCTGGCCAGGATAAACAAGTCGACCGCACTTTGGATTGCCGTCCACATCCCACCAACCGTGCGACCGGACGGAGAGGAAATCAGTCATTCCTACCTGCGGTGAGATTCAGGGAGACCTGAGGTGAAAAGTTCCCGGTCACACGTACCAGTGGGTTTTCGGACCTAACGCCGTTGTCCATCGGGTCGTGCACGAGAGAAGGCCCATAGCCGGCAGCGAGGGTCCAAAGCGAACCTGAGTTCGATGGATAGCCCTTTTCAATAAACCCATGGCTCCATGCCGACGCATTACGAGTGCGAAACAGCGCCGGAAGAGATGGGTTCCGATGCCGCCCGGCACGCCTGCCTCGGAGACGGCACGGCGCGGCAGCGACCGGGTAGTCCCGCCTACGCAGGGGCGCCTGCCGGTTCGGCCTCCTGCGCCGTCGCGGCCGCCACCGTCTCGGACCAGACGCACTTGCCCGCGGTGAGGCGCATGTCGAACTCGAGGTAGGCGGCGGCCACGAACGTGTCCACCTCCAGCCGATGGACGGGGTCCACCGCGGAGCGGGCCGGGTAGGTGACCGAACCGGGACCGGTGAACCGCAGGTCGTCTCCGAAGGCGTCCTTGCGAGTAGCAAGGTCGCAGTTCCACTGGATGAGCTCGTGGACCTGTGTCGCCCCTGGCGGCCCCGGAAGGTGGCGCAGCGAGTAGAACGGGGTGCCCGAAGGCAGGAAGGCATCGAGGATCTCGGCGGGCAGCCGCTCGGCCGGCGAGACGATGACGCTGGCCAGCGTGCAGTCGGACGGGCGCGCGAGCGTGCCGACCACCTCTTCCGGGCGGACCTGCACGTCGATGGCCGCCAACTTCTTCGGAGCGCCCAGCACCTCGCGGCCGGCCGCCATCGCCGCGTCATTGGTCACGTAGATGTAGGGGACGTAGAGGCCGTCGACGCCGTCGTCGTCCACCACCCGCAAGAGGGAGACGAACTCGCGGTAGGGGCCGAGCGTGCTGGCGCCGTAGTCGGCAACGAGGACAGCACCGAGCGCCGGGGAGTCGAGGTGGAGGCCGCGCGGGACGAGGTCGGCCACGTCGCCGGCCACGGTGAAGCCGGCCATGACGGCCCGGCAGCCCCAGTACTCGACCCCGCGCTCCGGGTCCATCTGGAACAGGGGTGCGTCCAGCGGTGTGCTCTTCATGGTCACCATGTCGCCATCATCTCCTCGAGGTCGTAGGTCTCGTGCTCGTAGTTCTGGACCAGGTCGCGGGCGGCGTCGAGGGCCAGCACCTCGAGCGTCCCGTCCTCGATCAGCAGGCTCCGCGCGTCGCGGAAGAGCTTCTCGATCAGCGAGTCGCGGCTCAACCCCTGGGCGCCGAATACCTGCAAAGCATCATGGGCGACCTCGTAGGCCGCCCGCTTGGCGTACACCTGCGCGGCGCGGGTGTGGCGTGGCGACGCCCCGAGGGCCCCAGGGGACGACCCGGGGACGTTCGCCTGCGTGTGGGCCAGTGCAGCGCGGGAGTAGGCGCGTGCCGTCTCCACGCGCTCGAACATCGCGTACAGGGTGAGCTGGATGTTCTTGTGGCGAGCGATGGGGACACCGCCCTGGATGCGCTGGCGGGCATGGTGGAGCGCCTCCTCAAAGGCGGCACGGGCCACGCCGGCGGCGACGTTGGAGATGACCGAGCTCGTCAGGCACAGCAGCTGGTCCCCGAAGACCGGGTAGAAGGGCCCAGGCGGGACGAGCACATTGCGTTCCGGCACGAAGACCTCGTCGAAGAACAGCTCACCCTGGGGATCGTCCCGCACGCCGAGCATGTCGGCGGGAGCGCCTCGCCGCACCCCGGGATGGTCGAGGGGGACGACGGCGAACAGGCTGTGGAACAGGTCGCCGTCGCGGCCGGCCTGGGCGTGGACGGCCGCATGGGTGGCAATCGGACCCGAGCTCACCCACGCCGACTTCTGGCCCCGCAGCACCCAGCCGCCGTCGCCCGGCTCGGCCACCAGCTGGCCCCGGCCGTAGGTCCGAGCGTCCCCGTCGCGCTGCCCGATGAAGTCGCTCCCGTGATCCGGCTCGGTGATGGCCCAGCACCCGTGGAAGGCACCCGTCTCGTCCTCGACCCACGGCACCATGAGCTCGGCCTGCAGCTCCGGGCTCCCGAACCGGGACATGGTGATCACCGGGAGCATGTCGACCAAGAAGGCAGTCGCCAGCCCGAGGCTTCCCCAGCCCAGCTCCTCGAGGACCACGGACTGGGCGAGCGGAGAGAGCGGTTCCTCCGGGCCGCCCGCCTCCGCGGGCAGGAACAATCGGTGATAACCGAGGGACTTCAATGTCGCCATCGTCGTGAAGAAGGGGGACCCGGGAGCGATGCGCTCCGTCGGGGTCATCCGGTCGAGGGCCCACGCCGCCGGCCGGAGTATCTCCACGGCGATCCGGTGGGCCTGGTCTCGCAGTACCAGTTCGTCCTCCCCCAGCCCCGCAAGGTCGAGGAACAGTCCGTCGTTCCCGTGTCCCATGGGGAGAACCTACGCCGGCGGAACTCGATCTCCTAGGGTCCAAAGTCCCGAACCTACGGGCCGCGGTGTAGCCGAAGGACGAGGCCAGCCACCACAGGCAGTTCGCTGCGAAGCTCTGCAGCCGGGCGTGGCACATCCCGAAGTCCTCTTTCGGCTGGCGGATCGCTTCTTCGGGAGCGCTGCCCCGGAGGCCATGGTGATGCTTGTCAGCCCGTAGTGTCCGAAAACTCGATCCGCACCTCAGACGCGCGTAGGGCTTGCTCAGCGGCCGGACGAATGCTCCAGGTTAGATCTCTCCGCTGTCAAGCGAAGAGGGGTACGCATGGGAGACCAAGTCCGAGACCACGTCGTCGTGGATTCTTTCCCATCGGCTCCAACGTTCAGCCCTCGTCGGCAGCGCGAGTGCAGCTGAGCCCGGACGCCGCCAACGACTCCCCGAGGAACGCCGCCGCCTGGCGTGACCACAGATAGCCCAGGTGGTTTCCTGAGTACCAGCTGATGCGCGGCTTGTCCCAGTGCTCCCACAGCCTGCGCGCCTGCTCCGGCATGGCCAGGCGGTCGCCATAGCCTGCGAAGACGTACCGATGATCGCGCGGCACCTTCGACTCGAAGCTCATCGGCGACACCACTCGGTAGACGTCTTCCGCTACGCCACCCATGATTCGGTGCTCGATCGATCGAGCTCGGATGTGGACCGGGCTGTGCTCGTGGAAGAGCGTCGGGAAGTCCACCACCGGGACGCCGGCCACCACGGCGTCGAACCCTTCCTCGATGCCAGCGAGCAGCGAGACGACGTAGCCCCCGAGCGAGACTCCGTACAACCCGATGGACGTGGCTCCCTGGGCCCTGATCCACGATACGAGGCGCCGGATGTCCCACACTGCCTGCGTCAACCCGTGAACGGTATTCATCATGTCGAAGGAGAGGAACGGCTCGCCGCTCACACGCGTCACCTTGCGCGGCCCGTGCAACGGCAGCACCGGCATGGCGACGTTGAGCCCGAGCTCACGGTGCAGCTTGGCGGTGTGTAAGCCGATGAAGTCCATGAAGGGGTAGCCCATGCCGAACCCGTGCACGCACACGACCCATGGGCGCGGCTCGCCACGGTGACGGACGATGGTGGTCGTTGCCCGACGGTTGGGCTCGTAGGCCATCCACCGCTCACTGCCCGGCTCGCCGGCGTGCGGCGAGAACCCGCTGTCGTAGGTGATCTGTTCGTACCGCTGGCCGAGCGCCCACCCGCCGCTCATCTCGACGTCCTCTGGGGTGAGCGGCGGCGGGGTGCGGTGATAGGAGGCGGGCCGAGCGATCCAACCCCGGCGGGAGAACATCCGCCTCGCATCGGCGAGTTCGGCGCTCACTCGAGCGTAGTCGGCCCGTAGGGGAAACCGGCTGGGCGCCATCGCCATGGCCAGCAGGGCCTCGTCCATGGCGACACCGGCCACCAGGCCCAACGACAGGCGCGGCGCCGGCACGTCGTCGGACGGGTCGCCCTTTATCGCCGTCGTAACCATGAAGCGCAGCGTGCGCGGCACGGCAAGCGTGACTCGGGCGAGCGCCCGTCGCCCCAGGAACTTCATAACGGCGCGATACGGTCCGACGACACGCTCGACGAGTGACGGAGATCCCTGACCCGTCGAGTCAGACGGCAGCCCGTCTTCTGCCGCGGCCTCACCCTGTGCCTCTGCTGGGTCCACGGCGCCCTGGGCGTGCCCCATAAGCCCTCTCCAGCCTGCGCTATCCGGACCGTCCGGTGTATCGCGACTTCCAGAGCGATACTACGTCGAAGGGGGTGAACAAGGATCGAGTGGAGAAGGGAGCGCGATGGAATCCAATTTGGTCGACCGCTTCGAGAGCATGGTCGACGTCGTCGCAGAGCAGCCTGTAATAGTTGCCGACCACTGCTTTGCGGAGTCCCTGGTGGAGGGGTGATCGCGCTTTCGGACACTTCGCGATGTCCAGACGGCGCCGTGGGGGCGCTTCGTCACGTTCGACGATCCCGACGGCAACGGAGTGGTACTGCAGGCAACCACGGCGCTCGGCACCTGATACCCGCAGCTCATGCATCGGGTCGTCACGTGGTGAGGACGACAGCCTGATCGGGTAGCAGACGCCCGTCGAATGGAGAGCCTTCACCCGATCCGTCACTCGAGATGGCAACAGTCGCGGGTGCCCTCCCAAGGGACGCCTCGATACCGAAATGATGGTCGATCGCCACGGTGGTATCGGTGAAGTTGATGAGTGCTGCGCACACTTCGTCATCTACTGTCCGCCTGTAGGCGAGGACGCCGTCAGGGGCATCGAACAGGACGAAGTCACCCAATGACAGGGCTGGGTGACGACGACGACACGCGATCAGCCGGCGGTACAGATGGAGCACCGAATCCGGATCGTCACGTTGGCTGGCATAGTTGCGAGTCGACGACTCATCGGGGAAGGGGAGCCAAGGTTCGATGCCCTCGGGAGCGATCCACCCGTGATGATCGGTTCCATCCCACGGCAACGGAGCCCGGCATCCGTCTCGGCCCCCAGGGTCGACCACCCGATCGGGAGGAATGACGGCATCGAGGAGACCCATCTCTTCGCCCTGAAAGAGAAATGGCGTCCCACGCAGGGTAAGCAGCATCACCGCCGCACATCGGGCCCGGAGTTCGCTCCGACGCACGACGCTGGCCGGATCTTCACCGCGGAACAGGGCAGCGGCGTCATAGCGTGACCGGTGTCGCGGGTTGTCGTGATTGGACAAAACCCAGGTTGGCCAGGCATCGCGAGGTGCGAGCGCGTGCACCGTACTGTCGATGCAGCGACGCCAGTGGGGCTCCGACCATGGTGCATACAACGGCGGGAAGTTGAAGGACAGATGAAGTTCATCCCCGTTGCCGTAGTAGGTCGCCACGGCGTCGGTCGATAACAGGTAGACCTCACCGACGATGACCCGATCCCCGGGGTAGCTGTCGAGAAGGTTGCGAATATCCCGTAGTCGTTGGTGGGTGACCGGCACGTCGTTAAGAGCGGAGTGAGGAATGGCGGCCAGCTCCGGTGGGTTGTCGGGGAGCTGGGGATCCTTGCCGATGCAGTGGACCACGTCGGCTCGTATCCCGTCCACACCACGATCGAGCCAGAACCGCAGTACGTCGTGCATGGCATCCACCACACCGGGTTCGTCCCAGTTGAGATCGGGCTGGGCGGATTCAAAGAGGTGGAGGTACCACTGGCCGGAGGCCTCCTCGAAGGTCCAGGTCGGAGCGGACATGTCGAAGGCGGCAACCCAGTTGTTCGGAGGCAACCCGTCGCTACGAGGATCGCGCCATACGTACCAATTGCGATGATCGTTGGACCGGTCGGTGAGCGCATCGAGGAACCACGGATGCCGATCTGAGGTGTGGTTGGGGACCCAGTCGATGATGATGCGGAGGTCGAGTGCGTGGGCCTCGGCGACCAAGGCATCGAATTCTTCCAGTGTTCCAAAGAGGGGATCCACATTGCAGTAGTCGCTGACGTCATAGCCGAAATCGACCATCGGCGATGGGTAGAACGGTGAGATCCAGATGGCGTCGACTCCCAGCCAGGCCAAGTCGTCAAGGTGAGCACGAATCCCGGCAAGGTCCCCGATCCCGTCACCGTTGGCATCGGCAAATGACCGGGGATAGATCTGGTAGACGACGGCGCTCATCCACCAGGGAAGGGGAGACCCAGTCATCACCGGTTGCCTTCTGCCGACAGTGGTCAAGCCTCGGCGCGGACTTTGATCCGGCCCAAGGTCTCCGCCATGTTGTGGCGGTTATGGGCGTCCGTGTCCTTCGTACCTCGAAGATATGGGCTGGTGACTCGAAAGGCTGCGCTCCGGTGGTCGACGAATCGCTCGGTAATGGTGGTATGTCCGGTCCCCGCGGAATCGTCGATGCGGTAGCTCCATTCAGCTACAGCTACCGGCCCGGAAGTGACGTCCCAGGCAATCTCCACGCCTGGTTGGTAACGAACGATGGTGCAGGCGGTGGACCACCGTCGCCAACCATTGCGGTTGCTGCCGCGGAACCGGGCCCCGACGGCCGGCGCGGTGGATCCCCCCGTCCATTTCATTGCCATGCATTCCGCGGTGAGATCGGACATGTGGGTCGGGTCGCTGATCAGATCCCACACCCGGTCGGTCGGCGCCTGCACCTGTTCGCTTACCTCTACGGTGGCCATGGGCCGTGACGTTAGCAATGGGAGTTCACCCTGACCAAGTGGGGCTTTGCCGGACGATTGACCCATGCTCCCCGCTCAGGCGGGCAACGGACCGCCTTCGATGTGCAGCTCCGGCACGGCGATGGGCGTCGATGCCGGCGTCGCCTTCGGGCCGGCGTCGCGGATGAGGTGGCGCGATACCCAGTTGCGACCATCGCTTTCGGCCCACACCAGAATCGGCGGCAGAATCACCAAGGCGCAGACCAACGCCACAAAAACGTTCATGCCGACGATGATTCCGAACCCCCGGAGCAGCGGCCATGGGGATGAGGCGATGACGGCGACCCCGGCGATGGCGGTGAGTCCCGAGACGATGAATGCCCGTCCGGTGCGTCTGGCAGTTTCGTGCATGGATTCCACCGGACCGCGCCGTCGGGCGCGCTCTTCTACGAACCGCAACAGGATCAAGGAAGTGAATTCGGTACACACCGCCACCACCAATGGTCCCGACACTGCGGTCATCGGACTGAGCTTGAGGCTGAACGCCCAGGCAAAGAGTGAGACAGTTCCCACCGCCACCACCACGGGGATCAAGGACAGGATCGAACGCACCAGGCTGCGAAGGCGTACGGCCAGAAAGAGGCCGACGAAAATGATCGACAGATAGGTGAGAAGCGTCCGGGACTTGGCCAGGTTGTCCAGGAATCCGACCCCCACCACCGCGATGCCGCCCGGCGAGACAGTGATGCCTGCAGGGGGGTGGAGATTGTTCTGGATGTTGTCGACGACCGGCTTCAGATCACCGACTGTCGAAGTCTTGGAGCGGAAGATGACGCCGAGGTCGGAACCTCCATTGGCCACGGTGATGCGTCGGATATTCGGTGGAGCGATGGCGTAGACCTGTTTTACCTGGTCTCCCAGGGGGGGAATCGCAGTGGCGCCCGGGACGGAAATGAATTCGTAGACCACGTTGACCATGCCGGTGGCGGGGAACAGGGCAGTGGGAAACTGCTTGATCTGGGCATCAGAGAAAGCGGAAACGTACGCCACTGTCTGGTCGCTCCACGGGTTGGTGGTGTGGATGAGGGCGGCAACCTCATTGTCGGACCCTGTCCCCGCCTTCAAGGCGTTGACGTCCTTGACCGTCTGCGAGCCCGGGTCGACCCATTGCAGCGGATCGGTCTGCAATTGGATATGGCCCTCGACAGCCAACCCGCCGATGAGAATCACGATGGCGGCCACCGCGAAGGGGATGGCCGCTTTGGCCGGTACGCTGCCCAGCCAAGCGGTGATCCGGGCGAGACGGCCGTTGGAGAAGTCGACTCCCTTGGTCGGCGACTTGTACTCGCGGATTCCGAGGAAGGCCAATGGGCCGATGATGCTGCAGATGCACACGGCGATGATGCCCACGATGAGCAGCCAGCCGAACCTACGGATCATCGGTACTTTGGCCAGGAGAAGGGCGGCGAACGCGAATACCGCGTCGAAGGTGACCACCAGCAGGGCCGGCCCGAGGTTCCGGGCCGTGGCCTGAATGGGGTGTTCAGCCCGCGCCAAAATCACCTCTTCCTCCACGCGGGAGTGCATCTGGATGGCGTAGTCGATCCCCACCCCCAACAGCACCGGCAGGCCGGCGATGCTGGCCAGGGTGAGAGGTATCCCGAGGAACCCGGTGAGCCCGAAACCCCAGATCAGCCCTATGGCGACGATGAGAAATGGGAGCAACCGCCACCTGACGTTGAACAACAACAGCAAAATGATGATCATCACCACGCCGGCAATGGCGCCAAGCGTGATCATTCCGCCCTTCAGATAGTTGTTGATGGTGCGAAGAAGGGCCGGGACGCCGGTGGTCAGGGTGGTGGCATTCTGGAAATGAGAAGCACTCACGATGTTCTGGACCGAGGTGGCTGCCGCTGACTCCTGTTCAATCGTCAGATTTCCCTTGAGGAACACCACCATTGCCGCGTGCCCGTTGTTGGGGAAAAACGTGGAAGTAGCGGAACGCAGGGTGCCGTCGGGATTGTGAGCCAAGTAGTGCACCCAGGTCGGGTTGGACAGGATCCGTTGACCAGCCGGGATCGCCGTTTCTCCCTTTGCCAAGGCGACGAGGTTCGCCTGGCGAATTGCCTTACTGGCCGAGGACGGGTCGCGCTCGAACGCCGAGAGCAACAGCTTCCCGGCCTGGCTGTCGGTGGGATTCCCATCGGCGCTGATGGTTAGGGAATTCGACAGTTTGATGGAATCGAGCGGGGTAATGGCGCTGTAGACCGACGAATCGCTCTGCAGCTTTTGTTGGATGGCTTCGAACTGAGCGACATTGCCCGAGGAGAAGAGGTTGTCGATCGACATGCCCGGGCGCATGGAGAACATGGTCACGATCGGGTCGCCGCCGAACAGCGACTCATAGTGCACATTGTCGATCTGAGCCGTGTCGTTGGCATTGAGATAGCTGTTGTTGCTGGTGGAGAACTTCAGCTGGGTGATCCCGAGTCCGAGGCCAATGGTGATCACCAGCCCGATAACCGACACGGTGCCAGCCCGTTTGCCGAGGTTGAGACCCAACCAACTCCAGGCGCCTCTCATTGGGGCGATTCTGCCAATTGACCTTGCTGTTGGGTTTGCATGGATCTTTCCCTCTTGTCACGCCAGTGCCGCATGAAATGGTAACTAACAGCCACGGGCGCCGAGCGGCGTAATTCCCTGGTGAGGGAGGATCGGAATCGCAGGCCCGTGGTCTCCGTGGGACACATTGACGCTGGACCATGGGTGCACCTGGCGGGCCGCGGGTGGTCGAAAGGGGAGTGAGCGTCGTTCCTGAGGCCGGGGAGCCGCCGGTGGGCGAACTTGGAGGCATCAGAGTGCGAATTACCTCCAAACGAGCCGGATTAGAGTGTCGCGGTCGCCCGCTCTGTCTATGCCCGAGAAAGGAATTCACCCGTGGACCTGACCTTTGAGATTGCCGAGAAGCGAATCGATGACGTCTCGGTGGTGACGGTGACGGGCGAAAGTGATGTGGCCACTGCCCCGGAATTACGAGAACGATTGGCCGCCCAAGAGGCAGACCGAGTGTTGGCGATCGTTGTCGACCTCACTGGGGTGTCGTTCATCGACTCCACCGCCCTGGGCGTCCTGGTCGGGGCGTACCGGCGACAGCAAGACGCAGGTGGGTATCTCCGGCTGGTCGTAACCGAGCCACGAATCCTCAAAGTCCTGGAGATCACTGATTTGTCGAATGTGTTCCCTGTCTTCGCCACCATTGGCGAGGCGGCGCACGGATGAGTGATGTTGTCGAACTGACCTTCCCGGTCCGATCTGACCTTTTGGTACTGGCGAGGCTCACCGCCGCCGCCCTGGCGTCGCGGGCCGATTTCGGCATCGAGGACATTGAAGATCTGCGACTTGTGGTGGAGGAACTCTGTCTCTCGGTAGTTGGAAACGAGACCAACGGCACCATTCATCTTCAATACACTCGGGAAGATGGCTTAATCACCGTAGGGTGCTCATTGTCCCGAGAGGGTGGTTCCGATGGACGAGCCGATGGTGAGGCCAATGACATGTCGTTGCGCATCATCGAAGCTCTGGTCGACGAATATGGCGAGAACATGGTGGCCGACCGGCGGCAAGCGTGGATCCGCAAGCGCAGGAGCAAGGTTGCTTCTTGATGAGCGGCGACGCGGGCAATCCGCATACGCCCCACGAGTTGTGGGTGAAGTTCGCTGCTACTCGTGATCCCTCATTACGCGATCAGCTGGTGACCGAAAACCTCGGGTTGGCTCGGCGGCTTGCCCATCGATTCGCCCATCGCGGGCAGTCCTATGACGACCTGGCTCAGGTCGCTTCCATGGCATTGATCAAGGCGGTTGACCGTTATGATCCCGAACGGAATGTGAAGTTCAGCACGTTCGCCACTGGAACGATCATTGGTGAACTGAAACGGCACTTCCGTGATCGTGGGTGGTCAGTACGGGCTCCGAGGCGCATTCAAGAGCTCTACCTTGAGCTCGGGACCACCATCGAGTCACTCGGTCACGGACTGGGTCGTTCTCCCAAGGTGTCGGAGCTAGCCAAGGCCACCGGGGCTTCGGAAGAGGCAATCGTGGAGGCGATCGAGGCCGGCCAGGGATACCGGTCAGCGTCACTCGACGCGCCGGGCGTTGCCGGCGCGACATTGGGGGATAGCTTGGCCGCCGAGGATGTTGCCGTCACATTGATAGATGAACGGTCGGTGCTTGAGCCCGCCCTTGCCTCCCTGCCGGACCGGAATCGCGTGATCATGAAACTCCGGTTCATCGATGGTCTCACCCAGTCCGAGATAGCTTCCCAGGTCGGTATTAGCCAGATGCACGTTTCCCGCCTATTAGCTACCAGCCTCGCCCAGTTGCGTCAGGCATTTACCGCCGATCTCTGACCAGTTCAATGTTTGGTGGGCTTATCCGGCGGGTCCCATTCGGTCGAGGAACCACCGAGTGGTACCATGATCGGGAGGTGTGCTGTGCTGGAACATCCGACGCAAAATGGCTCGATCGCCGCCGAACGCCTAGGGGATCATGGGAGCCCCCATGTGTACAGATCCGATCGGGTGTGTGCCCAGCGGGGTTGCGGAGTCCGGCTGTCGATCTACAACAGCGCGGAGTCCTGCGCTTTGCACGATGTGTCGATGATGGCCGCATCGCCGTCCAAGGCATCGTCTCGGGGCCGGCGTCGCCGGGCGTCTGTGACCAGCCCCGCCTGACCCGCCTCGCTGGGTTTCCATTGTTGGCCGGATGGTTTAGGGCCTCAGATCTTCAGTTCGCACCAGACCGATTTACCTCTGTGTAGCCTCAAGCGGGTCGTTCCCCAGGCATCGGCCACCCCCTCCACCAAGGCAATGCCTCTCCCGCCCTCGGCGGTCAGCTCACGATATTGGCGCCGTGGTGGTCGCTGAGGTGCCCTGTCCGCGACTGCGATGCGGAGGTGGCGACCGGTTGCGGTGATTGTGATCGAATCCGGCCCCCCGCCATGGCGCAAGCCATTGGTCACCAACTCGGTGGCAACAAGACTGGCATCGGGCTCCATCGCTGTGAGATCCCACTCGAACAGCACGCTGCGGACGAACGAGCGAGCGGCAGACGCGCTCGACGGGTTGGGAGGAAGGGGAGTGGTGCGTCGGCTACGTGTGAGCCTCGCGACGAACCCTTTCCACATCGCAAATGGAGCACCAGGCCATTTGGTTCTCCGTTTCCCGCTAGACGGGAGCTCCTGCATCGCGACTTCGTTCGTTTTGAATTTGTTGGTCAGCGTTTTAGTCCATCCTTCACTTTTTCGACCGCCTGTTTGATATCGGAAACTGCCTTGGCGGCCTTGCCCCTGGCTTGCAACCGCTTGTCCCCGGTGAGGTGCCCCACCGTGTCTTGAATGACACCCTTGGCCTTTTGCCCAGCGTTGTTGACTCTCTCTGTTGTTCCCATCGACCCATTCCCATCTCGTGAGCGCCGACCTTTGTAGGCCCTGAATCCTTTTTGTACCCAAGCTCACCCTTCGTAACCATGTGGTGACGAAGGACCAGTGCCCCGGCCAAAGTCCGAAAGGCGACCGCGAGCCAGGATTTGGCTACGCCAATAGGCGAGAGGGTGGTGTAATCGCGCCGGTTTGGCCGATTCAGTACACTTCCAGCCACCCGACGCTCCATGAGGTGAGTCATGAATCACGAGGCTACGGAAGCAATCTGTCGACTCAAGTACGCGTATTTCCGGCTGCTCGACACAAAGCGATTTGTCGAACTGGGCGAACTGTTCGTCGAAGACGCGACCACCGACTACGAATCCGCGCCCGGTCCGCAGACCGGACGAGCAGAGATCGTGGAGTTTTTGACCACCTCCCTCACCGACCCGGGAATCGTGCACGTGCACAACGGACATCATCCTGAAATCGACGTTCATGACAACGGCACGGCGTCAGGGACGTGGTATCTCTGCGACAAGGTCATCGTTCCCGCCTATGACTTCCTCCTCGAGGGCACCGCTCTCTACGAAGATGCCTACGTTCTCGTCGATGGTGAGTGGAAGATCAAGCACACTGGATACCGACGGATCTACGAGGAGCGTCGCAAACATTCGACCGGGGAACTCCTCTCGTTCACCAGCAGGTTTGATCCTGAGGGCTCGGGTTAGCCGGACACGACGGCGATCTCCTGACGGTGAGGTAAGGACCACCCGTATCCGCCGATCAGATCTGGCAGAATGATCGGCATCTCTTGAACACAGGGGTGCTGTCCATGGTCGACGAAGCGGCAATTGGCGCCACACCTCGGGACGATCATGGATACGCGGTGGTGGTCCGGGGACTCACCAAGTCCTACGGGAGAGTCAAGGCAGTAGAGGGAGTCGACTTCCACATCGCCCGCGGGGAGGTCTTCGCGCTTCTCGGCCCCAACGGTGCCGGCAAGACAACCACGGTGGAGATTCTCGAAGGGTTCCGACAGCGAGACGGCGGCGAAGTCTCCGTCCTCGGGTATGACCCAGGTAACCCCCAGAGCAAGCTGAGGGACCTTCTGGGGATCGTCCTGCAGTCAACCGCCGTCGACCCCTACCTCACGGTGGAAGAGATGATCGGAATGTTCGCCCACTTCTTCCCGCATCCGAGGGCGGTCGGCGAGGTGATCGAGCTTGTCGGCCTCTCGGCCGAGCGCACCACCCGGGTGGTCAAACTCTCCGGAGGCCAGCAACGCCGGCTGGATGTGGCCATTGCGCTGGCCGGCGATCCGGAGTTGTTGTTCCTCGACGAGCCCACTACCGGTTTCGATCCCTCGGCCCGCCGGGGGGCATGGGAAGTGGTGAGGAACTTGGCTGCCCTGGGCAAGACGGTCCTGTTGACCACCCACTACATGGACGAGGCCCAGTACCTTGCCAACCGGGTGGCGGTGATCGCCTCGGGGAGAATCGTGGCCGAAGGTACCCCCGCGACTCTCGGCGGGCGTGACCACGCTCGGCCCCGGGTCCGATTCCGGCTGCCCGCCGGCATCCTTCCGCCCGCTGAGCTCGTCGCCGAGACCGATGCCGAAGGCTTCAGCGCATTTGCCACCGAGGATCTCACCCGGAGATTGCATACCCTCACCAACTGGGCTCTGGACAATGCCGTGGTGATCGAGGGGCTCGAGATCATCCGACCATCCTTGGAGGACATCTACCTGCAACTGACCGGTGGGGTCACCGCCCAAGATCCCGACCTTCCGGTCGATCCGGTGGCGGAGGGGAGCCGATGAATTCACTCCGGCTCACCCTTTGGCAGGTGCGATACACCAACAAGGCGTATTGGCGAAATCCGGCCGCCGCCTTCTTTACCTTCCTGTTTCCACTGATGTTTCTGGTGATCTTCACTGCGCTGCTCGGCCACGGCCATATAGCTCTTTCTGGCCATCGAATCAGCCTCTCCACCTACTACGTCGCCGCCATGGCCTCGTTTGCCGTCATCAGCGCGTCCTACGTGAACCTCGGCATCGGGGTGACGTTCCAACGGGACTCGGGGATCCTCAAACGCATTGGCGGCAGGCCCCTCTCGGGCTGGGCCTATCTCACCGCTCGGGTCATCCATGCAATGTTGATGGCGGTGTTGCTGGTCATCATCACGGCTGTTTTCGGTAGGGCTTTTTATGGTGCCGCGGTGCCGGCGGGAAAGGACCTGGTTTTCTTTGTGGTGATGCTGGTGGTCGGATCCGCGAGTTTCTGCGCACTCGGCCTGGCGGTGACGGCGCCGATTCCCAACGCCGAAGCGGCCACCGCCATCGTGAATGCCACGATGCTTCCCTTACTGTTCTTGTCCGGCGTATTCATTCCCATCGGGGACCATGCACCAGCCTGGATTCAGTGGATCGGCCGGGTCTTTCCCGTGAAGCACTTTGCCGACGGGTTGCAGGCCGGTTTTGTCGGATCGGCGTTTCATTGGAACGACGTTCTGATCGTGGCCGCCTGGGGTGTGGCCGGTCTCCTCATCGCGGCCCGTTACTTCAGGTGGGAGCCGAGCAGGTAGCCATGCTTCTCCGACTGGCCAGTCCGCGGTGATCCATGCCTGGCGATGTGGTCGGTACGGACGTGGCAATGTGTGGTCAGTCGGTCGATGTTGATGATGGCACCGATATCGAACTGACCTTCACCACGAGAGAGAGAGAGTGCGATGACACCTCGGTTGGAAGGAACGGTGGCCCTGGTGACGGGGGCATCCAGTGGTATCGGCGAGGCCACCGCAGTGGCCCTTGCCGCCGAGGGTGCGACAGTGGCGGTTGCCGCCAGGCGACGTGATCGCCTCGAGGCACTGGCGGAACGGATCGGCGACGACAGCCGAGTGCTGGTACTCGAGACCGACGTCACCGACGAGAGTCAGGCACGTGCCATGGTCGAGCGCACAGTGGCCGAATACGGCCGGCTCGACACTCTGGTCAACAACGCCGGAGTCATGCTGTTGGGCCCCATCGTCAATGCCCCGGTGGAGGAGTGGCGACGGATGGTCGAGCTCAATGTGCTCGGGTTGCTCTACTGCACCCACGCCGCGCTGCCTCATCTGCTGCGGGCGGCCGAGGATGATCCACGCCGGGTCGCGGACATCGTGAACGTGAGTTCGGTGGCCGGCCGGGTGGCTCGTCAAAACAGTGGTGTCTACAACGCCACCAAGTTCGGGGTGGTGGCGTTCTCTGAATCGCTGCGCCAAGAGGTCACCAAGCGCCACGTGCGAATTTCCATTGTCGAGCCCGGAGCTGTGATGACGGAGTTGGCCAGCCATAACCGGCCCGAGATCAGGGAAGGCATGCGGGCCACCTTTGGCGGTATGGAGATGCTGCAGTCGGTGGATATCGCCGATGCGATTGTCTTCACGGTGACCCGCCCCCGGCATGTGGCAGTGAACGAAGTATTGGTGCGTCCCACCGAACAGGAGCGATGAGTGTGGCCACCATCGGCAACTGGGGAGCCAACTTCGTCTTCACCGTCTCGTTCCTGACTCTTCTTGCCTGGTTGAACAATGTGGGGACATTCCTCTTGTTTGGCGGATTGGCGGTGGTGGCCTTTCTGTATTTCTTCAAGAAGGTCCCCGAGACCAAGGGCCGCACCCTCGACGAGATCGAGCGGGACATGGCCGGAGTCAGCTCGTAGCCGGCCAGGTGACCACGGAACCGGCGGCGGTGATCTCCACCGGGGTCCCGTCCGCCACCACCAGATTGCCGTCGGCCCGAACCGTAATCAGATGTTGATCCACAGTTGGGTCCCGAATTACCGCCGGGGCCAAGGGCAATGCCGATGTCGGTTCGATGGTGATCACGGTGTCATGACCGTGGAACTGGGTGCGGGTGACGGTGCCGGGCATGCCATTGCCCGACGCCTTGATGGACAACGTCAACTGCTCGGGCCTGACCAACGCCACCACTGATCCGTTGGTTGCCGCCGACCGACCGTGGACGCGTATGGGCAGCGTGCCGAAAGGGGTCGCTACCTGGCTCCCGTCGATGGTGGCAGTGACCAGGTTGGCATCGCCGAGAAACTGGGCCATGTCGGGGTCGACCGGATGGTCGTAGAGCTCCTGAGGCGTGCCACATTGGCCGATGCATCCGTCGCGGATCACGGCCACCTGATCGGCGATCGAGAGAGCTTCGTCCTGGTCGTGGGTTACCAGCACCGCGGTGATGCCCTCGGCGCGCAACACGTCCTGCACGTCGGCCCGCACGCTGGCTTTTAAACCGGCGTCGAGGGAGGAGAACGGCTCGTCGAGCAGGACCAACGCCGGGTTGATGGCGAGGGCCCGGGCCAGCGCCACCCTCTGCTGTTGCCCTCCGGAGAGCTGGTGGGGATAGCGAGAACCGAGTCCGGTGAGACCCACCATCTCGAGCAAAAGATCGGTGGAGGCGCCCGCCCGGCGCCCGCCCCGCCTGACCCCCTCTTCTTTTGGCCGGCGTCGTTGCCGCCCGGGTCGACGCACGCCGAAGGCGATGTTGGCTGCCACGGTGAGGTGGGGAAAGAGAGAACCCTCCTGGGGGACGTACCCGATGCCCCGTTGCTCGGGTGGAAGAGCATGGTGACTGTTCTCCACGAGCCGTCCCCCCACGGTCACGGTTCCTTCGTCCGCCCGTTCGAAACCGGCGATCACCCGGAGCAGCGTGGTCTTCCCGCTGCCTGACGGACCGAGGATGGCGGTCAGTGAGCCCTCGGGCACGCCGAGGTCGATCCCGGTGAGGACCGGCTGGGGACCGAATGCCTTATGCAGTCCGCGGACATCGAGGCCGGTCATGCCGGTTCGCGGGTTCGGGCCGGGAGGCGGTTGAACCATCGTCCGAGCACGTAGCTCGGGACCACGGCAATTGCGATCATCAGGCCAGCGTACGGCGCCGCGGCTCCGTACGAAAGATTGGTGGTGTACGCCCAAAACTGAGTGGCGAGGGTCTGCACCCCGGTGGGGACCAGCACCAGGGTCAAGGTGAGCTCGGTGACCGTCGACAGGAAGACCAGGCTGAAGGCAGCCGCCAACCCGGGTCCGACCAGGGGCAGCACCACCCGCCACCACACCTCCAGTGGGCGTCGCCCGAGGGATCGGGCCACCTCTTCGAGTTCCACCGGTGCCTGGGCCACCGAGGTGCGCACCGCCACCAGGGCCAAGGGAAAGAACATGATGGAGTATCCGAGGATGAGCAGCGGAGAGCTCTGGTAGAAGACCCGGAGGCCGCGGATGGAGAAGTAGACCAGGGCCAAGGCGATGATCAACCCGGGAATGGCCTGGACGATGAACGTGCTCCGCTCCAGCACCCGGGTCGACCGGCGGGGATGGCGGACGGCCAGGAGCGCCACCGGAAGGGCCAGCAACGTGGCCAGGGCCCCGGCCCCGGCGGCGTATCCGGCGGTGGTCAAGGCCGCGCCCACCATGGAGGTAGAGGCCGGCAGGGTCGTCGTTCCACTGTTGAACAACCAATAGACGATGACCCCGATGGGCACTCCGAGGGCGAGGACGGTGAGCGCCACGAACCCGAGGAGCGAAGGCACCGTCCACCGACCGAGACGGTGGACGGTGCCGGCCCGGGCCACCCGCGCCGATCGGGCCACCCGGCCCCGCCCTCGAGCCGCGGCGTCGCCACCCAGCACTGCCAGACTCAATACCACCAGGATCAAAGACAGCGAGGATGCCACCGGTATGTTGTAACTGCGTTGGGACTCGAAGAAGATCTCAGTGGTCAACGTCTGATACCGCAGAATCTCGAAGGCGCCGTACTCGGCCAGCAACGCCAGCGAAACCAGAACGCAGCCGCCCAGCAACGCTGGGCGGGCCTGGCTCAGGGTCACCCGCCGAAAGGTGGCCATCCGGCCCAGGCCCAGCGAGCGCGCCACTTCCTCTTGACCGGGGTCCGCCCCCCGGAACGACGCGGCCACTGGTAGATAGAACAGTGGGTAGAGCGCCAAGGTCATCACCAGGAGCGCACCGAAGAAACCGTGGACACTCGGAGTCACCGAGACCCATCCGAATCCCACCACAAAGTCGGGAATCGCCACAGGCAGTACCACGACCACTGCCCAAAGCCGGCGACCCGGGAGGTCGGTCCGCTCTACGAACCAGGCGGTGGTGGTGCCGATCACCGCGCATGCCAGCGTCACCGCCACCGACAGTCGGGCGGTATTCCACACCAACTCGAGGGTGAAACTCCGCAACACCAGCCGGACGATCTCCGACCACCCCGACTTGGTGGCTTGAGCCACCACGTAGACGACCGGCAGGGCGAGGAGCACAGTCACTGCGCCCGCCAGTACCCACAGAAGCACCGGCCGGCGGTGGCGAGCCGTCACTGTGGGCGGCAATGCAGATGTCACCAGGACGGGCGCATCGGCGACAGTGTCGGTCACAGGACTATGCCAGTTGGGCTTTTTGTAGCAGCGAGATGGCGGTCGATCCGTCGCCGAGCTGGGCAATGGTGAGGGGGGCGGGTTGTAGCGAGCCAAGGGGGGTCAACGGCTGCGCGGTGGTGACACCCGAACCGATGGGATATTCGTAGCTGTCGCCGTGGGCGATGATCTCTTGACCCTGGGCTCCCACCAAAAACGCCAGGAACTGCTGGGCGGCGGCCTTATGGCTGCTCGACGCCAGGATGCCGGCACCCGAGACGTCGACGATGTAGCCGGCATCACCAGGGCTGAAGGTGGCAACGGCCGAGTGCGTACTGGCCGCACCCCGTTCGGCACGCCCCCGGTACCAGTAATAGGCGTTGATGATCCCGATGGTGGCGTGCCCCTTGTTCACTTGGTCGGTGAGGGTTTCGTTATTGGGGTAGATGTTGTTGGCGGCATTGGATTTGATAGCGGTGAGCCACTTGGTGGTGGCGTCGACTCCGTACGACGCCACGATAGAGGTGACGATGGGTTGAAAGTCAGTCTCCCCCTGGGCCAGGGCCAGTTTGGCTTTCCATTGTGGACCGGCCAGGTCCATCACCGAGTGGGGGAGTTGATCGGGCTTGAGCAGGTCAGTGTTGTACACCAGCTCACTGACCCGGGCCGAGACACCCACCCAGTCCCCCTGAGGGGAGTTGTACTTGGAGGGGACGGCAGCCAAGGTGGCGGGAGCCACAGCAGCCAGCAGATGCTT
This sequence comes from Acidimicrobiaceae bacterium, assembly GCA_003152015.1. Lineage (GTDB taxonomy): Bacteria > Actinomycetota > Acidimicrobiia > Acidimicrobiales > RAAP-2 > DASZIT01. The sequence continues at coordinate 25,074 of PLZF01000029.1, read as the reverse complement.
GTTCTGCAATGTTTCAAGCGCCGGAGAGTTCTCGGTGTAGATCACGTCGGCCGGTGACGCCCCACCTTCGGTGATGATCTGGTTGGCTAGGACATTTTCATCGTCGTTGCGCACCTGCACCTGGACGTGGATGCCTGACTCCTTTTCGAATGCGGTCACCAGTGCGTTGGTGGTCTGCTCGTGTTGACCGTTGTAGACGGTGAGAGAAGACCCGGATCCCGATGACCGGCCGCTACAGGCGGTCGCCCCCAGTGCGATGGCGACCATCACAGCCACGGTCGCGGTGGTGAGTCTCTTGGGGAACTTCATGACGTGGACTGCCCTCTCGGCCTCAGTTTCTCAGGTAAGGATGATAAAAAAGATTAGGCATGCCGAACATTCGGTGTCAACCACGCTGCCGGATGGGTTCACCGTTAGAATTCGGAGGTCAGACGGGCTCTCGACGAGATGAGGACAGAACATGAGTGGTATTCCGGGGCCAACGGACGGGTCGATGACCGGGAAAACGGTGATCGTGACCGGGGGTAATTCTGGGATCGGCAAGGCCACCGCGGTGGCTCTGGCCCGGGTTGGGGCCCGGACGGTGATCACCGCCCGCGACGCGTCGCGAGGTAATCAAGCCGTCGCCGAAATTCGCCAGTCCAGTGGCAGCGACCTCGTGGAGCTGGTGGTATTCGATCTGGCCGATCTGGCTTCGGTCCGGGTGGGCGCGGCTGAGCTCCTGCGGCGTTGCGATCGGATCGATGTGTTGATCAACAACGCCGGCCTGGTGCTCACCGACCGCTCGGAGACGGTGGACGGCTACGAATCGACCTTTGCCGTGAATCATCTGGGGCCGTTCCTCTTGACCACGTTGCTCACCGACCGTCTGGTGGCATCCGCCCCCTCCCGGGTGGTGAATGTGGCCTCTACCGCCCACCGGTCGGCGCGCCACGGGATGGACTTCGACGATCTGCAGTCGTGCCAGAACTACCGGGGCATGCAGGTATACGCCCGTTCGAAGTTGGCCAATATCCTCTTCACCACCGAGCTGGCCCGTCACGTGGCCGGGACCGGGGTGACGGTGAACTCGGTCCATCCGGGGACGGTCGCCACCGGATATGGACGCGACGGAGACACCCGGGGGTTCTTGGCCTTCGGATTGAAGGTGATCAAACCGTTCGTCCTCACGCCGGAGAAGGGAGCCCGAACGTCAGTCTTTCTGGCCTCGTCGGCGGATGTGGCCGACGTCACCGGCAAGTACTTCGTCAAGGGGAGAGCTCGCAAGCCCTCTGCCTCGGCCGAGGATGAGGCCGCTGCCGGTCGCCTGTGGGCGGTCAGCGAGGAACTGGTGGGTGCCGTCAACCGGTGAATGGTCCACGGCGGCGGTAAGTCAGCGGCCTAGGGTGAAACTGGCGCGGTGAGTTCGGCCAACTACCGGCTCACCGCGGCACAAAGGGGGCTCCGTGGTTGACCCGACCATGAGCAAGAGCGAAAAAGACGACATCCTGCGGGTGATCGGTCGATCGTGGGGATCGGTGCTGGTGTTCGGCATCGCCACCCTGGTGCTCGGGGTATTGGTGGTGCTTCGTCCCGTGGCCACCATTTACGGATTCGCAATCCTCTTGGGGATCTGGCTGTTCGTCAGTGGGTTGTTCCGCTTGGTGATGGCCATCGCCGACGAACATGACTCAGGTGCCACCAGGGTGCTGATCGCCCTTCTCGGGCTCCTCTCGGTCATCGTCGGCGTATTTTTCCTCCGTCACACCTACGAGACACTCTCGTCCCTGGCTTTTCTCATTGGACTGTTCTGGATTGTGGGCGGGATCATCGAGTTCTTTTCTGCCTACATCCACCCCCGTTCTCCGGGACGGGGCATCCGGATCGGCATGGGACTGCTCGGGTTCGCCGCTGGGGTGGTCACTCTGGTCGTCCCCGGTATCACCCTGGTGACGTTGGCCACCATCATGGGGATCTGGTTGATCATCTACGGGGTGCTGCAGATTGCCACGTCACTTGCACTCCGATCCCTGGCGGCATCCCCGCGCTGACGCCCTGGACGGCCAGCCGCCTGGTATCGGTCAGGTCCCCCACGGTGCTGCGCCGGCGAAGTCGGCGTCAAAGGTGTGGTGGATGGCGGACAGGATGGCCGGGTCGGTGAGCACGATGCCGAGCTCGCGATTGCGTGTCAGCGATGCCTGGGAGAAATTCTCCGATCCGATGAAGTCCTCTTTCCCGTCGACCCAGACCATCTTGGCGTGGATGTAGACGGGCGTCTCACCGTGAAACAGCCGGACCTGAACCCCGGCGGTGGTGAGCGTCGAGAACTCGGGGTGCCATGACGTCTGGTCGGTCATCACCACCCGCACGGCCACCCCCCGCCGGGCCGCGGACGCCAACGACGACACAATGGCCGGATCGCTCATCTCCTCGTTGTAGATGAGGAGCTCTGAGGTGGCCGAGCCGATGAGAGACGTCAACGTTCCGGTGCTTCCCGGGCTCCAGACCAGGTCGGTCCCGTTGGGTGGAATGATCGACGAGCTATCGAAGTCGGCCGTGAACGTCTGTTCCATGGATGTCACGTCCGCCGGAGTCGAGTCGCTGACGGCGAAGTCGCGAGTGGTGGCGTAGTAACGGGAGGTGAGGTTTAGCGTCATCACCGAGCAGGTGGAGTCGTCGACACAGATCATCTTGACGTGGAAGGCACTGAATGACGGAGGAGCCCACTGCACGTGCACACCGTGAGAGACCAGATAGGAATACGCCGGCTGATTGTGGGACGTCTCGTAGCGGTGGTCGAGGATCACCCGCACAGATACACCGCGTCCGGCGTCGGCGGCGAGGAGGGACTCGGCCCGGGTATCGACCAACTCGTACATCGACATGTCCAGGGTGCGAGTTGGGGACTGGATCAACGAGTAGATCGGGGTCATGCCTTGGTCGGGTTCGGTGATGAGCCCGGGTGCCGACGGCACCCCAGGCGTGGAGGGAACTGTTTGTTGACGGGGATCGGTGGCCGGGGTCGACGCAGTGGGGGCTGAGGTAGGGGCGACGGTGGGTGGCGAAGTGGCCGGTGCCGACGAGGAGCGGGCTGTGGTTGAGGTCGCGGAGCAGGCGGAGAGGGAAACGAAGACCATGCAACACACGCCGAGGGAGATGACTCGGGGGATCGGACCTACTGGTCGGGCTGGGTAGTGAACTGCGATTCGCAACCGGTGGTACGGGCGCACGGTGTCTCCTTGTCGATTCCCCTCATGGGCACCGTAGGCCGGTGGTGTGACGACCGACCGACCATCTACAGCGGCTCACCCTCCCCCAGTTCGCTGGTGGTTTCGGCGATGGCCCGGTCCGCGGCTCCCGGTGACAGTTGGTCACCACCTCCACTGTCCCGCCACAGCTCGGGAACCCGCCACAGGAGCAAGGCGACGCCGATGACACAGACCAGGCCACCGGACCACACCGCGAACTGTGGTCCACCGACCTCGGCGGCCAGGCCGGTCTCCGCATCGCCCAACCGGGGGCCACCGGCCACCACCGCGAAGAAGGTCCCCGAAAGACGGCCTTGCAGGTGATCCGGCACTGTCCGTTGCTGCACCGCCTGGCGAAAGACCGCCGAGATGACGTCGGCCGCTCCGGCCAGGGCCAACAGGGCGAGACTGGTCCAGAGCACCGGGATGATGCCGAAGAGCGCGATGGTCGTGCCCCATACCGCCACGCAGGCGGCGATGGCCCTCCCCTGGTGTCGTACCCGGCTACACCAACCCGTGAACAACGAGCCGATCAGGGCCCCTGCCCCCGGCGCGGCATACAACAGCCCGACCACCCCGGCGCCGCCGCCGAACAGCCCCACACCCAGGGCGGGAAACACCGCCCGAGGCATCCCGAAGATCATGGCGTTGAGGTCGATCCAGTAGGTCGCCGACAGCAGTTTTTGGCCCTTGAGGTGCGAAAACCCCTCTGCCATCGAGCGGAATCCCATCGGCGTGCCCCCGCCGCTGGGCACCAACGCCGGCAAGAGGAGAGCAACAACAAGGGCAACCCCGAAGGTGGCCACGTCGACCCCGAATACCGCCCCCAACCCGATGGTGGAGATAAGAATTCCGGCCAGGGCGGGTCCCACCACCAGCGCCAGTTGCTGAATGGTCGTCTGCAGCGCCACCGCGGCGATGACCTCGTCCGGGTCGACCACCATGGGAAGCGTCGCCCGTCGGGCCGGCCAGTCCACGCCCTGAAAGGCAGCCGCGGCTGCCGTGCATACGAAGAGGGGCCACACCCGGGGATGGGGGAGCGTGGCGTTGATCACCAGACCACCACTGGCGGCCGCCATGGCGAACTGGGTGATGACCAGTACCCGCCGTCGGTCCATGGCATCGGCCAGGGTGCCGCCCAACAGGGCGCCACCCAACAGGGGGACCAGTTGCACCAAGCCGGTCAAGCCGACGACCAGCGTCGAATGGGTCAAGGCGTAGGCCTGATAGGAAACGGCCACCAAGGTGAGCTGGGAGCCCACCCCGGACACCACCTGGCCGGCCCACAATCGGCGGAAGTCCCGGTGACGGCGCAACGGGGTGATGTCAATGACGACACGAGCCACCCGGTAACCGTACCGGGCACATCAACGTGACTTGGCGACGTCGCGGCTGACGTGTTCCGCGCTAGAGTTACACCTATGCGTTCTATGGATGTGTCTGCGAGCCGGATGTTCCGGCATACCGGGGGCCTTGCGGCTCTCGGGTCCTCGCGTGGGTCCGTAGCGCTCTCGATGAGCCGGGACGGATCGGCATGTGCCGGTGCCGTATCGGCACTGAGAAGCAAGGCAATCTCGGAGGCGCTTCCGACGGAATAACCAGCCAGCTACATGGTCTGAACCGTCAAGGAGTCGCTTCTCACGAAGCGGCTCCTTTTTGTTTACCCGGGAATGATTCGAGATAGCCCCGCGTGGCCCTGATCGAGGCGTCGTGCGGCCCTCACCAATTTCAATGAATGGAGGAAAACAATGAACGAAGAAGATCACATCAGACAACATCAGCGTGACCCGGCCACCACCCGGGCGGTCACCGAACGCGCCCGTCGTGAGTGGGGGACCAAGCTCATCGACGACGGTGACTCGCACGACAAGGGAGAGCAATCCCTGTGTGTCGGGGAGGCCGCCTGAACCACGGCGTGTGGTCCGGGCGGTGACGCCATTCAACACCGCGTCTAGACCGGGTCGGCATGCTCCTGACCCTGGAACTGGATTCGGTAGAGGTCGGCGTACACCCCGTTTGCCTCGAGGAGTTCGTCGTGGCGCCCCCGCTCTACGATCCGGCCGTGCTCCAACACCAGAATCATGTCGGCCTGCCGCACGGTAGACAGCCGGTGGGCGATCACCAGGGAGGTTCGGCCCCGGAGGGCAGTGGCCAATGCTCGCTGTACCGCCAACTCTGACTCCGAGTCGAGATGGGCGGTGGCTTCATCGAGGACCACCACCTCGGGTGCCTTCAACAGGAGCCGGGCGATGGCCAGGCGTTGCTTTTCGCCTCCGGACAATCGATAGCCGCGGTCACCGACCACCGTGTCGACCCCGTCGGGGAGCGCCTCGATGAGGTTGGAGATCTGCGCACCGGCCAAAGCGTCGCGCAGTTGCGCCTCGGTGGCTTCGGGTTTGGCATAGAGGAGATTGTCCCGGATGGTCTCGTGGAACAGGTGGGCATCTTGGGTGACGACGCCGACGGTATCGGTCAGCGAGGCCATGGTCACATCCCGCACGTCGACACCGTTGATGCGGACCGCCCCGGACTGCACGTCATAGAGGCGGGGGAGGAGATGGCTGATGGTCGTCTTGCCGGCCCCCGACGGCCCGACCAGGGCCACCAGTTGCCCTGGCTCGGCGGTGAAGCTGACGTCGAAGAGAACCTGCTGGGAGACAGTGGTGTCGAGCACGGCCACCGACTCCAGAGAGGCCAGGGAGACTTCTTCGGCCGTCGGATAGCGGAAGTCGACATGGTCGAACTCGATCCGGGCCGGACCGGCGGGCACCGTCACCGAATCGGGCTTGTCGGCGATCATCGGGGGCAGGTCGAGGATCTCGAAGACCCTGTCAAATGAGACCAGGGCGGTCATCACGTCGATCTGGACATTGGACAACGAGGTGAGCGGCCCGTACAGCCGGGTGAGGTAGGCGGCCAGTGCCACCACAGAGCCGACGCTCAATCCTCCATCGACGGCCTGGATGCCACCCCACCCGTAGACCAGGGCGGTGGCCAACGATGCGGTGAGGGTCAGGGCGGCAATGAAGACCCGGGCGTACATGGCCTGGGTCACGCCGATGTCGCGTACCCGACCCGCCTTGTGCTCGAAGGAGTTCCGCTCTTCCGACGGTCGCCCGAACAGCTTGACCAACAGTGCGCCTGACACGTTGAACCGCTCGGTCATGGTGGTGTTCATCTGGGCGTTCAATCCATAGGCCTCGCGGGTGATCGACGACAGGCGTCGCCCCACCCGTTTGGCCGGGAGCACGAACACCGGCAGGATGACCAGGCTCACCAGAGTGATCTGCCACGACAGGAAGAACATGGCGATCAGCACCAGGGTGACGCTGACCAGGTTGGCCACCACCGACGACAAAATGTCGGTGAATGCCTGCTGGGCACCGAGCACGTCGTTGTTCAACCGGCTGATCAGAGCACCTGTCTGGGTTCGGGTGAAGAAGGAGATGGGCATCTTCTGGATGTGCTCGAAGACCTGTGACCGCATGTCGAAGATGAGCCCTTCGCCCACCTTGGCCGACACCCACCGCTCGGCGATCGACAGCCCGGCATCGAACACGGCCAGCCCCCCGGCGATGAGGGCGAGGGTGACGATCAGGCTCCGGTGGTGCCCGAGAATGCCGTTGTTGATGATGTCGCGGAAGATGAGGGGGTTGGCCACGCCGATCACCGCGTCGACCACTATCAACACCATGAAGAAGGAGAGGATGTTGCGGTAGGGACGGCCGAACGACAGCATCCGCTTGGCGGTGCCCTTGGTGATGTTCTGTTGGACGACGGAGGCATCCCGACGCATCTGGCGCAGCGCACCTCCGAATGCCCCGCCCCCGCCTCCGCCCCCGCCTCTCGGCATCCCTCCTGCTCCGTGCATCATGCCTGGGACCCTACTGTTGGGGGATCGGGGTTCCGCCACGGTCCAGAAGCGACACCTGGGCGGCGGCGCCGCTCACTTCGGCTGCCCCCGGTGATGGCCCCAGTCAGGTGGTAGTCAGGTGGAAACGAGCCCTCGGCCGGTGATCGGGGGGAGGTCGAGGGCGGTCAGGAGCCCGGCGGGGCCCTCCACCACCGCGGGGACCGCGTTGACCAGTCGCATGGCGGTGGCCTTCAACCCGGCGGTGTTGTGGTCGCCGTCGCTCCCCATGAGCTGCAGGTCGAGTGTGTAATTCGGTTCGCCGCTTATCTGTACGCGATAGCAGCCGTGACCGGCAGGTTGGGGCCAGTCCGGGCCGAGAGCGTCGTGGAGCCGGGTCACGTGCTCAAGGACGATCACCACCTTGCCGTTACGGATCCCCCGGACCTCAAAATGCAGCGCCCCGACCGTTCCCTTTTCGATGGTCCCGGCATCGACCTCGAACGTCTCGGTGGCCGGTAGCCGCTCGTACCACTCGTCGACGGAGTCGAGCTCGACGTCGAGACCGGCGGCCAGCTGACGCACCACGCTGCCCCACGCCGTCGTCAGCACCCCCGGTTGTAAAATCAGGGGCACCTCATCCATCGGACGCCCGAAGCCCATGATGTCGAAGATGACCATGGGCTGGTTGTACGTGTTGTAGTTGAGGACTTCGGAGACGCGGACCTCGTCGATCCGTTCGCTGATGCCGGTGAGCACGAGGGGAAGAGCGTCGTTGGCGAATCCGGGGTCGACACCATTGACGAAGAGCGAGACCCCGCCATCGATGGCGGCGGTCCGAACTGGATCGATCATCGAGTCATCGACCACACCGAATGGGTATTGAAGAAAGACCGGTCCCGAGGAGACCACGTTCACTCCAGCCCGGAGGATGCGTTCCATGTCGGCCAGCGCTTCCATCAGGCGATTGTCGGCCATGGCGGTGTGCACGACCACGTCGGGCTTGAGGGCCAACAGTTCGTCGACGTCATTGGTGGCGGTGACGCCGAGGCGGCGGCCGAGGCCGGCCAACTCGCCTGCGTCTTTGCCCACTTTGTCGGGGTTGGACACCCACAGGCCGACCAACTCGAGGTCGGGCCGAGCATCAATGCCGGCGATGGCATGTCGGCCGACGTTGCCCGTGCTCCAGGCGACAACTCGGTAGGTACGGCTCATGGCGGTCTCCTCGGTGGGTGGGTGCGGTGGCTTTGGTGGGTGCAGTGGATGCAGTGGGTGGTTCCCGCTCAGACGTCGGGGATGCCCATGTCGAGATTGGGCTGCTCGATGCCTCCGTCCACCTCAAGAATCTTGCCGGTGATGTAGGACCCTGCCCGGGAGGTCAGATAGACCACCGCGGCGGCAATGTCCTCGGGATCGCCGATGCGACCCAGCGGAGTCCCGGCCTCCAAGGCAGTCCGCAGTTCGTCGGTCTGCATCACGATGTCGAGTGCGGATGTGGCCACTGAGCCCACCGCGATGGCATTGACCCGGATACGCGGTGAGAGATCGGCGGCGGCCAACCGGGTGTAGTGGGCCAGGGCACCCTTGGCCGTGCCGTAGGCGAGGTAACCCCGGCCGGCCAGTCGGCCCATGGCCGAGGAGATGTTGACGGCAGATCCTCCGTCGTGTTCGAGCATCAACGGAACCGCCGGGCGCAACAGGGCGTGAGCGGTGGCCACATTGAAGTGGAACGCCTGCTCGAGGCGACCCGGCGAGGTGTCGAGAAATGGCCGGGGCATGGCACCGCCCACGTTGTTGACCACCAGGTCGAGTCGTCCGAAAGCCTTACGGGCATGGTCCACCAGTCCGGCCACCGCCTCGAGATCGCTGAGATCGGCGGGGACCACCACTGCCTTCCGACCTGCCGCCTCGATGGCGGTCGCCACCACGTTGAGTTGGTCCTCGGTACGGGCGGACACCACCACATCAGCGCCTGCCTCGGCCAGAGCCACAGCCGTTGCCGCGCCGATACCCCGGCCGGCACCGGTGACGATGGCCACCTTGTCGGTGATACGGAAACGGTCAAGAATCATCGAATTTCCCCCCTCATGTCCGACACGTCTAGCAGTCGATGGCCTGATTGCGCCATGTCATCGGAGTGGCGGATGGTCGTGTGTATTGATACATGTGCCTGTCGCGATCAATCGGCCAGATCGGCCACGGCCACGATGTGCCGGGGTCGAACCCGAACCAATAGTTCGCCCGGAACGCCATTGCGGCGACCGTACTCCTCGGCCCGTTCGCCTCCCATATAGCGCCCACCCAGTATGGCCGCCCATCGAGCTACTTCTTCGCTGTCGTCGCTCAGGGTGGCGACGCCATCAATGGTGACAAAGGAGAAAGGAGGGCGTTCGTCGTCGATGCAGATGGCTACCCGGGGATCTCGCCGCAGGCTTTTCCCCTTGAGGGTGTCTTCCCCGGTGGTGAAGACGATGTTGCCGATCGCGGAGTCGGGCCCAGCGGCAGCAGTGTCGAGTGCGAACCAGACGGGTGCAACATGGGAGCGTCCATCGGCCCGCACCGTAGCCACCTTGGCGGTGTGGGCGGGTTGAGATTGGAGAAACGACCGCACGTCGTCATCGCTCATCGGGTGGCTGGGCAAGGGGGGCTTCCTTTGGTCGGGTCGGCTACGCCGGCCGGGTCGATGGGAGCCCGAGTTTGCGGTGGTCCCACGACACCACCCGTTCAACGGCGAGCTTGGCCACGATCCGCTTGTTGAGCATCGTCTCCACAAAAGGTCGGAGATCGTCGCTGTACGTGCCGTAGTACCGCTCGAAGAGGTTCACCCCGAGTGCGAATCTCCGCTCGGGCTCTTCGACGATCTCGGTCCGACCGACCAGTTCGACCCCACGCAGCTCTTCGTAGTAGTCGCCGTCCTCGAACATGCAGGTGATCCGGGAGTCCCTGCCCAGGTTCACCGCCTTTTGTGCCTTGGCCTTGGTCTCGATGGCGACGGCACTTTCGAGGAATCCGTACCACATGGCCACGGCGTGGATGGAGCCGTCGTGGTTGAGCGTGCACATTGTCATCGGCCGCCGCTCGTGGATAAAGGCATCGATCTCTTCGGGCGTCATCTTGATGGTCGCCCGTTGTTTCACCCCGTGGCCCATCTGTTGTGTCGTGTCCTGCTCCTGCTCGCTCATGGTTCCCCTTCACCTCATCGATCGCCAGCCCACCCGGCCGGGCACCACTCGGTGGCCGATCCGAGTATCAGGGCGAGCGTATCGGGAGCAAGGTGCCCCGGGGCGCGAGATCGTTCGACGTGGGTCATCCGGAACTTAAAAAGTTCCACCTCTGGGCGAATGGGCTCCGATTCTGCCACCGCCGGAAGATCCAATCGCTCATGTAGGGGACTCCGGGCGGTGGACCCACCACCGGCCACGCCTCACCTTTTCACCCATGGCCATGCTCGCCGTAGGCTGCCTGCCATGCCGCTCTCGACATCCTCGTCTGATCCGCAGATCCCCCGGATTCATGCTCGGAGGCTTCCGCGCCCCACCAAACGGGAGTTGGCACGCCGAAGTGCGGTGATTGCCGAGGTCTCCGCCAAACGGTTCGCCGGGGTGGCGTTTCGCCAGGTCCGTCATGCCCGTCATGGTCCGTTACCCCTGGCCGTGTTGGCACAACCCTTGCGGAAGACCTTCGAGGACCTCGGCGGCACCTATATGAAGTTCGGCCAACTGGTGGCTTCCTCCCCCGGGGTCTTTGGGGAGGAATTTTCCGACGAATTCCGCACCTGTCTCGATACCGGCCCGACAGTCCCGTTCAAGATCGTGCGGGAGGTCATCGAGAGCGATCTCGGGATGCCTCTTCACGAAGCCTTCACCCATTTCGACCCGTCCCCGATCGGGCGGGCATCGATTGCCGTGGTCCACCGGGCCACCCTTCACGACGGCACCGACGTGGCGGTGAAGGTTCTCCGTCCAGGAATCGAGTCGATGGTGTCGGTCGACCTCGACTTGCTGCAGCCGCTCCTCGACATGGTGGCAAAACAGACCGGTGACCAGGCGGCCGGTACCCTCATGCAGCTCTTTTCGGGATTTCGGGTCCAGATCGGCGAGGAGCTCGACCTCCGCAACGAGGCCCGGTCATTGGCCGCCTTCAGCGTCCTGCTCGACGAATTCGACCTGCCGTTGGTGGTCGTGCCCAAGCCGTTTCCGGCATTCTCCGGCACCAATGTGCTGACCATGGAGTTCCTCGACGGCGTGCCCATCGACGATCTGGCCGGTGCGGCCAAATTCGGCGTGGATCCCGCCCCTCTCGTCGAGCAGGTGGTGCGAGCCTTCTTCCTCACCACTGTGCGGTGGGGAGCGTTCCACGGGGACGTGCACGCCGGCAACATGCTGTTGCTCCGGGATGGCCGCATCGGCATCATAGACTGGGGCATCGTGGGACGACTGGACCCCGAGACCCACTACTTCTTTATCCGCCTGCTCGAGGCGGTGCTGGGCAACGAGGAGGCATGGGGAGACATTGCTGCCCATCTGACCCGCACCTATGGGCCGGCGATGCAGCAGGGCCTGGGTCTGTCCGACGACGAACTGGCCGGGTTCGTCAGGGGGTTGATCGAACCGATCTTGATGCGTCCGTTCGGCGAGGTGAGCCTGGGGGCACTCATTCAGGCGCCCCAGGTGCAAGCGGCCAAGGCCCAGGGCATCGAAGCCCATAACCGCTCGGCTCGGGCGGTGGCCGGACGACTTCGGGCGCAGCGGAAGCTCCGGCGATTGGCCGACGAGTCGGGTGGCACCGACTCGGAGTTCGACCGCGGAACGTTTCTGCTGGGGAAGCAGCTGATGTATTTCGAGCGGTACGGCAAGATGTTCCTGGCCGACGTGCCACTCTTCCACGACCGGGCCTTCTTCGAATCGGTGGTGGCGTCGGCCCCGACCCTGACCCGCATGGGGACCTCGACGCTTCCCCTGACCCCTCGCGGCGACGAATCGAAGTGAAGATCTGCTTCGTGTGCACCGGCAATATCTGCCGGTCGCCGATTGCCGACGTGGTGCTGCGCCGCATGGCGGCCGAGACCTCGATGGCGGACGGATCGGTGTTGGCCGACCATCTCGAAATTTCGAGCGCGGGGACCGGCAACTGGCACGCGGGTAAGCCGATGGATCCGCGGGCCACAGCCGTCCTAGGCACCCACGGGTATGCCGATCACGGGCACCGGGCCCGGGCGTTCAAGGCGTCGTGGTTTGACCGCACCGACCTGGTGGTCTCCCTGGCCCGGGGCCACCAACAGACCCTGCGGAGCCTGGCCCGCCACCGGGCCGGTGGAAGGGATGATCATGAAGCCAAATTGGTGTTGCTGCGATCCTACGACCGCAAGGCTGGCGGCCAGGTGGACGTGCCCGACCCGTACTACGGAGAGGCTGCCGACTTCGAGGCGTGCTTGACGATGGTCGAGGCCGGATGTCGGGGGCTGGCCGACCAACTCAGCGTTCAGCTGGCCGACCAACTCAGCGTTCAGCTGGCCGATTCGCTGGTCGATTCGCCGGCCGACGGGCTGAAAGTCAGGAACGACTCGGCCTCGTAATCCCGCATCCGTTCGTAGGCCTCACGCAGCTCGCCTCGACGGCCGCGGTCGTTGGCCAGGTTGATCAGTTCGTCGGGATCTGAGTCGTGGTCGTACCACTCGTGGTCGTTGTCGTCGAAGGCGCAATCGACGTCGAACAGTTTTGTCCCCGGCGACTTTCCCCATAGCCCCGTTGACGGCTTCCCGCCGCCCACGCCGTAGTAGCGGGCGTACTTGGTCCGACCGTCGAAGAAACCCCGCAGCGCATAGCGCACCTTGTTGAGGTTCTCGGTCTGGGCCGAGTCCTGGGCAAAGAGGACATGGTCACGGACCGACACCGATGGGTCGGCGAAGACGGGGGAGAGGTCGGCCCCCTGGACGGTCGGCTCCGTAACCGCAGGACTGACACCGGCCAGGGCACAGATGGTGGCGGCCAGGTCGACATGGGACCCGAGCGCCGAGGTGACAGCACCGGGGGTGGTAACCCCGGGCACCTTCACATAGAGCGGCACCCGCATGATCTCGTCGTAGACGAACGGGCCTTTGGATCGCAGCCCGTGCGACCCGCACATGTCCCCATGGTCGGAGGTGAAGATGATGATGGTGTCGTCCCATGCCCCCGACTCCTCCAGCGCACCGAGGACGGTGCCCAGGTTGCGATCGGCCATCTGGTGGAGATGGACGTAGTAGTCGAGATGACGCAGCCACGCCTTCTTGTCGTTCGGGTCGATGTAGCCCCACAGCCCGTGCTGCTGGTCCCAACGCCACTGGCGGTGCGCCTCGGGCTTGGCGTGCAGGTCGTCATCGAAGTTGGCCGGCAGATTGTCGACAACCTCGTCGTAGGCCTCGGTGAAGATCGGGAGCGGATCGTCGTCCTTCCACGCCGCCGACTCGAGAATCGAGCGCACGCCGGCCACGTCGGCGGGATGGCGCTCCCGGTAGCCGGGTTGGTCGATGGGGAACCACATCACATCGTGAGGGTTGACCAACGCCACGGTCAGGAACCACGGCTCGGCGGCAGTTTGATCAGGTTGGTCGGCCCCAGAAGCCGGGCTGGCATTGGCTTTCAGCCAGTGGGCGGCGTTGGAGGCGATGATCGGGTCGAAATGCACCCCGGTGCCCGCCCACCCCATGAAGTGGCGGTCGTTGCCGTCCCAGTCGGCAAAGCCGTAGGCCTCCATGTCGGGGGTGGCCGACTGAGAGAGGTGCCACTTGCCGATGTAGGACGAGCGGTAGCCGGCGCCATCGAGGAGGGAGCCGAGGGTGGGCACCGAAGTGGCCAGCTCCTGGTGCTCCGGCATGATGACGTTGTCATTGACGCCGTGGCCGGCCAGGTACCGCCCGGTGAACAGGCTGGCCCGGCTGGGTGAGCACGGTGACGAGTGGGTGTAGTAATCGGTGAACTCGAGCCCCTCTGACCGGAGGCGGTCCCGCCACGGCAACGAGGTGCCGCTCGGAAGCCACGAGCGTTGGCGCTCTTGGTCGGAAACCACCAGCAGAATGTTCGGTCGTTTGGTGCCGTTGGCACCCTGAACCTCAGACCGTCCGGGCGTGATCACGTCACCTCTTTGTCTCTCGACCCATTCCCAATGTGTGGAACCCGGGCTGAGTCTAGGGCGGTTCGTCTCGCCCAGGTCTCGCCCGGAAGAGGCGTCCGGCCTAGATCACCGTGTCCTCGGGGCTGCCCCATCCTGCCTACAGGGCGCCCGTTGGCGCACAAAACTGAAATGTGTTCTACTTTTCGTCGTTGACGTTCGACGAGACATCAGAGGGAGGTTCGGATGCCCGAGAGCGAAGCGTTGCACGCAAGCCACGTCCTTGAATTCCCGTATTCGCGTTCGGTGGGCCCGGTCATCGGTGCATTCCTCACCGGCCTGCGGGACGGAAAGCTGTCGGGGGTGCGAGGGGCCGGTGGATCGGTCATCGTGCCTCCCACCGAGTACGACCCGGCCACCGGTGACGACACCGGTGAACTGGTCGAGGTAGGCCCCGGAGGGGTGGTCGAATCATGGGCGTGGGTGTCCAACCCCCTGCCCAAGCACCCGCTCGCCACACCGTTTGCGTGGGCCCTCATTCGACTGGACGGAGCCGACACCGCCATGCTGCACGTGGTGGACGCCGGGGGCCCCGACCAGGTTGCCACCGGCGGCCGGGTCACCGTGCGCTTCAGGCCGGCCGGCGACCGGATCGGCGCCATGGCCGATATCGAAGCCTTCATCCCCGAAGGAGGCGCCGCCTGATGTCAGCACGGACCACTACTGAGGAACTGGGACCGGTGACAACTCTCGCCACCCCGATCCGCCTTGATTTCGAGTTCACCCCCGGGGTTGCCCAGTCTCGTTTCCTCCGCGGGCTCGAGAAAGGCAAGTTCGTGGGCCAACGCTGCCCGACCTGCGGCAAGGTCTACGTCCCGTCCCGAGGCTCGTGCCCCACCGACGGCGTGCCCACCACCGAGGATGTCGACCTGGGCAACGTCGGCACCGTCACCACCTACTGCGTGGTCAACGTGCCCTTCGCCGGCCAGTCCATCGAAATCCCCTACATCTGCGCGCAGGTCCTTCTCGACGGGGCAAACATCTCCTTTATGGGTCTCATCCAAGAGATTCCCACCGACGAGATCCGGATGGGGATGCGGGTGGAAGCGGTGTGGGTGGAACCCGAGGAGCTGACTCCGTCACTGGCTTCGGTGCGCTACTTCCGCCCCAGCGGAGAGCCGGACGCCGACTACGAGACCTACAAGGACTATCTATGAGTGCCGCGGCTGCGACAGCCAAGCGGGCGGTGCGCCGCCCCGTATCGATCGCCTCGTTCGCCCAGTCGGAGAATGTACGCCAGGACGACCAGCACAACGAAGTCGAGATGCTGATGCCGGTGGTGGCGGAGGTATTCGCCAACATCGGGATCACCAAGAACGACATCGATTTCATCTGTTCGGGATCATCCGACTATCTGATCGGTGGGCCCTTCAGCTTTGTCACGGCCCTCGACGCGGTCGGGGTATGGCCGCCCATGCCCGAGAGCCATACCGAGATGGACGGAGCCTGGGCCCTCTACGAGGCCTGGGCCCTTTTGCAAGAGGGGGAGATCGACGCCGCCCTGGTCTACTCGTTCGGCCGCTCGTCTCCCGGGAACCTCAATGAGATCCTGGCCTTGCAACTCGACCCCTACTACCTGGCTCCGCTGTGGCCCGACCCGGTGAGTCTGGCGGCCCTGCAGGCCCGGGCCCTCATCGACGCCGGTAAGGGCAGCGAAGAGGACTTCGCTGCCATCGCCTCCCGTAGCCGCAAGGATGCGCTGTCCAACCCCAACGCACAGGTGGCTCACGACATCCCCGTCGAGACCTTGTTGAGGGACGAGTACGTGGTGTCGCCTCTCCGTCGTCACGCGCTGCCGCCGATCACCGACGGGGCGGCCGCCATGGTGTTGGCTGCCGGCGACAAGGCCCGGGAGTGGTCGGACAAGCCGGTCTGGATCTCCGGGTTCGATCACCGCATCGAGACCCACTCGCTGGGAGCAAGGGACCTGACCTCCTCACCGTCGACGGCCAAGGCGGCTGACGTCGCCGGCGTTGCCGATGGGCCGATCGATGTGGCCGAGCTCCACGCCCCGTTCGCCCATCAGGAGATGATCCTGAAAGAGGCACTGGGTCTGGACGACGGCGTCACCATCAATCCGTCGGGCGGCGCCCTGGCGGCCAACCCGATCATGTCGGCCGGCCTGATCCGCATCGGAGAAGCCGCTGCCCGCATCGCCTCGGGACAGGCTGCACGAGCCGTGGCCCACGCCACCTCCGGACCGTGCCTGCAACAGAATCTTGTCTGCGTGTTGGAGGGTGAGTGATGGCTGAATATTGTGCAGTGATCGGGGTGGGGCAGACCCACCACAAGTCCAAGCGCGACGACGTCTCCATCGCCGGCCTGGTGCGGGAAGCGGCCAAAATGGCCCTGGCCGATGCCGATCTCACCTGGACCGACATCGACGCGGTGGTGATCGGGAAGGCTCCCGACATGTTCGAGGGCAACATGATGCCCGAGCTGTATCTGGCCCCCGCCCTCGGAGCGGTGGGCAAGCCCATGTTCCGCGTCCACACCGCCGGGTCGGTGGGAGGGTCCACCTCACTGGTAGCCGCTCACCTCATCTCCTCGGGGATCCATAAGCGGGTGCTGACGGTGGCCTACGAGAAGCAGTCGGATTCGGATGCCATGTGGGCACTGTCGGTGCCTCAGCCGTTCGCGGCCCCCCTCTTGGCCGGGGCCGGCGGGTATTTCGCCCCCCACATCCGTGCCTACATGCGACGGTCGGGCGCACCCGAATATATCGGGCGCATGGTGGCGGTCAAGGACCGGATCAACGCCCTCCGGAATCCTTATGCCCACCTCCATCTTCCCGACATCGACATGAAGATGGTCGAGGACTCGATGATGCTGTGGGATCCGCTTCGCTACCTCGAGGCCTGCCCGTCGTCGGATGGCGCCGCCGCCATGGTGCTGGCGGCGGAGGACTCGCTTTCGGGGTCTTATCCGCCGGCGTGGATTCACGGCATGGCCATGCGGTCCGAGCCCACCATGTTCGCCGGTCGCGATCAGGTCAATCCGCAGGCCGGTCGGGACTGCTCGGCCGACGTCTACGCCCAGGCCGGGATCACCAACCCGCGGGCCGAGATCGACGTTGCCGAGGTCTATGTCCCCTTCAGCTGGTACGAGCCGATGTGGTTGGAGAACCTCGGCTTCTGCGACTTGGGAGACGGATGGAAACTGACCGAAGCGGGGGCAACTGCCTTCGAAGGCGACATCCCGTGGAACACGTCGGGAGGGGTGCTCTCGTCCAACCCGATCGGTGCGTCGGGGATGCTCCGTTTCCTCGAGGTGGCCATGCAGGTGCGAGGCCAGGCAGGCGAGCATCAGATCGACGGCGCTCGTCGGGCCCTCGGCCAGGCCTACGGCGGAGGTTCGCAGTTCTTCTCGATGTGGGTGCTCGGCTCCGACAAGCCTTAACCGAAGATGTCCTGGCCGAAGGACGCGCTGACCGTCTTCGCCTGGCCGAGTTTGGCCAATCCGAACAGGTCTTCGATGGTGGCCAACGACGAGTAATGGTTATAGTGCACGGTACTGACGGTGCCGGGGTGGATGAACGGCGAGATCAGCACAGTGCCGATACGCCCCCCGCCCGGCCCGTTGATTCCGGGGTTGGCCGAGGCCGGCCCGGGAACCTGGCGGCAACACGAGGTGGCGTCGCCGATATCGGCCTCGTCGAAGGTCACCTCCAACAGGCCATCTTTCTTGAAGGCGGCTGAGTTGGTAATGAGCGGCACCCACTGCTGCAAGAAGGCGTCGACGTTGGCCAACTGGCTTCCCTGGCCCGGTTGGTTCACACAGGCGCCGTCATGGCCGTCGTTGCAAAGGTTGGGGGTGATGAAGCTGAAGTTGGGGGTGGTCGACACGGCGGCGAGATCTCTTTGCAGACCGGTGGTCCCCGACAGCGTCCGCTCTGGCAGGGCTCCGGTTGTGGTGCCGAGGGGGACGACGTGGGTGTTGCACAGCGAGGCATTGTCGATAATTGAGTGGAAGTAGACGAAGGGGTTGTGCCGGGTGGCATAGCCGTCACCCGATGCCGCCTTCTCGGTGGCGTCGGTCGACCCGACGGCCGGATGCCCACAGTTGGCGCTCTCGCGGGTGGGGACGTTGCCCATGTCCTCCATATATCCCTTCCAGGTGAGTCCCGAGGTGGTGAGTTGGTTGGCCACCGTCGGCACCGACGTGGGGAACACGCACCCCGAACCGGAGATCTGGCCGTTGCCGGCCACGGTGGCGGTGGCGGGGAAGTTGGCGAACGTCGGGCAGTCGGCCTGGTTGGAGGGGTTGGGCGCCTGACCGGACACAAAGGCGATGTAGTTGTCGTTGGAAAGGTGCCCGATGCCGTAGTAGTTCTGCAGCAAGGCTCCCTTGGACGGAAGGGTAGTGGCCAGATACGGGTCGGCCGAGGGGTTCCCAAACGTCGAGGAGTAACCCTCGTTCTCCAGCATGATCACGAACACGTGATGTATGCCGGGCAATTTGTGGCTCGACGCGGTGGTCGACGTCGTACTACCGCCGGCGTGGGTGGTCGAAGGGGTTGAGGACGTGCCCGCGGAGCAGGCGGTGGCCATCACCGCCAGAGCCATGGGTATGCCGCCCGCCGCCCGCCTTCGACTCGGCCGAGATTGAGTGTGTCGTCGGAGGTAGGCCGTCACGGCTCGAGTCATCACACAATGAGTTTTAGCCGATCAAGCCGCGGTGTGCCCGGTACGCGCGGTGTGGGCCGGTACACTCGAATCAGTTCGCCGAGTTCCCGGAGGTCACATGAAAGTTGTCGTTGATTACGACGAATGCGCCAGCAACGCTGTATGCATGGGAATCGCGCCCGAGGTGTTCGAGGTGCGTGATGACGGATTCCTCTATGTGCTGAACGAGCACCCGGGTGAGGACCTCCGCGAGAAGGTCCGCCAAGCCGCCAATGGTTGCCCCACGGGTTCCATCACCATCGTCGAGGACGAGTAACCCCGGCGTGCCCGGGGAATCCCCGAGGGTCCGCTTCGCCCCGTCGCCGACCGGGTACTTCCACGTAGGGAGCGCTCGGACCGCGCTGTTCAACTGGTTGGTAGCCCGCAAGTCGGGCGGTACATTCGTCCTTCGCATCGAGGACACCGACGCCGAGCGCAACCGCGAGGAGTGGGTGGATGGGATTGTGGCGGCCATGCATTGGCTGTCGATGGATCCTGACGAAGGCCCATTCCGCCAGTCGGACCGGATCGATCGTTACCACCAGGCCATCGACGCCTTGTGGGACGGGGGTTTCCTCTATGCCTGTGACTGCAGCCGCGACGAGGTCGATGCCCGCAACAAGGCGGCGGGTATAGCGACCCCCGGCTACGACGGGTTCTGCCGGAACCGGAATCTGTCCCGAGGCGACGATCGAGCCCTACGTTTCCGGACGCCTGATGCCGGCGTCACCACGGTGGTCGACGTGATCAGGGGACAGGTCGAGTTTCCGTGCTTGGCAATGGATGACTTCGTGGCGGTGAAGGCCACCGGGGCCCCACTCTTCGTACTGGCCAACGTGGTGGACGACATCGACATGCGGATCTCCCACGTGATCCGTGGCGAGGACCTTCTGCCCACCACGCCCAGGGGCATTCTGGTGTGGGAGGCGCTGGCATCCATCGGCTGGGTCACCGATGGATCCACCGGAACCGAGCCCGAACCCACACCGCCCCTTCCGGTATTTGCCCATCTGCCCATGTTGGTCAACGAGCAGCGCAAGAAGCTGTCCAAGCGACGTGATCCGGTGGCGGTCGAGTCCTACCGGGATCAGGGGTACCTCCCCGAGGCGTTCGTGAACTATTTGGCCCTGTTGGGGTGGAGCCCGCCCAATGGCGAAGAGATCTTCAACATCGATCAGTTGGTGGAATGGTTCGCCCTGGAGGACGTCAACCATTCACCCGCCTTCTTCGACGTGGTCAAACTCACCCACCTCAATGGCGAGTACATCCGGGCCATGTCCGTCGATGCGTTCATCGATGCCTGTGGGCCCTGGCTGACCGGTGGGTCCGCACCGTGGCCCGATGACGCGTTCGATGCACAGGTATTCCGTCGACTGGCCCCGCTGGTCAAAGAGCGGGTGGCCGTACTCGGTGGGGTACCGGCCATGGTCGACTTCATGTTCCTCGACGAACCACCGGTCGATGACGAAGCGTGGGCCAAGGCCATCACCGGGGATGACGCAGCCGAGAGCATTCTGGTTTCCGCCATCGCCGCCTATCAAGGGCTGGCTGGCACTGACTGGACTGCGGAGGCACTGCACGCCGCCACGTTGGCGGTTGGTGAAGGGGTGGGGCGCAAGTTGGGTAAGGCCCAGGCTCCGATTCGGGTGGCCATCACCGGTCGCCGGGTGGGGCCGCCGCTTTTCGAAGCGCTCGAAGTATTGGGGTCCGACAAGGTGCTGGCCCGATTGGGTTCGGCCCTCGAGGGACTTCGGACAGGTGCCTTATCCGGAACTCCGGGTGACGCCGCACCGGTGGAGAATTCCTAGAGCATGGGCCTTCTCGCCACCTTTACCGGTCTCCGGCTGGTGCGTTTCGTACTCCGGGTGATCCTGTGGTTGGTTGTCGCGATTCTCATTTACTTCGTGGTGACGGCGGTGCAGGTGTATCTGACCGGTCGCCACTACCAACCACATGCGGCCGGGGCCATCGTGGTGATGGGGGCCGCGCAGTACAACGGTGTGCCATCTCCGGATCTGAGAGCCCGCCTCGATGAAGCCAAGCTTCTCTGGCAACAGCGGTACGCCACCGACATCGTGGTCACCGGCTCGAAGGAGCCCGGCGACGTCTTCACTGAGGCCCAAGCGTCGGCCCGGTACCTGATCGCCGACGGCATCCCCGGGCGGGATATCTATGAGGTAGGAGGAAGCGATTCGTGGGGGAACCTCTCGGAGGCCTCGACGATGCTCCTGGCCCACGGGGACAAGAGCATCCTGTTGGTCAGTGACCGGTTCCACGAGGCCCGCTGCCTGGCCATCGCCTCGTCGGTGGGTCTTACCGCGTCACCCACTCCCACCCGGACATCTCCCATCATGGGCCGGTCAACTGTGCCGTATTACGCCAAGGAGACGGTAGGAGAGGGGCTGGGCCGGATCATCGGCTTCAACCATCTGACCTCTCTGCATTCTTCGCTCGGCTGAAAGGGCGCAAAAAGGGGCTCGAAGGCCAACCCGTCGGCCTGGCATGCGCTATAGGTCGTAGCGACGGTTTCACCCCGGAGCATGTGGCATTCCCGGTGGATGCTCCATGTCGGCTAAATTGGCCGTTCGCCCATTCGGGGGTGGCGCAACTGGCAGCGCGCATGATTCTGGTTCATGAGGTTGGAGGTTCGAGCCCTCCCCCCCGAGCGTTCACGACGCCCCGCCGAGGGCATCGTGGCAACATCAGAAAGGCATCACTAATCTGCCTCGCGAGGGGTGGCATCACACGGTCCCATCGTCTAGAGGCCTAGGACATCACCCTCTCAAGGTGGAGACACGGGTTCGAACCCCGTTGGGACTACGAGAAAAGTGCAGGTCAGCCGGGATAAATGGCCCGGCTTTCGTGTTTCCCGGGCTTAGTTCTGTCCTTCTATCGCGCGTCCATCGCGCGGAGCAATCGGCACAACGTCCGCAGGCGTCGCCAAATCGGCCAGGGCAGCCGCCAGCGCCTGGTCCCGGTCCTCACTTGCCCTCGAAGACGAGGGCTACGCAGTCGAGGATGTGGCCAGTGGTGAAGAAGCGGTAGCCCGCTTCACCGAGGATCCTTCCGAACTGGTGCGGGAGATGGTTGCCTTGGAGTGCGGCCTGGTGGCCATCAAAGCCAGGTAGCGACGGAGCATGATCCGGTCGACATCTGCCGGGCCCTGCGCCCCTCCCCGACCGGCCCACTCGGCAAACCGCTCGGCGTCCCGGGAGTAGGACCGCACCGACGCCGGGGACAGCGCCGACCGACCGGCGGAACGCTTCGAGCTCCCAGGTCACGGGAGAACAGTACCGGCACGGACACGACACGACACGCCCGTCAGCCGCGGTTGCGCCGCCCGATCGCCGCGTCGACAATTCCCCCGAGGAGTTGGCCGGAGGGCTATCGTCATGGCGTGAGGTGACCATTTCTGTGGTATTCGGCTGGCCGCGACCGATATCAGAATTGTCTTCACGAGCCCGACAACAGACGTTTTCGGCCACAGCCCAAGGGGGAATATGTCTGATCGAATCGACCGGCGCTCGTTCTTGGCCCGGGGGGCGGCCGCCGGGGCCGGCATCGCCGCCATCGGAACATCGGGCGGCCTGTTGGCCGCATGCAGTTCGGGCTCGGGTTCCTCGAAGTCCGCGACTGCTACCCACCCGAGTGGCATCTCCACCGCCACTCCCAAACCGGGTGGCCAGCTGATCTTCGGTGTCGAAGCCGAGGACACCAGTTTCGACCCCACCTGGGGCACGTTCGATACCACCGGGATCATGTACGCCCGCACGGTGTTCGACCCACTGGCCGCTGTCGCCGCCAACGGCTCGGTGCAGCCCTACCTGGCCGAGTCGATCACCCCTAACGCCGACTACACGGTGTGGACGATCACCATGCGTCCCAACGTGCTTTTCCACGACAACACCCCCTGCGACGCTGCGGCGGTGGCCTACAACTTCAGCGCACAAAAGGCTTCGGGCCTGACCGGGCCGGCCGTGACCACCATCGACACCATTACCGTGACCAGCCCACTTGTGGTCACGGTGACCATGAAATCGCCGTGGGTGCCCTTCGACTTCTACTTGGCCGGTGGCATCGGCGGCCAGATCGCCTTCATCGCCGCGCCGAGCATGCTGAAGGACCCCCAGCACGCAGGGAAGCCGGTAGGCACCGGCCCGTTCGTCTACGAAGTGTGGAATCCCAACGACCACTTCACCGCCACCAAGAATCCCCACTACTGGCGACCCGGCTTTCCCTACCTCGACAGCATCACCTACAAGCCCATTCCCGACGGCAGCCAGTTGCTGGCCAGCCTCATGTCGGGGAGCGTGGACATCATCCACACCTCCATGCCAACGGTGACCAGCAGCCTCCGCGCCGACACCTCTTTGGGCTACATCGACGACTCGGTCCATGTTGCCGGTGAGCCGGACATGAACTGTCTGCTCCTCAATCTCTCCCAACCGCCGTTCAACAACCTCAAGGTTCGCCAGGCGGCGGCCATGGCCGTCAACTCCGCCCTGTACACCCAGGTCATCGACAAGGGAATCAGCCCGACCTCCAACGGGCCGTTCGTCAGCGGATCGCCCTACTTCGCACCTACCGGCTACCCGACACCGGACCCGGCCAAGGCCAAGCAATTGGTCCAACAGGTGCGACAAGAGACGGGCAAGCCGGTGTCGGTGACCATCGACCACACGCCCGACGCGAGCACGACAAAGATTGCCGAGTTTCTCCAGCAACAGCTCAACACGGTGGGCATGCAGGTTACCCTCAGCCCCGTCCAACAGGACAAGCAAATCAACACCGCCCTGTCCGGCACCTTCGAGGCACAGGCGTGGCGGCAGTTCGGGGCCATCGACCCCGACTTGAACTACATCTTCTGGAGTCCGACCAACATTAATCCGGTGTTCTCCATCAACATGGCCCGCAATACCGACCCGGCCATGGAGGCGGCACTGATCCAGGGCCGCCAATCCCCCGCCCAGGCCGATCGAACGGCCGCGTACCAAAAGGTGGGGAGGTTGATGGGTTCGGACATCCCCTACATCTGGACGGGTCGCGCCGTGTGGTCGTGCGGTGCTCAGCCCAAGGTGCAGAATTTCGCCAATCCGACCACGCCCTCCGGGGCCAAGGCCTTCCCGTTCATCACCGGTGCGGTCTGGCCCACCCAGATCTGGATCGGCTCCTGAGCCCGCACACCTTCGATCCGAGGCAGTCGCGGCTGGCCTTCGCATCATGGGCATAGACCGGCCGGGCTATGGCTTGTCGAAGCCCGGCCGGTCCGCACAATCGCTGATTGGATCCCCGAGGCATTGGCGGTAGTCGACCATCTGGGCATCGACCAGTTCGTCACAGTGGGTACATCAACTGGTGGCGCATATGCGCTGGCGCTTGCCGCACTGGCACCCTGTGGGTGCCGAGAACCGCATCCACGCCTGTGGGGTGCACAAACTCGATTTCGCCGATGACCAGGGATTCTCTACTTCCATCGACGTCACTGCCCACCGCTGGTGCTACTGGATGAGAGACGCTCGTGCCGCGGTCGGGATCCGGAGGGTCTTGAGATGCAACGTCCTTGGCCAGGTGTGAGCCGAGATCGAGCGCACCTACGGCCTAACCGTCGTCGAAGGCCGTGAGGGTAAACGGATGCCCGGGTTGAGCAGAGCGGAACTGGAGCGCACCACATGAGAGCTGTGGGCAGAACCCCCTACGGATCACCCTCGCCCGCATCGTACGTGAGTGCCAGGCGGAATTCAGGAGTGAAATCTTAGTGCTTTCCACCCCGGCGGGCTGGGCGCGGGTTCGATCCGCGCGCTCGGCTGAGCTGTCAACGTTGCCGTTCGGCGAGCCCTTCTGCCTCACACTGTTCACTCCGACCTCTGGCACCCCTTTTGTTCTGATGCGACGCGCTCGAAATTCGCGCGGAGTCTGCAGCCGTCGCACGCCTGCACAGTCACCAGTGCCAGACAAGCCCTTCAGATCAGTCAGGGCCGCCGCAAGCGGTCGGAGCTCTCCTTCACATTCCCTACCTCGGCGTGTCCTTCACCCGAGTCGCCCAGTTGAGGAACCGCTCGACCTGGGTCAGTGACGGGTCGTGTTGAATCCGCTCGGGGGGAGTGCCGTCGGCGTTGACCGGGTTGAGGTGTGCCACGTCGTTGAACGAGGTCCGCAATCGTGACCAGGACCTGCTTCGATCTCC
>PLZF01000031.1 GCA_003152015.1 Acidimicrobiaceae bacterium | reverse complement strand
TCACCGGCGCCGCCCAGGTCGACGGAGCCATCTTGGTGGTATCCGCCGCCGACGGCCCGATGCCTCAGACCCGTGAGCACGTACTGCTCGCCCGCCAGGTGGGAGTCCCTTACATCGTGGTGGCATTGAACAAGGCCGACCAGGTCGACGATGAGGAACTCCTCGACCTGGTGGAGCTCGAGGTACGTGAACTCCTCAACGAGTACGAATTCCCCGGCGACGACACCCCCATTGTGCGGGTCAGTGCGCTGAAGGCCCTGGAGGGTGACCCCGAGTGGGCCGAGAAGATCACCGAGCTTATGGCTGCGGTCGATTCGTTCATCCCCGAGCCCGAGCGGGATACCGAGAAGCCGTTCCTCATGTCGATCGAAGATGTCATGTCAATCACCGGACGCGGCACTGTGGTAACCGGAAAGATTGAGCAGGGCATCGTCAAGGTGGGTGAAGAAGTCGAGATCGTCGGACTTCGTGACACCCAGAAGACAACCGTCACCGGCGTGGAGATGTTCCGCAAGCTCCTCGACCAGGGACAGGCCGGCGACAACGTCGGCGTGCTGCTTCGTGGCACGAAGAAGGAAGACGTCGAACGCGGCCAGGTGTTGTGCAAGCCGGGCTCCATCACTCCCCACACCAAGTTTGAGGCCACCGTTTACGTGTTGAACAAGGATGAGGGTGGACGACACAAGCCGTTCTTCACCAACTATCGTCCGCAGTTCTACTTCCGCACCACCGATGTGACCGGCACCATCAGCCTCCCCGAGGGGACCGAGATGGTGATGCCGGGTGACAACACCGACATGACGGTGGAGTTGGGTAAGCCGATCGCCATGGTCGAAGGTTTGCGGTTCGCCATCCGTGAGGGTGGGCGTACCGTGGCTTCGGGCCGGGTCACGAAGATCCTCGCCTAGTTCGGCCGTTGTGAACATCCCCACGAGAGGAAGCTGAGCCCATGGCCGCTGAAGGCCCCCGCCAGAAGATCCGGATTCGCCTCAAGGCGTACGATCACGAGATTCTCGATCAGTCCACCGAGAAGATCGTCCAGACTGTGCTTCGCACCCAGGCCAAGGTGCTGGGTCCGGTGCCGCTTCCTACGGAAAAGCACCGCTACACGGTGATCCGATCGCCTCACAAGTACAAGGACAGCCGCGAGCACTTTGAGATGCGGGTGCACAAGCGTCTGGTCGACATCGTCGAGCACACTCCCAAGACCGTCGATTCCCTTCAGCGTCTCGACCTTCCCGCTGGCGTGGATATCGAAATCAAGATACAGACTGTCTGAGCCTCCGTTTCGGGCCGTTCCGTTTCTGGCGGTGGGGACCTGATTGGTGTAGCGTGGCTAACTGGTCCGGTTTTGGGCCGAAGATCTGACGGAGACGTGTCTGAGCGCCCACCGAGTTGAACGGTGGGGACCTTGGGCCAAACCAGGCGAGCGCTCTGCTCGGTTCTACCGAGCGGAGCGTCTGCATGTGAGCCGACACCTGTTGGCTCCCGGGGCGCACAGCGCCAATCAACAACACCAGCAGTACCAATCGGCACCGGATGGTGTCGAGCAGAGCGAAGAACCGAGACGGAGAATCCGCAGTGGCCACCAAGGCGATCGTGGGCGAAAAAGTTGGCATGACCCAGATCTGGGATGACCAGCACCGGGCGATACCGGTGACGGTGGTACGCGTCTCGCCGGTCCGGATCGTGCAGGTCAAGACGGCCGAGACCGAAGGTTATGCCGCGCTGCAGGTGACCTGGGGCTTTCGCCGGTCCTCCACCCTGACCAAGCCCGAGCGTGGGCACTACGACAAGGCGGGGGTCGATCCCGGGCGTCGCCTTGTCGAGTTGCGTCTCGACGATGTGGGTGCCTACAAGGTCGGCCAGCAACTCACTGCCGATCTGCTGCAACCGGGTGAACTGGTGGATGCCATTGCTGTCTCGAAGGGAAAGGGCTTCGCCGGTGGGATGAAACGCCACAACTTCAAGGGGCTGGGAGCATCCCACGGTACCCACAAGAAGCACCGTGCTCCCGGCTCCATCGGTGCCTGTGCCACCCCGTCACGTGTGTTCAAGGGAACCCGCATGGCCGGGCGGATGGGCGGCCAACAGGTGACCACGTTGAATCTCGAGATCGTCCAAGCCGATCCGGAGCGTGAGCTGGTGCTGGTCAAAGGGGCGGTTCCCGGTCCACGTGGTGGCGTGGTCGTCTTGCGTGACGCAGTGAAGGCTCCGTTGCTCAAGGGAGGTATGACACAGTGAGTTCGTCGTCCGCGTTCGATCTCGAAACAGCATCTCCGGCGGAGATCCGTCGCTTCCTCCGGCCGGCCCCGGCCCAGCGCACCGTTGACCGCCGTTCCATCGATGGCACGGTCCTGGCTCAGGTCAATCTCGACCCGAGCCTGTTCGGGATCGAGCCCAACCTCGCCGTCCTGCATCAGATAGTGACCGCCCAACTGGCCGCCGCCCGTTCCGGTACCCAGTCGACGAAGACCCGGGCCGAGGTCCGTGGTGGTGGCGCCAAGCCGTTCCGGCAGAAGGGCACCGGCCGGGCTCGGCAGGGCTCTACCCGTTCGCCACAGTGGATCGGTGGTGGCGTTGCCCTGGGCCCCAAGCCCCGCTCCTACGCCCAGAAGACCCCCAAGAAGATGATCCAGTTGGCGTTGAAGTCGGCGCTGTCCGACCGGGCCTCCCAGGGCCGGGTGGCCCTGGTCGATTCCTGGGCATTCGACGTGCCCAGGACCAAGGATGCCGTCGCCGCGTTGCATGCCCTCGGCCTCGAGGGCAGGGTCCTGGTGGTGCTGGGAGAAGAGGACGGTTACGCTGACCGCTCATTCGGCAACCTTCCCGAGATCCAGACCATGGTGGTGGGCGAGTTGAACGCCTACGACATTCTGGTCAACGACTGGTTGGTGTTCACCGATGCCACTCTTCCCGGAGAGACCGGCACCGCGTCACCGACCGGGTCGACTGGGGTTGCCACTGACACAGAAGGGAGCCAATCGTGAGGGATCCCCATAACGTGCTCATCCGGCCCGTGGTGTCTGAGAAGTCCTACGCCCTGATGGACGACAACGTCTATGTGTTCGTGGTCGACCCGTCGGCGACCAAGATCGATGTGCGCCATGCCGTTGAACAGGCGTTCGGAGTCCGGGTCACCAATGTCAACACCCTCAATCGGAAGGGTAAGACGAAGCGGAACCGGAAGAGCAACACTCTGGGCCACCGTTCGGATACCAAGCGGGCCATCGTCACCCTCCACGAGGGTGACTCGATCGACCTGTTCGAGAACTGAGGGACCGAGGATCATGCCGCTCCGTTCACGCAAGCCCACCAGCCCCGGCCGCCGGTTCCAGACTGTCTCGGATTTTGCCGAGATCACCACTGACCGCCCCGAGAAGTCGCTCCTGGCCCCCAAACCCTCCACCGGTGGCCGGAACACTCACGGCCGCAAGACTGCCCGTCACCGCGGCGGCGGCCACAAGCAGCAGTACCGGATCATCGACTTCAAACGCGACAAGGACGGGATTCCGGCCAAGGTCGCTTCGATCGAGTACGACCCCAATCGCAACGCCCGTATTGCCCTGCTCCACTATCTCGACGGTGAGAAGCGCTACATCCTGGCTCCGGCCCAAGTGAAGGTGGGCGACCTGTTGCAGTCGGGTCAGGGAGCCGACATCCGCCCCGGCAATGCGTTGCCACTCCGCTACATCCCGGTCGGATCGGTGATCCACAACGTGGAGCTCCGCCCCGGTGGTGGCGGGAAGATGGGACGCGGCGCGGGCATGAGCATCCAACTGGTGGCCAAGGAAGGCGTCTACGCCACCCTGCGCCTGCCTTCCACCGAGATGCGCCGGGTGTCCATTGACTGCCGGGGCACCCTCGGCACGGTGGGCAACTCGGAGGCCGAGCTGATCAAGATCGGCAAGGCGGGCCGCAACCGCTGGAAGGGCAAGCGCCCGCAGACCCGTGGTGTGGCCATGAACCCCGTCGACCACCCGTTGGGCGGCGGCGAAGGCAAGTCGTCCGGTGGCCGCCATCCGGTGTCGCCATGGGGCAAGCCCGAGGGCCGCACCCGGTCCCGTGGCAAGGAATCCGACAAGATGATCGTCCGCAGGCGCCGCACCCGCGGTGCCCGCCGGTAGGGAAACAGAGGGAACGCCACACCATGCCTCGCAGCCTGAAAAAAGGTCCGTTCGTCGACGACCACCTCATCAAGAAGGTGGATGTCCTCAACGCGGCCGGGGACAAGAAGGTCATCAAGACGTGGTCCCGTCGCTCCACCATCATTCCGGACATGGTCGGCCACACCATTGCCGTCCACGATGGGAGGAAACACATACCGGTGTACGTCACCGAGTCGATGGTCGGTCACAAGTTGGGTGAGTTCGCACCCACCCGGACGTTCAAGTTCCATGCCGGCCAAGAGCGGGCGGGGAGGCGCTGAGGTGCCCGGCGTGAAGACCAATGAGCGTGAGGGAACCCGAGCCGTGTTGCATCACAGCCGCATGTCGGCGTACAAGGCTCGCCAGGTCCTCGACCAGATTCGCGGCCTTGACGCCGACCGCGCCCTCGAGACACTGGCACTCGGTGACCGGGAGGCCGCCGCAGTCATCGGCAAGGTCCTGGCCTCGGCCGTGGCCAACGCCGTCCACAACGACGGCCTCGACCCCGACGAGCTCTTCGTATCCGCCTGTTATGCCGACGAGGGGAGCACGCTGAAGCGTTGGCGCCCCCGGGCCCGTGGTCGGGCTACCCGAATCCGGAAGCGGACCTGTCACGTCACGATCATCGTGAGCCGCCTTCCCGAGGATCGCATCGCCCGCCGGCGGGCCAAGCAGAGTGCCACCGGAGCTCAGCGCTCGCGCCGGGTGGCCGGATCGAGGCGTACCCGGAAGACCGAGGCGGCTCCCGCCGTGTCGAAGGCGACGGAGACCGAAATCGAAGAGACGCCGATCGGCAATGATGACATCGAGCCGGCCGACGTGGAGACCGACGCCACCGGAGCGGACACCAGCGCCGAAGCAGATACCGAATCGGCCGAGGGCGAGGCTGACCCGGTGAGTGAAGCGGACGCTGACACCGACGCCAGCGATGAAACGAACGTCGATTCCGCCAAAGAGAAGGGCAAGTAGATGGGCCAGAAGGTCAATCCCTACGGGTTCCGGCTGGGCATCACGACTGACTGGAAGTCGCGATGGTTCGAAGAGAAGAACTATCAGAACTGCGTGATCGAGGATTGGAAGATCCGCGATTACCTCATGTCGCAACTGGAGTCAGCCGCCGTCAGCCGTATTGAGGTTGAGCGCACCCGTGACCGTCTCCGGGTGGATATCCACACCGCCCGCCCGGGCATCGTGATTGGCCGTCGTGGATCCGAAGCCGACCGCCTGAAGAAGAAGATCGAAGAGATCACTGGTCTGAACAATCGAATTCAGCTCAATATCCAAGAGATCAAGCAGCCTGAACTCGATGCCGCTCTCATTGCCCAGGGCATCTGCGATCAACTCGCCCGCCGGGTGGCGTTCCGCCGGGCCATGAAGCGTGCCATCCAGACCGTACAGAAGGCCGGCGCCCTCGGTGTCCGCGTGCAGTGCTCGGGCCGCCTGGGTGGATCCGAGATGGCCCGAAGGGAGTCGTACCGCGAGGGTCGGGTTCCGTTGCATACCTTGCGGGCCGACATCGACTACGGCTTCCGTGAGGCCAAGACCACCTTCGGCCGCATCGGCGTGAAGGTGTGGATCTACAAGGGCGATGTCCTGCCCTACAAGATCTCGACTGATGACAAGATCACCCGCGAAGCCGCCATGGCCGTGGGCGAAACGTCGGGCCAGGGTGGAGAGGCTCCGCGCCGCTTGATCACCGCCGGAGGCGGTCGTCGTCGGGCCGAGCAGGGTGCTCCGGGCAGCGTGGTCCCTGTCGACGAAGCCCCCGAGGGGACCGAGGTCCCGGAGGGCTTGGTCGACCAATCCACCGCCGACATCGTGGCCACTCCGGCGGTCCCCGACGAGCTCGAGCGCATCCTCACCGAGGATGAAGAGATCGAGCGCCGGACCCGTGAGCACCACGAGACACCCCACTTCCGCAAGGAGGTCGACTGATGCTGATGCCCCGTAAGGTCAAGCACCG
Organism: Acidimicrobiaceae bacterium; assembly: GCA_003152015.1. GTDB lineage: Bacteria > Actinomycetota > Acidimicrobiia > Acidimicrobiales > RAAP-2 > DASZIT01. Next base: position 61,673 of record PLZF01000031.1, on the reverse strand, counting down.
CAAACAACAGCGCGGTCGGATGAGTGGCAAGGCCAAGGGCGGTAGCTCCGTGACCTTTGGTGACTTCGGAATCCAGGCCATGGAACCGGCCTGGTTGACAGCGCGTCAGATCGAGGCTGCCCGTATTGCCATGACCCGTCACGTGAAGCGGGGTGGGAAAGTGTGGATTCGGGTCTTCCCGGATCGCCCTGTCACCCAGAAGCCGGCCGAGACCCGTATGGGCTCGGGCAAGGGCAATCCCGAGCACTGGGTGGCAGTGGTCAAGCCCGGCCGCATCCTCTTTGAGCTGGCAGGAGTGGAGCCCGAACTGGCCAAGGAGGCCATGGATCGTGCCATTCAGAAGCTGCCCTTCAAGGCTCGTTTCGTGATCCGTCCCGGTACGCACGGGACGTCGGAGGTGCAGGTCTGATGGCCACCTCCGTAGAGATTGCCGAGTACGACATCGAAGAGCTGGAGACCCAGCTTTCGGAGACGCGTCGGGAACTGTTCAACCTCCGCTTTCAACTGGCCACCGGCCGGCTGGACAACTTCTCGAGGCTGAACCACGTTCGCAAGGATGTCGCCCGGATGATGACGGAGCTGAGGGCCCGGGAGATCGCCGAGGCAGAGGGCCTGGCCGCGGAAGAGATTCCGGCTCACCGCGCCGCCGCTCGCCTCCGATCCGAGGATGATGCGCTGGGACGCACCCGGACCACCGCCGCCGAGCGCCGGACGGCAGCCAAGACCGAGCGGGAAGCGGCCGATGCTGACGAGGCCAAGGTCGAAGAGGCCAAGGTCGAGGACCACGCCGCAGTTGATGAGTCCGGCGCCGGCGCCGAGGCCACCGATGATGAAGTTTCTGACGATGCTGCCTCTGACAACGCCGCCTCTGACGAGCAGGAGGAGGGATGATGGCTGAGGAACACACCACCGAAACAGGGACCGAAGAACGGATCAACCGCCGCAAGGTCCGGGAGGGCATGGTTGTCTCCGACGCCATGCAGGCGACAGTCATTGTGGCTGTGGTCGAACGTGTCCGGCATCCCCGCTACGGAAAAACCGTGCAGCGGACCAAGCGCCTCTACGTCCACGACGAGCAGAATGAGGCCAAGGTCGGCGACCGGATCCGGGTGATCGAGACCCGCCCGCTGTCGAAGCTGAAGCGCTGGCGCCTCATGGAGATCCTTGAGCGTGCCCGATGATTCAACAAGAGTCTCGACTCAGGGTGGCCGACAATTCCGGGGCCAAGGAAGTTCTGTGCATCAAGGTGCTCGGCGGATCACGCCGTCGCTATGCCTCGATCGGGGACGTCTTCGTAGCCACGGTGAAAGATGCCATTCCCGGCGCAGCGGTGAAGAAGGGCGAAGTCGTCAAGTGCGTCGTCGTCCGCACGAAGAAGGAGAAGCGCCGTCCCGACGGCAGCTATATCCGCTTCGACGAGAACGCCGCTGTGTTGATCAACGACCAGCAACAACCACGCGGGACCCGCATCTTCGGGCCAGTCGGCCGAGAGTTGCGCGACAAGCGCTTCATGCGAATCGTCTCGTTGGCACCGGAGGTGTTGTAGATGCGTATTCGCAAGGGAGACAAAGTCCAGGTACTGAACGGCAAGGACCGGGGCAAGCAGGCCGAGGTCATTCGGGCCATTCCGTCTGAAGGCCGGGTCATTGTCGAAGGTGTCCACGTGGCCAAGCGTCACGCCAAGCCGACCCGCGCCACCATGCAGGGCGGCGTCATCGACAAGTTCATGCCGGTTGCGGTGTCCTCGGTCGCGATCGTGTGCGGCTCGTGCGGGCCTACCCGCATCGGCACCCGGATCGACGAGCAGGGTCGCAAGCTCCGGGTCTGCCGCAAGTGTGGGGGTGACCTGTAATGGCCACCGCCACCCGCACCCGTCCCCGCCTGAAGAAGCGATATGACGAGGAGATCCGGCCCCAACTTCAGGAGTCCCTGGGACTCGACAACATCATGCAGGCTCCCCGGCTCACCAAGATCGTTATCAACATGGGTGTCGGTCGGGCTACCCAGCAGAAGTCCCTCATCGAGGGGGCCATGCGCGACCTCGAGATCATCAGCGGCCAAAAGCCGATCGTGACTCGGGCCAAGCAGTCGATCGCCGGCTTCAAGCTGCGTGAAGGTCAGGAGATCGGGGCCAAGGTCACCCTCCGGGGCGACCGGGCCTGGGAGTTCCTCGATCGGCTGGTGGCCATGGCCATTCCCCGTATCCGTGACTTCCGCGGGCTCTCCCCGCGCTCATTTGACGGACACGGCAACTACACCTTCGGGGTGACCGAGCAGCTCATCTTCCCCGAGATCGATTATGACCGCATCGACACCACTCGGGGGATGGACATCACCATCGTCACGACCGCACGTACCGACGACGAGGGCCGGGGACTCCTGGCCGCGTTCGGCTTCCCGTTCCGCAAGGAGAACCAGTAACCCCATGGCGAAAAAGGCTTTGATCGAAAAGCAACAGCGCACACCCAAGTTCAAAGTGCGCGGCTACACACGGTGCCGCCGGTGCGGCCGGCCCAAGGCCGTCTACCGCAAGTTCGGCCTGTGTCGTATCTGTCTGCGAGTCATGGTGCACGCCGGTGAAATTCCCGGTGTGACCAAGGCCAGCTGGTGAGGGGAGACGACAACCGATGACAATGACCGACCCGATTGCCGACATGCTCACCCGTATCCGCAATGCCAATACGGCCCACTTTGATACTGTCAAAATGCCCGGCTCGAAGCTGAAGGAGTCCCTGGCTGCCATTCTGGTGAGTGAGGGCTACATCTCCGGATTCACAGTGGACGACAGCGTGACCTCCCCCGGTAACACCTTGGAGATCGTCATGAAGTACGCGCCGGACCGTGCCCGGACCATCTCCGGAATCAAGCGGGTCTCCAAGCCGGGTCTTCGGATCTACGCCCGCGCCGACAAGATACCGCGGGTCCTGGGCGGCATGGGTGTGGCCGTGGTATCGACATCCAAAGGGCTGATGACTGACCGCGAGGCCCGAAAGCGTCGCGTGGGAGGCGAGGTGCTCTGTTATGTCTGGTAAGCGCACCATTGGTCGCATCACCGAATGTCACCCGGGCGGTGATCGCTGATGTCGCGCATCGGACGATCTCCCATCTCGGTACCCGCGGGGGTATCGGTGGCCGTCGACGACAACAACATCGTGGTGGTGAAAGGACCGCAGGGTGAACTCACCCGCTCGGTTCCCGCCGCCATGAACATTCGCGCCGACGGGGATGTCGTGGTGGTCGAGCGCCCTGACGATCAGCGGCAGAACCGTGCACTCCACGGGCTGACCCGCACATTGGTCGCCAATATGGTCGACGGGGTAACCCAAGGCTTCTCCAAGGAGCTAGAAATAGTGGGAGTGGGCTATCGGGCGATCCCGAAAGGCCCGGGCGTGCTGGAGTTGGCGCTCGGTTTCTCGCACCCGGTCAATGTGAATGCTCCGGATGGCGTCACCTTTGAGGTCCCGACCCCCACCCGCATCATTATCAAGGGGATTGACAAGGAAAAAGTCGGCCAGGTGGCCGCCGACATCCGCAAGATACGTAAGCCCGAGCCCTACAAGGGCAAGGGTATCCGATACGCCGGTGAGCGGGTCCTCCGCAAGGCCGGAAAGGCAGCGAAGTAATGGGAACCGCAACCGATCACAAACTCGAGCTTCGTATCCGTCGGCACAAGCGGGTTCGCCGTCGCCTGGCCGGGACCTCTGCCCGGCCGCGCCTGGCTGTCTTCCGGTCGAGCAAGCACATCACCGCCCAGATTGTCGACGACGACGCCGGCCATACGCTGGTATCGGCATCGACGGTCGAATCGGACCTGCGAGGCAAGCCCGGGGGCAACATCGGCGCGGCCCAGGCGGTGGGCACACTGGTGGCCACCCGTGCCAAGGCTGCCGGCATCACCACTGTGGTCTTCGACCGCGGGGGATTCACCTATCACGGGCGGGTGGCCGCATTGGCCGATGCCGCCCGTGCCGAAGGACTGGAGTTCTGAGGATATGACCGAGCTGCAGTACGAAGAGCGCACCATCCGGGTGAACCGGGTGTCCAAGGTGGTCAAAGGCGGTCGCCGATTCAGCTTCGCGGCGCTGATGGTCGTCGGTGACGGCAACGGCAAGGTCGGGTTGGGCTATGGCAAGGCCAAAGAGGCCGGGCTGGCTGTCCAAAAGGGTATCGAAGAGGCTCGCAAGAACATCTTCGACGTTCCCCTGGCCGGCACCACCATCACCCATCCGGTTCTCGGGGAGAGTGGCGCGGGCCGAGTGATGTTGAAGCCGGCCGCTCCGGGTACCGGGGTCATTGCCGGTGGAGCCGCCCGAGCCATCTTAGAGATGGCCGGGATCCGCGATATTTTGTCGAAGTCCCTGGGTTCGTCCAACGGCATCAACGTCGCCCACGCCACCATCGCCGGGCTCAAGTCGCTCAAGCGCCCCGATGAGATCGCCGCCCTCCGGGGCAAGCCAGCCGAAGAGATCATTCCCGGCGGTGTCCTGCGTGCATACCGCGAGCGGCAACGCCAGGGCGATGTGTTCACGGAGGTGAATTGAGATGGCCGCCGCTTCCACGTCTGACAAGTCGACGACGACCGGCTGGTTGCGGGTGACCCAGGTCCGCTCGGGCATCGGCACCAAGCCCAAGCACCGGGGCACGCTTCGCGCCCTCGGACTGCGCGGGATCGGTCGCACCAACGTACTGCCCGATCGCCCCGAGATCCGCGGGATGATCGCGCGGGTACCCCATCTGATCGATGTCACCCCCGCGGGTGAGGACGAAAGAGGTTCACGATGAAGGTCCACGAGCTCCGCCCACCGGCCGGTTCGACGCGACCCCGTCGCCGGGTAGGACGCGGCATCGGAGGCAAAGGCGGAAAGACAGCCGGCCGTGGCACCAAGGGCCAGGGCGCCCGCGACACGATCCCCATGGGTTTCGAGGGTGGGCAGCTGCCGTTGATGCAGCGCATCCCGAAGCTGCGCGGCTTCAAGAACCCCTTCCGCATCGACTACACCCCGGTCAACGTGGGTGCGCTCGAAGGGATTGAGGGTGACACGGTCGACCTGGCCGCGTTGATCGCCGGAGGGCTTGTCCGCAAGGGCGCGCTGGTAAAGATCCTGGGTGGTGGGGAGCTGAACCGCGCCCTTCGGGTCGAGGCGCACGCGTTCTCCAAAACGGCGGAGGCCGCCATAACGGCTTCTGGTGGTTCGATCACCGTGATCCCGTTGCCGTTCGGCCACGGTCGACCGCCCGCGCAGGGCAATGCCCTCATGAACCGGTAGCATCGGCCGACCACCCGGCGTCGAGGAGCGACCATGCTCGCCAGTTTGGCAAACATTTTTCGGATACCCGACCTTCGTAAGAAGGTTCTCTTTACGTTGGTCGTTATTGCCATTTATCAATTCGGCGCCAACATTCCGTCGCCGTATGTCGACTTCTCGAAGATCCAACAGCTGACAGCGGCATCCAAGTCATCTGGCGTGTTGGGCTTCCTCAACCTGTTTTCGGGTGGTGCGCTCACCCGTATGGCGGTGTTCGGACTGGGCATCATGCCGTACATCACCTCCAGCATCATCATTCAGTTGCTGGCGACCGTGATCCCGAAGCTGGAGCAGTGGCGCGACCAGGGTGCCATCGGCCAGAAGAAGCTGACCCAGACCACCCGGTACCTGACGGTGGCCCTGGCCCTGATGCAGTCCACCGGTCTGGTCTACCTGTTCCACAAGGGTGGGGGCGGGCTGTTTGGTTCGAGCTCCAGCATCGACCTCATCCTCCACTACTCGATTTGGCGGGCCGGTTTCATCGTCCTCACTCTCACCGCCGGGACCGCCTTTGTCATGTGGCTGGGCGAGCTCATCACCCAGCGTGGTATCGGCCAGGGAATGTCCATCCTCATCTTCGCCAATGTCGTGGCCGGTATCCCCACCGGCATGAATGCCGTGCTCCAAGAGGGCGGGAAAATCAAGTTCGGGGTCATTATTGCCGTCTCGCTTGTGCTGCTGGTGGTCATCGTCTTCGTTGACCAGGGCCAGCGACGTATCCCGGTGACCTTCGCCAAGCGGGTCGTCGGGCGCAAGATGTACGGAGGGTCGAGCACCTATATCCCCTTGAAGGTGAATCAGGCCGGAGTCATCCCGATCATCTTCGCCAGTTCGGTGCTCTATATCCCCGTGTTGTTGTCGAACATCGTCCCCTCCGCCTGGTTCCGTACCTGGGTGAACCACAACGTCACTCCGACCAGCCTTTTCTATATCGCGAGCTATTTCATTTTCATCCTGTTGTTCACCTTCTTCTACGTGTACGTGGCCTTTGATCCCCACCAGCAGGCGGACATCATCCGGAAGCAGGGTGGGTTCATCCCCGGTATCCGGCCCGGGCAGCAGACCGAGAAGTATCTGGCCCACATCCTCAACCGGATCACGTGGCCCGGCGCCATCTTTCTCGGCGGTGTAGCCGTGGTGCCGTCGTTGTTGATGGCGGCATGGAACATCAACAGTTACCCTTTCTTTGGGGTCACTCTCTTGATCGCAGTGGGCGTGGCATTGGAGACGATGAAGCAGATCGACAGCCAGCTCATGATGCGAAACTACGAGGGCTTCCTCAAGTAGGTGGTACCCGGCGCCAGGCTCATTGTCCTCGGCAAGCAGGGGGCAGGCAAGGGGACGCAGTGTGTGCGCCTCTCCCACCACTACGTCGTGCCGCACATCTCGACCGGTGACATGCTGCGGGCAGCTGCGAAACAAAGGACTCCCCTGGGCCTGAAGGCCAAGGACCAGATGGATCGGGGTGAGTTGCTGAGCGACGATCTCATTATGGAGATGGTCGCCGCCCGGCTCGACGAGAGTGACGTGCGGGCCCGGGGATTTGTGCTTGACGGTTGCCCCCGCACGGTGGTCCAGGCGGAACAACTGGCTGCCTTCCTCAACCCGGTGGATCTCGATCTGGCCGTCGATATCGAGGTGCCGACCGCACAGGTGCTCCGGCGCCTGGCGGCGAGACGAGTCTGCGTCGACTGCGGGGCCAACTCCTCGGTCTCGGCACCGCCGCTGATCAACCGGACCTGTGACGTCTGCGGCGGTGAGGTCATTCAGCGTGAAGACGATCGGGAAGAGGCGATTACCCGTCGCCTCGAGCTCTATGAACGCCAGACAGCGCCGCTCATCGACTGGTACAAGGCGCGAGATCAGCTGGCCGTGGTGAGCGGGACCGGAGCACCCGACTCGGTGACCCGTCGGGTGATCAAGGCGATCGAGGACCGGCGCGACCGCAAGGGTGGCCGGCTCACGTGAGAAACGGCATTTGATGAGACGCACTAGCGACGAACTGGCCAAAATGCGCCGGGCAGGCCGAGTGGTGGCAGAGATCCACGAGGCCACCCGGGCCATCATCCGGCCCGGGGTGACCACCGAGGACATCGACCGCGTGGCCCGGGGCGTTCTCGAACGCCGGGATGCCAAGTCGAACTTTCTCAACTATCACGGCTTTCCCGCCGTGGTATGTACATCACCCAACTCGATGATCGTCCACGGCATACCCTCACCCGAGGTGGTGCTGGTTGAGGGCGACATCATCTCGATCGATTGCGGAGCCATCATCGAGGGCTACCACGGCGATGCCGCCTATACGGTGGGGGTGGGGGAGGTGTCGGCGGAAGCCTCCCGCTTGATGGAAGTGACCGAGCGCAGCCTGTTCGCCGGGATCGATCAGCTTACGGACGGGAACCGGCTCCACGAGGTGGGCCGGGCCGTGCAGCGGGTGGCCGAGGCGGCCGGATTCTCGGTGGTCCGCGAATACGTCGGTCATGGCATCGGTACGGCCATGCACGAGGATCCCCAGGTCCCCAACTACTGGCCCGGTAGCCCGGGACCGATGCTCAAAACCGGCATGGTCTTCGCAGTGGAGCCGATGGTCAACGCCGGGGGACCCGATACCGAACAGCTCGAGGACGGATGGAGTGTGGTGACGGCCGATGGGCGACTTTCGGCCCATTTCGAGCACACCATCGCGGTAACCGACGATGGACCCGAAGTGTTCACGGTGTTGTGAGCGTGCTCCCAATGCCGCCGGAATGTGGCCCGAATCATGCCCGGGCCCAATCGAACTGGCAATTTGTCGCCGAACAGCTAGAATAGTCATTCGGCTCGCCGCCGGTGTGTGATGGCGGGTCGACCCCGCTTCTGGTCGTGCCCCACCTGGTGTGCGTCCGACGGCGGTGCGGACAGACGGCTACCAGCGATCTGTGCTGCACGCTGGCCTTTTGGGCGAGCGGACAAGAATGACTGAGTATCGAGGAGATTCACCTGCCCAAACCCAAGGAAGACGCCATCGTGTTAGAGGGAACGGTCGTCGAACCGCTTCCCAATGCCATGTTCCGGGTCGAACTGGAAAATGGCCACAAGGTGCTGGCGCACAGCTCGGGGAAGATGCGGATGCACCGTATCCGGATTCTCCCTGGGGATCGTGTGCAGGTGGAGATCACCCCCTATGACCTGGCCCGAGGACGGATCACCTACCGCTACAAGTGACGGGACCGGTTCGGGACCAGCCATCGGAGCCGGCACACCGGCGTGGACAACAGGTTAAGTGCGGGCAGTACGAGACAAGGACGGAAACGTGAAGGTTCGACCCAGTGTCAAGCCGATGTGTGAGAAGTGCAAAGTGATCCGCCGTCATCGGCGGGTTGTAGTCATCTGCGAGAACCCCCGCCACAAGCAGCGGCAGGGTTAGGGCTCGCGGACCAGGCAAGGAAGAAGAAGGAAGGCACTGTGGCCCGCATCTCAGGCGTAGACATCCCCCGCGAAAAGCGGTTGGAGATCTCGCTTACCTATATCTATGGCATCGGACTGACGTCGTCGCAGCGGATCTGCGACTCCACCGGGACGAGTCGCGACACCCGGGTCCGCGACCTGACCGACGAAGAGGTCACCCAACTCCGTACCTACATCGATGCCAACTTCGCCGTCGAGGGAGACCTGCGACGCGACGTGTCCCAGGACATCAAACGCAAAATGGAGATCGGCTGTTACCAGGGCATCCGACACCGCAAGGGCCTGCCGGTCCATGGCCAACGCACCCATACCAACGCTCGCACACGTAAGGGACCGAAGAAGACGGTCGCCGGGAAGAAGAAGGTCCGCAAGTAATGGCCAAGACCACCAAGCCGACTGCCGCGCGTCGGCCCCGCCGCCGCGAGCGGAAGAACGTCACCTACGGCATCGCCCACATCAAGAGTTCCTTCAACAACACCATCGTCTCCATCGCCGATCCTGAGGGCAACGTCCTGGCGTGGGCCTCGGCCGGCAATGTGGGATTCAAAGGCTCGCGGAAGTCCACCCCTTTCGCCGCCCAGTTGGCTGCCGAACAGTGCGCCAAGAGGGCCATGGAGCACGGGGTGCGACGGGTCGACGTGCTGGTGCGAGGTCCGGGCTCCGGCCGGGAGACCGCCATCAGGTCACTGGCCGCCGCCGGCATCGAAGTGGCCGGCATCAAGGACGTAACCCCGATTCCGCACAATGGTTGCCGCCCGAAGAAGCGCCGTCGGGTCTGAGGCCGGGGAACAAAGGACGTAAGGAAGACACATGGCTCGTTACACAGGACCTGTTTGCCGGCTGTGCCGCCGGGAGCGCACCAAGCTCTTTTTGAAGGGTGAGCGCTGCTATTCGATGAAATGCCCGGTATCGGAAGCGGTCACCGATCGTCATAGCCGCGCCTACCCACCGGGTGAGCACGGTCGCGATCGCATGCGCCAGGGTTCGGAATACCTGGCTCAGCTCCGCGAGAAGCAGAAGGCACGCCGCATCTATGGCCTGCTCGAACGGCAGTTCCATAATCTCTATGTCGAGGCGAGCCGGGCCCCGGGTATCACCGGTGAGAACCTGCTCCGCATGCTCGAGCAGCGTCTCGACAATGTGGCCTTCCGGGCCGGATGGGGCGCCAGCCGGTCCCAGGCCCGCCAGTTCGTCCGGCATGGCCACGTCCTGGTCAACGGGAAGCGGGTCACCATTCCCAGCTACCGGGTTCGTCAGCACGATGTGGTGGCGCTGAAGCAGTCGTCCCGCGAAATGTTCCACGTCCGCCGGAATATGGACACGCTCGATCGCCAACTGCCGCCGTGGTTGGAGGCCGAGGGTGACCGCTTTCAGGTGAAGGTGTTCTCGCTGCCCCTGCGCGAGCACATCGACGAGCCCGTCCAAGAGCAACTCATTGTCGAGCTGTACTCGAAGTAGTCCCATCCGGACATTCGCATTACCGCAGTAACTGCCTCATCCGAACCAACACCAACCCTGCGCATCACAGCCGAGGAGCCACGATCTGCATGCTCATCATCCAGCGTCCCACCGTCGAAGCGATCGGTGAAGAAGAAGACAACCGCCAACGGTTCGCCGTAGGCCCGCTCGACCCCGGCTTCGGCCATACGCTTGGCAATTCGCTGCGCCGCACGCTGCTGTCGTCGATTCCGGGCGCCGCCATCACCCAGGTGCGATTCGACGAAGCCCTCCACGAGTTCACCACCCTCCCGGGCGTGAAGGAGGACATCACCGACCTCATCCTCAACCTCAAAGACATCCTGATCCGGGTGCACAGCGATGAGCCGGTCACCGTGCGCCTTGACAAGCGCGGGCCCGGTGACGCCACCGCCGGTGATCTCCAGCTGTCTTCCGACGTCGAGGTCCTCAGCCCGACCCAGCACATCGCCTCGTTGAATGCCAAGGGTCGCCTGGCGGTAGATCTCACCGTGGAGCGCGGCCGTGGTTACGCCTCAGCTGACAAGAACAAGCGGTCTTCGACCATCGGCGTCATCCCGATCGATGCCATTTTCTCGCCGGTCCGCCGGGTGGCCTTCACCGTCGAGCCGGTCCGGGTCGAGCAGTCCACCGACTTCGACCGTCTGGTCCTCGACATCGAAACTGACGGGTCGCTGACCCCCCGGGAGGCGTTGGCATCGGCCGGCGACACCCTCCGCACCTTGGTCGGGCTAGTCGCCGATCTCGAGGACGAGCCCCAAGGCCTCGAGCTCGGGGAAGTGGGCGCGGTCGGCGCCGGTTCGCCTGATCTCGACCTTCGCATCGAGGACCTCGATCTCACCGAGCGTCCCCGCAACTGCCTCAAGCGGGCGCAGATCAACACCATCGGTGAGTTGGTCGAGCGCACGCTCGACGACTTGTTGAACATCACCAACTTCGGACAGAAGTCGCTCGATGAAGTGCTCCAGAAGCTCGATGAGCGGGGCCTCGCCCTGCGGGTCAAGGACTGATCGGCATGCTCGGCACTCCGAAGAAGGGCCGCCGGTTCGGCGGTAGCTCTGCCCATCAGAAGGCGATGATGGGAAACTTGGTCGCCTCGTTGATAGCGGCTGAGTACCTGGTGACGACCGAGGCCAAAGCCAAGGCGCTGCGTCCGGTGGCCGAGAAGGTCATCACCGCCGCCGCCAAGGGGGGCATCGCTCGTCATCGCCATGTGGTCGGGTTCATCCGTGACAAGGACATGGCGCACAAGCTGTTCGAGGAGATCGGCCCTCGCTATGTCGAACGGCCGGGTGGGTATACCCGCATCCTGAAGCTGGGCAACCGTGCGGGTGACAACGCCCCAATGGCCCGTATCGAATTGGTGTGACTGCTGGAGTGGTTCCCCCCGCTGAGGGAACCAACCCTGAGGTCGTCCGCTGGCGTCTTCGGCTCGCATACGACGGATCGAGATTCCGGGGGTTTGCCGCCCAGAGCGGGCAGGTCACCGTGGCCGGTGCCCTATGTGAGGCACTCAGCCTGGTGACACGGGTGGACGTCGCCCTCACCTGTGCGGGACGCACCGATGCCGGCGTGCACGCCCTCGATCAGGTCGTCCACTTCGACCTTCCCACCTCGGTGGCTTCGAGACTCGACCCGGCCGCGGTGATGCGCTCCTGTAACCGACAGTTGGGCCCGTCCATTGTGATCAGGGAGGCGGGGCCGGTGCCGCTTTCGTTCAGCGCCCGCCGCTCCGCTACCGGGCGACGATATCGGTACCTGGTCGTCAATGGTCCGACCTCCGATCCGCTGCTGGCCCATTTGGCCTGGCACGTCACCGAACCGCTCGATGTGCGCACCATGTCCGCCGCCGCCGATGCCATTCTGGGCGAGCACGACTTCCGGGCCTTCTGCCGGCGAGCTCCCGGGACGACCGCCGACGACCCGATCGTGCGGCGGGTCTTCGATGCGCGCTGGTCGCTGGTGGATGGCTCAAAGGGAAAGGCACTGCTCCCGGTGGACGGGCGTCTGCTGGCCTTCGAGATCGACGCCAATGCCTTCTGCCACCAGATGGTCCGATCCCTGGTGGGGACCCTCGTCGACGTGGGTCGGGGGAAGAAGCGACCCTCAGATATCACCTGGATACTGCGTTCCGCCGATCGCCAGCAGGCCTCGCAACCAGCCCCACCGGGTGGGCTGACTCTGATGGCCGTGCGTTACGACGCAGGTCCGGCTTGCTCACCAGGGTGATTTCGTCGTATCGTGGTAACCCGCTGGGCGTGGCCGTCCACGGACACCTTCCCTGTGGTCACACAGAGGAGCCCACCGGTTGTCGGTGGGATTGGTCCTGCACCCGCGGGATCTTCAGCCCGGCCTTACCGAACCAAGGACTTCTTGTGCGCACGTTCTCTCCCAAGCCCAGTGATATCACCCGTGCCTGGCATGTGGTGGACGCCGACGGCCTCGTACTCGGCCGGTTGTCCACTGAGGTGGCATCCATCCTCCGGGGCAAACACAAGCCCATCTTTGCTCCCCACGTGGACACCGGCGATCACGTGATCGTGATCAACGCCGACAAAGTGGTGTTGACGGCGGGTAAGGCCGAAACCAAGTTGGCCTACCGCCACAGTGGCTACCCGGGAGGTCTTCGGTCGACCGCCTATGCCGACCTGATGGTGGAGCGTGCCGACGAAGTGGTCCGGAATGCGATTCGGGGCATGCTCCCGAGGAACCGCCTGGGCCGTCAGATGATCGACAAGCTCAAGGTCTACAACGGCCCCGAGCATCCGCATGCAGCACAGTCCCCCGAGCCTTTGGAGTTTCCGGGTGCACGCCGAACGGTGTCCGTCCGGAGCGGTGCGTGATCGCCAACTCATCAGGCCGATAGAACGAATCGACGACTAGGAGCATTTCGTGGCCAACGCCGCCCCACTCTGCCAGACCACCGGACGACGCAAGCGAGCGGTGGCGCGCGTGCGCTTCCGCCCGGGCCAGGGCACCATCACCGTCAATAAGCTCAAGTTCGAGGAGTACTTCACGTCGGCCACCCACCGCATGTTGGTGACCGAGCCGCTGCGGCTGACCGAGACGGCTGAGTCGTGGAACATCGACGTCACCATCGATGGCGGTGGCGTATCCGGTCAGGCAGGTGCCTTCCGTATGGGGATCGCCCGGGCACTGATCCATATGGACCCCGAGCTCCGGGGAGCGTTGAAGAAGGCCGGCTTCCTTACCCGCGACTCCCGCGAGAAGGAATCGAAGAAGTACGGCCTCAAGAAGGCCCGCAAGGCTCCTCAGTACTCCAAGCGGTAGTCCGATGGGGCGCGCACGGTTCGGCACTGATGGTGTTCGGGGAGTTGCCAACGCCGAGCTTTCGCCGGAACTGGTGCTGGCCATCGGGCGGGCCACGGCGCGGAAACTATTGGCGACCTCCTTTGTGGTCGGCAGGGATACCCGCCGTTCGGGCCCCATGCTCCAGGCAGCGCTCTCCGCCGGTCTTGCCGGGGAGGGGGCGGACGTCATTGACGTAGGGATTCTTCCTACCCCGGCCATTGCCTGGTTGTCCGCCGTTCGGGACATTCCCGGGGCGGTGATCTCGGCATCGCACAACCCCTTCGCCGACAATGGCATCAAGCTGTTCGCCCGAGGTGGGACCAAGCTGTCGGTGGAGACAGAGACGGCCATCGAAGAGGAGTTGGATCAGGTCCTCGACCCCGGTGTCCGGGGGCCCCGCAGTCCCGAGGGCTTTGGTGTCGGCCGGGTGGTGAGCGAGCCGGGCGCCGCCGATGCCTACCTCGCCCACCTGGTCTCACTGCTCGAGGGTCGTCGTCTGGACGGCCTGCGGCTGGTGGTCGATGGGGCCAACGGGGCCGCGGCGGAGATCGCCGCCCGCCTGTACGAAGAGGTGGGAGCCGAGGTGGTCGCCATCGGGTGTGAGCCGGACGGGTCCAATATCAATTCCGGCTGCGGATCCACCCACACCGACACGTTGGCTGCCGCAGTGGTCGAACACGGAGCCGATCTGGGGCTCGCCCTGGACGGGGACGCCGACCGACTGTTGGCGGTCGACGCCGCCGGGGCGACCATCGGTGGTGACGAACTGCTTGCCCTGTTCACCGTCGATCTGGCTGAGCGCGGCCAGTTGGCCGGCAATACGGTGGTGGTGACCGTCATGACCAACCTGGGGTTCAAGCTGGCCATGGAGCACCGGGGGATCACGGTGAAGGAGACCCCGGTGGGCGACCGCCACGTCCTGGCAGCCCTCGATGCCGATGGGTTGGCACTGGGGGGCGAGCAGTCCGGGCACATCATCTTCCGGCGGATGGCCACCACCGGGGACGGGCTCCTCACCGGGCTGATCCTGGCCGACCTGATGGCGAGGTCGAAGAAGCCACTGGCCGAACTGCTCGACGGCTTGGTGACCCGAGTTCCCCAGGTTCTGGTGAATGTCCAGGTTCCCGACCCCGGTCTGTTGGCGGCGGCTGATGCGGTGTGGTCGGCCGTGGCCGAAGAGGAGACGCGACTGGGTGAGCAGGGGCGGGTCCTGTTGCGGCCCAGTGGGACGGAGACCTTGGTGCGGGTCATGGTGGAGGCGCCGGGCAACGGGGTGGCCGAGGAGGTGGCGCAGCGGTTGAGCGCACTGGTCAGGCACGAGTTGCACGCGGCGGCGTCCCTGAGCCAGTCGGGCAACTAGCCTCGACCCCAATGTGCGGCATCATCGGGATCACCGGAGGCGAAGAGACGCTTGACGTTCTTCTCGAGGGCCTTGCCCGACTCGAGTACCGGGGGTACGACTCCGCCGGACTGGCGGTTCTCCCGGCCACCGACGGTGGCCCGCTGTGGCGGGCCCGGGCCGCCAACGGCACCCGGTCGCTCGAGGACTTGGTCAAGCGGACCGAGGATGCCCCGCCGGGCTCGTCCACAGGTATCGGTCACACTCGGTGGGCCACCCATGGTCGCCCCTCCGAAGCCAATGCCCACCCCCACGTCGACTGCACCGGCCAGCTGGCCCTGGTCCACAACGGGATCATCGAGAATCACCTCGAGCTCAGCGACGAGTTGGTCCTGGCCGGCCACCACCTGGAATCGGACACCGACACCGAGGTCCTGGCCCATCTGATCGAATCCGAACTTGGAACCCACCCCGAGGCTGGTTTGGTCGGTGCGGTACGAGAGACCCTCCGACGGGTCCGCGGCTACTTCGCCATCGCCGTGATCCACTCCGGTGAGCCCGACCTGATCGTTGCGGCCCGCCGGGTATCCCCGTTGGTCATGGGACTCACCGAGACGGAGGCAATGCTGGCCTCGGATATCCCCGCCCTGCTCGGGCGTACCCGCTCGTTCCTGCTCCTCGAGGACGATCAGATCGCCGAGCTGCGTCCGGGATCGATCAGGGTGACCACCCTCGATGGTACCGAGGTCATCCCACCCCTGCGCACGGTGGACTACGACCTCGATGCCGCCCGGAAGGACGGTTACCCTGACTACATGAGCAAGGAGATGCACGAGCAACCGATGGCGGTGGCCAACACCCTGCTCGACCGGTTGCTCCCCGACGGCACCCTGGCGCTCGACGAGGTCCGCATCTCCGACGATGAACTTCGCTCCATCGACAAGGTGTTCATCGTGGCCTGCGGGAGTAGCTACCACGCCGGGCTCATGGCCAAATACGCCATCGAGCATTGGGCGAGGCTGCCGGTCGAAATCGACATCTCCAGCGAGTTCCGCTATCGCGATCCGGTCCTCGACTCCCGGACGCTGGTGATCGGGGTGAGCCAATCCGGCGAGACCGTCGATACCTTGCAGGCCCTGCGGGAAGCCCGGAGATGGAATGCCAAGGTGCTGGTCATCTCCAACGTGGTGGATTCGTCCATGACCCGGGAAGCCGACGCGGTGCTCTACACCCGGGCCGGGCCGGAGATAGGGGTGGCGTCGACCAAGACCCACCTCGCCCAGATCACCGCGCTGGAGATCCTGGCTCTCTACCTGGCTCAGACCCGGGGAACGCTCTACCCCCACGAAGCCCGGGAGTTTCTCGACGCCATGGGTGCGTTGCCCGACAAGGTGGAGACCGCATTGGAGAGGGCGGCCGACGTCGAGGTGGTCGCCACCGCTTATCGGGCCTCGCCGTCATTCATCTTCCTCGGACGCCATGTCGGTTATCCGGTGGCGCTGGAAGGCGCGCTCAAGCTGAAAGAGCTCTCGTACCTATGGGCCGAGGGGTTTCCCGCCGGTGAGCTGAAGCACGGTCCCATCGCGGTGGTGGAACCGGGAACAGTGGTGATCGGGGTCGCCACCCGCACCCACCTGTGGGAAAAAATGATGGCCAACGTGGCGGAGGTGAAAAGTCGCGGCGCCACCGTGGTGTTGGTGGCCAACGACGGTGACGAAGAGACGGAGCGGCAAGCGGATGCCGTCCTGTGGGTTCCAGAGACCCACCAGCTGTTCTCCCCCATCGTCGACGTGGTACCGCTGCAATTGTTCGCCTATTCGATGGCCCGGCTGCACGGTCTCGACGTTGATCGTCCCCGCAACCTGGCCAAGGTAGTCACCGTCGAGTGAAGGTATCTGTCAGGTAATGGATACGGGCACCGGGACGGTCGGCGGCTGCAGGCTGGTCGGCATCGGGGTGGATGGGGTGGAAGTCGCCCGCCTGCGAGAGCTACTGGCTCGACGGCCCTCCATGGCCGAACGGCTGTTCACCGAGTCGGAATTGGCCTATGCCACCCGGGCCACCGACCCGATTCCGCGGATGGCCACCCGGTTCGCCGCCAAGGAGGCCACCATGAAGGCACTCGGCGTCGGGCTCGGGGCCTTCCGATTCACCGACGTGGAGGTGGTCCGGGTCGGCCTGGGTGCCCCCACCCTCCTGCTTCACCATGCTGCCGCCGATCTGGCGCGGCGATCCGAGGTCACCGGTTGGCACCTCTCGCTGACCCATACCGACCAGATGGCCATGGCGTTCGTGGTGGCCGAATATGTGGCCCCGGCCCGTGGATCAGCACGGGCCGGGACTGCGTCGTAGCGTCGACCTGTGCGACCGGTCCTCACCGTCTCTGAGATGCAGGCCGTTGATGCTGCGGTCCAGGCGTCGACGCCACTGGACGTGCTGGTCGAACGGGCCGGCCACGCGGTGGCATTGGTGGCCCTCGAGATGATGGGTGGAGCGTACGGACGCCGTGTCTTGGTGGTGGCGGGGAAGGGGAACAACGGTGCCGATGGCCGGATCGCGGCCGGAAAGCTTCGACGTCGTGGTGCCCGGGTCACGGTGGTCGAAGCCGGGGGCGTGGACGGCGGCGTGGACGGCGGCGTGGACCTCGATCTGGTGATCGACGCGGCGTACGGAACGGGGTTCCGTGGCGAGTACATGGCGCCTGTGGTGCATCCTGGGACTCCGGTGTTGGCGGTCGACATCCCGTCGGGGGTGAATGGTGACACGGGTGAAGGTTCCGGTCGCCCGCTCCGGGCCGATCGGACGGTGACCTTCGTGGCACTCAAGCCGGGTCTCCTACAGGGCGACGGGGTCGGTCTGGCCGGCCGGGTCACCGTGGCCGACATAGGCATCCCGGTCGGTCACCCCCGACTCAGTGTGATGGAGGACCGGGACGTGGCAGCACTCCTTCCATCTCGTGGCCGAAACGATCACAAGTGGAGCTCTGCGGTACTGGTGGTGGCCGGTTCTCCCGGGATGACCGGTGCCGCTGGGATGTGCGCCCGGGCGGCCTTTCGGACCGGAGCGGGGATGGTTCGGCTCGGTGTGCCCGGGGAGGATGTGGCCGACGCGGGCCCATCCGAAAGCGTGAGTGTGCCGCTGCCGGACCGGGGTTGGTCCGATGTGGCTCTGGACATGTCCCGCCGATGCTCGGCCGTGGTGGTCGGCCCGGGGCTCGGGCGCGACCCGTCGACGGTGGAAGAGGTGCAAAGGCTGGTGAGTTCCTCGGACATCCCGGTGGTGGTGGACGCAGATGGGTTGTTCGCTCTGGGCTGCCTGGATGGCACTCATCCCCTCGGCCACAAGGCGCCGGTGGTACTGACACCACACGACGGCGAGTACGAACGGTTGATGGGCAAGCCGGCGGGAGCCGACCGGATCGAGGCGGCACGGCGGCTGTCCAGGGCGTCGGGAGTCGTGGTTTTGGTAAAGGGATCCACCACCGCGACGGCCGATCCGTCGGGCCGCTGCCTGGTGGCGATGGCAGGATCGCCCCGATTGGCCACCGCCGGTACCGGTGACGTGCTCTCGGGCATCATCGGCGCCATGTTGGCTCGGGGGATGGCACCCCTCGAGGCGGCTGCCCTGGCCGCCCACGTTCATGGCCGGGCGGCAGATCGGGGCCCTGGGCAGGGGCTGATGGCCGGTGACCTTCCCGTCCTGGTGTCATCGGTCCTCTCTGACCTCAGTGGTTCCGATGAGCCTCGGTGGAGCCTCGATGGTTGATCGCCTGCGACCGGTGTGGGCCGAGATCGACGTGGGTGCCGCCCGGCGCAATGCGTCGGTTCTCAACGGCATGGTGGGTTCCTCCGCGCTCTGTGCCGTGGTCAAGGCCGATGGGTATGGGCACGGTTCCCTCCCCATGGCCAGGGCCGCACTGGCCGGGGGGGCGACGTGGCTGGCGGTGGCACTGGTGGAGGAAGGGGTGCTCCTTCGAGAGGTTGGGATCGACGTCCCGATTCTGCTCCTGTCCGAGCCCCCGGTTGATGCCATGGAGGAAGCGGTGGCTCGCCGATTGGTGCCGACGGTCTACACCCATGCCGGAGTTCAGGCCTTGAAACGGGTGGTGGCCGCCGAAGACGCGTCCCCGGTCGACGTCCACCTCAAGGTGGATACCGGCATGCACCGGGTAGGGGTCGACCCGGCTGAGGCGGTGAGCCTGGCCACCGCCATTGCCGCCGATCCCCGGCTCCGGCTCGGGGCCCTGTGGACCCATCTGGCGGTGGCCGATGGGGTTGGCCCGACCGACATCGAGTTCACCCGCACCCAACTCGATCGGTTCAGGCTGGTTCTCGACGATCTGACCATTGCCGGACTCCGGCCTCCTCTCACCCACGTGGCCAACTCGGCCGGCTCCATTGCCTTCCCGGCGGCTCGCAGGGACATGGTCAGGTGCGGCATTGCCCTCTACGGGCTGTGCCCCACCCCCGAGTTGGCCACCCAATTGTCACAGGCCACCGGGGGAGGGCGGGTCGAGCCGGTGCTGTCATTGCGGGCCGAGGTGTCGTTTGTCCGCTGGCTCGACAAGGGGGAGCGGCCGTCCTACGGGCGCCGACGCCCGCTGGCGGAACGCTCGACAGTGGCCACGATTCCCATCGGCTATGCAGACGGCGTGCCCCGCCGGCTGTTCGACACCGGCGGTGAGGTGCTCATCGGAGGGGTCAGGCGCCCGCTGGCCGGGGTGGTGACGATGGACCAGATCCTGGTTGATTGCGGACCGGCCGACGTTCCCCCCGTCACCGTGGGCGACGAGGTGGTCCTCATCGGGCGGCAGGGACGCGAAGAGATCACCGCCACCGAGTGGGCCGACCGGCTCGGCACCATCAACTACGAGGTGGTGTGTGGCATCGGTCCCCGGGTCCCGCGGGTCCTCGTCAACGGGGATGACCTGACGGGCGATTCGGCCGATCATGAAATCGGGTCTGCGTTATCCGACCTCGACGGGAAGCGGTAATCTGAAGCCTGTCCGTCGCGGGGGTCGTCGTCCCGCGATACTCCCGAGCGTCGTATCGGAGTCGACTGTCCCCATGAAACCAAACCTCGGATGTCCTGCCGTCCGGTCGTCGGTGGTTCCGAGGCCGCCGCGCCGCCTGTTCGCCATGATGGTCGGTCTGGTGGTGGTGGCCACTGCCGCGTCCGCCTGCACCTCGGCGAGTGCGACTGCCCATCGGGCGTCGACGCCGAACGGGGCCGCGGGTGGGGCGGGGGTGGCTCCTATGCCCACGTCACCCGTCCACGCCTACGACCCACCCGCGACCACCATGCGGTCGGCGCCGGCCCGGATCTATGACGTCGGTCACGATGTGTCCGACCCGTTCCTCACCGTCGGGAAGGGTCGTTACGACCTCATCCTCAGCGAGGGTGGTGCAGGGGCGACCATGAACGTTCCGGTGGTATCGGGAACCGCGGTAGGCCAGTGGGGAGCGATCACCGATGTCATGCCGACGTTGCCGCCATGGGCAGCGCCCGGCTTCACCTGGGCACCTGACCTCCACCGCTTCGGATCGACATTCGTGTTGTACTTCACCGCCCTGGTGAAGTCGACCTCCCCGGCCATGGAATGCATAGGAGCCGCCACCGGGTCGTCTCCCACCGGCCCGTTCATCCCCATGGCCAAGCCGTATATCTGTCAGGTCAGCCAGGGTGGTTCCATCGACCCCCGGGTGTTCACCGATGACAACGGGACCATGTGGATGATCTGGAAGTCGGACCAGAACATCGGAGGGTCTTCCACACCGACAATGATCTGGTCAGCGCCACTCACCGGCGACGGCATGGCCTTCACCGCCAAGCCGAAGGCCATTCTGCAGCCCGACGAGCCCTGGCAGGGCACTATCGTCGAATCGCCCGACATGGTGAAGGTGCTCGGGACCTACTGGTTGTTCTACTCGGGCAATTGGTTCAATTCGCCGGACTACGCCATCGGAGCGGCGCGCTGTGCGGGTCCGATGGGACCGTGTGCCGACTCCTCATCGGTACCTCTGGTGGCATCCAACGCTCAGGGTAAGGGTCCCGGGGAGGAATCCGTCTACTCCGACCCGACCGGCGCGTGGTTGCTGTACACCCCCTGGCACTCCGATTCGCCCAATCTCGACATCCCCCCTCGACCGGTGGCCATGACCCGTATCGGTTTCGGCCCCACCGGCCCCTATCTCGCCACGTGGATGGACCCGCCGTCACCGCCGCCGTCAATGGCGGAGTCGCCATCCTCGTCCGGCCCTACCTCGGCGGGGAGATTCGCGCCGCCCACCAGCTGACCGCTGTCACTCAGTTGGCCCAGATGAGCGGGGCAACACGTTGGAGGCGGCTCATCCCTTTGAGCACCACCTCCCGTTGTTCACCGAAGTGGAATTCTCCGGTGCCCGCCACCAACTGTTCGGACAGTGAAGACACCAGGATTTCGTCGGGACCGGCCATGTCGGCGATGCGACTGGCCACAATGACCGTGTGACCAAAGAAGTCGTCATCGGTTTCGGTGGCCTCCCCGGTGTGCAACCCGATGTGGACCCGAATCGGCTGGTCGGGGTGGGCCAAGGTGTGCTCGCGAAAGGAGCGCTGCATGGCGGCGGCACAACGCAGAGCACGGGCCGCTCCTCCGAATGCGACCATGAACCCGTCACCCTGCGCCTTGACCTCACGCCCCCCGTGACCGGTGAGGAGGGAACGAACGATCCGGTGGTGCTCGGTCACCAGGGCATGGGCCAGACGGTCCCCGAGACGCTCGGTGATCCCTGAGTAATCGACCATGTCGATAAAGAGAATTGTCACTGTGCGGTCACCGGCAAGGGATGGGGCTTCTTCCGGATGTGGCTCCCCGGACATGGTCTCCGGGGTCCGATCGGGCGGAGTCCGGCCAGCGGGTCCCTCGCTCAGCACCGGTGACCCGGTCCCCGCGTCGAGGGACGTGCCGTCGAGGTGTGATGGCAGTCCACGGCCATGACGGTTCGGAGCACTCTTGACTTCCACCCCGCCCATGATCGGGAAGGCTCGAACGATGATCCGAGGGGATCCCGGGATCACCGGGACGTCACGGATCTTCAGGTGGCGCCCGCCCATGATGGAGAATCCGGCCAGTTCAACGTCGATGCCTTCGGGCACCACTATTTCGATCCCGCCCATGATGGAAAAGGCGCTGATCACCACTTCGGATCCCTCGATCTCGGCCTGTCGGAGATCGAGTTGGCAGCCGCCCATGACGGCGATGGCGGTGGTGTGCCCACTGGCCCGCCACCGACCCTTGGCTCTCGACCCACCCATGACGGCAATGACCCGTCGCCGGGCGCGCCGGCGGGTCGCCTCCGGTTCGGGTACCGCTCGGGCCGGGAGGTCGGCAACGAGTGCATCGAGGTCACCCTGGGTGCGGGCGACGAGCGCGTTGTCGACCCGCTCGGAGAATTCGTCCAGCGTCAACCTTCCGACAACGACGTGCTCGCGGAGGGACGTCACCGTCCGATCGCGGTCGGCGTCCGCCACCCGCTGGGTGACCTCCCTGTGCGGCTGGGTGGGAGGGTCGCTTGCCGGGGCACGGGTGTCTTCGGCGCCCTCAGATGGTTCGATCCCGTCGGTCACGGGTCTCAGTTTGCCGCGTCACGGATCACTTGACGAACGCAATGGGCGGTGTGCTGGCGGGCGGTACCATTCGGCGGTGGCTGAGATGACCGGACTGGCCTATCTCGCCCGGGAGGCGGCCGGGTGCACCAAGTGTGCGCTGTCGGCCCGACGTACCCAGGTGGTGTTCGGTGTCGGCGATCCCGACGCCGATCTACTCTTCGTGGGCGAAGCACCCGGGCGTGACGAAGACCTGCAGGGTGAACCGTTCGTCGGACGCTCGGGCAAGCTCCTCGACCGGTTGATGGCCGAAGAGCTGGGTATCGATCGCCGCCAGTGCTACATCGCCAATGTGGTCAAGTGCAGGCCACCGGACAACCGCAATCCGAGGCCGGAAGAGATCGAGGCGTGCCGGCCCTATCTGGTCTCCCAACTCGATCTGATCCAACCCGTGGTGGTGGTGACCCTGGGGAACTTCGCCACCAAACTGCTGCTCGAGACGGACAAGGGCATAACCCAGGTGAGGGGGAAGGCCTATTCGTTCGGCCGCTCCCACCTGGTGCCGACCTACCATCCCGCCGCGGCGTTGCGGTCGGGAGGGGCGGTGGTGGCTCAGATGCGGTCCGACCTGGTCCGGGCCAAGCAGCTGCTGGGCTGGTCGTGATGACCCAGGCGTCGGCCATCGTCGTTTCGACTTCGTCCGCCGAGGAGACGCGGGCGGTGGCCGGGGCCATCGCCCCGCTCTGCGTGCCCGGGGATGTGCTGCTCCTGGCCGGGGACCTGGGAAGTGGCAAGACCACCTTCGCTCAGGGCTTCGGTCGGGCGCTCGGTATCGTGGACCCCATCACCAGTCCGACATTCACACTGGTCAGGCAGTATGAGCTCGACGGCGCGGTCCATGCTGCGGCGGGCCAGCCGCTGAAGACCCTGTTGCATGCCGACGTCTACCGGCTCGATTCCCTTGGCGAGATTGTCGACCTGGGCCTCGGCGAGCTGGTCGAGGACGGAGCGGTTGCCCTTGTCGAATGGGGAGACGTGGCCGAGCCGGTCCTCGGCGACGGGTCGTTGTCTCTGAGGCTCGACGCCCACTCCGGGAACGGCAACCCCGGAGACCTCGACGACCGCCGCACCGTGACGATCGGGCGGTCGGGTCCGAGGTGGGCGGATCGCTGGGCCCGGTTGGCTGAGGTCTTACAGCCGTGGGCGGTGGATGGATGAATCTGCTCGCCATCGAGTCAGCGACCAACCTGGTCGGTGCCGCTCTGGTCACCGATGGGGGCTCGGCCGCCGAACGGAGCCATCAGGGCGGCCGCATGCACGCCGAATCGTTGGCTCCCGCCATCGCGGAGGTCTGCGCCCTCTCGGGACTCACGGTCCGAGACATCGATGCCATCGCCGTCGATATCGGGCCCGGTCTATTTACCGGTCTGCGGGTCGGGGTAGCTACCGCCAAGGCCTTGGCCCAAGGATTGGGGCTGGGCGTCCTGGCCGTCAGCAGTCTGGACATTCTGGCCGCCGGAGCTCAGGAGGAAGCCGGCCCAGGTGGGGCCCGGACGGTTGTGGTGGTGGTCGACGCCCGTCGGGGGGAGGTGTTTGCTTCCCAGTACCACTTCGATGATGCGGTGGCGGGCATACACCAGGCCGTCGATCCGGCGCTGGCCCGGCAGGCGCCCCCCGAACTGGTCACCCCTGGTGGCCTGGCAGAATCGTTGGCCGATAGGGATCGCGGCCCCGGCGAGAGCCTTCTCATTGTCGGCGACGGCGCCGTCAGATACCGCCAATTGTTGGCAGGTGTCCCGGCTGCCGATCTGGGTCTGGCCGAGCACCTCTCGTCACCGTCACCGGTGACCCTCGCCCGGCTGGCGCTCCGCCGCATGGCGGCTGGCGCCGAACCGTCCGCTCCGTCCGACCTGTTGCCCGACTACCGGCGAGAGGCCGACGCCCGGATCAACTGGGAGCAGCGGATCCCTCCCCCCGGGACACCTGGCCATGACCGTGAGCGCTGACCCACCGCCGATCCGACACGAGCGACATCAGGTAGTCATGGCGCCCATGCGGACGAAAGATCTCCGTGGTGTGCTGCGGATCGAAGAAGCGGTGTTCCCACACCCCTGGTCGCACCGGCTGTTCGTGGAGGAATTGGCTCAACGCAAGTCTCGCGCTTACCGCGCCGCATGGATCGGTGCCGACATCGTTGGCTTCGCCGGTCTGATGCTGATTGACGATGAAGCCCATGTCAACAACATTGCCGTCGATCCCCGGTGGCAGGGGCGTGGGCTCGGAAGCCTGATTCTCCTTGACATGACCTGCGTCGCACTCGAGCTCGGGACCCGCCACATGACTCTCGAGGTCAGGGTGGGGAATGAAACCGCCATCGCGTTGTACCGGCGGTTCGGAATGGCCCCGGTCGGAGTGCGTCCGAACTACTACCCCGAGACGGGCGAGGACGCCCTGATCATGTGGGTACGCGACATCGACTCGGAGGCGTACGGCGAACGATTGGCGAAGATCGAGGCAGCCCTTCCCGATGACCTGGCCGTGACCTCACGACGATGATCACGAGACCCACCCCGGCGCCATCCGGGGCCCGGGTGGCCACCACCTCGGTATCCTCCCCCCCATGACCCCTGACCCGATCCCTCGCATCCACCGGGTGTTGGGTATCGAGACGTCGTGCGATGAGACTGCCGCCGCGGTGGTCGACGGCGGCGCGGTCATCGTCTCGTCCATCGTGAGTAGCCAGATCGACCTCCATGCCCGCTATGGGGGTGTGGTGCCCGAACTGGCCGGGAGAGCCCACGTGGAACTCCTGACGCCGGTGTTGGCCGAGGCCTTGGAGGCAGCGGGATGCGGCACCTCGGGGACCGGAATCGATGCCATCGCCGTGACCTACGGCCCGGGCTTGATCGGCTCCCTTCTGGTGGGGGTGGCCGAAGCCAAAGCATTGGCGCTGGCCTGGGACGTGCCCTTCGTCGGCGTCAACCACCTCGAAGCCCACCTGTTCGCCTCGTTGCTCGAACAGCCCGACCTGGGATGGCCGTTGGTGGTATTGCTGGTCTCGGGTGGCCACACCTTGTTGGTGGAGGTGTCCGGTCCCGGTCGTTATCGGCTCATCGGGGGCACTGTCGATGACGCCGCCGGTGAGGCCTTCGACAAGGTGGCCAGGTTCCTCGGCCTCGGCTACCCGGGTGGACCGGCCATCGACGCCATCGCCGTAGATGGCGACCCACAGGCATTCGCCTTCCCCCGAGCCTTTATGGCCGAGGGATACGACTTCTCGTTCAGCGGGTTGAAGACATCGGTGGTGAATACGGTGCGCAAGCATCCCGATGCCGCCACCGAGGACGTGGCGGCATCATTCCGCCAAGCGGTGGTAGACGTTTTGGTGGCCAAAGCCCGCCGGGCCGCACGCGATGTCGGGGCCAAGGCGCTGTGCCTGGCTGGAGGGGTGGCCGCCAACTCGCTGCTACGCCAACGAGTGGAACAGGCGTGCGCCGAGGACGGGATCGGAGCGTTCCTCCCCACCCGTGCCCTGTGCACCGACAACGCGGCAATGGTGGCCGCCGCCGGGTGGTGGCGGCTGGCGAATGTCGGGGCCAGTCCGCTGACTCTCGGGGCAGATCCCAACCTCCGGTTGGTGCCGACCGCCTGATCTGATCGGGCATTCTCCCTGGTAGGTGTCAATTCGGCTGGCGATGTTGCCTCAGGCCGGGCGGGTCGCTATCGTTGGCACTCGCAACCCTAGAGTGCTAATACGTGCCACAGGAGGCCCGATCACATGAGTCTGCAGCCCCTCGACGATCGCATCGTCGTCCGTCCCGGTGAATCAGAAGAGACCACGGCGTCAGGCCTGGTGATCCCGGATACCGCCAAAGAAAAGCCCCAGCAGGGCGAAGTCCTCGCCGTAGGCCCTGGTCGGCGCGCCGAGTCGTCCGGCGACCTGATCCCTCTGGATCTGGCCGTTGGTGACACCGTCGTCTATTCCAAGTACGGCGGCACCGAAATCAGCTCCGATGGTGAGGATCTGTTGATTCTCTCGAGCCGGGATGTGCTGGCCAAGGTGGTCAAGTAATGGCGAAAATCCTCAAGTTTGACGATGCGGCCCGGCGCAGCCTCGAGGCCGGTGTCAACAAGCTGGCCGATACGGTCAAGGTGACCCTTGGACCGAAAGGTCGCAACGTGGTCATCGAAAAGAAATTCGGTGCTCCCACCATTACCAACGACGGTGTATCCATCGCTCGCGAAGTCGAGCTGGACGATGTGTTCGAGAACATGGGCGCCCAGTTGGTCAAGGAAGTGGCGACGAAGACCAACGACGTCGCCGGTGACGGGACAACTACCGCTACCGTGCTAGCCCAGGCCCTCATCCGCGAGGGACTCCGCAATGTCGCCGCCGGCGCCAACCCGTTGGGTCTGCGCAAGGGCATCGACAAGGCAGTGAAGGCTGTCGTCGAGTCCATCAAGGAACAGGCCAAGGAGATCGACTCCAAGACGGAGATCGCACAGGTGGCTGCCATCTCGGCCGCCGACGCCGCCATCGGCGAGGTTCTGGCCGATGCCATCGATCGGGTGGGCAAGGACGGCACTGTCACCGTCGAAGAGTCCAATACCTTCGGCATCGACCTCGAGTTCACCGAGGGGATGCAGTTCGACAAGGGCTATCTGTCTCCGTACTTTGTGACCGATGCCGAGCGCCAAGAGGCCGTCCTCGACGACCCGGTCATCCTCTTCGCCAACCAGAAGATCAGCTCGGTTCACGATCTGGTCCCGGTGCTCGAGAAGGTCATGCAGGCCGGTAAGCCGCTGCTGATCGTGGCCGAGGATGTCGAGGGTGAAGCTCTGGCGACTCTGGTGGTCAACAAGATTCGTGGCACGTTCACGTCGGTGGCTGTGAAGGCCCCGGGCTTCGGCGAACGGCGTAAGTCGATGCTGCAGGACATGGCCGTCCTCACCGGTGGTCAGGTGATCTCCGAGGAGATCGGCTTGAAGCTGGACACCACCACTGTCGACCTGTTGGGCAACGCCCGGCGGATCATCGTCACCAAGGACGACACCACCATTGTGGAAGGTGGCGGTAACGAGGACGACGTCAAGGGTCGCATCGCGCAGATTAAGCGTGAGATCGAGGACACTGACTCCGACTGGGACCGGGAGAAGCTCCAAGAGCGTCTGGCCAAACTTGCCGGTGGCGTAGCCGTCGTGAAGGTGGGTGCCGCTACCGAGGTCGAGCTGAAAGAGAAGAAGCACCGCATCGAAGATGCGCTGTCGGCCACTCGCGCTGCGGTCGAGGAGGGCATCGTGGCCGGAGGAGGGACGGCACTGCTTCGTTCCCGCTCGGCAGTCAACGCGGTCATCGAGTCGCTCAAGGGCGACGAGGCGACCGGAGCGTCGATTGTGGCCAAGGCGCTGGCTGCACCGTTGGCGGCCATCGCCAACAATGCCGGCCTCGAAGGCTCGGTCTATGTGCGCCAGGTGGAGGCCGAAACTGGTTCCATCGGCCTGAACGCCATGACCGGCGAGCTGGTCGACTTGGTCAAGGCGGGCGTCATCGACCCGGCCAAGGTCACCCGGTCGGCTCTGCAGAACGCGGCATCAATCGCCGGTCTGTTGCTCACCACCGAGGCCCTGGTGGCCGACAAGCCCGAGAAGTCCGACCCGGCTGCCGCGGCAGCCGCTGCCGCTGCCATGGGTGGCGGAATGGGTGGAATGGGTGGAATGGGTGGAATGATGTAACACCCCGACACGGGTGCCGCTCCGGCGGCAGGTGTCTCATCAAAGGCCGGGCCCTGTGGGCCCGGCCTTTGACATGCCCCAGCGCCTACTCACGCGGGCCGGAATACCGGACCGGGGACCCGGGACTGCGGACGGGTCGGGCGCTCAGGTGGCCGGTTCAGATGGCCGGTTCAGGTGGCCGGACGATCTGCTTCCGCCACATAGCGACGCTCACCTGACCCGTCCAACCACACCCGCATGACCCGATTGGTGGAAGGGTCGTTGAACACCTCGTCGGTCGGTCGCCAGTCGGGTTGAGGTTGGTCGGTCTCGCCATGGCGACGGAGAAAGATGCTGTAGATCACCACTCCGATCACGGCGAGCCCGATAAGTATGAAGATCACGACCACGTTGGCCCTACCCGGGCTTATCCAGCGCCGACGATGACCGCGGTGCCGTAGGCGACGATCTCGGTCAGTGACTGGCCCACCTCAGACGAGTCGAATCGCATGGAGATGATGCCATTGGCGCCGAGAAGTCGGGCATTTTCGATCATGCGATCCATGGCGTGCCGCCGGCTGTCTTCGACGAGCCTGGTGTACTGCTTCACTTCACCTCCGGCCATGGCCTTGAACCCGGCGGTGATACCTTTGGCCATCCCCATGGACCGGACCACCACGCCGAAGACCATGCCCAGGCTCCGCTGGACGGGCCACTCGGGAAACTCGAGCGCAGTAGTGATCGGGAACTGCGCCACCCCGGCCTGCCCGTACTGTGGTTCATCCTCTGCCATTAGTTGCCTCCCGCAGGTTGTTCACTCGTGGCGCCCGGTGGGTGTCAGTGTCGTCACGCTACCGGGATCCGGACGGCTGCGCATGGTCTACCCGTAACCTTGGGCGCGCATGTCCTTATCTCCCTCCGGTCCACCATCGGGTCCCCAGGTCATTCCCCGCCCGCCGGCCGCTCGTCTCGGCGGTCCCGCCCCATGGGCGGAATTATCACACCAGGCTCGCCGCCACCTCACACTCGATCGGGTGAGGGGGGTGATCGAGGGTCATGCATCGAACGATGTCGGTACGAGCGGTGACCGCGAGATCGCCGAATCCATCCGATCCATCTCGGGAATTGCCATCGACGCGAATCCGGCGGCCGTCCTGGTCAGTCTGTTCGAAGAGGATGGTGAGGCACGGGTGATTCTGACAGTGCGATCCAGTCGGCTCCGTTCCCACCAGGGAGAAGTGGCGTTTCCGGGTGGTCGCCTCGACGCCGGTGAATCCGTGGATGAGGGTGCTCGGCGCGAGGCCTACGAGGAGATTCGGCTCGATCCGACTTCGGTCGACATCATCGGCCACCTCGCCGCCATGCCCACCGTTTCATCCAACACAATGATGACACCGGTCGTGGCCATTCTCGCCAAGCGCCCGACCCTGTTCGCCGGGCCCGACGAGGTGGCCCGGATCTTCGATGTAGCCCTGTCCGAGTTGTTGGAAGAGGGCGTTTTTGTGGAGGAGTGGTGGTCCGTCCCTGGTCGGCCGGTTTTTGGAGGATCGCCCGGGAGTGAGTTTCCGGTCTGGTTTTTCCATTCGGGCGGGGAGATCATCTGGGGTGCCACGGCCAGGGTTCTGGTGGAGTTGCTCTGCCTCACCCTGGGGTTACCCGGCCCCTTCTCGTGGTGAGCAGAATTCCCGCCAACCCTCGCCGGGAGGAGGGACGCCAAGCGGTATCCTAGGGGGAAGCTGATCGGCAAGGTTTGTGGAGAGTTGCCGAGCGGTCGTTCGAGGAATCGCACCCATGGGCCGGAGGATAGAGACGTGGCTGAATTAGAGATTGGCATCTTCAAATCAGGGCGGAGGGCCTATGGGTTCGACGACATCGCCATCGTTCCCAGTCGGAGAACCCGGGACCCTGAGGATGTCGACATCAGTTGGGAGATCGACGCCTACCGCTTTGAACTACCACTTATGGCCTCGGCCATGGACGGCGTAGTCAGCCCGGCGACTGCCATTGAGATCGGACGCCTCGGTGGGCTCGGCGTCTTGAATCTGGAGGGTTTATGGACCCGCTACGAGGATCCCACCAACCTGTTCGATGAGATTCGGGAGTTGCCGACCGAGAAGGCAACAGCTCGCATGCAACAGATGTACGCCGAGCCGGTGAAGATGGGATTGGTCACCGAGAGGATCAAAGAGATGAGCGCGGCTGGCGTCACCACCGCTGCCTCGGTCACCCCCCAGAAGACGGAGCTGTTCGCCCCGGCCCTGCTGGCTGCAGAGTTGGACCTGTTGGTGATCCAAGGCACGGTGGTGTCAGCGGAGCACGTTTCGAAGACCGTCGAGCCACTCAACTTGAAGCGCTTCATCCGCGAGTTCGAGATCCCGGTGATCGTAGGCGGGTGCGCCTCGTACCAAGCCGGCCTCCACCTGATGCGCACCGGCGCGGTGGGTGTGTTGGTCGGAGTCGGGCCCGGCAACGCCTGCACCACCCGGGGTGTCCTGGGCATTGGAGTTCCGCAGGCCACCGCCATTGCCGACGTGGCCGGTGCCCGGATGCGCCACCTCGACGAGACCGGGGTCTACTGCCACGTGATCGCCGACGGTGGTATGTCCAAGGGTGGTGACATCGCCAAGGCCATCGCTTGCGGTGCCGATGCAGTGATGTTGGGTTCGCCCCTGTCCTCTGCGGTGGAGGCACCGGCCCGCGGCTACCACTGGGGCATGGCAACCTTCCATCCCACGCTGCCTCGGGGAGCTCGGGTCAAGACGACCACCCGGGGCACGCTCCGTGAAATTCTCCTCGGCCCTGCCCACGAGAACGACGGGCGCATGAACCTGTTCGGAGCGTTGAGTACCGCCATGGCGACATGCGGGTATGAGACGGTCAAGGAGTTTCAAAAAGCCGAGGTGATGGTGGCTCCGGCCTTGCAGACAGAGGGCAAAGACCTGCAGCGTGCGCAGGGTGTCGGCATGGGCCATTGAGCCCTTCCCCGCCGAGCGCGGCTGGTCCTCTCGTCGACGGACCGGTTCTGGTCGTCGACTTCGGTGCCCAGTATGCGCAGCTCATCGCTCGGCGGGTGCGGGAAGCCCACGTCTATTCGGAGATCGTCTCGCACACGATCTCGGCCGCCGAGATGGTGGCCCGGAGACCGCAGGGCATCATTCTGTCGGGAGGGCCCAAGTCGGTCAACGAAACTCCGGCTCCACAGATCGACCCGGCTATCTATGGCACCGGCATTCCGATACTCGGTATCTGTTACGGCGCCCAGCTGCTTGCCCTGCAACTGGGCGGGGAAGTGGCTCGTACTGGACGCGGCGAGTACGGTCGCACCCCCCTGACCCTCACGGAGCGGTCTCCGATCTTCGTCGACTGGCCCGGCGATGCTGAAGTGTGGATGAGTCACGGCGACGCCATCACAGTGGTGCCCGAGGGTTTCGTTCCGACCGCCCAAAGCCCTGATGCCAAGGTGGCCGCTCTCCACGACGCCAATCGTCGGATCTACGGGGTGCAGTTCCATCCCGAGGTGGTTCATACCGAGCGAGGACGCGATCTGCTCGAGCGCTTTCTCTACGATGTCTGCGGTTGTCCGCCTTCATGGACCCATACCTCGATCATCGAGTCCCAGGTGGAGAAGATTCGGGCCCAGGTCGGCTCGTCACGAGTCCTTTGCGCCCTCTCGGGTGGGGTGGACTCAGCGGTGGCGGCCGCGCTGGTCCACAAGGCGATCGGCGACCAGCTGACCTGCGTGTTCGTCGACACCGGCCTGATGCGGTCAGGCGAAGGAGAGCAGGTAGAGGAAACCTTCCGTCGCCAGTTCCACGTCAACCTGGTGCACGCCAAAGCATCCGACCGATTCTTCGGGGCTCTGGCGGGAGTGACCGATCCGGAGGCAAAGCGCAAAATCATCGGGGAGTTGTTCATCCGGGTATTCGAAGAAGTGGCGCGCGACCTCGAAGCCAGCACCGGAGAGCCAGGTGACACGACCGATCCCGGAGCGGTGGACTACCTGGTGCAGGGAACCCTGTATCCCGACGTGATCGAGTCGGGCTCGGACAGCGCCGCCAAGATCAAGTCCCATCACAATGTGGGAGGACTTCCTGACGACCTGACCTTTGAACTGGTAGAGCCATTGCGTCTCCTGTTCAAGGATGAAGTGCGGGCAGTCGGTGAAGAACTGGGGCTTCCCCACGACATCGTGTGGCGCCAGCCGTTCCCAGGACCGGGCCTGGCCGTCCGGATCGTGGGTGAAGTCACGCCGGATCGTGCGGAGATACTCCGGGCCGCCGACGCCATTGTCGTCGAGGAGATCCGTCGGGCCGGCCTCTACCGCGACCTGTGGCAGAGCTTCGCGGTGATGCCCGCGGTGCGCACCGTCGGGGTCATGGGTGATGGACGCACGTATGCCTATCCCATTGTAATTCGCGCCGTCACCAGTGACGACGCCATGACGGCCGACTGGGCTCGCCTGCCCTACGACGTGTTGGAACGCCTCTCCTCACGCATCATCAATGAGGTCGAGGGCGTCAACCGGGTGGCACTGGACATCACGTCCAAGCCTCCCGGTACCATCGAATGGGAGTGACTGTGACGCACGGGAGCGCCGGATTGCTCTTCGATCACGACGACCCTTCGCATCCGGGGACACCCGGCCACCATCGGATAGATGGGATGATCGACCCTGACGCTTTGGTGACGGGTTTGACTCCGCCCCAACGCGACTCAGTGGTGCATCGCGGCGGCCCACTGTTGATAGTTGCGGGTGCCGGATCGGGGAAGACGAGGGTACTCACCCGGCGCATTGCCCACCTGATCGCCAGCGGCGATGCGGCACCTTGGCAGATCCTCGCCATCACCTTTACCAACAAAGCCGCGGACGAAATGCGCCGGCGGGTGGTGGAGTCGGTCGGGGAACGTGGGAAACGAATGTGGGTTTCCACCTTCCACTCCGCCGGTGTCCGCATTCTTCGGGCCCACGGCGACCGCCTCGGCTACAAAGGCTCGTTCACCATCTATGACGATGCCGATTCCCGTCGATTGGTGGAAATCATCTGTCGCGAGCTGGACGTTGATACGAAGAAGCTTCCTCCCCGCTCCATCCTCGGCCAGATCAGCCAAGCCAAGTCGCGACAGCAGGGACCGGCTGAGTACCGAGCCGCGGCTGCCACCATTTTCGACCGCCGCATCGCTGACGTGTTCGACATCTATCAGCAACGCATGGTGGCAGCCAACGCCATGGACTTCGACGATTTGCTGCTCAACACCGTGCGCCTGTTCCGCCAACACCCCGATGTGCTCGACCACTACCGGGCGCGGTTCACCCATGTGCTCATCGATGAGTACCAAGACACCAACGCCGTCCAGAATGCCCTGGCGGTGCTGTTGGCAGACGAGCACCGCAATATCGTTGTCGTCGGGGACAGCGACCAGTCGGTCTACCGGTTCAGGGGAGCCGATATCACCAACATCCTCGCTTTTGAGGAGGCCTTCCCTGATTCGACGGTAGTGACCCTCGACCAGAACTTCCGATCCACCCAGACCATCCTCGATGCCGCCAACTCGGTCATTGCCAACAACGTGTCCCGCAAGCCGAAGACGTTATGGACTGATCGCGGGGTCGGCGAGCGAATCACCCGGTATCGGGCCGAGGACGAACACGACGAGGCCTCGTGGGTGGCCCATGAGATCGGCCGCCTTCACCGTGAGCACCATCTGGCCTGGGGCGACGTGGCGGTCTTCTACCGCACGAACGCACAGAGTCGGGCACTCGAAGAGGCAATGGTCAGGTCAGAGGTGCCCTACCAGGTGGTGGGTGGCACCAAGTTCTACGACCGGCGCGAGGTAAAAGACGTCCTCGCCTACCTGCGGGTGTTGGTCAATCCCGACGACGAAGTGAGCTGGCGCCGGATTGTCAACGTTCCCAAACGCGGAGTGGGCGACACCTCGGTCGCCCGGTTGGCGATCTGGGCCAACCAGAACGGAGAGTCATTCGGCACAGCAGTGGCTCACGCGGTTGAGGCCGGAGTAGGGGGAAGGGCAGCCAAGGCGTTGATCGGCTTGGCTGCCCTGCTCGAGAAGCTGCGCCTGGTGATGCTTGTTCCCGTGTTGACCGACGAAGACGGCGAGGCCATCGCCCCCGGTGGGATCATCGCCCCCGGAGACCAGCTGCCAGTGCCAGGGGCCTCCCCCGACGAGGCGCTGGCGTCGTCGGGTGACGAACTCGTCGAGGCGGGTGCCATGCTAGGCCCGGGGGAACTGGTGGTGGCCATCCTCGAGCAGACCGGATACCGGAATGAGCTCCTCGCCGATGGGAGTATCGAGGCACTCGGACGGGTGGAGAATGTCGACGAGTTGGCCGGCAATGCCTCCCAGTACGCCACGTTGGCGGAGTTTCTCGAGGCGACGGCATTGATTGCAGGCTCCGACGAGCTGGGTGATGACGGGAGCCAGGTGTCCCTGATGACCATGCACATCGCCAAGGGGCTCGAGTTCCCGGCCGTGTTCATGGTGGGAATGGAGGACGGGATCTTCCCTCACTTCCGGTCTCTCGGAGATCCGGTCGAACTCGAGGAGGAACGACGGCTTTGTTACGTCGGCATCACCCGGGCGGAGCGTTTTCTGTTCGTCTCGCACGCGTGGAGCCGGATGCTGTGGGGCAATATGAGCAGCAACATCCCCAGCCGGTTTTTGAATGAGATCCCACCCGAACTGATCCGCGACGTCGGTAGTAGCGCTGCCGAGTATGGATCGAACCGGGGCACCCGAAGCGGAGTGCAGGGATCCTTCGGTCGCAGCGAGCGGCGCGGCGTTGATGACGCCGGGACCCCGGGGCGCTCGGTGTTCGGCCGCGGGGTCGCCCATTCAGATCCAGGGTCCGGATCTGGAAAGGGGCGGGTATCGGCAACCACCGGAGCTGAACTGCTCGGGTTGAACATCGGGGAAAAGGTGGTCCATGGCGTCTGGGGCGAGGGGAACGTCATCGGCACCGGGGGTACCGGCGACGACCTGGAGGCCGAAGTGCAGTTCGGGAGTGTCGGTCGCAAGAAGCTGCTCCTCCGCATGGCACCGCTGAAGCGAGCGTAATAAGTGGTCAGATGAGCGGGGCGCAGCCGGCCAGCCATCGACGGCGCTCGTCGTGGACGGCGTGGCCGCTCAGCATCGTGGTTCCGTCGCTGGCTTTCGTCGTGGGTCTGGTCAAGGTGGTGACGACCTATGGGCGCCCGTACTACCACTACGGCGATCAGGCCATCCTGGCACTCCGGGTGGGTGATGCCATGAGATTTCATGCGGAAGTCGGGCCCTACTCTCGGTTTGGCTGGAGTCATCCCGGGCCGGCCTTGTTCTATCTGCTGGCTCCCGTGTACAGCCTCTCGGGCAACAACCCGCGTTCACTCCTTGCCGGTTCGCTTCTCATCAACGGGGTCTGCATAGTGGCCACGTTGATGGTGGTCCATCGATTCGCCGGTGAATGGTCGACACGCTGGGCGGTGGCGGTGGTGGGCGTGGCCCTCCTGGCCCTGGGTGCCAATGCCATCGAGACGTTCTGGAATCCTAGCCTCGAGGCTCCCGCCGTCCTGCTGGTCATGGTGTTGACTGCCGGGGCGATCTCGGGGTCGGGACTCTCGGTCGTCTGGATGGCAGTGGTGGGCTCCTATGTGGTTCAGACGGACGTCGGCACCGCCCCCCTGGTTGGGGTGATGGCTGTTTGTTCCATCAGCGGCTATCTGACGCAGGCAGGGATACGACGCCGTCACCACCGCGAGGTGGACCATCGGGAGCGCGGGCTTACCCCTGCCATGTTGGGCATCCTGGGACTGGTGGTTCTGATCTTCGCCTGGATTCCTCCGTTGGTACAGGAGTTTGCCGGCCACCCGGGGAACCTCTCGGCTCTCTACGATTTCTTCACCAAGCCGTCGGTCACCGCCGCCAAATTCGGATCTACCCATGGCCTATCGGCCGCCTGGGCGACAGTCGCCAACTCGACGACAGCTGTCCCCTGGGGCAACTTCTCGGCCTCCGCATCGATGACCACTGCCGCCATGGGGAGACAGGAGACACTCGTGTTCTGGGGTTGTCTGGCCCTGGCGGGAATGATCTGGGCTGGTTGTTCCCGTCGGTGGTTCGCTCTTGGCCTGAGTGTCACCTCTCTCGTGGGCCTGGTGGTGTCGGTCATTTCGGTGGAGCGCATCGTGGGGCCGATCGGGGACTACCTGACGTATTGGATGGCATTGGTGCCCGCACCCGGAGCAATCGCGATCGGGGTGTTGTCGGTAGAGAGTCTGCGGGAACGCACGATGTCGCCGTCACCGACCTGGTGGCGTGCGCCGCTCGTGTGGGCAATGGCCATCGTCTCCATCGTCCCCGCCGTCTTCGTGGGTCGGCAGTTGGCCCGCGGCTCCGCGGCCATCGAATCGGACGGGAATACGGAGATCGGACAACTCAGCGCCTTCGCCATCGCCCACCTGAGGTCGGTTCCGGACAGGAGCGTCCTGGTTGTCATGGGAAACGCCGACCGATGGCCCGAAGCCAGTGGGCTTGTCCTTCAGCTCGCCCGAGACGGCTATCACCCGACAGTGACCAGGGAGTGGGAGTTCATGTTCACCAAGCCGTACGTGGCGAGCTCGGCACCCCGGGCCCAACTGGTGCTGACCGACGGGATTCCGGGAACCCCACCTGGTTCCGCCGGACTGTCGCAGACCTATTCGGTTGGTGATGTGCCGACGACCATCACGTTCGTAGAGCCACTGCCCCCCTCGGTGGCTGACTCGACCATGAGGGGCGATGACGGGAGCGAGCCGGGAGCACCTGGAAACTGAGGTCGATCCGCGTCCGATCGCCATGCCCGCCAATGACTTGGCGCGTCACGATGCTCAGGCCGAGCGGGGTCATGAATGCCTGCGGAACTCCTGAACTCCACCATCGTGTCCATGCCGGCGACGCCGAGCGGTGCGGCTGTTGGCTCTTCGGTTCCGATGGTGGAGTGTTCGACTTCGGCGATGCGCCCAACTTGGGTTCGCTGAGGGAGACACCCCTGGATCAGCCGATCGACGGCGGCGCCGGGTTCTGGACGGTCAGGTCCGGCGGCGCATCCGGCCTCAACCCGGCATGCGTCGCCAGAGCCAGCCAGGCAGATGGCGCATGACTGCGAACACCCACCGCAGGACGGAAGGCACGTAGACCACCGTCGTCCCCGACTCGATCCCATGGGCCACCGCGTCAGCCACCGCATCGGGAGTAGTCGAGAACGGCGCAGGGTTCATCCCTTCGGTCATCCGGCCGACCACAAACCCCGGACGGACAATCATGACCCGGACGCCGCTTCCCTCCAACGAGTCACCCAGACCCTGGGAGAAGGCATCGAGGCCGGCTTTTGAAGCCCCGTAGATGAAGTTGGCCTTCCGGGCCCGCTGCCCGGCTACCGACGACAGCACAACCAGACGACCATGCCCCTGGCGCCTCAGCCGGTCAGTGACTGCCAGCATGGCGGAGGCCAATCCGCCGAAATTGGTGGCGATCACCTCGGCTGCGGCTACCGGATTGTGCTCGTCGACGCTCTGATCCCCCAGCACGCCCGCGGCCACCAGCACCACGTCGATATCGCCGAACCGGTCGAACACGCCATCGGCGAATGCGACGTGGTTCGCGGTGTCGGTCGCATCGAAGGCGACCGTCTCGACCACTTCGGCCCCTGCGGCTCTGGCAAGGTCGGCGGCCGCAGAGAGGCGGGGTCCATTCCGTCCGGCCAGGATGACCGTGCGGCACCGGGCCGGCGCCATCTTGGCCACGATGGATTGGGCGATCTCAGACGATCCTCCGAGCACCAGGAGTGATTGCGGTCTGCCGATGGCGTCAATCATGAAGACGTCCGTTCTGTCGGGGGATGGGAGTGGAGAGCGCCCGTTTCTTGCCCGGGGCACGTTTCTTCTTCGGTGCTGGTTCGCCAGACCCAGGCCCAGGCCGGAGATGTCCCGGTTCGGTGTTGACGTCGCTGCAGAGGCCGAGTCGGCGTCCGAGGTCAGAGCGCAGGAGGCCATCGGGATCGACCCGGTGGCGGACAGCCCGCCACTCGTCGAGCCGTGGGTACATGGCCGCGAAGTTCTCGGGTGATACCCGCGAGTCTTTGGCCAGGTAGATCCGTCCACCCACTCCCATGACCAACTGATCGAGCTCATCGAGAAGGGAGTCGAGAAGGTGGTAGCCGACGGGCAGGTCGAGGGCCAGGGTCCACCCGGCCATCGGGAACGAGAGGGGTCCCGGGTCCCCGGGACCGAAGCGCTTCAAGACGGCAAGGAACGATGCCAACTTCAACGAGGTGAGCCGTTCGATAACCCGGCGCACCGTTTCGCCGTATCGGTCGGCGACGACGAATTGGTACTGGAGGAACCCTTTTCGGCCGTAGAGCCGGTTCCACGATCCGACCCCGTCGAGGGGATGGAAGAACCCCGTCATATGATGCGGTTTGGCCGTCTGATGCTTGGGTGCCTTGCGGAACCACAGTTCGTTGAAAGCCCCGACCGTGAGTGGATTGAGCAGGCCGCTGGGTGGGGTGATGGGCACCGTGATGAGGGTGCGGGGATGAAAGGCCCGAGCCTTGTCCGGATCCTGTTGGAGTCGGGCGGGCAGGTCTTCGAGGCGGGCATGGTCGCCCCGGGTCAGTACCGAGCGTCCGAGCCGACTGCCAGTCGACTGGCAGTCGATCCACGCCACCGAGTATCGGTAGCCATCGTCGCCGGAGACCATCTTGTCCATCACGTCGTCGAGATCGGTAGCTCGCTCCGTGTCCACCAACATGTAGCTGGTCTCGACAGGAATCATCTGCAGGGTGGCATCGGTGATCACCCCGGTGAGCCCCATGCCGCCGGCTGTCGCCCAAAAGAGATCAGGGTCTGATTGGGCTGACAGTTCAAACGACCCGGTGGGTGTCACCAGGGTCATCCGGGTGACGTGGGAGCAGAAACTGCCATCTCGATGATGATTCTTCCCGTGGATGTCAGCGGCAATGGCCCCGCCGACCGTGACCATCCGGGTGCCCGGGGTTACCGGCACGAACCAGCCCATGGGGACGAACCGCTCCATCA
This sequence comes from Acidimicrobiaceae bacterium, assembly GCA_003152015.1. Classification (GTDB taxonomy): domain Bacteria; phylum Actinomycetota; class Acidimicrobiia; order Acidimicrobiales; family RAAP-2; genus DASZIT01. The sequence goes on along the minus strand of PLZF01000031.1, from coordinate 22,425 downwards.
GGGTTTCGAGGCTTACCCCGGCACCCACGGTGATCATCCCGTTTTCGAAATCCACGTGGTGGATTGCATCAAGCCAGGTGGCATCCACCACGATCCCCCCGGCGTTCTGGGCGGCATCGCCGTAACTGCGACCGAGACCGCGGGCAATCATCCCGCGTCCCGCCGAAGGCTCCGAGGCCGCGATTCTCATGGCCTGGTCCACTACGTCGGGATGGACGGCGTGGACTACATCGGCCGAGGAAGGGGCCGTGCGTCCCCAGCCGGTGAGGAGGGCCTGTCGACCGAGTCGTGTGCGCATCATCCGTAGATTCCAACTGCGAACAAGGCGACCCACACCACGCCGTAGATCTGCAAACGATGGTCGTGGATGGCCAGTTCTTCCGGCACGGCCCCCTGGCCGGAGTCGAGAATACGCACCACGTGGAGCAAGCCGATCACGAACGGCACGATGGTCAGCTGAAACCACACGGGGTCGTGTCCGGGGTGAACCTGGCTCGCACGTTCGAAGGCCCACAGGCAGTAGGCGGTCACCGATACGGCGGCCGACAGCGTGCGGACCGTCTGCAGAAATGAGACGGTGTACAGACCGAGAGTCTGTCGCACATCAGTGTGATCGGTCAGGTGATCGGCGAGCAGTTGCTTCTCACCGGATCGCTTACCGGTCACGATGAGCAACGATCCGAACGATGCCACGATGAGGAACCAATTGGACAAGGGCACACCGACGGCGACGCCGCCGGCAACCGCCCGGAGCACAAACCCCGAGCTCACCGCGGCCAGGTCGAGGATGGGCTCATTCTTCAGCCCCAATGAGTACACGGTGTTGACGATGCCGTAGGTGACCATGACGACAGCCATGTGCCAACCGGCCAACAGGGAGCCGAGGGCGACCGAGACGATCAGGAGCCCGACACCTATCCCGAGTCCCGCCCCAACCGGCACGACTCCGGCGGCAATCGGTCTGAGGCGTTTCACCGGATGAGCCCGATCGGCCTCCGCATCAAGGGAGTCGTTCAGAAAATAGGCGCCGCTGGCGGCAATGCAGAACATGCCGAATGCCGCCGCGCTACGCAGCAGGGCGTGCTGGTGGAAGAGGACTCCGGCCACTGCCGGTGCCACGAACACCAAGAGGTTCTTGATCCATTGACGAGGTCGGGCGACCTGTACCAAGCCCCCCAGCCGCGACGAAGACGGTGACGAGTGTGAGGCGTATTGGTTGGATGGATCCACGGCTTCAGCCGGCGTGGGCACGGCGTCCTCCGAATCGGGGGGGTCGTATCGAGGGAATCAGGCCGAACGTACCACGGCATTTCAGGCGTCAGCGCCCATTTCCGGCCCCAGGCTCCTGTGGCCAATTGTCAGGCATCGCCCGGGGTCGGTGAGGGCCGTTTGGCGCCTGATGGTCCGTCAGCGTTTAGTATCGGCCTCCGTGAAACGACCATATCGAGTGGTCGTGGCCAAACCCGGGCTGGACGGGCACGACCGCGGCGCCAAGGTGATTGCCAGGGCCCTGCGCGACGCCGGGTTCGAGGTCATCTACACCGGGCTCCATCAGACACCCGAGCAGGTGGTTCAGGCCGTGATCCAGGAGGATGCAGATGCGGTGGGGCTGTCACTCCTCTCCGGAGCGCATCTCACCCTCGTCCCCCGGGTTATGGAAAGCCTCAAAGAGCAGGGTCGAGACGATGTGCTGGTCCTGGTCGGAGGGATCATCCCCGAGGCCGACATCCCGGTGTTGAAAGAACAGGGCGTCGCCGAGGTCTTCACCCCGGGTGCGCCGTTGCCGGCCATCGGGGCCTGGTTGGCCGAAGCGCTCGACGCCCGAGAAGGTGGCTGAAGGCCAACCCAAGTCGGCCCGCATGGGCCGTAGTTCCACACAGCAATGCAGCCACACAGCAATGCAGCCACACAGCCATGTAGTCAGACGTAGTCAGAACCGTTATCACCAACAGAGAGGAACGGATCCGGTGGATCTCTTCGAGTACCAGGGCAAGCAGTACTTCGCCCGGTTCGGCATCCCTATTTCCAAAGGAGGGGTGGCGGACACAGTCGACGAAGCCGTGGTCCAGGCCGGTCAGGCCGGCTACCCGGTGGTGGTCAAGGCACAGGTCAAGGTGGGAGGCCGCGGTAAGGCAGGCGGGGTGAAGCTGGCCAATGACGCCGATGAGGTGAGGACCCATGCCGGGAACATCCTCGGCCTCGATATCAAGGGCCACGTCGTGAAACGACTCTGGATCGAGCACGCCTCGGATATCGAGCGCGAGTACTACGCCAGCTTCACGCTCGATCGCAGCGCCAAGAAGCACCTCGGAATGTTGTCGGCCGAGGGAGGTGTCGAGATCGAGGAGGTGGCCGTGACCAATCCTGATGCCATCGCCCTGATTCACGTCGACCCGGTGGACGGTCTCAGTCTCGAGGCGGCCCGTGAGTGGGTGGACCGAGCCAACCTCGATGAACCGGCCCGGGCCCAGGCGGCCGAGCTGCTGGTGAAGCTCTATACCTGTTACACCGAAGGCGATTGCGACCTGGCCGAGATCAACCCGCTGATCCTCACACCGGAGGGAAAGGTCCACGCTCTCGATGCCAAAGTCACCCTCGACGACAACGCCGCCTACCGGCATCCCGAGTGGGAGGAGTTCGCCGGAGCCGATGTCCAAGACGAACGCGAGGCCCGGGCCAAGGAACGGGGCCTCAACTACATAGGCCTCGACGGTTCGGTGGGCATCATCGCCAATGGTGCCGGCTTGGCCATGAGTACCCTCGACGTGGTCAACCAGTGCGGAGGATCGGCAGCCAACTTCTTGGATATCGGGGGTGGCGCCAACGCTGACGTCATGGCCGCCGCCTTGGAGGTCATCAACTCCGATCCGGCGGTGCGCTCCATTTTCGTCAATATCTTCGGAGGAATCACCCTGGTGGACGAGGTGGCCAAGGGGATTCTCGAAGCCCTGGAGCGGGTGGAGATCCACTCGCCCATCGTGCTGAGGTTGGACGGCACCAACGCCGTCGCCGGCCGGGAGATCCTGGCCGACCATCTGTCCGATCGCCTGGTCGCCGAGCCGACCATGCTCGACGCCGCACGCCGTGTGGTTGCCCTAGCCGGAGGCCAGTCGTGAGCATCTTCGTAGACGAGAACACCAAAGTGGTGGTCCAGGGCATCAGCCCGACCAGCCAGGGCCTGTACCACGGCCTCCGTAACCGGGCCTACGGTACCCAGGTGGTTGCCGGCACCAACCCGAAGCGGGGCGGCGAAGAGATCGAGGGTATTCCGATCTTCGCCACCGTTGCCGAGGCGGTGAAGGCCACCGGCGCCAACGCGTCATTCATCTCCGTCCCACCCAAGTTCGCCGCCGACGCCATCATCGAGGCGGCGGCAGCCGGAGTGCCATTCGTGGTGTGTATCACCGAGGGTATTCCGGCCATCGACGAGGCCCTGACCTACAACCGGCTGATCCGCGATTTCCCATCCACCCGGCTTCTGGGGCCGAACTGCCCCGGGATCATCTCTCCGGGAAAGTGCAACATCGGCATCACGTCGGGCGACATCGCCATGGCTGGTGGCCCGGTGGGGATCGTCTCCCGGTCGGGCACTCTGACCTACCAGGCACTCCATGAGCTCTCTCAGCATGGGGTCGGGCAGACCTCCTGCGTGGGTATCGGAGGCGACCCGGTGCCGGGCACCAGCTTCATCGACTGTCTCCGGGCCTTCGAAGCCGATCCGGACACCCGCGCCATCATGATGATCGGGGAGATCGGCGGATCGGCTGAAGAGGAGGCGGCGGAGTTCATCGCCTCGTCGGTCACCAAGCCGGTCGTTTCCTACGTGGCCGGGGTCACAGCCCCGCCCGGACGGAAGATGGGGCACGCCGGGGCCATCATCTCCGGTTCCAAAGGCACCGCCCAGGCCAAGATGGACGCGTTGTCGGCAGCCGGGGTCACGGTGGCACAGAACCTGAGCGAAGCCGGTGAGGCGATGGTCGACGTCGTGAAGGAGCTCGCCTGAGCACCGGAGTCCCGTCAGCAGAAGCCCATGCCGGGCGACCCATCGCCGCGGTGATCTTCGACCTCGACGGTCTGCTCATCGACTCGGAGCCGTTCTGGCGCCAGGCCGAAATTGAGGTGTTCGCCTCGGTGGGAGTGCACCTGTCAGAGAGGGATACCCGCCAGACCATGGGCCTGCGGATCGACGACGCCGTTCGCCACTGGTGGGATCGCCGCCCGTGGGAGGGTATGACCCCGGTGGAAGTAGAGCGGGCGACGACTCACCGGGTGGCCGAGTTGATTGCCTTCGGGGGTGAACCGATGCCCGGAGCGCTCGATGCCGTGGCTCTCTGCGGTCGCCTGTCGCTTCCGGTGGCGGTGTGCTCGGGATCGTATGCGGTGGTCATCGCGGCCGCCCTGCGCCGTCTGGGGGTCGAATCGGAGGTCACCCTGTGGCACTCCGCTGAGTGGGAGCCCGTTGGCAAGCCCCACCCGGGTTCCTACCTCTCGACGGCGGCCAAGCTCGGCGTCGAGCCCACCGACTGCCTGGCGGTGGAGGACTCGTTCAATGGGGCCATCTCGGCCAAAGCCGCCCGTATGAGGGTGGTGGCCGTCCCCGAGATGTCAGCGGTTGGATCGGCCCGCTGGGGGTTTTGCGACGCCCTTCTGGACTCGCTCCACGGCTTCGACGAGGAGTTGTTGCGCTCGCTGCAGGGTTGATGGTCACTATTTGCGCGAAATCTTCGTCCAGTTGGTGCCTGCTGAACACGCTCCGTGGCCGATCCCAATAAATTTCAGATTGGCCCTCAGTTAATGGGATGGACCTGTCGATATATGTATTTGAAACGGGGAACCGGGACGATGGGACCGGTGTGAGGGGAACGGGACGCGTTGCCCGCCCGGGGATGGCTCGGTCGGGCAACGGCGCCCGCACGGGATCCACCTCAGGCGGGGCGCGTCAGTTCTCTTCATGAAGGCGTTCGCCTCACCGTCTTGTGCGTGACGATTTTCCCGAACCCGACGATGTGCGGGTGCCGGAGGTTCCTTACGGAGTACTCGTGCTGGTCGGAGTACTCGTGGGCGTGCTCGTGCTCGTCGATGGAGTGGATCCGGTCGAGCTACTCGAGCCGGTGCCACTGTTATTGAGCACCGTCACGTTGGATACCTTCCAGGTGGATCCCTGCAAGGTGAGGTCGGTGACGATCCGGAGCTCATCGGCGGACGGCGACTTCATCTTGTCGTTGATGTACGTCTGGTCGACAACCGAGTACACGGTGGCGTTGGTGCCGTTGATCGACTGCACGTACTGGCTGCGGATCTGACCGCGAGACGAAGCCAGGGCGGCCTCGAGCTGGCTACGGATGGTTGATCCGAAGAACTGGTTCGACTGCTTGGCAAAGTCCCCGGTGGCGTAGCTCTGGATGCGGTTGAAGTCGGCGTCGACGTTCTTGGAGTCGAAATTGGTCAGGGCTGTCAGGAAATTACTCGTCACGGCGCGCACCTGGGCTTGTTGTCCGAGTTGGCCATTCAGCGACGCCCATTCGTAACCGAACACCGCGGTTCCGATCACTCCGAGGATGGCGATGCACCACAGCACCACCCGGCCCTTCCGCCCCAAGGTTCGAGGCGGCCAACGGCGCCCTCCTGTGGCCGGCGTTCCGCTATCGCCCGGTCCGACACGTTTCTCTACGGCTCCCGGCGTCCCGGCGTCGGCCGCATCGGCCACGTCGGCCGCATCGGCGTTGCCATTGCCGGCGTCCTTGGCGTCGGCGTCATCGGCCTTGTCGGCCTCCGACGATCCGGAAGGGGCCGCCGCACCGGAGGTCCGACGACTGGGCCGGGTACTTCCGGTATCGCGGTCGACCACTGACACTTTGTAGGCCTTGCGGTCCTGCTTCTCCGTCATTCAGTCGTCTCCTGTCGACGGTGCCGATTCCGCAGGCGGCGCCTGACCGGGCTTTGTAACAGTATCGCTGCACCCATTAGCGGCAGCACCGTCGTCGGCGCCGGTGGGTAGGGGGACTGCTTGTGGCTGGAGGCGGTCGTCGTGGTGAGGGGGGAACCCGCTATCGGAGTCCCCCCCCCACGCACCTGGGATGCTGCCGCCGGGGGGGTGTCAATGGCGACCGGTGCGGCAGGAACAAACCCGGGCTGGGAGGCGGCGCTCACGCCGTTGCCGAATTCGGTGGAACATCCGGCGGCCGGGATAATGGGGGAAAGCGTGCGGGGAGGTGAGTAAGCGACCGCGGCCGGTGAGGTCACTGGGGGGAAAAGGAGGCGGGTCCGCAGCCATAACTGGTTGGTACGAGCCGGTTCGCTGGCCGTCAACTGCCGAGCGGGACCCATTGGCGCCAACCCATCGATGGCTCCGAAGAACTGCCGGTTGGTGGCCAAGTCGGTGGCCAGATTGTTGAGGTTGGTGGGCTGGGACAGGTTGGTGGTGGTGGCGCCCAGGTCGTGCACCAAACACGCCAGGTTCGGACGTTCGGCCACCACGAGCTGATTGAAGAGTTGGGATGCATCACTGCCGCTGTGGAGGAGATTCAAGAAGTCCCCTTGCCGATTGGACAACACATTCAGCATCACCGCGGTATTGGCGAGGGCGGTGGTGAGCTGCGGAGCTGATGCGGTCACCGAGTCGAGCACCGGCGGGCTGCTGGCCAGCAGGGACTTGAACGCCTGTTGATAGGCCAGGAACTCCTGCGCGAACTGTGTCCCCGACGTGATGATGGTGTGGACATCCGCACCACGACCGTTGAGGGCCACCGCCGTCTGGTGGAGCAGGTTGTTGAGGTCGTTGACCGGAATGGCCTTCAGGAACTGGGTGGCAGTGGCGATGACCTGTCCGATGTCAGCCGGCGCTCCGCCGGTCGAGACCGGAATCTGGGCTCCCGCCACCAGCGGAGGGGCGGTGCCCCCATGCTGAGGCACCAGGTCGATCTGCTGTTCGCCCAAGGTATTGGCGATCTCAACCTGGGCGGCCACGTCACCGGGGATCTTCACCCCATGGTCGATGGCCATGTCCACCCGTGCCCCGGTCGGGGTGAGGGAGACCGAACGCACCGACCCGACTTGGACCCCGTTGAGCGTCACCGAAAAGTTGGAATAGACCCCGTAGGCGTTGGGGAGGAGTGCCGACACCGGCATCGACGATTGGAATGGGTTGCCCAAGAGGTTGATCAGACCGAGCACGATCAACAGGACGGCGACGCCGAAGAATGCGAAGAGGTTGACGATGATCCGGCGGGTGATCATTTCGATCCCGCGCATGTCTGTGACGGGATGGCCGAATTGGATCCGCCGCCGGGCAGGCCGCACACGATGATGTCGGAGAGGATCTGCAACTGGTTGTCCCGAGTGAGCTCGACCAGGGCGGCGTTGTGGCCGGGCAGGAAATTGAGGAAGTTCCCGAGGGCGCCCTCGCTTACCTGCAGGGCCTGTGCTGTCGATGCCAACCCGGACAACTCATAGTTGATCTGTGGCGTGTAGGACTCCAGGATGTTCCGGCTCTGGACGGACAGGTCATTGAGGGACTGGAGCAGAGTGTCCAAGCGGGCCGATTGGTTGGCCAGTACCCCGGTGGTCTGGGACAGCGTGGTAATTGCCTGTGCATTTTGGGATGCCTCTGGCGCCAGGGTCGAGCTGAGCTGATCCACGTTGGTGATGAGGGACTGAATGGTGGCTGTTCGTCCGGAGTAGCCGTGGACCACCGTGCTCAGACTGTCGAGCAGTTGGCGCAGGTTCTGACCCTGACCGGCAAATCCCTGGGCTTGAGTGGCCACCAGGTTGGCCAACTCGGTGCTGTTGATTGCCCCGATCACCGATGCCCCCGACGAGAGGAGCTCTTGGATACCGGGTTGCACCGACGTATCGCCGATGACCTCACCGTTGGGGAATGGACCGCCCGGGAGCGCTCTGTCGGGGATGAGATCGATGAACCGCTCACCCAGGAGGGAGGTTCGCCGCAGCTGGGCTGACACGTTCTGGGGAATGTCGGCGGACCGGTTGAGCACCATGGTGACCCGGGCCTGGGTGCCACGGAGGGTGATGGAGGTTACGCGACCCACCGGGATGTCGGCCATCTCCACCGATGCCCCATTGGCCAGATCGGCGACGTCGCTGAACACCGCCGACGCGGTGAGGGGCGGTTGACCGGTGAAGGGGAGGTTGCATCCGGTGAGGGCCAGACCACTCCCGACCAGCACAACCAGAGCGAGACGTTGACCCCTCCGGCCCAGAGACACCGCAGCGAATCGCCCGACGTCTGAGATGGCACGGATCAGGGCATTGAGGAGCTTGCGAGGACAGGTCATCTCAGAGACCCCCCAGGAGGCCCTTGAATAGCCCACCCAGCCCGCCGCCGGATGACGGGGAACTTTGCACCGGGGGCATGGGTGCGAGTTGTGAGGCTCCCGGCGTGGAAAGAGACGGTGCTGGCGGGGTCGTCGATGCGGTCGGTGCGGGCGGGGCCGCGGTGGCTGGAGCCTGGATGTCGGCGGCTCCGGGGATCATGGTCATTCCTTTGGCGATCAGGGCCGCCAGGGCGGTGGCCGATGGACCCCCTCCGGGCCCACTGGTCAGCGTGTCCAGGATCGACGGGATGATCGCCAACAGCGGATTGAAGAATCCGGAGTTGGGATCGCCACAGCTGACCAGAGTCTGGATCGTCGCGGCGGGCAGGCCTTGAGAGTGATTGGCATCCAGGCGGCGACAGATGCCGGCCAGCCGGTCGCGGATGAGACCGGATACCAATGAGCCATTGGCACCGGCCGGTAGGGCCAGGTTCAGGTTGAGCCAGTTGTGGGAGGGGTCGTAGCCGCGCCCGGCTGCGGCAAAGAGCAGATTGGTGGAGTTGAGCAGTGTGTCGAGGTTGGCGAGATTGCCCGACACCGTGCGCCCCACCTGGGTGATGCCGGCCACGTCGTTTTCCAGCGGCACCAGATTTGGCCCTAAGAAGTTGGAGAGTTGATTAGTGGCACCGGCCAGATCGGTGATGGCTGTCCCCAACTGGCTCTGATGGGAAGCCACAACGGACGACACGGTGTTGTAGTCCCGGATCAGGTTGGAGAGGGTGCTGGTACGGCTCTGCAGGGTGGCGGTGATCTGAGCCAACGAGCTGGTGAGCTGGCCGAGGCTGTTCCCTTTTTGGGCCAGCAGTTGGATGGTGCCCGCCGCGTTCCCCAACAGTTGGTTGAGCCCGGCGCCCTGGCCGGTCAGATCCTGGGAGAGATTGGTGATCAGATCGCCGGTGGCTTGGGGATTGATCTGGGACAGGAAGCTCTGGACGTCCTTGAGGAGTTGATCAGTCGACACCGGAACCATGGTCCGCGACTCGGGAATGGTCTGGCCCGGCGCCATGGTGGGCCCACCGATGTACCCGGGGGACAGCTCGATGGAGGGCTCGCCGAGCACCTGGGGCGACACCAGCGCTGCCTGCACTGCGGCCGGTATCGGAAACTGCTTCTGGACCTTCATGGTCACCAGGACGGTGTCGCCGGTGTTGACAACGTCGGTCACGACACCCACGGGGGCGCCCAGCATTTCGACGGAGTTCCCGGGAAACAGCCCGTTGGCGCTGGCGAAGACCGCTCGCATCCGATAGGAGGGTGTGGAGCGTAGCACGGTGACCGAGACGGCGGCGATGACCACCGCCACGGCGACAGCCGTGAACGTGATGACCCGGCGTCTCACGACCCCCCCCCGAGCGGCGAGGGAAGCAGGCCGGCGCTACCCGAGCCCGATGAGCTCGGCTGAGATCCAAGGTTCGGCAGACCCAGGATGCCGGCGATCCCGTTACCGGCAGATAATGGCGCGGAGGTGTTGGAGTTGGTCCCCGCCGCTTTGGGTGCGGTGGTGGCGCCGGTGGCCGGCGGCGTGGCCCCCGGGTCGCTGATCAACGGCCCGTTCTGCTGGCTGCAGGGGAGGGGGTCGGGGCCCAACGCCTGGGTCAGGACCAGGTCGAATGTTCCACAGCTACCCAGGACCCCGTCCAGTGGGGAGGAGCCGATCGTGTTGAAATAGATATTGCCCCAGCTCACCGGGGTCGCCGGCGACCCCGAATAGCCGATGGAGGAAAACCCGGTGATGGCTGATGCCGCGCTCGAGATTCCCTGGGCCAGGTCCAGCTGGTGTTTGGAGAGGACCCCGAGCACCGACTGGAGTTGGACCACCAGCGCCTGGAGCTGTGGGCGATTGTTGGTGACCAATGTGTTGATCTGACCGGAAGCTTGCTGGGTGTTGTCGATGAGGTTGCCGAGATCGGTTCCTCGTTGGGCCAATCCGTTGATCACCGTGGAGAGATTGTCAATGGCCGAGCCCAGTTGGGTGTCATGGTTGGCCACCGACTGGGACAGGGTGTTGGCCGCGTCGATGAGTTGGCTCACCTGGGTTTGGCGTTGGTTGATCACCCCGGTGAACCCATTCAGGCCGTTGACGATCTGTGCCACCTGCTGTTGCTTGCCCTGGGTGATCGCCGCCAAGGACTGGATGAGCTGGTTGATGGCGGAGGCGTCGGATTTGGTCAGCAACCCGCCCGCTTCGTTCTGAATATTTTGGAACTCGACCGGGACACTGGTGTTGGTCAACAGCGCCCCATTGTGTAACGGATGGCTCCATCCGTTGATCGGTTTCAGGTCCACCACCAACTGGCCGAGAAGAGTTTCCACGCTGATGGCCGCGGTGGTATCGCTCGGCAGCACCACTCCCTGGTCGACTGTCATGTCTACCGTCACGTGATTGCCATTGAGGTGCACGGCGCTCACTTTGCCGATATTCACCCCGGCCAGGAGCACGCTGGCATTGGGGCCCAGCCCGGCGGCGTTGGAAAACGTGGCCTTCACCCTGTATCCCGAGGAAAAGGTGTTCTGGTTGAAGGTGAACACCGACACAACGGCCACTGCCGTAACGATGAGCATCACCAGGCCGATGCGGCGCGGATTGCGATCGGTGAACGCCTTCACGGCTGACCTCCGGCCCCGGCCACCATCTGGAGCATGGCCGCCGGCGAGGTCCCCACGCTTGAGGCATTCGACGGACTCGACGGACTCGACGGGGTCGAGGCACTCGACGTTCCGGTGCTGGCCCCGCCCGACGACGGAGGGGCGTTGCCAAAGGTTCCTGAACCGGCCGGCGGGTTGCCCCCGTTGTTGTAGGAGCAACTGGTCTCTGCGGCCATGCAGGTATAGACCGACTTCACCTGGAACCACTCTCCGTAGTTGGAGATGAGCAAATACGGATTGAATCCGGACCCCAGGGTGGACAGCCCGGCGGCCAGGTTCTGCTCGTGGTCCTGGACCACTGAGGTCACCGACTGCAGGTCGCTGATGGTCTGGGCCAGGTTGCCCTGGTTGGACTGGACTACTCCGGCGATCTCCCCGGTGAACTTGGAGAGATTGGTCACCACCGTGTCGAGGAGGTCGTTATGGGAGGCAAGCGTCTGGGAGACCGTCTGCAGATTGTCGAGCAGGGTCCCGACGTCGGAACTGCGCTGGGCCAGCGCGGTGAGTACCTGATCGAGGGCGCTGATCACTTGTCCGACCTGGGTGTCGAGCGAGCCGACAGTTTGGGAGACGGTGGCCGAGTCGTTGATGAGCTGGTCGACCTTGTCCTGGTTTCCCTGCAGGGCAGCCAGCACGCTCTGGACAAAGGTATTGGCCTGGGCCGGGTTGACGGCCGACAAAAATGGGCCGAGCGCGTTCAGAAAGGCGCCCACCCCGGGGTTGGAGATGGACTGGGAAAGCGGGATCACGCCACCGGCCCGGATGTCGGCTCCGGTCGATCCCGGATACAGGTAGAGGAATTGCTGGCCGAGGACGTTGTTCTGCTGAAGTCCGGACTTGGTACTCGAGCGCAGGTGCACCGAGTTGTTGACCGAAAAGGTCACCAGGGCATGGTCACGTTGGACGGCGATACCGGTCACCTGACCCACGGTGACTCCGGCGATCTTCACGTCGTTGTTGGGGTGCAACCCGGTGACGTCGGCCAGCTGGGCCTGGTAGGTGGTCCGATGGGTGAACAGAGAGATGTTCCCCACCCGAATGGCCAGTGCCACCAGCAGGACGAGGCTGATGCCGGTGAAGATGCCGAATTTGAGCAACGTGCCCAGGTGGCCTTTGCGACCCGAGGAGCGCCGACGCAACCGCAAGCGCGCCATCAGTGGCCACCGAGCAACATGGAGAGGTAGCCACCGAGGGACTGGGGCTGGGACGACGCGGGCGCCTGGGGGGTCCCGAGGGCCTGGTAGACCTGCTGGGCCACTTTGGAGCCCTGTTGAGCGGTGGAGGTTGCGATGGGGACGGTGGTCGCCGGCGGGTTCAACGTCTTGAACGTGGACATCTGGGACGAGCAGTCGAACGAACTGCCGGCGCTGCCCAGGGCCGCCTGCAGCGGGGCCAGAGCGGCAAGGCCACCGCTGGCCGGGGCGATCAGGCTGCAGACTAGGTTGTTCACGTCGGAGAAGTTGATGAAGTTCTGGAAGTAGCCGATTCTCGATCCGTCCGGAAGGGTGTCCGCCGGAGCGGCGGCGAACTTGTAGACGTAGTGGTAGAGCCCACTCACCGTCTGCTCGATATTGGCCTGATGGGTGATGAGCACCCGGGTCACGTTGTCGCCGGTGGTCAACATTGTGGCGATATCAGGGTGGTACAGGCTGAGGAACTGGGCCAGGTTCTCTGCCAACGGGTTGATCGACTCCAACAGGCGCTGGAAGTCGTCCTGGGCCCGGTTGATGGCCGGCAGGGCCGCATTGGCGGACTGCGAGACGGTATTCAGCTGTGGGGCGGCGGGCACCAGAGCGGCAGAAAAGGCCGACAGCGAGTCGAGGGCGGTGAGTTGGGCACCGAGGGTGGCGCTCAGCAGCGTCCCCAGCTTGGATCCTTCGGTGATCCCGGCGGCGATCTGGGCACCGGCGCCGTTGGTGGCCTGGTTCAACTCGGACACGGTGAGCGACAGGTCGGTGGTGTCCACCTGCTGGAGCAGGGGGTCGGCCACCGCCAGCAGATCAGTGAGCTCGCTTGCCACTTTGGTGTGGGGGATGGTGGACCCGGGCCTCAGCGATGGGCCTCGTCGGCCGGTGGGCGAGGTGATGTTGACCTCGTCGGCTCCGAACAGGTTCTGGGGCTGAATGGTGGCGGTCCCATCGGCCGGAAAGTGAAAGGTCGGATACAGGCTCAGCGCCACCTGGGCCGCCCGGTCCATCAGTGAGATGGACGAGACCTTTCCGACCTGTACGCCGGCGTAATCGACCTCGGAGCCGGCGTGAAGGCCCTGCCCGGCACCGGAGAAGCGGCCGACCACCTGGTGGTTCCCGCTGTACGCCCCGTTCACCGTCTTTTCGATCACTGACACTCCGGCTACCACGACGACGATCACAATCAGCACAACTGCGGTGCGCCCCAGGCTGGAGAGCCGTCTCATCCCACCAACCTGGCAGTGGACGAGGCGCCACTGAAGAGAATGGTCGACAACAAGAAGTTGAGCACCACCACCACGATGAGTGAGAGCCGAATGGCCCGGCCCGCGGCGACACCCACGCCCGCCGGTCCTCCCTCGGCCGAATACCCGTAGTAGCAGTGGACGAAGGTCACCGCCACGATGAAGACCATCGCCTTCAAGAACGAGTAGAGGACATCGAGCGGGGGGAGGAACAGCTGGACGTAGTGGTGATAGGTGCCCGGCGACAGGTGGAAGAAGTCGGTGACCATCAACTGGGAGGCGATGAAGCTGGCGAACAGGGCGGCGAGATAGAGGGGAATCATGGTGATCAGCGCCGCCCACACCCGGGTGCCGACCAGGTAGGTGACGCTGTCCACCCCGATCACCTCGAGGGCATCGATCTCCTCGGAGACCCGCATGGCCCCGAGTTGGGCGGTGAAACCGGCGCCCACCTGGGCGGCGAACGCCACCCCGGCCACCAGAGGGGTGATTTCACGAACGTTGGCCAACGACGAGATGACACCGGTGAAGGCCTGGGCCCCGATCTGGGACAGTCCGGTGAAGCCCTCCAGGCCCACTTCGGTGCCGGTGAAGAAGGCGATTCCCACCACCACGAAGAACATGCCGCCCCCGACCACCAGGGCCCCGGCGCCGACGGTGATGTCGGATACCAGCAGGGTGATCTCCCGGCGGTACTGGAGGGCACTCGGAAGGGAGCGGATGGTGCGCAGCCCAAAGCGCATCTGCTTGTAGAGGAGGCTGACCGGACCGGCGACGGTGGTGGTAGCCATCTAGATCCCCCGCTGGGGAATGAAGTTGAAGTAGATGACCGTCAACACGAAGTTGATGAAGAACGACACCATGAAGGTGATCACCACCGCCTGGTTCACCGCGTCCCCGACGCCCTTGGGGCCACCCTTGGCCGTCATGCCCTTGTAACAGGCCACCATGGCGGCGATGAATCCGAAGACGACCGCCTTGAGCAGGGCCATAGCCAGATCCGCCAGTTGGCTGAGCTCACCGAAGGTGGCAAAGAAGCTGGAGGCGGTGATGTGGATGGACTGGGTGCCGAAGTACAGGCCACCGGCAATGCCCGCGACCGACACGATGCTGTCGAGGAGCAACGCCACCAACATGCAGGCCAGCAGCCTGGGGAGGACCAGGCGCTGCAATGGCTGGACACCCATCACCTCCATGGCCGAGATCTCGTCACGGATCTTTCGGGAACCGATATCCGCGCACATGGCGGATCCACCCGCCCCGGCAATGAGTAGAGCGGTGGCCAACGGGGCCTGCTCCCGCACCACGGCCAGGACCATGGCGGCTCCGAGTTGGGACTGGGCACCGATCTGTTGGAGGAGACCTCCCACTTCGAGGGCGATGACCGCACCAAAGGGGACGGAGATGAGGATCAAGGGAAGCGTGGTGACCTTGGCCAGAAACCAACATTGGTCGAGAAACTCACCGACCGGCACGCCCAGGCGGAAACCGAGGCGAATGGCCTCGAACCCCGAGGCGAACATGGCGCCGACCTCTTCGAGGAACCAGGAAATTTTCGGGAAGACGGGAGGCCGGGACACCCGGTGGCGGGGCATGACCGAGGTGGGCGGCACCCGGGGGACCTTTTGGGTCGCCGGGCCGTCCTGGGTGATCACGCGCACCTGGGCGGTGTCGTCCGCGTTGCCGGTCACGCTCCGGTCGCGCCCTAGTTGTTCCGTCACACAGTCTCCGATGCCGCTGCTTCTGAACGAAATTACATCCAGCAACCCCCCGCCCAGACAATCGTCCGGCGCTGCTCTGACGCTCTCTTAACTGATTGGGGAACTTACCGGATGGCCGGATCTTGCGATAATCATGGCATCTCCAATGCCCGTCCCGACACCGACTCCGACTCCGACTCCGCAAGGTTACCGGTGCCGACCAGTTACGTATGGGTAGAACCCGTGCACCGGTGTGCGGGGAGAACCGGAAGGTGCGAGTATGAACGGCATGGCTGATCCGCTTGGAGGTCCATCGGCGGTCCCGGACCTTCGCACCCTGGCGGTTTCGGCCCAGCCGCAGGGGGCCCCGGTACCGTCATTGCCCCCGGTCGATGCCGTCATCTCCATCCAGAACGTGACCAAGTCGTTCGGTTCCCATACCGTCCTCCAGGACATGAGCTTCGACGTGCCTCGTGGGGCCATCACCGCGGTACTCGGGCCGTCGGGAACGGGAAAGTCGGTGTTGCTCAAGGTCATCATCGGACTGCTGAAGCCCGATAACGGCGGGGTCTATATCGACGGGGAACTCATCAGTGCTCTCAACCAGAAGGATCTGTTCCGGATCAGGCGCAAGTTCGGTGTGCTGTTTCAGGACGGGGCTCTCTTCGGCTCGATGAGCCTCTACGAGAACATCGCCTTTCCCCTTCGTGAGCACACCAAGAAGAACGAAGGGGACATCCGCAAGATCGTGCACAAGAATGCCGAGTTGGTCGGGCTCATGGACCACCTACGCAAGCTTCCCGGCGAGGTGTCCGGCGGTATGAAGAAGCGGGCCGGATTGGCGCGTGCGCTGGTCCTCGACCCCGAGATCGTCCTCTTCGACGAGCCCGACTCCGGGCTCGATCCGGTCCGGGTGGCCTTCCTCGACGAACTGGTGCTCGACGTGCAACGCGAGACCGGGGCCACCATCTTCATCATCACCCACAACATCCCCTCGGTGATGCGAACCGCTGATTACCTGGGCATGCTGTACCAATCGCGACTTGTGCGGTTCGCCCCCAAGGACGAGATGTTCGACTCCGACGACCCGGTCATCCATCAATTTCTGAACGCCGACCTCGCCGGCCCGATCGGGATGGACGAGATGGCCGAGGGCAACACCCCGCGCCGCGAGCCGGCGGCAGTGGGAGCACCCTCAGTCGGAGAGTGAGCCCTCCTCGGTCATAGACACTCCGGTCGGCACCGGTCGGCAGGGTGGGCAGAGCCCCGCTGCTAGCCTGCGGCCGTGGTCGCCGCTTCCTCTCCCGGTCGTGCCTTTCCGGTACCGATCGGGGTATTGGTATCGGGCAGCGGCACCATTCTCGAGGCCATCGTCACCTCCGGGCTTCCGGTCTCGCTGGTGGTGGCCGACCGAAAGTGTCGTGCCCTCGGGATCGCCTCGGACGCAGGATTGGCGACCTCCCTTGTCGATCGGGCCGCCTATGGTGGATTCAGCCCCGGGTTTGACCGCCTGGGTTACACTCGGGCGGTCGTCGACGTACTGCTCCGGCACCACATCGGCGTGGTGGTGATGGCCGGATTCGGGACGGTGCTCGATCAGCCGATCCATACCGCCTTTCCCGGCCGTATCCTCAATACCCACCCGGCGCTGCTGCCGGCCTTCCCGGGTTGGCACGCCGTGGAGGACGCCCTGGCCGCCGGAGTGGCGGAAACCGGCACCACCGTGCACGTGGCCACCCTGGCCATGGACGACGGGCCGATCCTCGCCCAACAGGCGGTGCCGGTGTATCCGGACGACACCGTGGCGACGCTGCACGAACGCATCAAGGCGGTGGAGCGGACCCTCTACCCCGACACCATCCGTACCTTCATCGACAAGCTGGCGGTTCCAGTCGTAGATGAGCGAGGATCACCACTGGAGGTCAAGGAATGAAGGCGTTGCTGTCCGTATACGACAAGACAGGTCTCGAAGAGCTGGCCCGCGGGCTTTCCGAGCTGGGGTGGGAGCTGATCTCCAGTGGGGGAACTTCCTCGGCGCTCGCCTCGGCCGGCATCGCCCACGTCGAAGTGGCCGAGTTGACGGGCGCGCCCGAGATGCTCGGCGGGAGGGTCAAGACCCTCCATCCGGTCATCCACGGTGGCATCTTGGCCGACAGATCCGTGCCCGAACATCTGGCCGACATCGAGAACCAGGGCATTGGCCTCATCGATCTGGTGGTGTGCAACCTGTATCCCTTCAGGTCGGATCCCTCCATCGAGTTGATCGACGTGGGTGGACCCACCATGGTGAGGGCGGCGGCCAAGAACCACTCTCACGTGGGAGTCGTGGTCGACCCCGCCGACTATGACGTCGTCCTGGCCGAGCTCAGAGAGCACGGGTCCCTGTCCGACCCGACCCGCCGCCGGCTGGCCCGTGACGCCTTCGCTCACACCGCCGCCTACGACGGTGCCATCGTGGGTTGGTTCGACCAGGAGGCCGACACCGCCATGCTGCCTCCCACCATCCACCTGACCCTGGAGCGGGCCGGTTCACTCCGCTACGGGGAGAATCCCCACCAGCACGGGGCCCGCTACCGGATCGCCGGCGAGCACTCGTGGTGGGACGACGTCGTGCAACATGGCGGGAAGGAGCTGTCCTACCTCAATCTGTTCGACGCCGACGCGGCCTGGCGCCTCGTCCACGAACTACCCGCCGATGGTGCTTCCGAGGTGGCCGTCACCATTATCAAGCACGCCAATCCTTGCGGCGCATCGGTCGCCGACGACCTGACCACCGCCTATCAGCGTGCCCTCGAAGGCGATCCTCTCTCGGCGTTCGGCGGAGTCGTGGCCATCGGGGGCCGGGTCACCGTGGCCGTGGCCGTGGCGATCGGAAGCGGCCCTCAGGCCGATGTGATCATCGCCCCGTCCTACGACGACGAGGCGCTGGACCTGCTGTCATCGAAGAGGAAGGCCACCCGCCTGCTCTCCGCCCCTTCGCCCGAGCCCATCGTGCGCCAGTACCGGGGGATGGGATCGAGCGTGCTCGTCCAGGATGCCGACCGGTTTCTCCTCGATCCGTCGACCTGGGAGGTGGCCACCAAGGTGCCGCCCACCGATGCCCAGTGGCGTGATCTGGCCCTGGCCTGGAAAATCTGTGCCCGGACCACCTCCAATGCCATCGCCATTGTCAACAACGGACAGGCGGTCGGCGTGGGGGCTGGTCAGTCCTCGCGGGTGGTGGCGGCAGAAATCGCCTCATCCAAGGCGGGGTCACGAGCTCAAGGTGGGGCGGCGGCCAGTGATGCCTTCTTCCCTTTCCCCGACGGCCTCGAAGTGCTGGCCAACGCGGGCGTGTCGGCAGTGGTACAACCGGGAGGCTCCATTCGTGACGGAGAGGTCACCGCGGCGGCTGATGAGGCCGGTATCGCGGTGGTCATGGCCGGTGGCGAACGCCACTTCCGGCACTGAGGAGACGTCGATGACCGCCACCTTGCTCGATGGGGAACTCCTGGCCGCCCGGATCCGGGCCGAAGTCACCGATCGTGTCGCCCGCCTGGCCAGCGCCGGAGTGGCCGTAGGGCTGGGGACCATTTTGGTGGGGGACGATGGCCCGAGCTCGCGGTACGTGGCCATGAAGCACGCCGACTGCGCCGAAGTCGGCATTCACTCGGCCCACCAGCACCTGCCCGCCGATGTGTCCCAGGCCGAGCTTGCCGCCGCGGTGGCGCGGTTCAATGCCGATCCCCAGGTCCACGCCTATCTGGTGCAGCTTCCGTTGCCGGCCGGGCTCGACGAGGAGCAGGTACTGCTGGCGGTGGACCCGGAGAAGGACGTAGACGGGCTGCACCCGGTGAACCTGGGACGCCTGGTGATGGGAGCCAATGGTCCTCTGCCCTGTACCCCGGCCGGGATCGTCGAACTGCTTCATGCCAACGACGTCCCGGTTGAGGGCAAACATGTGGTGGTGATCGGGCGGGGGCTGACCATCGGGCGTCCCCTGTCCCTCTTGTTGGCCACCAAGCGACAAGGGTGCAACGCCGCAGTCACGGTGGTTCATACCGGCGTCAGGGATATGACACCTCTGGTCCGCCAAGGTGACGTGGTGGTGGCCGCGGCCGGTCGCGCCGGTCTCGTGACGCCCGAGATGATCAAACCCGGTGCTGCAGTGGTCGGTGCCGGTACCTCATGGGAAGGGAAGAAGCTGTTGTCCGATGTCGATGAGTCAGTAGCCGAGGTGGCGGGGTGGATCACCCCCCGCATCGGCGGAGTGGGCCCGATGACCCGGGCCATGTTGTTGCGCAACACGGTGAGAGCCGCGGAGCGGGCATCGTGAGCCTCTCGGGCCAATCCAGTGCACCGAAGACGGACCACCGACCGTGGGGAAGCTATACGGTCCTCGATGACGATGGGTCCCACAAGGTCAAGCGGATAGTGGTGCTGCCGGGAAAGCGGCTGAGCTATCAGCGGCACGCCCGACGGTCAGAGCACTGGTTCATCGTGGCCGGCACCGCCCTGGTCACCCTGGACGGGACCCAGACCGAGTTCACCGCGGGTGAGTCAGTGGACATCCCGGTCGGGACCAATCACCGGATCGAGAATCCGACAGATGCCGACGTGGTGTTTGTGGAGATCCAACACGGCGAGTACTTCGGTGAGGACGACATCGTCCGCCTCGAAGATGATTACGGCCGCGCCGGTACCTGAGATGTATCGGGCGTAGCCGGTCGTCATCCCAGCATGCGGGTGCCGCCCCAGATTAGGGTGATGCCGCCCATGCGGGGCGACAGACGAGCGGAGGTACACGGCATGGTCGGGAACCTGATCGCAGCGACGTCGCCACCGGCCGTCTGAGGCGTTCGGTCATGGCACGGGCTGGCCGGGGGCAGTGCGGTTCGGTGCCGGGCCGACAACCTGTCGTCCGGTACGTTCGGGGCCTGTTGGTTCGGGTCGGAAGGGCGGTAGCGGGAACCGCGCTGGTGGTGGGTGCTTTTACCGTCGCCGCGGTCGGCCCGGCCTGGGCGGCCACCACAACCACGGTCCCGGTGACGACCACCACCGTTCCCCCGACCACGTCAACGTCGACGTCGACCACCACCACCTCGACGACTCAACCCACCACGACCACCACCGTTCCCCGCACCACCTCAACCACGACGACCGCTCCGAAGGCCACCACTACCACCACCACACCGACGGCAACGAAGAGTGGTGGATTGACGGGAACGGCGGTGGCGTTGATCGTGCTCGCCATCTTGTTGGTGGTGGCCGTGATCCTGCTGGTGGTGTTGTTCCAACGCCGGACAAAACGGCAGGCGGTCACCTACTGGCGCGGCTCAGTCCTGCCGGCGGTTGTCGATGCCCGGCTGGCCCGCGAGTCGCTGCTGTCGGGCAACGCCACCTCCGACAATCCTGAGCTGCGGGGATCGGTGGACATCCAGGTCGACAGAGCCGCACAGGCTCTCGAACATGCCTCCCGGCATGCACCCGACGAACAGGCCCAGAACGCCACCGACGCGGTGGCCGGATCACTGCGCGGCCTGGCCTTCGCCATCGAGGCGGACCGGCTCCTCCGTCATGGAGCCGGTTCCCCGTCGGGCATGCAGTTGGCCGAGACCGACGAGGCCCGCCGCTCACGACTCTCCGAACTCGATGCCGCGCTGGCGCGTCTCTCTTCCCATTTCGGGGCGGCATCATCGAGGCGCCCGTCCCGCTGAGGTCGAGCGGCGACTCCCGGATCCGGATCGACCGCTCGCAGTAGGATGCCTGGGTTATGACGCGGATCGCCGACCTGTTGTCGAAAGGGCCGACCTACTCGTTCGAGTTCTTTCCCCCCAAGAACGACGCCGAGCAGGCCACCCTGGTGAAGACGCTGCGCGATCTCGAGCCGTTGGGCCCATCCTTTGTGTCGGTCACCTATCGGGGTGGCGCCGAGTCACGGCAGCGGACCTACGACCTGGTGACCGGCATGCTGCGAACCACCACACTGGTGCCGATGGCCCACCTCATCTGTGTGGCGCACACCCGATTGGAGCTGGCGGAGATTCTGGTGGCCTACCGGAAGGCGGGGGTGGAGAACCTGATGGCGCTGGGCGGCGATCCGCCCTCTGACCCAGGCGAAGGGGTGGGAGAACTGGCCCACGCCT
Organism: Acidimicrobiaceae bacterium; assembly: GCA_003152015.1. GTDB lineage: Bacteria > Actinomycetota > Acidimicrobiia > Acidimicrobiales > RAAP-2 > DASZIT01. The sequence goes on along the minus strand of PLZF01000031.1, from coordinate 1,187 downwards.
CCGAATTGGTCGAACTGGCCCACGCCATCGGTGGTTTCTCCATCGGGGTGGCCGCCCAACCTGCTGGTCATCCGTTGTCACCGGATATGGCGTTCGACCGCGATCGACTGGCCGAGAAATTGCGCATGGCCGACTTCGGCGTGACCCAGTTCTTTTTCGAGGCCGAGGAGTACCTCGGACTGGTGGCCGACCTTGCTGCCCGTGGCGTGGAGACGCCGGTGCTTCCGGGCATCATGCCGGTGACCAACCTCAAGTCGGTTCCCCGCATGGCCACCATGGGTGCGGCCGTGCCCGCCTGGATGGTGGAGCGTCTGGAGAATGCCGACGGAACCGGTGGTGCCGATGCCGTGCGCCGCGAAGGGGTGGTGATTGCCACCGAACTGTGCCGGAAACTGCTCGATGCCGGGGTGCCCGGGCTTCACTTCTATACGCTCAACCGGTCGAGCGCGACCCGTGAGATCTACGGTGCGCTGGGCTTGGGCACCGCCGAGGGCTGAACTGCTGTTCGCAGGTGTCCGGTTCGACACGGACTCGGGCTCGGGCGTTCGAGTGGCGAGCGCTCCATGATCCACCGNNTTCATCGAAGGCGACGGCATCGGCGTGGACATCTGGCCGGCGGCCAAATCGGTGCTCGACGCCGCCGCGGCCAAGCGCGGCAACAAGGTGGCGTGGAAGGAAGTCCTGGCCGGGCAGAAGGCGTTCGACGAGACGGGGAGTTGGCTGCCCGACGAGACGGTCGAGACATTCCGCACCCATCTGATCGGCATCAAGGGCCCGTTGACCACGCCGATCGGTGGCGGCATCCGATCGCTGAACGTGGCCCTGCGCCGGATCCTCGACCTCTACGTCTGCCTCCGGCCGGTGCGTTGGTTCACCGGAGTCCCGTCGCCGGTGCTCCGCCCCGAACTGGTCGACATGGTGATCTTTCGCGAGAACACCGAGGACATCTACGCGGGTCTCGAGGTCGAGGCGTTCACTCCGGAGGCGGCCAAACTGTCGGCATTCCTCCGGGACGAGATGGGGTGGGAAATTCGGGAAGGCTCGGGAATCGGCATCAAGCCGATCTCCGAGTTCGGCTCCAAGCGCCTGGTCAGGGCGGCCATCAAGTACGCCCTCGAACACGGCCGTCCCAGCGTGACCATTGTGCACAAGGGGAACATCCAGAAGTTCACCGAAGGCGCCTTCCG
>PLZF01000019.1:2110-5608 GCA_003152015.1 Acidimicrobiaceae bacterium | reverse complement strand
TCTGTGAGAGCCGGGGGGTGCGATTCCCCCCGGCTACTCGACTGACTCTTGAGGAGGTCAGCCGAGCGTGATCCGTCGCCCAGGGATCGCCTCTCCGCCCGGTAAACGACTCGGCTCGTACCAGGTGCGGCCCATGACATGCTCGCCCAACTATGAGGGCGTCACCACGTTCCAGGCGAAGCACGCTATGCCATTATATAGGCCTTTGTCCCCTAGTAATGGCGCCGGTCGCCTCATATCATGACTCTGACCTTGGACGCGAGGAAAGGACTCACCATGACTGACGACACCCCTGAGCGGCGCTCCGGGCCGCTCGGCGAGCGCATCATCCTCGTGGGCGTTGACGCCTCAGACGAGTCACGCGATGCTCTGCGCTGGGCAGCACATTACGCAGCGCTGGTGGGGGACCGCCTTGAGGTCGTGCACGCCTGGAATACGAGACAGGAGCTCGTCTGGGTGCCCGAAACGCCCCCGCCGCCGGCCCCCGTCGACGTGGCCCGCAACAGGCTGACCGAGATGGTCGACGACGTCTTGGGTGCCGATTCATCGGTGGCCAAGTCTGTGGATGTCGTCGAAGGACACGCTAGCAAAGTGCTCGTCGAACGCAGCCGCCACGCCGAGCTGCTGGTGGTCGGTAGCCGTGGCCATGGTGGGTTCGATGGGATGACCCTCGGGTCGGTGAGTGGGCATTGTGCAGAGCATGCCCACTGTTCGGTGATGATCGTGCGGCCATCGACCGAGTCCGAAATGTCCTCGGGAGGTTGACCCACACCGCTGTCCCAGCACCCCGCTACGCGCTCGGGGATCCCCGACCCCGCTGAAATCCGGAGCGCCGCGAATTCCTCGAATGGACACTTGCGACGGTGAACTGATCAAGAGGAGCGGAGAGATAGGGGACCCGCCTTTGATAATTGGTCGCCCCGACCTGCCTCATGAGACATCGTTCGAAGACATGCTGGCCGATCAGAATGCGGATCGATTGGGCGGAGTGCCGCCGCTGCCCGGCACTCGTTACATAACAGGTGTACTCTTAGGATGATCTGAGATAATATGAATTCTGTTATGTCAGATCATCCGAGGCCTCGCAACCCCTACCGACCTGGTGCAGCCGTCAGCCCGCTGTTTCTTGCCGGCCGTCAGCACGAGATGCGTCGCTTCGGAGCGACGCTCCGCGGGGCTCCGGAGCTGCCCGCCAACGTTCGACTCACCGGTCTGCGCGGCGTGGGCAAGAGCGTGCTGTTGAAGCGGCTAGAAGAGATCGCCGCGGACGAGGAGGGCTGGCTCACCAGCCGGGTACAGGCCGAGCCGCGCCACAACACCGAAGACGACCTGTCCGAGCTCATCTTTGGCCTTTGCCACAACGCAGAGCTCCAAATCTCCAGAACGGCTCGCATCCGGGAGACCATGAAAGGTGTCGCCGCGTCCGCCCGGGGGCTGGTCCGTGTGACCTGGCAGGACATCGAGGTATCTCTCGGGCCCGGTGGAGGCGCCGACCGGCACCGCAGCGTCGTAAAGGCGCTCTTCGACGTCGCCCTGGCTGCCGACCAGCACGGGTACAGCGGCTACCTGCTGATGCTGGACGAAGCACAGGTCATACGCGACGGCCGAGAACGAGGAGGGCAGCACCCGCTCTCCTCGCTCATCGCAGCTGTCAACAGCCTCCAAGAGAAAGAGGTCCCGATTGGCCTGACGCTGTGCGGCCTGCCCACCCTGCGCGCCAACTTGCTCAAGGCCAGGACCTACACCGAGCGCATGTTCCGAGGCGAGGAGATAACCCGGCTGGCCGGAAGCGAGGCGGTCGAGGCGTTGGTCCGGCCGCTCGACGGCACCGGGGTCACCGCCGGGGAGGAACTGACCGAGCGGGTTGTCGACGAGGTCGAGGGACACCCCTTCTTCATCCAGTTATGGGGCGCGGAGCTCTGGGAAGCCGCCCAGATTGCTGGCGTCGACCGCTTCGACGTCACTCTTCTGGTCTCGGTCGAGCCGGACATCTACCGGCGGCTGGACATTGACTTCTACGATGGCCGGGTCGAATCTCTCACCCCCGCCGAGCAGGACCTCCTGATGTCGACTGCAGCCTGCGAATACCCGCCGCTCAGGACCGCTGACATCCACGGCAGGGTGGGCAAGAGCGAGAGCAATGTGAATGTCCTCATGGGACGCCTCGCCGAGCAGGGTGTCGTCTTCCGGATCCAAAAGGGCCAGTACGAGTACACGGCCCCGAAGTTTCACGACTACCTCCAACGACGGGCGGTACGGATCTCCCAACGGGGGCGGTGACATAGACGGGTCGCTATCGGCCTTGTCGCGAACTTCCGGACACCGAACTCAACCCGGCGCCGTGGTATTTGGATGTGGGCGACTGTCGCCGGCGGGAGTGTGAATCACCACGGTTTGTGCCAGTAGAACTTCTAGCGATCAGGGCTTTCTCGTTCTGATTCACGTTTTCTGTCAGTGGCCGTGGCACGAAAAAATGTCAGTAAATCCCGGGGCGCTGACCAGGCATTTTGCGTCACACGGCTTTCTGGTGGGCTTGGCGCCCCTACTTGGTCTGGAGTGTCCAGGTCAGTGCACCAGGGGGACGAAGACCTCCTTGCCGTGTCGGCGGGCCTGGGCCACTGTCTCGGTGACCTGGGTGATCCCGCCCTCGTAGCCGTACTCGTCCCGGAGGCGCTCGAAGATGCGCTTGGCCGTGTGGCGCTGCTTGGCCGGGGCGGTCTTGTCGGCTTCGAGGATCTCCTCGATAACCGGGAGGAACGGGCCGAGCTTCGGCTTTCCCCAGGGTGCCTGGCGGCGATACCCGGGCGGTGCGGGATGGGCGAGGATCTTCTCCAGCGTCCTCCACCCGATGCCGAACTCCAGGCACACGGAGCGCTTTGAGTCCTTCTCCACCAGCACCCTGCGCCGGATGGTTGTCCACTCGTTCATGTCGGTATGCACCCGTCTCCCGTCTGCTCTGAGCCCTTCCTGGCCAGGAAGCCTGGGAGGGGGGCAGAGCAGATTCGGGGATGGTCAGGTGCTGTCGTTTTCGACGGGATCCTCAGGCCACGCGCGCTGTCGTTTTCAACCGGCGTTTACACTGAAGTCGTCGTAATCCTCAGAATCCCAGGTTGGAAGGGCACGTACGCGGATACGCGCCTATCGGGCCAGCCGGCCGCGTGAATGATCGAAGTTAGATTCAGCCACCCCCCTCCTGTCCCCAGGGTCCAGGTGAATGAGGGGACGGGCGTGCGCGTGCTCGCTCTCACCGGAGGGCGGCACCGGGCCGCAGCTTGCCGGAGCAGCCGTTGCCTCGAGGTGCGGGCCGTCCGGTCCCTCGTGGCGAGAAGTGACAGAAGCCCCTAGTGCACCGGCAGGGAGTGCTTCATGATCGAGTTGTGATCGTGGAGTCAGTGGTCCGGCAACTCGCCGCAGGATGGAGCAGTCAGATCGTGGTCAGCTTCTATCTCGACATCGATGGGCGCCGGTACCCTCGGCCTTCGGACTATGCGCCGCATG
>PLZF01000019.1:0-2094 GCA_003152015.1 Acidimicrobiaceae bacterium | reverse complement strand
GCGGGTTGGCTGGACAGCGGTCTCGATCGCAAGACGACCAGGGGCGTTGCCGTGTTCTCTTGCCAGGCCCAGGATCTCTTCGACGTGTTCAGCCTGCCGATCTCCGTACGCGACCAGGTCGTGGTCGGCCGGGGCCCCGATGTCGCTCAGCTCTGTGCGATCCTGGCGACATCTGAGCAGAGCCTCGTTGTGGCGGTCGACAGGCAGAGGTCGCGCCTGCTTCGCCTCGAGTGCGGCGACGCCGACGTCGACGAGCGAGAAGCGCCGATCGACGAGACAGCGCGTCAGGTTGACACCAACGTCGAGCTCGGAAGCTTCGAACGTCGCCACGAGGAGCTCGCTCGCCAGCACTACCGCCACGTGGCGCGCGCCGTGGCCGACGAGCTCGGGGAGCGGCCGGCCGCGCGCATCGTGCTCTGCGGTCAACAAGAGTCCGTGGCTGGCCTCGAGGGATACCTCCCGGAACGCGTCGTGGCGCTCATCGCAGGGAGGATCGCCCTCCCTCTGAGCGGCGGGCGGGCGGAGCTGGCGCGAGCTGCGAGCGAGATCATCCGCGCCGTGAGGCGCCAGCACCAGATCGAGCTCATCGACGAGCTACGCGCACGCGCCAGCGAGGGAGCAGGTACGGTCACGGGGCTTGCCGCCACCCTCGACGCGCTCGGGGCGGGGCAAGTAGAGACCCTGGTGGTCGAAGAAGGCTTCGAGGCCCGCGGGGGCCGATGCCGTGACTGCGGACAGCTGGTACCCGATGGTGCACTGTGCACGAGGTGTGGGGCGGCCCCGATTCCGATGGAGAACGTCGTCGATGCGGCCATCACCGAAGCGTTCACCCACCACGTGGCGCTCGAGTTCTGCGAGGAAGCCGACCTTGCTGGACTCGGGCACATCGGGGCCTTCGAGCGCCGGTGATGGGACGGGTCCGAGTCGAGGGGTGTGGGGATGCCTGACGGGGTGATGAGGTGGTTCGACCCTCGAACGGGTGAGGCGGAGGTCGTGCGGGGCGGTCGCACGTTTCCGGCACGCGCAGGTGACATCGAGACGGAAGCCCGTCGTCCTGGCGCTCGAGTGCACTTCGACATCCGCCGTGTGCAGGGCGTGGAGGAGGCCGTCGACGTCCGGTTGCGACCGGGCGCCCGGGTGTCGCACCACCACCATCATTTCGGTACGTTGACCGGTGCCAGGCGCATCGACACCAAGGGTCCCGCTCCCTATGCCCAGGTCCACCCGGAGCTGCGGCTGGCTGAGGTCCATCCTCTCGAGGTGGCACGTGCGTGGGCCACAAGCGTGGCCCACGGCGACATCCCCGGATCGATCGCCCTGTACTCGGCTGATGCGGTGTTGCACGTCGCTGACCAGCCCCTCGTGGGCCGATCGGCAATCGGTGGGTGGCTGACGGGTAGCCCACTCCTCGGCTCCGCGCACCACGCGCGGATACGGGGAGAGGAAGGTACGGTGGCAGTCTCATGGGGGGCAACCGGACCCGATGAGCCGGGCATGGTCGTGCACTGCCGGATCGCCCACGCCCAGATCGTCGAGCAGTGGGTGTCGCAACCCGAGCCGCCGGCGACGTCGGTGGCCGGCGGTCGGGCTCGTCCGTTCCGCGTGGAGCTCTCGACCAGGGGTGACGTCGGCGACAACGCCAAGACGGGCGCCCAGGAGGCGATCCTCCGGGTAGTGGCGGAGCTCGACGAGCCGGTGCTCTTCGCACGGGTGAAGCTCGCGTGGGAGCCGGACCCCGCTCGGCCTCGCCCGGCCGTTGCACAGGTCGCGCTCGACGTGAACGGTGACCTGGTTCGTGCACATGTGGCCGCGCACACGATGCCAGAGGCGATCGATCTGCTCGTCCGCCGGCTGCGTGACAGGCTCGCACACCGCGCCACGTACCGCGAGCAGGCCCATCGTCGGGAGGCCATCCCCAGGCCGGGGGAGTGGCGGCACGGCGACCTGCCGACGTCGCGGCCCGCGTACTTCGACCGGCCAGTGGAGGATCGCCAGCTCGTCCGCCACAAGACGTTCGCTCTCGGTGAGCTCATCCCCGATGAGGCCGTGTTCGACATGGAGCAGCTCGATGACGACTTCTACCTCTTCTGCGAC
>PLZF01000037.1 GCA_003152015.1 Acidimicrobiaceae bacterium | reverse complement strand
GGCTCCTGGACCGATCGCCACGCCGCATCCAGCTGGTGCTGGTGCGGCCGGAACGCGGAGGACAGACCGGGCAGCGACTGATGGCTGCCGTCCCAGGTGGGTAGGACAACCGAATTGAACAGCTCGTTGTATCGCTTAGTCAGCCGCTCGGATCGGCTCTCGTCCTCCCAGATCCAGCTGGCGAAGCGATCGGAGAGGACCTGCTGCTTCTCCCTGGCCAGGAGCGTCGCCTCCGGGTTGNNGTGCCCCAGGTCGACGTCATGACCAAGGTCTGCTTTTGCCAGGTCGGCACGGCGATGGTCCAGGTGGCCGTGACCTCGATGTGCTCGACGGCTACCTGGCTGGCACCAAGGGCCTCGCGGACGAACGCGGCCACGTCGGTGGGCTCGATCCAGGTGGCTCCGGGCCGGGCGTCGATCTCCTCCGGTAGCAGGTCGTCGGGGAGGACTGCTTGGAGTGCGGCCACGTTGGGCGCGAACCGGGTGTCATCGGCGATGGCTGCCTCTGCTTCGCGGAGCTTCAACCGAACGTTGCCCGAGAGGTACCGGGCGCCGGGGACGAGTTGATCGGTCAGTGGGTCGTCGAAGACCAGGGTCCCGAGACGGTTCCGGGCACCGACAGCTTCGATGCCGAGCAGGGCGGCCACCCGATCCAGGGTGACCGATCCCGTTTCGTCCAGGCAGATCGTGACTGCCTCTTCGGGGCTGTCGGCTCGTCCTCTCACCTCCCGGGGACCGACCACCCGTTCGGAGAAGATCGCTGCTTTTTGTGCCGACTTGGTCTCGGTGTCGAATACTTCGAGGGCGAGGAGGGACGGGAAGTCCGGGTCGGTGCGGAACCCGCCGAGCTTCGGGTTCCGCCGGCCGGGGATCGCCTCACCAGACTCTGCGTCGATTCTTCCCGTCTCGTAGCTGGTGAAGCGACTGATGGGCTCGTAGCGGGCGGCGTAGTCGTCGTAGCGGTCGTTCAATCGNNCGCAATTCCTTCGCCTGGCCTTTCGGTGTGGCCTGGAATGGCTCCAACTTACCGTTCCGCACCCGGGCGAAGGTCGCTATGCCGGTGGCGACGATGGAGCCCTCCTTGTGCACCGGGAACGCTTCGAGCGTGAGGTCCGACAGGCCGGTGGCTGGACTTGGGATCCATGTGGGCTCGGACCGTGGCTGGTAGGTGAGGCCGGTGTCTCGTGTCCGGGCAACGATGGCGGCCATTGCCGGTGCAATGGTCTTTTCCGGGTCAGCGATCACGTCCAGGTCGTCCGCCCCGTACTGGCCGTTCACCCGGCGGAGTTCCCCGAGGATCATTTCGGGATGGGCGGCGAAGTATTCGTTGACGTCGACCCCGCCGTCGACTGTGGCCACCGTACTGAGGGAGAGCCAATGCTCGCCGGAAGGCCTGGCGTCGAGGGTGCGCTTTCGGAGGAGCACGATGTCGGTGACGACATCGGTACCCGACGTGGCCCGGAAGGTCCCGGTCGGGAGCCGGATTGCCCCGAGCAGGTCGGCCCGCTCGGCCATTTCCTGGCGGGCCGCGTCGGCCTGGGCGTCAAGGGTGAATCGGCTGGTGACGACGGCCAGAAGCCCGCCGGGCCGTGTCAGATCGAGGCTCTTGATGATGAAGTGGTTGTGGATCGAATGGCGACCGGCATTGTGATCGGGATCGTGCAGCGTGATCTTGCCGAACGGGACGTTCCCGATGACGAGGTCCACGTCGCCATCCGGCAGAGCAGTATCCGCGAAGCTCTCTGCTCGGATGGCGGCCGACGGGTAAAGCGCGGCGGCGATGCCGGCCGTGGCCGGGTCGAGCTCCACCCCGGTGATCGAACACCCCGGCGGTGCGAAGCCGATGAAGTTGCCCGACCCGCAGCCGGGCTCCAGGACCTTGCCGCCGGCGAAGCCGAGGTCGGCGACGGTGGACCAGAGGGCCTGGACGACTTCGGCTGAGGTGTAGTGCGCGTTGATCGTTGTCCGCCGTGCTGCCGCCCATTCCGTGCCGGACAGGAGGGTCTGCAGCTCGGCCCGGGTGGCGGCAAAGCGTGGATTGGACTCGTCGAACACTTCGGGGATCGCTCCCCAGCTCGCCCACCGCGCCAGGGTGGCCTGTTCTGACTGGGTTGCCGATCGCCCATCGGATTGCAGTTGGCGGAGGACCCGGAGGGCCGCCAGGTTCGCTGTTGTCTTGGCTACCGCTCCTGGCGGAGCAAGGTCGTGCTGTCCGGCTGGTCGGAATCCATCGCCGCCCAAAGGTCCTGTTGCACCTGGATACTGAAGGCCATCGCCGACTCCGGGTCCATTGGCTCCTCCGGCTGCTCCGGTGATGTCGGGTAGATCAGCTCCTGGACCAACTCCTCGGCCATCATCCTGGCTGCCAAGTCCTTCTCCCCGAGTTCCGGTTTCGAGAGCGTCAAGTAAGTCGAGGAGACTTGGCGCTCGGCCTCCTCCCCGATCTGGGTGAAGTACGCCTCCGGATCCTCGATCGCGCCGTACTGGTCCGGGAAGTGTTGGAGCAGGTGCTGCTTCGCCTTCAGGCCGTAGTGGTTCACCGTTGCCACCTTTCAATAGCTGGTCGAAATCGAGTTGCGTGCTTCCGCTGTCTCGTCGGGCTCCCCGGCGCCTCACGCCGACCTTCTGTCACCGTAATTGGTGGATGCGACAGGTCGAGCGGGTGCCGGGGAGCTGGGGAGATTGTCGGGAGTTAAGCACGGCCTTCTTGGCCACCGCCGGCGGGCACCTGGATGGCCGAGGACGAGGGTGTCCCCACGTGGTTGGAAGTTGTCGGGCATGGACGGAGTGGCCTACCGTCCGAGTTCGGCTGGTTGTCTCGACGTGCCCCGATCCCGCTCATGGCAGGTCTTGGCCGTGCTGTCTGCCTGACGTCCCTGGATGCCGGCCAAGGCCTCGTCAACCGACGTCGGGAATGCCGTCGACGTGTGTTCGCCACCGTTCTCGACAGTGGCCCCATCAGCGTCCCTAGCACCGGCATCGGCGTCTCGACGGGCGTCGGCTGCGCGCTCTTCTTCCTGGCGGGTAATGGTCTGCTGGGCCACGAGTGCACTGGCTTCGCGCTCGGCCCGCTTTCGTTCGTCGAGCTGCCGGGCAGCCTCGGTAGCCAATCGCCGTTCGGTCTCGGCCTCGTGCTGGCGGCGGCGGGCGCGTTGCTCGGTCATCTGGAGCCCACCGGACATCGAGGTGCGGAGCATCTGGGTCAGATGCCCGTGGAGCTCCTGGGCAATGTTCTCCTCTTCGCTCATGCCTTTTCCTCACGGTTCGTCGCGACCGCTGCTGGGGACGGGTTCGCCGTTGGTCCCGGCCTGAGCGGCCAGTCGTTCGGCGGGTCGAGTGCGAGGAGCGGTGGGATGTCACGACCGTGCGTCGTGTGGCAGTGGCCGAACGGGCCAATGTCGGGGTTGCACAGTTGCGCCAGTTGGGGATCGGCGTGATCCACCCACCATGTGTTCATCCCCGTCCCTCCTTCGAGACGGAGGGCCTCCCAGGCGCGCCACAGCGCCTCGATTCGCTGGACGGCCTCTGGGTGGTCCCACCACGACGGGCACCACTCAAACGTGCGTTTGATCTCGCGCTCGAGGTTCGGGCACAGCCACTGGGCCACCCAGGTCGCGCTGTCGGGGAAGCCGGGCTTCCCTCGCGGACCCGATTCGCCTTCCTCGTCTTCGTCACTGATACTCACGTTTGGCCTCCTTTGTCTTCGCTTCGGCTTGGTTCGCCACCGCGGCGGCCAGCGAAGCCCGGACCTCTGCGGCGTAGGGGCCGTCGAGCACGCTTTCGGTGCGGATCAGCACCGGGTCGATGCCCGAAGCCATGAGGACAGCCCGGCCCCGGGGGAGCGCGGCCAGCGTGGCCACGTCGAAGATCGGCTCTCGTCGCGTCGCATATGACCGGCTGTGGCCCTGGCGGCCGCCGTTGTAGGAGGTGGTCAGCTGCCGGGTGTCCATCTCTCCGCAGACCGAGGAGATGTCGTCCAAGAACCGTTGCTCGTTCGACCCGCCGCCGTAGAGACGGATGTTGGCTGCACCCCAGAGCTTCCGCATGCCCTGCTCGCCCCACACGTCGACCCCTTGGGACCATGACTGGAGGAACGACATCAGAATGATCCCGCGAGATCCGTAGTGGCTGTACAGGTCGGGGAGCTCTCGCCAGCGGCACACGTTCGCCACCTCGTCGAGGGGACAGACCATGGGGACCGCCAGCCGGCCACCGACGGAGCGGGCGGCCAACCGCTCGGCGGAGAGCACCACTGCGGCGGTGAGGGCAGCCGTCAGCGGCCCAGCCGAACCGGGTCCTTCCTTGGACAGGGAGTACAGCGTGCCGGATGACGCGGCAAACACATCGGTGTCGAACCGGGGCCGATCGTCATAACGGTCGGTGATCCAGTCACCGAGATTGGGGTCGGCCAGGAACGAGACGTTCTTCCGGGCGGTGCCGAACACCCCGGCTCGCTGCTTGTCCGGTTGGTTCATGACGTCGAGCAGGGCCTGGGCGGCCAGTTCGTGGCCAGAGGCGGCCAGCCGGGAGACCACTCGGTCGTTCCGACCCGTCGACAGCCACTGGTAGACCGTGGTCAGGGGCTGGTCGGATAGCCGAGCGGCCAGCAACAAGATCGCCAATAGTTCCTCCCCCTCGGGGTCGAAGTAGGCGTCACGCTGGGCCCCTGGCGGGCGGCTGGCCGCGGCGAACAGCCCGGCCAGGACGCGCGCACCGGCCAAGTCGCCGGCCATGTCGAGGGGGTTCCACCACCAGGTGGGCCGTCCCTCCGCGATGCCCTGGGGATCGAAGACCCACACCGCGGCGCCCTTGCTACGAGGGCCCGACGTGAGGTCGACCACGTCGCGCTTGTTCGAGCATGTGTAGACCGCCCCGGGGGCCGCGAGGATGGCCGGGGCTACTTGGGTGGTGGTCTTGCCGGTCCTCGCCCCGGCGATGATGGCGGCCACGTCCTCCCAGCTCTGGCGGATCACCTGTCCACTGACTACGTCGGTTCCGAGCGCGAGTCCGTTGCCCACCTCGGGGGCGACCGGGGCGTGCCGTGGATCGGTATAGCGGCGAAGGGCCTTGGCGTTGCGGGGGAGCCGCTTGGCTAGGACGTCGACCAGCTCTCGACTCGAGCGGACGTGCGAAATGACCGTCGCTATGACGCCAGCAATCAGTCCTGCGGCTGCCAATTCGGCACCGAGGACGAACGTGGCGGCGGGCGGCCACGACGTGTTCTTCCGGATCAGATCAATTATCAGCGCCACCGCGTTCTTCGGCGGCGCGGCCCGGTGGTCGATGGAGGCGCCGACCTGGACGGCTGTCCAGACGAGGGCAATGAGCGCCACAACGGCTGCCACCGCGACGGTGGCGTAGATCTCCTCGGCCATTGAGTTCTGGGACATGCGATTGCGTGGTCGTCTCACGGTGTCTGGCTCACTTCGCCGGCCTCATCGCTGCCTCCACTGCTTGTTGGTGTCGTTCACGGCACGTTCCGCNNCGCTCAGGCTGGGACAACGCGACCACCCGTTCGAGGGCCGGGAGCTGATCTGCGGCCAGGCCTGCCGTAGCGATGAAGCCGGCCCGCTCGGCGAATCCCTGCGCCTTCATCCGGTCCGCCTCGTTCGGCAAGGCGAGCAAGTCGGCCATGGTGTGGGTGATGAGCGCCATGCCCACGCCTTTCTGGCGGTTGAGCCGAGTGAGGGCATCGACCCGGTCGACCAGGCCTTCGCCTGCACGCAGTACCCGCCAAAGCTCGTCGAGCACGATGAAGAAGTTCCGTTGTGGCTCAAGCCCGGCATCGGCCAGGGCCTGGGCTGCAGCTATCGCTCCGAACCCCTCGCCCCAACTGGCGAGGAGCACAGCGGCTTGGAGCTTTTCGTCGGTCTCGGCAATACCGGAGATGTCGATGCAGAGTGGGGCAGCAAGTGTCACCGGCACCGAGGTGCGCGTGGCAAACGTGGAGCCAAGGGCACCGTCGACCAGGGCGACGAGCGATGCCTGGAGGCCGTCGGTTGCCTCCCGATACCGCTCGTGATTGTCACGGGCGAGGGTCACCCGGCGCAGCGACTCAGGACCCTCTTCGAGGACAGCGATCAGCTCCTTGAGGGTCGCCTCTCCCGGTCGGTGATGCTCATCGAGTACACCGAGGGCGGTGGCGATGATGGACTCCTCGACGTCGGTGACTTGTGATCGCCGGTTCAGCCCAACCAGGGCTGCCACCATGGTGAGCCGACGTCCCAACGCGTCCTGGGTCAGCTTCTGGCGGGCGCCACCGGTCAGCCGCTGGGCGGCTGCCGTGGCTGCACCGGGGTCCAGGACGTTGAGAGCGCCCTGACCACGGCCGAGCGCGACCACGTTGCCGCCGAGAGCACCGATGAGGTCGACGTAGTCAGGCTTCAGGTCCCCGAAGATGAGCGGCTGGACCCCGAAGCCGCAGAGCCCGATGGCCATGCGGCGAATCAGGCTCGATTTGCCGAGTCCCGGTTTCCCGAGCACGAACATCGACGGGTTGGCGATCAGTCCGGCCCGAGCGAACCAACTGATGGGATCGCAACAGACTGTGGCGTGGGATCGCAGGTCCCGACCGACCGGTACGCCGACCATCGGGGTGCNNCACCTCTGCCGGGAAGGCCCCGACTTGGTACTCGCAGAGTCGCGGCGTCGCCGTTGGGGGAAGCGTCAGAGGCGGTCAACGGGATGTTCGGTGCCGGTAGTTTCCCGATCACAACATCTCCCGTACGACCTGGGGCACGCGGAGGTGGCTG
>PLZF01000002.1 GCA_003152015.1 Acidimicrobiaceae bacterium | reverse complement strand
CGCCGCCCCCGCCGCCACCGGCGGCCACCGCCACGATGGACGGGCCCGTCGGGCTGCAGGCGCCGTTGACCACCGGGTTCTGGCCCGTGATCCACGAGGCGGACCCGCCCCCGCCGCCCTCGTCGACCACCCCGGTGAGGTTGGTGTCGAGCCCGTAGGAACCGCCGTAGCCGGCGTTCTGGGGCGCGTTGTCGACGTACTGGGCAGCCACGTTGATGTAGAGGGTGCTGTACGGGGTGACAGGGACGGTCGCCTCTATCTTCGAGCCGAGCCCGCCGGCACCGCCGGCCACGGAACCGCCGACGAGGGAGTCCCCTGCGCCGCTGGCGCCGGCCGCGCCCANNACGCCGGCGCCGGCCGCGGTGATCAGGACGAGGGTGGCGGCCGCCAAACGCCTCCAGGGGCGCGCGGAAGGTCGCGGGGACCCCTCCTGAAGGGGTGCTGGAACCTGGCTCACCGCTGCCTCCTCGTGCTATCCCCGCAGTGATGGATCGGATGGATCCGGGGCCACTGTACCCATACCGAACGTTGTTCGGTAGGTATTTCTCCTATTTCGAGGGTGGAAATCGGTGGAAGGGGTGAAGAGCAACGGCGGGGGCTTCGCCGCAGGCCCTCATCCGGCTGCTCTTCAACGTCCTCGCCATGGTGGCCGAGTTCGAATCCGACCTCATTCGGTTGCAGACCCGAGAGGGCATGAAGGTCGCGAAAGCCAAAGGCCACCTCCGGGGCAAGCAACCCAAACTCAACCATCGCCAAGAAGCTCACCTGGTCGCGCTGTTGGAAACTGGCGAGTACACCACCGCTGAACTAGATGACAAATTCCAAAGGGTCAGTGGTCGTAGGCGACGAGGGAGGGCAGCCGGGGTTGGCCGCTGTGGTGGTTGTGCCAGATGGCAGCGGTCAACGCCAGTAACCGCTGCAGCACCCGGGTGATCACGCCCTGATGGCCGCCAGTGGGGAATTCTGGTGACCGCCACCGGGGAGAATCCAATGGCCATTGACACGGCGCTGCTTCATGTGACCCAAACCGTTCGGGGCGACCCCTTGAACCTCGTACAGGAGCGGACGGAGCGGGACTGACCAAATGACATACAATAGTATGTGTTACTATCGTATGCATGCAAGTCGATCGCCTGTCAGTCACCATGGATCCCGACCTGGGCAAGTCAGTTCGCGAAGCTGCCGCCCGATCTGGATCGAGTGTCTCGGCCTGGCTGGCCGCTGCCGCCGCGGACCGCCTTCGCAACGAGTTGCTTGGAGCGGCCCTTGATGCATGGGAGGAAGCGTCTGCGCCGTTCAGCGACAAGAAGCTGGATGCGGCGGCCAAACTGCTTGGCGTGACTCGACACGCTCGGGGCACCGCCGCCTGATGACGCTCCTGCTCGATGCCGGAGGATTGATCGCCGTCGATCGGCAGGACCGAGTGGTCGGCGCGATGCTGCGGGTCGCTCAGCAAGAGACGATCCCGGTCCGAACTAGCGCTTCCGTGATCGCACAGGTGTGGCGAAACGGATCCCTCCAGGCGAACTTGGCCCGTGTGCTGGCTGGCGTCGACACCGCAGCACTCGATGGCCCCACTGGAAGATTGGTCGGAGAGTTGTTGGGAAGAAGCAGAACCTCCGATGTGGTCGACGGTCACCTCGGTCTCATTGTGCGCTCCGGAGACACCGTTCTCACCAGCGACCCCAAGGACATCAAGATGATTCTCAACGCCCGCGGAGTCAGTGCGACGGTGCGGCGGATCTGAGGTACGACCCAGGCCGTCGCTGAACCGGCGACCTGGGGCAGGTCGACAGCTTTCGAGCGGCCCGCCCTGAAGCTCTCGTTCATTACTCGAGTCGTTGGATGAGCCATCCAGGTCCAACCACCTCTGCTCCGAGGGCCTCAGCCCGCTGCCGCAACTCGCGATCCGCTGTGACCAGCGTGACCTGATCAGACGCATCCGAGGTCAAGTCAATGAGCATGTCGTCACCGCTGCCAGCGGCATGGAGGACCGTCACGCCGTCAACAACGCCAGCCTGGACTCCATCGCGAGCTCTCCCTTCTAGGACCACAACAACAGGTTCGGTGAGCCGGCCCGATCTCAGCGCTGCGCTTACCTGTTCTACGAACGCTCGGGCCGCTCCAGATCGGTCCCGCCACCAGCCGGTCGGACGGGACCCCACGACGTTCGCTGCATCAATGAGAAGCACTGCTCCAGTCTGATCGCTACGGCGGCGGTGGAAGGTGCATTCTTCCTGTCAGTTTCCACCCCGTCCCGGCATGGGATAGGCCAGCCCCGGTGTTCGGGGGTCCTGGAGTTGAGCGTTCTGGGGCACCTTCACAGCGCACGCTGAGAGAGTGTTGACTCCCGGCCGATCGGATGACATCATTTGTGGTGTCACCATGGTCGATCGAATTAGAGCCCGAGGTTGAGCATTGGCTGCAGTCGCTGCCACCCACTTTGTTCGCGGCGGCCGCTTCACGGATCGATTTCCTGGCCAGGTAGGAGCAGCCATGCGGATGCCCCGATCTCGATCGCTCGGAGACGGCCTCTTCGAGCTGCGCTTCAACCTCGCGAGCAATGCACAGCGGATCACATTCTTCTTTCCCGGCGACCATCGCGCCGTCTTGTTGACGACGTTTCACAAGCAGAGGCAGAACGAGCGTGGCGAGGTGGCACGGGCACGGCTAGCAACGAAGGTGTGCGTGGGGCAGGGCCACACGGTTGAGGAGGAGGGCACATGACGCGGACGAGTTGGACAGACCTGAAGGACAAGAAGCTCAGCTCGATGACGAACGCCGAGCGGGCCGAGTATGACCGCGCCTATGCAGAGGCCAGCCTCGCCGCTGAAGTCGGGGAGCGCATCCACGACGCGAGGGAGGCAGCCGGCATCAGCCAGCGCGAGCTCGCTCGCCGCATGGGCACCAGCCAGGCCGCAATCGACCGACTCGAGTCCGGAGGGGTCGGGGCGACGTTGACGACCCTTCAGCGAGTCGCTACCGCGCTCGGCCTCGAGGTCAATGTCGAGCTCCGGCCGACTGCCTGAGAGCGCCACGAACAGAAAGTACAGCCGGTGCCCCGCTGCGAATAGCGCGGCCCTGTCCCGGCAGCGACGCTCCTATCAATGTCAAGCC
>PLZF01000072.1 GCA_003152015.1 Acidimicrobiaceae bacterium | reverse complement strand
TCGGGGACGCCGGCTTCCATGGATCCATGGCGGGAAAACCCTTGTGACCGGGCCCGGCTCCGACCTCGACGGACCAATCAACCGGTCGCCTCGAATCCCACAAGCCCGCAACGTCGTCACCGAGATACCCGGACCGCGTTCGCGGGAGCTCGAACGCCGTCGCTGGAATGCGGTGGCATCGGCGGAACCTACGGGGCAGTCCGGTCGCCTGTGCGGCGGCGTTGGCCGCCATCGACACCCTCCGCACCCTCGATCTCGCCCGGGCGGCCCGACGGATCGGCGAAGTCACTCTGACCCGATTGCTCTCGCTGCAGGCAGAGCACCCTGGTATCGGCGACGTGCGTGGACGGGGGGCAATGATGGCCATCGAACTCGTCCGCCCGGGAACCCTCGAGCCCGATCCCGAGTCCACCCGTCGGATCACCCGGGCCTGTCACCAAGCCGGGGTGATGGTCCTCTCCTGCGGAACCTTCGCCAACGTGATCCGGCTGTTGCCACCCCTGGTCATCGACGCGGCGCTCCTCGACGACGGTCTCGGGGTGTTGGCGACGGCCGTCGATGACGTACTGGCCTGAACCCACCCAGACTCAGTCAGACACCAATCCACCCGGTTCGAGCAGGTCGGCCCTCATCTGATCCATGTCTTCGGGCAACACCCCGGCGCCTATGGCCCATGATCGGGCACCGCCAAAGCCGGCGTAGAGCCCGTCGAGAAACCCCTCCATGGTGGTCGCCTCCACTGTGAAACGGGAGGCGGGCAGTTTGGTCATCCGGGCGGAGTAGATCGGGTCAGATCGGACGCGACCCATGATCAGCTCCAACCGGTCGGCGGTGATCAGATAGTCGGCCACGATGACGTCCCGCTCGACTCCGAGGATGTCAAGAACAAGGGCGGCCAGTACCCCGGTCCGGTCCTTGCCTGCCGTGCAGTGGAAGACCAGCGGAAGATTGCTTGACTGCGCCACCAGCCGCAGCGCCTCGACGAGAGCCGACCGGCCGGTCTCGAGATACCAGAGGTAGCGTTCGGCCAGGTCGTCACCTGCCGGTGCCGGTGCTCCCACCGCTTCGCCCCCACCTCGTTGCACCACGGCAAGATGGTGAAACCGAATCGCTTCCTCCTCCAACAGCCCCCGGCCGGTTTGCTCCAGCTCGCCCGGGGTCCGGAGGTCGATGACGGTGGAGAGGCCGATGGAGCGCAGGACGTCCATATCGGGGCCGGTCAGCCGATGGAGACCATCGCTCCGGAACAGCCGACCACGCTTGATGACCAACCCGCCCCCTCCCGGATAGCCGCCGAGGTCACGGAAGTTGAAGGCACCGGTCAGGGGCACCAGCCGATCGGATAAGTCCACCCGGTCATCATGGTCCACCGCCATCCCCAAGTGTCGACACTGCGGGTTCCTCTAGTAGCGTGTGCGCCCGTATGAACCGATCGGGGTGTGCGTTCTCCTCAGAAGGCAACCCCTGACTCTCGATCAGGACCGGCTCGGCGAGAGACAGCATTTCGAAAGACGTCATCGTCGGGCAACGGGGCCGCCGCTGGTCCACCATCCGGTTACCGAACCACAACCGCAAGGAACCCCCCTCATGCAATCCCTCGCTTCTTGGTGCGTCCGTCATCGCCGGTGGGTGCTGCTGTTCTGGCTGGTCGCCCTGGTCGGGGTGTCCGCCATTAACAACGCGACAGGGACCGCTTACTCAAACAGCTTTTCGCTCCCCCACACCGAATCGACCGAGGCGTACGCCCTGTTGCAGGCGGCGGCACCCAGTCAGTCGGGCGACACCGAACAGATCGTGTTCCAAACCTCGGGGGGCACCAAGTTCGCCGATCCGACCGTCGAAGCCAAGATCAATCAGATGTTGGCCAAGGTGGCCTCGGTGCCCCATGTCTCCAACATCGCCTCGCCCTACGGGCCGGCCGCGCCAACCCACGTCAGTGCGGACGGCACCATCGCCTTTGCCACCGTCACCTTCAACCAGCAGAACCTGGGCTTCTCCACCAGCCTGGCCAAGCAGTTCGTGGCCGCGGCGAAAACAGCCGAGGGCCCGGGCATCCAGGTGGCGGTGGCCGGGCAACTGGGCGAGGCCTCGAACGGTCAATCCTTCGGGGGAACCGTGCCCGGAGTCATCCTGGCCGGTGCGGTCCTCTTCTTCATCTTCGGGTCGATCTTCGCCATGGCGCTCCCGCTCCTGTCGGCGCTGGCTTCGCTCGGCACCGCCATCGGTCTCATCGGCATTCTGAGCCACGTGCTGAAAATGCCCCAATTCTCCGTTGAGCTGGTCGCCCTCATCGGCCTGGGTGTCGGCATTGACTACGCCCTGTTTATCGTGACCCGACACAGACAGGGTCTCATCGCCGGTCAGGACACCGAGGCGTCGATCGTCAACGCGGTGAATACCTCGGGACGGGCCGTCCTGTTCGCTGGGATCATCGTGTGTATCGCGCTGCTCGGCATGTTCGCCCTCGGGGTGTCATTTCTCTACGGCTTGGCGGTGGCGGCGGCCATCGGGGTGGCCTTCACCATGCTGGCCGCCCTCACCCTGCTCCCCGCCTTCCTCGGTTTCATCGGGCCCAAGGTGCTCAGCCGGCGCCAAAAGCGCGAGCTGGCCACCACCGGCCCACGAGTGATCGGAGCAGGCGCCAAGGGCTTCTGGTCCCGATGGGCCCGCTTGATTCAGGACCATTCACTCCTGCCGGCCGTGGTGGCACTCATCGCCATCGTACTGGTGGCCCTGCCCCTTCTCTCCCTGCGGCTGGGCAACTCCGACCAGGGCAACGATCCGGCGGCAACCACCACCCGCCAGGCCTACGACCTCCTGGCCAAGGGCTTCGGGCCCGGCTTCAACGGTCCATTGCAACTGGTTGCCGTCAACCAGGGTGTGGCCAACCAACACGTCCTCGACCAACTCGCCACCGAGGTCAAGGCCCAACCGGACGTGGACCGGGTTTCCGCACCGATCAGTCTTCCGGCCAAGGACGGCAAACAGGTGTCTCTGGTGCAGGTCTATCCATCATCGGCACCCCAGGATGGTGCCACCTCCACGCTGATCAGCCGCCTGCGCAGTCAGACCATTCCTCGCGTGGTCTCCGGATCGGGCGTCACCGTCTATCTCGGAGGACCGACAGCCATCTTCGCCGACTTCGCGTCAGTGTTGACCTCCAAACTGCCACTGTTCATCGGGCTGGTGGTAGTGCTCTCCTTCCTACTGCTGGCACTGGTCTTCCGAAGCCTCGTCATCCCCCTCACCGCCGCGGTGATGAACCTCCTTTCCATCGGGGCCGCCTTCGGTGTGTTGGTGGCGGTCTTTCAATGGGGCTGGCTGGGCACCGTCTTCGGGATCAACCGGGCCGGACCCATCGAGTCGTTTCTCCCGGTCATGCTCTTCGCCATTCTCTTCGGGCTCTCGATGGACTACGAGGTATTTCTGGTCAGTCGCATCCATGAGGAGTGGACCAAGTCGGGCGACAGCCGAGGGGCGATACGCAAGGGCCTGGCGTCTACCGGAAAGACCATCACCGCTGCCGCCCTCATCATGATTCTGGTGTTCGGGTCGTTCATGCTCGGGGGCCAACGGGTGATCAAGGAGTTCGGTCTGGGCTTGGCCGCCGGGATCCTCATTGACGCGGTGGTGATTCGTATGACCATCATTCCGGCGCTGATGTTCCTGTTCGGAAAATCCAACTGGTGGTTCCCCGACTGGCTCGACCGGATCCTTCCCCGCCTGTCGGTCGATCCCGAATCGGCGCCGCCCGAGAGCCCCGTCGACGAGACCAACCTGCCCGAATCAGACCCGCTCCCGGTCTGATCAGGCCCGGGCGCCTAGGTGGCCGGAACCCGCTTGGCCGTACCGGGCTCCTGGCTCGGCATGACCTGGACGGCAGCCATCGGATAGGGGGCCTGGCTGCCGTTGAGCTCGATGAGGTCGGAGCTCACACAACCCAGTGCCGTCACCCCGGCCACCGTGTCGTTGGCGGTGGACGGGAGGTTCGGTGGAGAGGTGTTTGCTTTGCCCATCTGCAAGGTGGTGGTCAGGTCACCCACCGTCTTACGCCGCCACGCAGAGATATTGGGTGCCCGTACGCCGAAACGCGACTCGAGGAAACGCAACTGTGAGGTGTGATCGAACACCTCTGACGATACGTAACCACCTCGGCTGAACGGCGATACCACCAGCATCGGGACCCTGAAGCCCAGTCCCACCGGCCCGGTGACACCCTGGGCATCCGCCGGCAACGGGTTGACGGTGACGAACTCGCCCGGGGTGCCGGCTGGTGGTGCCGGTGGGGGGACGTGATCGAAGAATCCGTCATTTTCGTCGGACATGACGAACAGCACAGTCTTCGACCACACCTCTTCATTGGAGATCAGGGTCTGGAGAACCTGATCGATGAACCATGCCCCCAGGGCAGGCGGGGACGGAGGGTGCTCGTCGTAGCCAAGGGGCGGGATGACCCACGACACCTTGGGCAAGGTTCCCGATCGGACATCCTGGGCAAAATCGTTGGGGAAGGTGGGGATGAACGCCTTCTGGTAGAGGGGGGATGCCGGCTTCGAGTACTGGGAGAAGTACGGAAGGATGGCGTCGGAGACCAACATCACCACGGGTGAGTCCACCCGATATGAGGCGCCCGGCGGCGAGTAGACCTTCCACGACACGCCGGCGTCCTCGAGGACTTCGGGCATGGTCGGCCAGTCCACGCTGAAACGGGCATCGGGCGACGGGTTGGTGATCAGCACCGGTCCCCCGTGCTTGCCGTCGGGGTCGATGGTGCCGGAGATCGACATGAGCCGATTGGGGTGGGTGGGCCCCATCACCGAACAGTGGTAGCCGTCGCAGATGGTGAAGGCGTCGGCCAAGGCGTAGTGATAGGGGATGTCGGCACGGTTGTGGTACCCCATGGTGAGAAGTCCGTTCACCGAGCCTTCGAACTGGGTTGAGGTATGGGTGGTGACGAAACCATCCATAGCTCCGCCATTCCGGCACAGGTGCTGGGGCAGCCAGTTGTGGCTCAGGTCGTGGGTGCACTCCCCGAGGCCACTGGTCACGTCGAGATGGAAGGGGAGCTGGCGACCGACCGGGTTCCGGGCGGTATTGGCGGCGAAGGGCTGTGAGAACGCTCCGAGGTTGCCGGCAGGGTGATCGTTGAAGCCACGCACACCTTTGTAGGCGCCGAAATAGTGGTCGAAGGACCGGTTCTCCTGCATCAGGAACACCACGTGATCGATGGCACCGAGGTCTGATCCGGCAGGAACCGTGGTGGCCGCCTTGGACACGGTGGGCGACGATCCGCACGCCGCTGCCAACACGCCCGCACCCGTGGCCAGCGCACCTCCCAAAAAGATCCGCCGATCGAACGATGCCGACCCGGCGTCCTTGTGCGAACTGTTCCCCATGGCTGCCCCCTTCGAACCCCGGCATGGTGCACGGGCATTCCCTGAGAGGAGCGTGGCCGGAAAGTAACCGCCGCGCAACCTCTATGCTCTGACCAGGAAGTTAGCCCTGATTGGTCGGCGCCGGAGTCGACCGGCGGCCTCGTTTCCCCCACACGGCACCGCCAGCCGCCTCACCGCCTTGACAACGGGACGGGTTGAGTCTTAGCTGCCCTGTAGAAGCCTGCGAACCTTTGGGGGAAACATGTCCGACTTTGTGATGACCATCGGGGGCGAGTCAGTCCCGGCCGGAGAGTCTTTCGGCGTACTTAATCCGGCCACCGGCGAGGTCTTCGCCCATGCGCCCGAATGCAGCCGCACCCAGCTCGATGCCGCCTTCGATTCGGCGGCCAAGGCGTACCGGGACTGGAAGACCGACGAGGATCTACGGCGGGCGACCTTGCTGAAGATGGCCGACGTCCTGCTCGCCTCGGCGGGAGATATTGCCCCGGTGCTCACCGCCGAACAGGGCAAGCCGTTGGGAGACGCCAACATCGAGGTCTTTGCCGCTGCCATCTGGTGCCAGTACTTCGCCAACCTCGAGACTCCATCGCAGACCATCCAGGACGATGCCGATGCCCTGGTCAACGTGGTCCGGCGTCCACTCGGCGTGGTGGCGGCCATCACCCCGTGGAACTTCCCCCTGACCCTCGCCTTCTGGAAGATCGCCCCGGCTCTTCTGGCCGGCAACACCATGGTGCTCAAGCCATCGCCGTTCACTCCCCTGTCCACGTTGAAGGCGGTGGAGTTGCTGCGTTCCGTTGTCCCACCCGGAGTGCTGAACGTGGTCAGCGGGGGCGATGACCTCGGGGCCTGGATGACCGGCCATCCCGTCCCCCGCAAGATCAGCTTCACCGGTTCCATCGAAACCGGGAAGAAGGTTGCCCAGTCGGCCGCTCCCGATCTCAAACGGGTGACCCTCGAGCTCGGGGGCAACGACCCGGCCATTGTGCTCGATGATGCCGACCCCGCCTGGGTGGCCAAGGCCATCTTCGCCGGCGCCTTCAACAACAACGGCCAGGTGTGCTCGGCTATCAAACGGGTGTACGTACCTGAGGCCCTGTACGACGACGTGGTCGACGCTCTCGCTTCCCACGCGTCGGCGACCAAGGTGGGAGACGGCACCGAGCCCGACACCAAGCTCGGGCCCATCAATAACGCCCCCCAGTTTGAGAGGGTGAAGGAGTTGGTGGCCGACGCCATCTCCGGCGGAGCCAAGGCGGTGACCGGAGGCCACCCGATGGATCGCCCCGGCTATTTCTTTGAGCCCACCATCCTGGCCGGTCTGTCCGACGGGACCAGAATCGTCGACGAGGAGCAGTTCGGGCCAGCCCTGCCGGTGGTCTCCTACCGTGACCTCGATGATGCCGTGGAGCGGGCCAACGCCACCCACTTCGGGCTCTCCGGATCGGTCTGGGGCGCTGATGGCGACCGGGCCTACGAGGTGGCCGGACGCCTCGAGTGCGGGACCGCGTGGGTGAACACCCACCTCGCCCTGGCCCCCCAGCAGCCTTTCGGTGGGTTCAAATGGAGCGGGATCGGGATCGAGAATGGGCCGTGGGGTCTCGCCGAGTTCTCCGAAGTGCAGGTCATGCACCGTTCGCGGGCCGACGACGGTTTGAACATTTCCACAGCCGGTCTCGTCTCCTAACCCGCAACCAATCGACGCATCGGGGCGCAACCTGCCGTCGGTCTTTGCTTCGGTGACCGTGGCAATGGTGCCGCCCAGACCCCGGGTGCAATCCGCCATCATGCCCAGCCCCGGGCGGATGGGGCCGCTCACTGTTTAGATAGTCTAACTATGTGAGTTCTAGAACAGCTGGGGAGCGGGCCCGGGATCGAGAGCGAAAGACGGTCGGTCGTACGGCCGCCTGGCTGGCCAAACAAGTGGAGATCGGTCTCGGCTCGGTCGACCTCTCACTCCCCCAATACCGGGTACTCGGCCTCTTGGACGAAAGCTCGGCCTTCTCCTCGGCACTGGCCGAGCGCTTGGCCGTGCGCCCGCCCAGCGTGACAGCCATCGTCGACGGCCTGGTGGCCCGCGGGCTGGTGGAGCGCCGACCGGTGGAGTCGGACCGGCGGCGTGTGGACCATGCCCTCACTGAAAACGGGCTGTCGGTACTCAAGTCCGCCGACGCCGCCGTCGGCGCCCGGCTGGGCGACATTGCCGGGTGCCTTGACGACCCGGCCGCCACCGAGCGCGCCTTCGACGGTCTCTTCGTCTGGCGCCAGGCGTTCCGCGCCCACCGAACGGCTCGAAGGACCGTCCAGTGAACATCCAGATGCTCCGGCGCCATCATCGGGGTACTGCCGAACCGGCGACCGACTTCATCCCCATGGCCGAAGTCGCCCGCAATGACGCTCCCCGGGCCACCATCGACCCAGACAAGTCACTGTCGTGGTTACGTCGGGCCCTTCCGGTGATGAAGGCGCATCAGCGGATTTTTATCACCTCGCTGGTCCTGTCATTTTTCGGGCTCGTCCTCCAGGTGCAGATTCCGAACCTGCTGAACCACGCCCTCGAAAACTCCATCATCTCCCACTCCGTACCCCTCAATCACTACGTGTGGTGGATCATCGCGCTCGGTCTGGTCGGTGGGGTCTCCGGCTATATCGCCCGTCTGTTCCTCTTCGAAACCGCCTACAACATCGAGTACGACCTCCGGAACATCATCTACGAACATCTCACCCGCATGTCGTTCTCGTTCTACGACCGGGTCCAGTCGGGTCAGCTGATTTCGCGGGCCAACTCGGACATCCGCTCGGTGCAGATGTACATGACGTTCGCCCCGCTGATTCTGGTCCAATGCTCCATGGCGGTGGTCGCCTTCGGGTTCATGCTCTCGATCAACGTGCCGCTGGCCTTCATCGCCATGGCCACCATGCCCTTCGTCTACTTCACCGGGGTCAAGATGCGGAAGTCCATGTTCCCCGTGTCGTGGATCATCCAGGCTCGGCTGGCCGATGTCGCCACCATCGTGGACGAAAACGTCAACGGGGTCAGGGTGGTCAAGTCATTCGCCGCCGAAGAGCAGCAACTCCGCGCTCTGGCCGGCGCGGCCGAAAAGGTGAAGTGGGGCTACATCAAGGACGCGGATCTGCGGGCCCAGTTCACACCCATGGTGCAGAACCTCCCACAGGTCGGGCTGGCGCTGGTGCTGCTGTTCGGTGGCTACATGGTGATCCACGGTCATCTGGGGATCGGGGCCATCCTTGCCTTCAATTCGTACCTGTTGATGCTCCAGGCGCCGTTCATGATGCTGGGGATGCTGATCATGATGGGCCAACGGGCGGCCGCCTCGGCCGATCGGATCTATGAAATCCTCGATGAGCAACCGACCGTGACCGATGCACCCGACGCGATCGACCTCCGCCAGAGCCGTGGTGACATCCGATTCACCCACGTCGATTTTTCGTACAACCAGGACGACGAGCGACTGGTGCTCGCTGATCTCAATCTGCACATCGCCCCGGGCGAAACCGTGGCCGTGGTGGGGCGCACCGGAGTGGGGAAGTCGACGGTGGCCAGATTGTTGACCCGCTTCTATGACGTCACCGCCGGTTCGATCCGGATCGACGACCACGACATCCGCGATCTCACCCTTGCCAGTCTGCGGGCCAACGTCGGCATCGTTCTCGACGAGCCCTTTCTCTTCTCGGTTTCGGTACGCGACAACATCGCCTACGGAGATCCCGGGGCCTCCATCGCGGATGTCGAAGCCGCAGCTAGGGCCGCCGGCGCCCATGAGTTCATCAGCCACTTGGAGCACGGCTACGACACAGTGGTGGGGGAACGGGGCTACACGTTGTCGGGTGGCCAGCGCCAACGCATCGCCATCGCCCGGACTCTGCTGGTGAACCCCCCGATCCTGATCCTCGACGACGCCACCAGCGCCATCGACGTCCAAGTCGAGCAGGAGATCCATGCAAGTCTGCGGGTGCTGATGAAAGGGCGCACAACGCTGATCATCGCCCACCGCCTGTCGACCATTTCCCTCGCCGATCGGGTGGTGCTTCTGGACAGTCAGAAGATCGTGGCCGACGGAACCCACGCCGAGCTTCTGGCCTCGACCCCGCTGTATGCCGAGGTCCTCGCCCAAGCGGCCGAGCTCGAGCCCACTTCCGAGGGGGTAGGACGATGACCTGGGGTGGCGGCGGGTTCGGTGGCGGTTCCCCCGGTGGCTTCGGAAGAGCAGCGGCTCCTGGCCTCCCCTTCGGCGGGATCCCCTCCGAGCTCCAAGAGGGCGTTGACCGACTCCTCGCATCGGAGCCCGACCATCCCGACCCCGACGTCGTCTTCAGCCAGAACGGGTCGGATCATGAGATCCGCCGGCTCACCCTCTGGCGGCTGATCTCCAAGTATCCCGGCATGCTGGCCTTGGCCGCATTGCTCGTCGTGGTCATCGCCGTGCTCTCCCAGACCGGGCCGAAGCTCACCGAGATCGCCATCAACGACGGGATGACCCCACATCACGGGAACTTCAAGGTCGTCGCCATCACCGCCGCGCTGTATCTGATCTTCATCGTCGTCACCGCGTTCGCCCAACGCCTGCAAGTTCAGGTCACCGGACGGATCGCGGCCTGGGTCATGAACGACCTCCGGATCAAGATCTTCGCCCATCTCCAACGTCTCTCACTCGGCTTCTTTACCGAAGAGAAGGCCGGCGTCGTCATGAGCCGGATGACCAGTGATATCGAGAACCTGCAACAACTCCTCCAGGACGGTCTCTCCCAACTCGCCATCCAGGGTCTGACCATGGTGGTGATCACCGTGGTGCTGTTCGCCACCAACGTCCGGTTAGCCGCCATCACCGTCCTCCTCGTCGTCCCGGCGCTGGTGGCAGCCTCGCTCTGGTTCAAGCGATCGTCTGAACGCGGCTACGAGCGGGTGCGCGACGGCATCGCCAACGTCCTGACCGACCTCTCCGAGAGTCTCCATGGTGTGCGTATCGTCACCGCCCACAACCGGCAGCGTCAGAATGTCGTACATCATCGCAACGTGGTGGGCGACTACCGCGACGCAAACATCTACACCGCCCAGGTCAATGCCATCTACGGGCCCGGCACCCAGTTGCAGGGCATCCTCGCCCAGGCTGCCCTGTTGGCCATCGGTGGGACCATGGTGTTGCACCATTCGCTTTCGATTGGCGCCTTGGTGGCCTTCTTCTTGTACCTGAACCGATTCTTCCAGCCAATCCAGCTGTTGGTACAGCAGTACAACACCTACCAACAGGGACAGGCCTCGGTGATCAAACTCCGGAGTCTCAGCGACACCGAGCCGACGGTCAAAGAATCGCCCGATGCGGTCGACCTGCCTCACATTGACGGTGACATTACCTTCGACCACGTCTCGTTCGGGTATGACCCATCCATCGAAGTCATCACCGACGTCGACCTCCGGATCGAGCCGGGCGAAACCGTGGCCTTCGTCGGTCCGACCGGTGCCGGCAAGTCCACCCTGGCCAAGCTGGTCACCCGCTTCTATGATCCCACCTCGGGTCGGGTCCTCATCGACGGTCACGACCTCAGAGACGTGACCCTGCGGTCGTTGCGGCAACAGCTGGGTGTCGTACCCCAGGAGCCGTTCCTGTTTGCCGGGACGATCGGTGACAACATCGCCTTTGCCCGACCCGACGCCAGTGACGAGGAGATCCTCGAGGCGGTGCGAGCCGTCGGGCTCGAGGAGGTGATCGAGCGGGTACCCAACGGCATTGACACAGTTGTCCACGAACGGGGACAGACCCTCTCCTCGGGAGAGCGACAGTTGCTGGCCCTGGCCCGGGCCTTCCTGGCCCATCCTCGAGTCCTCGTCCTCGACGAGGCCACCTCCAACCTCGACCTCCAGTCGGAGACAAAGATCGAAGCCGCTCTCGACGTACTCCTCGAGAACCGCACAGCCATCCTCATCGCTCACCGCCTTTCCACCGCCATGCGGGCCGACCGCATTGTGGTGGTCGACGATGGACGGATCGTGGAGGTGGGTTCCCATCCGGAGTTGATTGCCCTGGGGGGCCGTTATGCCGAGATGTACGCCACCTGGGTTCGACATTCCGACACAGCCGAGCACAGCTAACCGAAGGGTCGGCCGAGCCAACCGATGGAGTAGGGAATGTCCCTATTTCCGACCTGGCCGTGCCACACTGGCTGACGAATACGAGCGTGGCGGTTCGCCGCCTGCTCTCCTACTACGGAGGTTCGGAATGACTGTGCGGAAGCTAGTTGCCGAGTGTTTGGGAACCGCTCTCCTGGTGTTTTTGGCAGTGGGAGTTGCCACCCTCTCGTTCGGAAAGTGGGCATCAGGACCCCTTGTCGATGGCTCAGTGGGTACCAGTGTTGCCGCTGGAATTGTCGCCACGGCCCTCGCCTTTGGGCTGGTGATGTTGATCCTCGCCTATGCCCTCGGGCCGATCTCGGGTGCCCACATCAACCCGGCAGTCACCATCGGCTTTGTGGTGAGTGGGCGGATGACGATCATCGAGGGCATCGGCTACTGGATCGCCCAGCTGGTCGGCGGCATCATCGGTGCCGGCGTTCTCTTCGAAGTATTCCGCTCGACCAGCCTCTACTCCAAGGCAGGGACCGGCCTCGGCACTGACGGATGGGGGAAGCACTCCATGATCGGTATCCAATGGGGTGGGGCATTTGCCGCCGAGGCCATCCTCGCCTTCCTCTTCGTCTTGGTGGTCCTTACCGTCACCAGCCGTATCGGCAATTCGAACGTGGCCGGCATTGCCATTGGCTTCGCGTTGGCATCCGTGCACCTCATCGGCATTCCCATCACGGGTACGTCGGTCAATCCGGCCCGAAGCCTGGGGCCGGCCATCTTCGTCGGTGGTGACGCTCTTCACCAGGTGTGGTTATTTCTGGTGGCGCCCCTGGTCGGCGGAATTGTGGCTGCCCTCATTCACCGCTTTTTGGTGCCGGCCGAGACCGATCAGGCCATCGCTCTACCCGGCAACGAAGCCGCCCGCGAGGCAACCAAGGCCGCTACCTGAAGCGAGGAGTTCATCTCCGGTCACGGAAATCCGGTCCGGTTGTCGCCGGGTTTCCGTGACAAGCTCGATGAGGTGCCCACCGATCAACTGCGCCTCACCCTTGAGGTAGAAGATCCTTTCCGCCTCGATCTGACCGTATGGGCGTTGCGGCGACGAGAGCACAACCTCATCGATCGATGGGATGGCCAGTGCTACCGGCGGACCCTGGTGGTGGACAACGAACCCATCGAGGTCGCTGCCCGCCAGCGACCCACTGCCGGGCATCCATCCGACCAGCCATCCCGGCTCGACCTAGACCTGCGCGCCGGTCACGCCGGCCTCGACGACGGGTCGGTGGCGGAATGTCACCACATCATCGAACGCACCCTGGGGCTCGAGGTCGATCTCGATGGTTTCTACCGACTGGCCCATGACGACCCTCACCTTTGCACCCTTTCCCGACGGGTTTTCGGCATGCGACCACCCTGCTTCCCGAGCGTATTCGAGGCCGTTGTGAATGCCATCGCGTGCCAACAAATTTCCTTGGTGGTGGGGATCCATCTCCTCAATCGGTTGACCCAGCGGTTTGGAGTGGCCCTCTCTACCGATGCGGACGCTCAGCCCGCATTCCCAACTCCCGAGCGCATGGCTGAGGCCGATCCGACCGAGCTGCGTGAGCTCGGGTTCAGCGGTGCCAAGGCGCGGGCGGTGATCGAGTTGGCTCAGCAGGTAGCGGTCGGGATCATCGACCTCGAGGCACTCAGGGGTGAAGACGACCAGACGGCATCGAAGGTGCTCCTCGGTCTCACCGGCGTCGGACGATGGAGCACTGAGTACACCTTGTTACGAGGACTTCGCCGTTGGCACGTCTTTCCGGGCGACGACGTCGGAGCCGGCAACAATTTGAAGCGCCTTTTTGAACTGGCCGAATCACCCGGTTACGACAGCATCGCGACATTGACGCGGGGTTGGGCACCATACAGTGGTCTTGTGTACTTCCACCTCTTGCTCGACGGACTGGCAGGGAGCGGGCCCCTGCCCGGCGACCACCCGGAAGCGCTCCACTCGTGACGACCGTGAGTGTGGCGAGGACCGCGGTGCACGGAATGCCCCGGATCGGCGTGGGTCGATCACTGAAGCAGGCACTCGAGCGCTTCTGGGCCGGGCGGATCCCGGCGGAGGAACTGCAACGTACGGCGGCGGAGATCCGGCAACTCAACTGGAAGGCGATGGCCGATGCCGAGATCGACTTCGTGCCGTCGAACGACTTCTCCCTCTATGACCACGTGCTCGATGCCGCCGTGATGGTCGGGGCCATTCCGGAACGCTTCCGACCCGAGACTGGGCCCATCGACCTGGATCGCTACTTTGCCATGGCCCGAGGCGGGGAGATCGACGGACAGTCGGCTGCACCTTTCGAACTGACCAAGTGGTTTGACACCAACTACCACCACCTTGTGCCCGAAATCGAAGCTTCCACTCCGTTTGTACCCGACACGTCAAAACTACGCAGTGAACACACCGAGGCTGCCGCCCTCGGTATCGTCACTACCCCTGTCCTGGTCGGTCCCCTCACGTTGCTCCTTCGGAGCACTGGGTCATCCCACCGCGATGCCCTGGGTCGGCTCGACCCTCTCGTCGACGCCTACGGCCAGGTGTTAGCCGAACTCCACCGTGAAGGTGTGCCTTGGGTGCGGCTCGACGAACCGGTGCTGGTCGAGGATCGGGATGTAAAGGAGGTCCAGGCTCTGCGGAACGCCTATCGACGTTTGGCCGAACGCAGCGACCGACCGAGCATGGTGGTCTCCACTTACTTCGGCAGCGTTGGTTCCGCCCTCCCGATTCTGGCCGATCTCCCGGTCGAAGGTGTGGGCCTCGACTTCTGCCGGGGCGCGGAACAGCTCGGCCTCCTGCAGTCCGCCGGTGGTTTGGGCCACAAAGTCCTGATGGCCGGCGTGGTCGATGGACGCAATGTATGGGCCAATGATCTCGATGCCTCCCTCGCCTTGCTCGATCAGCTGGCGGACGTTGCCGCCGAAGTGGTGGTATCCACCTCGTGCTCACTGATGCACGTACCGGTGAGCCTCCGAGCCGAGAGCAACCTTTCCGACGAGGTACTCCCCTGGTTGGCCTTCGCCGAAGAAAAACTAGCGGAGCTGGCCACCTTGGCCAGGGGGTTCGGACTGGGCCGGGAGGCGGTAGCCGAAGAGCTCGACACCAACCGGATGGCCCGCGAAGCCAGGTGGCGCTCCCCTCGTGTCGTCGATGACGCCGTCCGCCAACGGGTTGCCGGGTTCGGAAACTCCGACCCCCGGCGATCGACCCGCTCTGAGGTGCGAGCCGCCGCCCAGCAGGTTCGCCTCTCGCTGCCCCCACTGCCGACGACCACCATCGGATCATTTCCCCAAACCGCGGAGTTGCGCTCCGCCCGAGCCGCGTGGCGGACCAACCACATCGACGATGTCGCCTACCACGCATCACTGTGCGCAGAGGTCGATCGGGTCGTACGCATCCAGGAGGAGGTCGGGCTGGACGTCCTCGTCCATGGAGAGCCCGAGCGCGATGACATGGTCCGCTATTTTGCCGATCAACTGGCTGGTTTCGTGTTGCCGGTCGAAGGATGGGTCCAGTCGTACGGCTCGCGGTGCGTCCGACCTCCAGTCCTGGTCGGCGACGTATCCCGACCCCGTGCGATGACCGTGGAGTGGGCTCGTTACGCCCAGTCCCGAACCTCGAAACCGGTGAAGGGAATGCTGACCGGACCTGTCACCATGCTGCGATGGTCCTTTGTGCGTGACGACCAGACCGAGTCGGAGACCGCCGTACAACTGGCATTGGCAATCCGCGACGAACTCGTCGACCTGCAGTCAGCCGGTATCGCCATCATTCAGGTGGACGAGCCCGGATTACGCGAAGGTCTTCCCTTGCGGACCGCCGAGCGCGCCGACTATCTGGCCTGGGCCACGCGAGCATTCCGGGTGGTGACGGAGCCGGCGAATTCTGAAACTCAGGTGCACACCCACATGTGTTATGCCCAGCTTGGTGACATCATGGACGCGCTGGGTGAACTCGACATCGATGTGGTGTCGTTGGAGGCGGCCCGCTCAGGTATGGCGTTGGCGGCAGACCTCAAAGCCGCCGATTATCAGGGTGGGGTGGGACCGGGTGTCTATGACGTGCACACCCCCGGGATTCCCACCATCGCCTCGATCGAGGTGCTCCTTCGTCGCGCCGTTGACGCACTCGGAAGCGATCGGGTGTGGGTCAACCCCGACTGTGGCCTGAAGACCCGTCAGTACGATCAGGTCGTCACCGCTCTCGAGCACATGGTGGCGGCCGCCCGCAGGCTCAGAGCGGAACTCGAAACCGACTGAACCCCGGTCGATCACCTCGAGGTGCCCCGACTCATCGGGTCAGGGGCGCCAACTGAGCCTCGGTGGGTTCGCTGCAGCAGAACCACGACTCGGTAAGCCTGGCTCGCTGCCCGGGTGGCCCACTCGAGACTGACCCGGTCACGGGACGAGGTCGGGCAGTCGTCGCCTGGCTACGGATCAGTGCGTCGATTTCCGCAAACGTTAGATCCGCGGGTTGGTCGACGCGAGCTTCGACCAGGGCGGCCAGGTCCTGTTGCAATTGGTCGACTTCGCCATCGGGATGTGACCACGTCCAACCCAGCCGAGCCGCGTCGTAGGGACCGAGATGTGGTGTCATCTCCGGTCGGTCCAGTAACAGCGACTTTTCGGGTAACAGTAAGCGCACCGTGTACTGCACCGGATCCACGTTGGGAACCAGGTCGTGGACAATCACAAAATCGAGGAGGTCAACCAGGCCGTCGATGGTTGTCCACGGAGTGAACGGCAACCACGATGGCCGCACCTCGATATCGTGTCGGCGCAACAGGATGACCGCCTCGGACGCCTCGGCCACCGTGTGGCCCTTATCGAGGTGCTCGAGAATCACGTCGTCCACCGACTCGAATGCAGAGACAATGAACAGGCAGTCGGCTTCGGCCAACTCGGACCAGATGTCGGGGTGACGCAGGACGTGTTCCACCTTGACCGTGCAGTCGAAGGTAAGCCCGGGGTGGCGGGTGTGGATGGCGGCAATCACCCGGCGGGAGTGGAGTGGGGTGTTGAGGAAGTCGGGATCCGCAAACGTCAGGTGACGAGCGCCGGCGACCACCAACTGATCAACGTCGGCCACCACCGTGGCCTCGTCCACCGGCCGCACGCGACCGTCATAGACGACGGGCACCGGACAGTGCCGGCACCGATGGGAACAACCCCGGCTGGCCTCGACGGAACCAACCAACCGTTCCTCACCACCAACTGCCAACCGGGTATACCGGTCAAGGGTGGGCAACATGCTCCGGGCGGGAAGGAGCGCGGGACCACGGGCCAGTTGGATGGCACGGCCTGGATCGACTCCGCCCACCCAGGCCACCAAACCGGCTTCATATTCGCCGGCGATCACCGCGTCAGCCGGCGATGTGACGGTGAGATCACGGCTCACCGTGGCATACAGACCGTAAAAGCACAGCGGAAGATCGGGCCGCCGGGCCCGGACCGACTCGGCCACCTGCAGCGCCAACCGCATGGCCGTGTGCATCGGCACCGAAAACGCCACACGGTCAGCCCAATCGAAATCGGCCACGTCAATCGGGTCAACCGCCACATCCACACAACGGACCTGGTGGCCGACCGCCTCCAACGCCGCCATCGGCTTGGACAACCCCAGCGGCTGGTTGCCCAGCTCATAGGTGGAAACCAGAAGCACTCGCACGAAAGCGAGGTTAATGGTGCCGGACAGGCCGATCGTGCGGGGCACCGCGGAGCTCGACCTCGAGACAGGACTCAGCTCGGCGCAAGGCTTCCTCGACCTCATGAGCCGTTTCCCCGCGGGCAAAGATGAATCCGAGATAACGGTCGCCTTCCGGAAGCGGGACCACGTCCCGTCCCAAGGGGATGGAGATCTCGACACCGGCAACGCCTTCGACGGCCCGGGCTCGTTCCAGACCCCTTACCTCCACCAGCACCCCGGCCGATCGGATCGGGAGCATCATCACTCCCGCCGCCCGGGCCTCACGGGTGAGGCCATCCAAACTCATGCCGAGGGCGTGGCGGATGATGACCTCCTCAAGGCTCACCCCGACCCCGAACCGGAGGGAGCGCGAACAAAGACCACCGATCGACCGGGCAGCCAATTCCAGGATCGTCACCACGCCCGTGGCACCGATACGCAGTTCAGCGTGCAACGGTCCTTCCCGCAATCCCATCGCCTCGGTAGCTCGGGCAGTGATTGTCTCCACATTGGCGAGGATGGAGGCTGCCTGCCTCGACGGCGTGACATAGATGGTCTCTTCGAAGAACGGACCATCCAAGGGGTCGGGCTTATCGAACACG
This sequence comes from Acidimicrobiaceae bacterium, assembly GCA_003152015.1. GTDB lineage: Bacteria > Actinomycetota > Acidimicrobiia > Acidimicrobiales > RAAP-2 > DASZIT01. The sequence goes on along the minus strand of PLZF01000072.1, from coordinate 36,949 downwards.
GCCAGGACCTCCAATTTCCCGTTGACGAGCAGCCCTTCGACCGCCACTTCGGCTCCGGGCACGAAACGCTCGACAACCACCGGCTCCGGGCAGTCCCCGAGGATGGCCCGAATCCGGGCAGCAGCCGCCCCGGCCTGGGCGTCGTCGTCGACACGGATCACGCCCTGGCTGGCTGATCGAGATGCCGGCTTCATCACGCAGGGGTACCCGATGTCAGCGCACGCCAGCGCCTCATCGGCTCCGGCGGGAACTATCCGATAGGAGGGTTGAGGGACCGAAGCAGCGCCCAGGCGCTCTCGCATGACGACTTTGTCCCTGGTGGCAGCCACTGCGTCGGGTGGATTGTGCGGGAAGCCCAGACGCTCGGCGGCTCGGGATGCGACCACAATGCCCTGGTCATCGACAGCCAGGACGCCATCGAGCGGCGTCCGATGGTGGAGCGCCACGATGGCCTCCACCGCGGCGTCAGGTGACCCCATGGGTACGACCACCGCCCGATCTCCCATGGACCGTGCCATGGCCTGACGGTGTTCGGACCCGACCACCACATCGACTCCCAGGACGGCCGCCGCGGCCATGAAGTCGGTGGCCCGATAGGTGGCAGTGGGTAACAACAAGAGAATCCGTGGCATCGCCCTATGATGCACGTAACCGAGCGAGTACCGAGGCGAAGCCATCATGAATGACGTCGATTCCGACAATTTGACAGTTCTGCGAGCGACCGACGCAGCCGTAGCCATGGTGTCTGAGCTGCGGGCCAGCGAAGATGACCAGGAGTCGCTTGCCCTCTGGGTCGAGGTGACGGGGTCGAACGGGAATGCCTACACCTACGACATGTATTTCCAACCGATCGCCGATGCCCAACCGGGCGATTGGAGCGATGAGCAGGACGATCTGAAGATCGTGATACCGGCCGAAAGCATCCCCAACATGAAGGGGGCGGTCCTCGACGTCAACAGTGACGGCGGCGAGACGGGGATGGTGATCGTCAATCCCAACCAGCCTCCGACCATGGGGAGCCCAGCCATGGCCGGACCCCCGGTCGATCTCAGTGGGGACGTGGCACAGAGGGTCCTCCAGGTGCTGGAGGCACAGATCAACCCGTCCATTGCCGCGCATGGTGGGCGCGCCGACCTGGTGGCGGTCGAGGATGATGCTGCCTATCTCCGCTTGAGTGGAGGTTGCGCGGGATGCGGGATGGCGGCGGTGACCCTGAGCCAGGGAATCGAAGTGGCCTTGCGAGACTCGGTACCCGAAATCACCCGGGTGGTCGATGTGACCGACCACGCCTCGGGTACCAACCCGTACTACGAGGCCGCCAAAAAGTAACTCTCAGACCGGCAGAAATCGGCGCGCATCCTCGGCTGCGTAGGCGGCCACCATGCCGTCGATCGCCGCGGTCGCCTCGACCCGGTCGATTACGTCCTGGAGCCGGTTGGCGGGGATGGCACACGTCATCTCCGTCCGGGGCATATTGGTGCGAGTGCGGCTCAACATGCAACCCACGCTGACTGCTACTTCACCTTGCTCCTTGGCCACGGCCACGATATGGCACTGGGGTTTGCCGTCGATGCGAAGGTCCGGAAGAGCATCGGAGAGCACCATCAGTTGCTTGCCGTTGACCCGGATCATGACCACGTCGGGATCGACCGGCGTGTCGGCGAGCGGGCCATAGGTCACGGTTTCCGGACGTTCGGTCACCACCGGGATGCCGGGAACCATGTCCATGGTCACCCAACCCGACTCGAGCAGCGTGGCCACGTCTGAGCGACCGGCCACTTCTTCGAGGGTGGCAAATCCGTGGGTGAGACTCCCCACACTGCAATTCCCGTGGTCAGCAGCCACCGTGGTGAAGGTCCGGTCGACGGCTTTGGTCCAAAACACGCACCCCGCCGGCACACTACCGGTCCGGCCATCCGGAGTCGCTTCCGGCATCGGGGCGTCGTAAGGCTTGACTCCGCCTGGGGACGAATCCGAGAAGGTGATGGCAATCGGAGGCGTCGTGAGGTTGAGCGCCGAAGTGATGGCGTCGGCAGATTCGGACCAGTGGTCAAGGGTCGGCATCATCCCAGTATTACTGAAGCCAACGGCTGGGAAAAACCGAACACGTCAGTCAGCACCTACTCGAGACAACCGTGGGTATCACGCACCAGGAGCCCGGAGCGGTCGACCTCGAGTCCTCAGTCAGAACGTCACTAACGTCAGGGTATGACTCCGCAGTGGAAAGCACTCCTCGAAGAAGGCGCTGACTCTGATCCTTTCGTCCAGTTCGGCAGATGGTTCAGGGACGCCGCGGCCGTCGTGCCGAGCCCCGAAGCCATGGCCGTGGCGTCGGCCGACCTCCAGGCCCGTCCATCAGTGCGCATGGTGCTGATGAAGGCGTGGGATGAGGACGGTTTCGTCTTCCACACCCACTTCGAAAGCCGCAAGGGCCACGAGCTCACCGAGAATCCTCACGCGTCCCTCCTTTTCTACTGGGAGCCATTGGGGCGCCAGGTTCGGATCGAAGGTCCCGTCAATCGCATCTCCGACAAGGAATCCGACGCGTATTTTCTGACCCGGCCGGCGGGTGGCCGGGTCGGGGCCTACGCATCACATCAGAGCCAGATCATCGACAGCCGGGAGGCGCTGGATCTCCAGGTGCAGCGTATCGAGTCCCAATTCGTCGGACACCAGGTGACCCGCCCGCCGTGGTGGGGGGGGTTGCGAGTACAGCCTCAGGTATTCGAATTCTGGCAGAACCGGGAGGACCGCCTCCACGACCGACTCCGCTACACGCCGGATCGAGCCGGCTGGAAGGTCGAGCGACTCCAACCTTGAGCCCGTGATGACCGTGGGCGTCGCTCCCCCAGCGGGCACCGGCGTCTCAGGTTCCCCGATCCAGAAGCTGGTTTTCGCCGGGGCTGTCATTCTCAGACGGTCGGAGGCTCTGCCGTGCCCTCGGCGTGCTCCAGGTCCCCGCGGATGGTCTGATCAGCCCTGCGAACGACGTGGGCCACTCAGATCTTGCTGAGGATTCATTTACCCCATGTCTTGGGATCTGCCCTGAGTTCCTACCGTCGGCCACCGGACCTTGGTCGCCCAGCCGAGGCGCTCGAACCGACGGATGAGCCACGCAGAGGGGTCCACCATGCCCCGCCGTGCGCCGTGGCGGGCCCAGGTGGGGTGGGCGTGGTGGATGTTGTGCCAGTTGTCACCGAGGGACACGATGGCCAGCAGCCACAGGTTGGTGCTGCGGTCACTCGTCCCGTCCGACCGCTGGCCGAAGGTGTGGCACAGCGAGTTGACCGACCAGGTGACGTGGTGGAGGAGCGCCATCCGCACTAGGCCGGCCCACAACAGGGCGGTGAGGGCTCCCGTGAAGGTCCCCGACAGTGCGTAGCCGATCCCGAAGGGGATCATTAGCGACGCCAGGGCCAGGACCGGAAATAAGCGGTCGATCCGCTGCAGGTCGCGGTCGCGCAGCATGTCGGGTGCGTAGCGGGCGGCGCTCGACGCATCCGATACGAACAGCCAACCGACGTGAGAGAAGGCAAGGCCCCGCAGCAGAGCCGTGCCGTGATCGCCGTAGCGATGGGGGGAGTGGGGGTCGCCGGAGTGGTCGCTGAACATGTGGTGGCGACGATGGGTGGCCACCCAGCTGGTCACCGAGCCCTCAACTGCCATCGAGCCCATGATGGCGAGGGCGATCTTCAGCGTCCGGCACGGCCCGAAGCCGCTGTGGGTGAACAACCGGTGGAAGCCGATAGTGATCCCAAAGCCGGTGAGGACGTAGAGGACGAGTCCCATCACGATGTCGGACAGGTTGACGGCGTGCCCCCATAGCCAGGGGATGACGATGGCAAGCGCGATCGCCGGGCCGGCCACGATGGCGGCGGTGACCAGCTTCTGAGCCGCGTGCACCATCGCCGGTGCCTGTTCTGCCATGTCGGCGGGGTCGGAAGCGGCCATCGGCTCGGGTGCGACAACCAGGGAACCCACGGGACCTCCGAAAGCGCCGAGGCGCATGAGGCAAGGCAATACCGGACGGCCTCACGGGGTCGGTTGCCGAGCGATGACCCTCGACTCTACCGGTATCGGGCTTCAGCGTCCCCAAATGCCTGGTCAGGGACAGTGGCAGCCGCAAGCATCGAGGTCAACTCCGCCTCCTTCCGGCGGTCGAGAGAAGCGGCCGCGAACGTGCCACCGCCGGATGCACTCATCACATCCTCGGAGCGGTTCGCGCACCGGCCCATCGGGTGGTTCATTGGCCCAGCTAGAGGACTCGGTGGGCCTTGGGGACACAATAAGAACCCACTGGTCTGCGGCACCCCATTCACGCTATAATCGTGTACATGACTACTCTTCCCGTTGCCGATGCTCGGGCCAACCTGTCGAAACTGATCGATGAGGCCAGCACCACTCACGAACGATTCGAGATCACGCGGAACGGCCGGCGGGCGGCGGTGCTCATCGGAGCCGACGACTACGACGCTATGCGCGAAACCATTGCCGTTCTTTCCGACCCAGTCCTCTTGCGCTCTCATGAGGAAGGGCAACAGGCGCTCGGTGATGGGGATGTTCTCGACGCCGAGCAGCTCGCCGATGCAATGAACAATGCCGGCCGCCATGTCGACACCAGGTGACAAACCGGTATCGACTGCGCGTTGCCCGACCAGCCGCCCACGCCCTTACCGACTCGCTACCCGAGAAGATTGCCCATGCCGCATACGAATTGATCAATGGGCTGCTGCTCGACAATCCCCGTCGTGTCGGCAAACCCCTCAACCCACCGTTAGCCCCCGCCTTCTCCGCTCGTCGCGGCGACTACCGGATCCTCTATCGGATCGACGACGTGAGGCGAACCGTCGAAGTCACAGCCATCGGGCACCGCGCTGACGCCTATCGCTCCTGACGCCCTTCGCCACCGCGGCCGATCTTCCTCGTGGTTCGTGCAACTCGTTTTTGTGGGCCTTGGGTCATACAATACGAACCGCTCCCCCACGATCACCGGTCCCATCTTTGACCTGGGTTGATATCACGGGGTCGTGTCCCTGGGACGGGACCCGACCAGTCCTCCGCCTGACGAGTCGGGCAGCCGCGTTGCGGTGCTCGTAGGGTGATCGCTCCGTGTCTGTGTCGGATGACGTCTATCAAACGTCTCGCTGTTCCTCCTCGACGTCGAGCATGACCTCCCGCGACGCCTCCTCCAGCGTCATGAGCGAATCGTCCGCGCCAGGTAGGGCCAGCATCAGCTCGTCCAGTTTGCGTTGGGTTGCCGCCTGTTCTCTGCCCTGCGTGTGCTGGATCGCGAAGACCATCACGAGCGTGACGGTTGACACGGATACTTCGAACGCGGCCACCCAACCACTCGGGAAACCGAGCGCTGCACCTGCGGCGACCAGACAGATCACGGCCCGCAGTGATGGTCAGCGCTACTGCAGGCAGGGAGCTGTAGTGCTCGATCCGGTACAGGACTCGGCTCGTTGCGGGAAGCTGCGCCGTCCGATGGACGATCCGGCGCTGACGAAAGCCCGATCTGTCTCCCGAGACGCGTCGCTCAACTTTCGAAGGTTACCGGCAACGCCGCGAGGGGTGAGACGGTTAGTCTCGACCTGGTTCGTCTAGCAGTGCCGACCCATCCCGCCGTCGTCAGGGCTGCTTGCCGTCTTCCCCAGCACCTCCTGGGTCAGACTGCCCTCAGCTTCAGCGGACTGCTGCGACAGTCCGAAGGCGGTGTCCTTTCATCACCGCACGGATACAAAGCGCCTCATAGCGCACGGGATCACAGAAGTACACGTCGATGTTGGTGTCGGCCTGGAACTTCCGCCAGCCGATCGCGTTGGCCGGCGTTCCGCCTATTTCAAGATGCCCACGGCGTACCCAACCACCAGCAGCGCCAGCAACAGCGAGATGGACTCTTCGACCATCATCAGGAGTTTGGCCCACGGTCTGATGGCCGACACATCCGTCGGGCTGAACGCGGTGGCCGCCGTGAATGACAGATGCAGGTAATCAACGAATTTTGGGTACCAACCGGCTTTGACGTACCCAGGGTTGACCATCTCGGGGAAGATGAACGCCGGGTCGATCGTCGAGCCACGGGATCGGGCCGCCGCACCGCCCCGGTCGACGTCCCAATACCAGAGACCAAAGACGATCACGTTGATCAACCAGATGGCTCCTCCGCTCACGAGCAACCGGTTGGCGTGGTGGGTAAACGGATCTGCGCTGAGAATGCTGGCCACCAACCTAATGGCGGCCTCTGCATTGGCGACTGAGATCACGGCAAACAACGTCCCGGTGATGACCCGTAATCCCCGGGACTGGCGGTAGATGTGACCCGGGTCCCCGACGAAAATCACTCCAAGCAGCACGATGACGACCGCCGGGTAGATCCAGCGAGCGTCACCCCACCTGAGTTGCGCCGGTAACAGGGCACGCAGTCCACCGGTTGCCAATACCGCCAGGGCCATCGGCCAACGTGGCTCTCCGACATCACCGGATCCTTTCCGGCGTACGCCGACAAGGCCCCCACGTGTGGGGGTCGTCACGAGAGATGGCCGGACGGGCTGTGGTATCGAAGCCCGCTCATACCGACCTCCCGGTTGGATCGATGTCGATCACGAGAGCGACACAACGAACGGAGTGGGATTCGAACCCACTGGGACTTGCGTCTCACGGCTATGCAAGTGCGACCTCGTCATTCTCGTTGGTACAGCTGCGTGGGCCCAAGTGACTACGGCCACCGGCGTTGCACCCATTATGGACCGATACATCTCCGTTCACCGGAATGTACATAAAAGGTGGACCCCGAGGCGCTGGCCCGGCGGGCGGCCTGGGACATGGCGTTCATCCGGCGCTTCATGTCCGTGTTCGGTCCTGTCAGCTCGATCTTCGACTTCCTCACCTTCTGGGTGATGTTGTCCCTGCTCCACGCCGGCCACACCGAGTTCAGGACTGGTTGGTTCGTCGAGTCGATCGCCACCCAGACGCTGGTCGTCTATGTCATCCGGACCCGGCGAGTCCCGTTCCTCCGGAGTCGACCTAGCCTGCCGATGCTGCTCGTCCCGACCGGAGCGGCCCTGGTCAGTGCCGTCCTGCCGTACACGCCGCTCGCCGGGCTGCTGGGCTTCACACCGCTGCCAGTGACCTTCTTCCTGTTGCTATTCGGGATGGTCGTTGTCTACCTACTGCTTGTCAAGCTTGCGAAGAAGCGGTTCTCTCGAGCGCCCCATGCCCAAAGTCCCAGACCTCCCTCCACCCATGCCGAGCGGCTTGAGCGACATGTGCGGCGCCGGGCAGCCCGCTTCGTCCACCACGCCGTCCGGGGGTCGGCGACCGAAAGTAACACCAGGCCCCAGGCCACCCCCGCCGAGCCTTCGGATGTCTCCGGCGGGGTCTGAGCCAAGCGCCGGCGGACTGACCGCGAGCCGCCCGTTACTTCGCTCCGGACCGACACATTGCCCCAGTTCAATCGGTGATTCGAGTCATTGCACCCCACACCCTGAGCCGGTATCCTGCCGGGATCATGAGCATCTGGCTGACGGTCGCAGTCATCGTGGCTGGAGCGTTGGCCATGGCTGGGATCCTGACCGTCGGTATCCGCCGGATCTTTCGGGGACGCGATCGGCTGCTCAGCGCTGACGGGGGCTCGCCCGCCCTCCGCGCCCTCACCGCAACCTACGGGTTGTTGTTGGCATTCGTTCTGGGTTCGTCCCTGCAGGCGTTCCAGAGTGCCCAGCACAATGCGGTGTCCGAGGCCGACGCCGTGGTCGCCCTGTCGAACCTGACGCACGTTCTCCCCGCTTCGTCCGGCGTGCCGTTGAGGTCGGGACTGGCCTGTTACGCCTCTACCGTCGTCCATCGCGAGTACCCGGCCCTGCAGTCGGGGAGCAGCGTGCCTCCCGACGACAGTGCCCCGCTGGAACGCCTCTATCGCTACGTACCCACCATGAACGGTGCCGATCCCCGGGCCGTGGCCGCCACCCAAACGATCATGCAGCAACTGTCGAACCTGACCGATCAACGAGACGCTCGCATCCGGGCGGCAAAATCGTCGTTGCCAGGACTGCTGTGGGTTCTGGTGATCGGCGGCGGCAGCGTCGTCCTGGTCGCCGTGGCCGCGATCACCTTCGTCGACCGACCTTGGCCGCAGTTCACCGTATTAGCCGCGGTGGCCGGCATCATGCTGGCTGTCATCTTCTTGATCAACTCGTTGGACCAGCCGTTCCGGAGCGATGCCCTCTCGGTCAGCGCCGGACCGATGAACGCCGCGCTGGTGACGGTCAATTCCGGGTTATCGCCGCACTCCTGCTGAGGCTGTCGGGTGGTCTGACCCCTCATCTCCTGGCCTCGTCGACCACCGCGGTGGGGACAGCACCTGGCTGTACCCCCATCCGGACAGGATGTCGATGCAGGTTCTGTCGGCGCTGCGGGTGCTGAGGACCGACGCGATGGGGCGGCCTCCACGGTCCAGTGCCACGCAGAGCCGCCAGGGTCTTGCCGGGATAATTATGCAGCCTGGGAGGAGATTTGAACTCCTGACCTACGCATTACGAGTGAGCCTCTATACCTTCCAGGGGGGTACTGGAGACATCTCCACATAGTCTGACCAGGACTTATCCTATTGCCTGACGGCACGTCCCTGTTCGTGGCGTGAACGTTTATGGGGTATGGGATGGGCGGCCGGCCTACGGGACGACGTAGACGAGCGGGGAAGCTCTTGATTCCCCATGGCCGTGGCGGCCACCCATGAAGGATGAAATGCTGGCGCTGGCTGTCGAGTGTCGTCGCCGAATTTATCTTGCAACCGTGTGTGCGTCTTGAGTCTGGTGCGGGGACCTTGGGTCACACACTACGAACCGCAGTCCGATTCTGGCGGGACCGGTCATCGCCCTCCCATGAGCTACTGACCAATAGGCTCCGTCCCTCGTCGCTCCTTCATAGGCGCGTCCGCCGACGAGCTTGCGGTCGGTCGTCCGCCATTCGATGCGAAGTGGCAATACCGGGCATACTCCTGGCATGGCGAGAGTGATGGTGTCCCTTCCTGACGATCTGCTTCGGGCCGTAGATGTCGAGGCAGGTCGCCGCGGAACCACGCGGAGCGCGTACTTGCGCGAACTGGCGGAAGAGACCTTGCGACGACGCAGCATTCGCCGTGCTGAGCGAATGGCCGAGATCGACGATATGGACGGACCTCTCGCAGGTCACGGGGGTGGGGTCGCCGAATTGGTCAAGGCGACCCGGCCCGAACGTTGAACCTCTGGTTCCTTGACGCCAGCATCCTTCTGGCGAGCGAGGACTCCGACGACGAGCACCATGGAGACGCCCGCCGATTGCTCGAAGGTGGCGATCCGTTGGCCACCCTCGATCTCGCCTTCTACGAGGTGACCAACGTGGCAGTGCGCTCATGGCGGGACCACTCGCCAGCACATCGACTTCGCGAACGCGTAACCGCAGTATCCGACGACGGCGGGCTCGTCCGCGCCGAGGCGTCGCTCCTCGCGATCGCGGCGACCATCGCCGAAGAGCACGGCATCTCGGCGTACGACGCCGCCTACGTGGCGGCGGCTCGTGCTTCGGACGGTCAGCTCGTGAGCTGTGATGTGCGCGACTTGGTATCGCGAGGGCTCGCATATCTCCCTGGCGACGCCGTCTCCGGCAAGATAGGTACCGAGTAGAACCTTGCGGGTTCGTATTCTGTTCACCCCGTCATGCATTGGCGCTTGTCAGCGACGTGGTGGACCTTGGGTCACGCACTACGAACCGGTCTCTCGTCATCGGAGGTCCGCTGATCGGCCTCCAAGAGGCTCGGTGACCAGGGACGATCGACTTGCTGTCGTTCTCTGTCCGGCAGGGCACTCGAATCCGTTGTCCAGCCGGCTTTTTGGACGTACACTGGACGTACACTAGACGTACGAACGAAGAGAGGAGGTTGACCGTGCAAACAGAATCACGCCGTCGGAGCCGGCGCATGGATCTCCGCACCACGCCCCAAGAGCGTGACCTAATTGACCGCGCCGTCGCCGCCAGTGACACCGACCTGACTGACTTCGTGGTCACGCAGGCCTGCATCGCAGCCCGGCGAGTCCTCGCAGACCGTGACGTCTTCGAACTCGACGACACAGCTCTCACCGCGTGGGAGTCGCTCAACTCTCGCCCATCGCGCGATCTGGCGGGCCTCCGCCATCTGATCCAACGTCCCTCTCCGTTCACTGAGTGAGCGGCGCCTATCGGCCGCCGGAGCCGCTGGACGCCCACCATGACCTGAGCGGCTTCCGATGCCGGTCACCTGAGCAGACCGAATGGTTGCAGCGTTATGCCCGCCAGTCGACAAGCACCGGAACGACTCGTGTCTTCGTTGTAACCGAACAGCGCAGTGTCCAAGTTGTCGCTTACTACGCCTGGTGCATGGCCCAGATCCGTCCCGATACGGCACCTCGGCGTCTCCGCAAAGGTGCCGGACGCTATCCCCAACCCGTCGCACTCCTCGCACGACTCGGTGTCGACGCCGACCATGAACGTCAGGGACTCGGCGTCGGCCTTCTCCAGGACGTCATTGCTCGACTGCTCGAGCTTTCTTCGGACATCGGATGTCGAGGCCTGCTCGTCCACGCCGAATCGAGCGATGCACGCGGCTTCTACCTCTACCTCGTTCCCGAGTTCGAGGCGAGCACCACCGACGACTTGCACCTTGTGCTCCTCATGAAGGACATCCGAGGCACTCTGCAGATCTGATGGTCGTGCCGGGCAACAGGTCGGCCGCATTCCGGTTCACGCAACTCGTTTTTGTGGGCGCTGAGGGACTCGAACCCTCGGCCTGCTGGTTGTAAGGCAGAGCGGCCTGAACGTTGTCCTCGCCTCTATGAGCGCAAGTGACCCTCGGACAAAACTGGCACAACTAGCAGGTGTCGTTCAGACCAGGTGCAGCCGGTCATTCATTGGCCCTTCGGCGGATACCCGTTCCTGTCAGCGGCTTCTCACCAACTCGGTCCGTGTGACACGTCGCTCATGGCTCATTCCTAGGGCGAGACCGGCTGGTAGCGCGCCACGGCGAATCCGAACATCATCGGGATGTCGACGGCGAAGAGCACGAGGGCGGCGATGAGCACCGCCAGCGTGGCGCTCGGTATGTGGTCCAAGACGAACACATAGACGAGCATCCCGGCGATCACCGCGTACTCGAGCAGCGCCCAGCCGAAGACCATCCGGAACTTGCCCCAGGCAAACTTGCCGATGCGCGCCAGCATGACCACCGCCACCGCCACCACGACGCCGGCCAGGGTCAGGGCAATGACCGCTGGCACCAGATTCGGATGGCGGTTCGTCTGGGCAGTCAGGTAGATCCCAGCGGCCACAACGAGTATCAGCGCAGCAATCCCCAACTCGCCGATCGGGGGAAGCGTGCGCTCGTCGGTAACGTCGGCGTTCTCCATGGCCGCGGTCATGAGGTGGCCAACTTCGTCATGATCACCAGGGTCGCAACCTGCATCACTCCCGTGATGCCGGCGGTGAGGATGAAGATCCGCATCAGCTTGCCGATGCGCTCGCCATTCGGGCGCTCCTTCTTCAACTCGAAAAGTACAGCCAGGTTTGCCGGCTCCAGTATGCCCAAAGCGATTACCGCCATCACCCCGACCACGATGTATGAGGCGACCAGCAAGCCGTGGTTCGGGGAATTCGGCGCAAGGAAGCCCAGGTGGCGCGCCAGCTGGTACCCCGCGGCCAACGTCACGATGACCAGCGTGGGCATGATCACGAGCATCTTCGGCATGAACCGGGTGGAGAACTCGATCCGGGCCGGCACGGACATCCTGCCGATGATGGGCCCGATGGCCAGGCCGACGAAGAGGTCGATCCCGGTCCACAGGCCCCCGCCGGCCACGTGGAAGAAATCGAGTGCCCAGAGCCAGTTCCCGGCGATGGACACAATGAGCAGGACGATGATGGCCCCAGCGACCGCCACGCCCACTCGAGGGACAATGGAGAACTCGGGAACCGGCGGTGGCCCTGGCGGTGGTCCAAGCAGCGCTTCCGCCGAAATCGGGCCGATCTTGACCGTGTCACTCATCGCTATGGCCTCCTCCCCTGAGTAGCACCTTGATTACAGCACGTCTCGCCTCCTCACGGTGGGTTGTTGGTGGTGGCCTCCAGGGACCGCCCCAGTTGAGCCCCGAGAGGACCCGGTGCCTGGGACGAACGCAGTCGGCATCTACGATGTGGGTCTGAGCACGCAGTTTGCACCGTCCTTCTGCATGACTTTGCGCCTCGCCGCGGAGTGCCCGCGGAGTGCCCGAACTCGCGAGCACCGAGGGTATGGGGTGCACAAACTCGAACGCCAGCTTGACCACGCGTGATAGGTGGGGTGGACCTTTGCGGCCGTGGCCCTCTCGTTCCTCTCCTCTGGTCCGTCGCGCCTTCGAGCTTCTCCGGGTTCATCGTCCCAGCGGCCTTGAGAACGACATCGAGTTCATCGTGCTTCGTCATCAACTCGAGGTCTGAGCACCGACGCACGCCACGTCCCCGGTTCACCTGGTCTGATCGGGCATTCCTCGCCGTTGCCGCCGCTCCTCCCCCGCCGCCAGGATGAGCCAGGCGAAAAGCCCTACGTCCTCCACGGGCGAAGGGTACTGGTTGCGGTGACCCTACCTGTGGCGTCCCTGACCTGCGCCGAGACGCCGGTCTCCTCGGAGTTGAGCGCCGCCGTGAGGCGCTGCTCGCCGAACATCGGCGCGACGAGGCGGTAGGCGAACTCTTGGCCAACTAGCGGCACGCCCGAGCGACGGATCAGCTCGCCCATCATCAGGGCCTGCAGCGGCCCGTGCACGACCAGACCGGGGTAGCCCTCCTGCGCGGCATATGCAGAGTCGTAGTGGATGCGGTGCGCGTTGTACGTCAGCGCTGAGAACCGAAACAGCACCACCGAGTCCACGTCGAGCGCGAGGCTACCCATAGGCGCCGGAGTCTCGGCCGTGTTCGACTTCGCTGGCAGCGTCGATCCGGGGGCCCGGTAGACGATGTCTTGCTCGTCGGCGATCGCCAGTCGGCCGCCCTGCTCGATGTCGCTGCGAACGGTGACGAAGGTTAGCGGGCCGGACTTGCCTTCCTTTTCGGCGGTGCGGATGACCCGGGTGGTGCGTGTCGCAGGCTGGCGGAAACGCAGCGGGGTGTGCATGGACACACGTCCACCGGCGAACATGCGCAGGCGACCGGGACCGGGAGGCGCCGGTATGCCGTGACTCGGGTGCCCGTCCGGGCCCAGGTCGCTCTGCCTCCGACGCTCGAGCAGGTAGATCCAGTGCCACAGGGCGGGCAGCTCGTCGCCGGCGGAGGGCGCGTCGATGTCCAGCATGCCGGCCAGGGCCTCGGCCGGCTCGAGCGTAATCAGCTCGGTGCGGGTGCTGGTCTCGGGCTCACCCGGCAGCGCGTTCATCGCGCTCGATGTCATAACTGGTCCTTGGTGGAGTCGGTCGCCTTGGGGGCGAACTCGGCACGGATGGCGTCGGTGTGCTGGCCGACCCCCGGTATCGCGCCCATGGCGACTTCGCGGCCCGACACGGTGACCTGCTCGGCCGTCAGATGGGCCAAAGCCCCCTCGAGCATCACGAGCAGCTCGGCGTCATTCTCGACGCGGCTCGAGTTGCGGACGAAGCGGGGCTCCTGTGCCAAGCCCGGCCGACCCAGCACGTCGGCGCACCGCGCCGCCCACTCGCGCTCGTTCTGCACGCCGATGAACACCTGCGCCCCATCTCCGGCCTGGTACGGGCCGTAGGGGGAGATGGACGCGTGGCGGGCGTCGGCGCGGCGTGGAGACGTGCCGACGTAGCGGGCGTACAAGTAAGGCTGGCTGGTCCACTCGCCAAAGGCGTCCAGCATCGCCACCTCGGAGTGGTGCCGGCGCCGGTGCGCTCGCGCTCATACAACGCGGTCAGCACACCGGTGTAGGCGTACACGCCGGCGGAGATGTCGGCGACGAAGATGCCCAGCTGCTTCATCTGCTCAATAAGCTTCTCGGGGTAGGTGTTCGTGTGATCCAGCTCCTGGGCCACCGGCGTCACGTCCCGGTTGACGAAGTCGCGGACCACCTCGATGATCGCTTGCTCTTCTTCGTTCAGCCCCTCCACGGGGACTCCTCTCACGTTGTTCGGGCGTGACGCGGTCGCCGCGGCGCAGGTGGGATCAGAGGTAGTGGCGCAGGAGCTGGCCAGCGGTCGACCAGTCGATCGTCTCCGGGTCCAGGGGGGTGCCGGTCAGGCAGTCCCGCACCTTGCGCATCAGCTCATCTCGTGTGAGAGGCCGCTGGGGAGAGCCGGGCGGGAACTGCTCTCGCGCGTGCAGGATCTCCTGGCCGACGTAGACCTCTGCCTCGAACTCACCGGCAAGCAGCCAGTCACCACCATCTCCAAGCTGGACGTCGACCAGATCCACAAGCCGGCGGGCCTCAGGCCGCTGTGCTGCGTCGTCGGTGAAGCTGGAGAAGCCCTGGTAGTCGTCGAGCAGGGCGGTGGCCGCGGCGTACTCGATACTGAACTTGGCCTGCAGACCGGTGTTCGGGCGGTGGTGGACCAGCGGCGCGGCGGTGCCCTTGGGCGTCTTGAACACAATGCGGCTGACGTCGGCCGGGTCCAGCCCCTGCCGGGCCAGGTCGGACAGGGCGCTGATCGGGCGCTGGAGCGCGTAGCAGCATGGGAAGACCTTGACGGCCAGGCCGCCCGGGACCGCAGGGCCGCTCAAGTCGACGGCGCTGGGGTCGCCGCCGACCAGTTCGAGCCAGCTGTCGAGGGCGCTCGTATCGGCAGTGGCGCCGTCGGCGGCCAGGCGGGCAGCCCGCACGCCCGCGTCAGCGGCGAACCCGACCTGCAGCGACTTGGCGTCCGTGCCGAAGGCGCGCTGGACACCTCCTGCCGCGGGGACGGCTAACGCCATCGCTGTGGCGATCTGGTCGGCGTCGAGGCCGAGGGCGATGCCGGCGCCGACTGCGGCGGCCGGCGCGCCGGCGGTCGTCGTGGTGTGCCACCCGGAGGAGTAGTGCGACCAGCCCAGCGCGGTGCCGAGCCGGGCCATGGCACCCGCGGCAGCCAGGTAGGCACGCGCGTCACCGTAGGTCGCCAGCACGGCGGAGAGGCAGACGACGCTGATGTGCGTGGTCGACTCCATGTGCAGGTCATCGAAGTCGAGGACATGCCCCGCCACGGCCCAGCGGGTTGCCTCGGACAGGCCGGAGACAGTGCGGACAATGGGTTCGTTACGTGCTGCGACGGTAACCGCGATCGTGTCCAAGAGCGATCGCTGGGCCAGCTCGAGATCCTGGGTCGTCGGTTGAAGGTCAGCAGCCCAGGTAGCGAGCTCGCCAGCAAGGGAGGTCACAGCGTCAGCTCCTCGCAAGTAGGACAGGGCTCCGATAATAGATGGGCGAAAAATGTAAGGCCATTTACGCACAAAGTACTGGCCGACGTTAATGGTCACGGCGTGAATGGCTGGTCACGGGCGCCGGCATGCCGGTGTACCCCGCCGTGGGATGCCGTGCGATGTGACGCTCATGTGAGGCTGACGCTGGGGATCGCTGCCAGGTTGTAGGAGGAGCGAAAGCCGTTGTCGTTGAACGCTTGGAGCAGCCGGAGGATGCGTGGTGACCTACGTGGGGTTGCGGCGGAGCCGGACACGGTAGGAGTACCGGTCGGAAGGTCCAGGCCCTGTGCCACCTCGGCCGGTGAGGTCACCACCGTGATGCTCTGTTCAGCGTCCCGGATCGGGGCGTCCAGCACGCGGTCGAGCAACCCGATCAAGGTCACCGAGCTCATGGTGCCCGGATTGGCCAGCTCCTTGACCTCTCCCAGTTGCGCCCGGACGCGTGGTGGCAACTAGACGCTGGTGTGCGAGAAGGCTTCTCGGTCGTGAACACGCAAGAAGGTGACCTTCGCCACGCGGTCGTCGGACAGGCGCAATCTAGCGGCGGTGGTGGGATCGACTGCGGCAGTCAGAGCATGCAGGATCTGCAGCTGGCTATCGGCGGACAGGGACATCTGATCCTCGACGGAGCCGAACTGCTGCAGGTAGCACCTGGAGGAGGGAGTGACGAACGTACCCCGGCCGGGAACCCGGAAGACCAGGCCCGTTTCGACAACTTGCCATGGGGTAGCATAAGAAAACGATCATGTACCGTCGTGAGCGGCTCCGGGCCGATCTTGGTAATGAGTATCAATAAGAGGGGATCAACGACATGGTTGGGAACAGTCATAATGGTGGTGTTCGCGCTCGTGACCGTCGACCGGGGCGCACTGCCAAGGCAACGAGGTTGGTCGGGGTCCTGGCAACGCTCGGGTTGCTCGCCGCAGCTTGCGGATCTAGCTCTTCAACCTCGTCGACTGCTTCGCCGGGGGTGACTGCCAATTCGATCTTGTTTGGTCAGACGGTGCCGATGTCTGGCCCGGCTGCGCTCTACGGTCAGCAGGCTCTTGGAATCCAGGCGTACTTTGACACGATTAACGCTCAAGGTGGAGTCAATGGGCGCAAACTTAAGCTAACCAGTCTCGACGATCAGTACTCTCCGCCGGTTGCGTTGCAGGACACCAAGACGCTGATTGAACAGGATCACGTCTTTGCAATTGTGGAGACCAATGGGACGGCGACCACCGAGGCCAGCATGCCCATCTATCAGCAGTCTGGCATTCCCGTTGTCGGAGTGGGTAGCGGTGCTTCTTTCTCCTACGAGCCACTGAGGCCGTTCTTCTTCAACATCTGGCCGAGGTATACCCTAGAAGGCAAGGCACTCGGCCAGTTTGCCACTCAAACGATTAAGTCGTCCAAGATCGGGGTGATCTACCAGAATGATGACTTTGGCAAAACCCTCTATCAGGGGTTCCAAAACTCTGGTGCAACGGCAGCTGTCTCAATCCCTTACGACCCGACTCAGACTGACTTCTCCTCTGCAGTTGCGCAGCTGAAGTCCGCTGGAGTGGACGCAGTCATCATTTTAGCAATCCCTAGCCCGGCGATCTCGATCATGAATGCCATGGCGGCGATTAACTTCCACCCGAAGATCCTGCTTAGCCAAGTGTCGATCACACCATCCAGTTACTCTGCGGTGAACTCCACGGAGATCAACAACAGTTACATTTCTGCGTTCATCCCGCCGTTAACGACCGATAGCACCAACCCCCAGGTCGCTGCCTTCCTCAGCGCAATGCAAAAGTACGAGCCGTCAATTCCTGCTGCTTCGGTCTTCGCTGCGTGGGGCTGGGAGGCAGCTCAGACCGCAGTCGCCGGACTCAAGGCGACCAAGGGCCCTTTGACTAGGGCGAGCTTTATCGCCGGTATGAACACACTGACCAACCTGCCGATCCTGGGCGGTACCATCTCCTACTCGCCGACAGATCACTCTGGGCTGAAGACGATTACCGTGCTCGAGAATATAAACGGGCAGCGAGTAAAGCCAACCGCCTAGAAATATCCGACGTATCCAGGTTGTTTCGTGGGGTCGGCCAGTTCTAACGATCAGTACGCGGTAGCGACCGCATAGAGGGTGGCGGGGGTCTGGTAGTGGAGACTCCAGCGGCGCTGGTTGTTGACGAAATAGGCCATCGCGTTGGCGTGCTCGGGCTCGATGTTCTCGAGGCGGGTGCCGCGTGGGAACCAACACCACCAGTGCCCGTTCTGGTTCTCGATCTGGCCTCGTTGCCACCGCGAATGCGGGTCGCAGAACCAGCAGTCGAGGTCAAAGGTCGCAACGAGAGTTTCCCAGTGGGCCCATTCGGATCCCTGGTCGAAGGTGACAGAGCGGCGCAGGTGGGCAGGGATGCGCTCGAAGGCTTCGCACATCCCTGCAAGCGCAGCGTCGGCGCTGTAGCCCTCGGGCATGGTGATGAGCATGACGTAGCGAGTGACACGTTCAGTGAGGCTCATCAGGGCGGAGCGGTTCCGCCAACCGATCAGATGGTCGGCTTCCCAGTGGCCGATCTCGCTGCGGTCGCCCACCTCACTGGGCCGCAACCCGATGTTCGCCAATTCCGGGCGCTTGTTGGCGTGACGGGCTTGGCAGGGTCGCCTGGGTCGCCTGCGCCGCCGGCGACATTCGGTTGGGCTTGACGTGCGACACACCGGCGTAGATCGCTTGGTAGATCGTCTCGACACAGATCCGCTCGCTGACACCCTCGGCCACCAGGTCGGCCCAGATCGCCTCGGGGGACCGGGCCAGCTTCACCTCTGCGGTGACCCGACCACGCAGCGGTCCGGGTTTCGCAAAGACGCCTCGGGCGAGGTCGACATCGGGCCTTGTCTGCCGCCTGCTGCACGGATGCTGGCCGGTAGCCGAATCGCCCGCCGTTGTGGTCGACCTCGCGTTGCACCGTTGCCTGGTGCACTCCGAAGTGGTGACCGAGCGTCAACCTCGAGACCATCGGCTCAACGGTCAACCACTCGGACAACTCATCGCGATGCGACGCACTCCACTGCTCTGCCACGCCGGACTCTCCACCGGTCGACCTCTCAGGAAACCGGAGGCCTCACGGAGTGATCTACGTGCAAGTGGCATTTTGACGATACGCTTTCGGATCGAGAGACCGCGAGCGTAAGGTACCTTGAGGGGGGAAGTTTGAGATACGCAAAGATGGAGACCGATGGGGGGTCGCGTACGTGACTCTGTTTCTCCAGCTAGTTGTCTCCGGGTTGGGATTTGGGGCCGTTTACGCTCTCGGTGCGATTTCGCTAACCTTGATTTTCAAGACTTCGAACGTCGTCAACTTTGCGAGCGCGTCGCTTTCCACAACGGTGGCGTTGTTGATGTGGCTCGCCCTCAACCCGCTACATCTACCGGTGGTCCTGGCCTGGCTTATCGCCCTCGCCTGCGCGATGGTGATTGGGGTGTTGGTCGAGGCGGTATTTCTTCGACGGGTGGAGAAGTCGCCAATCATCATCCAGGTCGTCATGACTCTGGGGCTTTTGGTGGCGATCGAAGGTCTCGACGGGGCCCTCTTCGGCTACAGCCCCAAGACCCTCCCTCACGTCTTGCACGGCTCATCATTTGCTATCGGTTCGGTATTGCTAGATCGAAACAATGCGCTGATGTTGGCAATCACTGTGTTGTTGGCTATCGCGCTCTACTTGATCTACCAGCACACGAGGTTGGGGCTGGCGTTACGGGCTGTGGCGTCTGATCGCGATACCGCCTCGCTGATGGGGATCCAGACTCAGCGCTACATCTCGCTATCCTGGGCAGTTGGGGTGCTGGTGGCGGGTGTGTCAGCGATACTGATCGCTCCGGCGATATCCTTGACGCCTACTTTCATGGAGAATGTTGCGGTCTTTGCTTTTGCCGCCGCGGTCCTCGGTGGGTTCGGTTCGCTCCTTGGGGCAGTGGTGGGTGGGCTGGTGATCGGAATCATGTCCAACCTGGTCTCGGGGTACTTCTCGAATAACCTCCAGTTGACATTTGTGTTCATCCTGATACTGATCGTGCTCTACATCCGACCAAATGGTCTGTTTGGTCGTCCTGTGGTTAGTAGGCAGTGATGGCGTTCAAGTTGTCTCAATTGCGCAAAGGTCGCCGTGGCAGCCAGATCGGACTGGTCGTCGGTGCTTTTGCTTTTGCACTCGCGCCGGCGGTCGTTGGCGCGAACGTCACCACGATGGGGATTCTTACCCAGACGATCATCTATTCGTTGGTTGTGGTGTCGCTTAATCTGCTGGTGGGATTCGGGGGACTCGTGTCTATCGGCCATGCGGGTTTTTTGGCCATCGGTGCCTACGCCGCCGGCTATTCTGCGAACCATCTACACCTTGCGCTTCCGCTTGAACTGCTCATGGCCGGAGTGCTCGCGGGGATCGTCGGCCTGGTGATGGGACTTCCTTCGGGAAGGCTCTCAGGGAACTATCTGGTGATCATTACTCTCGGGTTTGGCCTAGCGGTGCCACAAATCGCCCTGCAGGCCACAGACATCACAAATGGCTTCACTGGATTGACCATCGCGAACACCCAGATCGGTCCGATCCTGATGAACTCCCCCAAGGCCATGTACTATTTCTGCTTCGTTGTGGTCGCTATCTCATTGGTTCTCATCCTCTTGGTGCTGGCATCCAAGAGCGGGCGAGCGATCATGGCCGTACGGGATTCAGAAGCAGCCGCTGCGGCAATGGGTATCCACGTAGCCCGCACCAAGGTAATCCTGTTTACCTTCTCTGCATTCTTTTGCGGGATCGCTGGAGATCTCTTTGGTCACTTCGAAGGGCTGGTAACGGCGGGTGATTTCACGCTGTCGCTCTCACTCTTCTTTTTGGCGGCAGTGATCGTGGGTGGACTCGGATCGGTGGGGGGGTCAATCCTCGGGGCACTGGTGTTGGTATACGTTCAGACCAGGTCCGCGAGTATCGGCGTGTACTCGGAGTTCATCATCGGAGGCGCAGTGGTGGTTGTGCTCCTCACTTTTCCCGGCGGAATTGCTTCGATCCCAACCGTGGTCGCTCGATGGTTAAGGTCGACCCGGGGTACAGTTAGGGTCCCAGGAGAGGGTGAAAGTAATCCGGGCGACGCACTAACGGCGCAGGCTGGTATCGGCGTTGGCGATCATCAGGGAGCGTCTGATGCTTGAACTAGACGGGATTTCGCTCTCATTTGGAGGCGTCGAGGCAGTCGATAACCTCAGCTTCGAGATACCGGACGGCCAGATCACTGCTCTTATCGGACCCAATGGCGCGGGCAAGACTTCGATCTTGAATATCATTAGCCGCTTCTACACTCCTCAGCATGGCACGGTAACTTTCGATGGACACGACCTGCTGAAGCTTGGTCCGTCGCAGATCATCGACCTGGGGATAGCGCGCAGTTTTCAGAATGTGGCGCTGTTCAAGGAGTTGTCCGTAGTCGACAACCTCAAGGTCGGTACAGATCACCGCAGCAAGGCAGGACTGTTTTCGAACATGTTTCGCCTGCCCAGAGCGGGCAAGCACGAGCGCGAAGCGCGCGAGGAGGCTGAGTCGGTCCTTGGATTCTTGGATCTCGAATCGATTGCCACCAAGCGAGCCGGAGATCTGTCCTTTGGGCACCAGAAACTTGTCGACTTGGGCAGGGCGCTGGTGAGCCATCCGAAGCTTCTTCTTCTCGACGAACCGGCGGCTGGCACATCTGAAGGTCTCAAGGTGTGGCTGGCAGAGAAGATAAAGGAGATCCCCGAGAAATTCGGCTGTGCAGTACTCTTGATCGACCACAACATGGTGCTGGTTCTCGGGGTATCCGAGAAGGTAATTGTAGTCGACTTCGGTAGCAAAATCGCCCAAGGGGCGCCGGAAGAAATCCGCCGAGATCCCGTGGTCATCGGCGCATATCTCGGAGAAGAGTCAGCAACGGAGCTAAATTGACCACCGGTGACGACATGGTCCTCTCGCTTTCAGGGCTGACCTGTTCCTACGGTCCAGTCACCGCGATCCACGCTTTGCGCATCGGCGTGCGGGCGCACTCGGTCGTTGCAATACTTGGAGCGAATGGTGCGGGCAAGTCGACGACTCTTAAGGCAATCTCAGGTCTAGTCCGGCCGTCACGCGGATCGGTGTTTTTCAATGGCACCGATATCACCCGTATTTCGGCGGCGAAGCGGGTCAAGCTCGGAATCGCTCACTGCCCAGAGGGCCGGAGGGTCTTCGTCGGTGAGACGGTGAAAGAGAACCTCGTGCTCGGAGGGCACCTCGCTTCCAAGAAGTCCATCGATTCGAAGATCGCAGAAGTATTGGAGCTATTTCCTGCGCTGGAGAGGCGTCTCGACCAGGTCGCCGGGTCGTTGTCGGGTGGTGAGCAGCAGATGCTGGCCATCGGGCGTGCGCTGGTGAGCAGCCCAAAGCTGTTGCTACTGGACGAACCGAGCCTCGGTCTCGCTCCAATAATTATTAGACGAGTCTTCGAGGCCCTCGTGCAGATCAACAAGCAGGGGACGGCCATTGTGCTGGTGGAGCAGAACGTCAGCAGCGCGCTGAAGCTGGCGAGCTACGCCTATGTGCTTCGCGAGGGCCGGATTGGACTTGAGGGGACTCCTGACGAACTTACGGCAAACGAACAGGTGCATGGTCTCTACCTAGGCGGCTAGCTCGGGAGCTTGGGTCAAGGTGACGCTACTAGCGGGAGCTTCCTGGATAGCCCGATGAAGTAATTTTCGGGGTCTCCGGAAGTTTCTTCGAAACAATCGCTTAACCAGCGCGTTTGTTCTGTTCAAATGGTCACGATGGGTGTGGCCGCCGACATGGGCGCCGCACTCGCGCCTGAAGCCGGTCGTCGAAGCCGCACGCACGCTCAAGCGTCATCTTGCAGGCCTGCTCGCCTTCTTTGCCCACCGCATCACCACGCCGGCGCGGAGGGTCTCAACTCGCGCATCCAGGCGATCAGGGTGTCGGCCCGCGGCTACTGCAACCGGGAGAACTTCAAGACCGCCATCTACTTCCATTGCGGTGGCCTCGACCCCTACTCTCAAACCCGCTCAATTCCCGGATGAGCCGTTTTAAGAGAAGAGTTACGAGCGCGGATGCGCCATTTTGGGACACCCCCGATCACATCGATGAGGCACTTTCGGCGATCCGCCAGGCCGCACTCGACACCGAGACCGCCCCATCGGTGACCAACCAACCTGGGCACAACATCCCGCTGGGCACCCTTGCCGGAGTACCAAATGCGTTTCTCAGATCAGGGCGACGATGAGCTGAGGTTCGGTGGCGGCGCGCACGTCGTCCAGCGTGACGCCAGGCGCGATCTCGCGCAGCAGGAGACCCTCGGGTTCCACGTCGATCACTGCGAGGTCGGTGATGATCCGCTGGACACACGCCTGACCGGTCAGTGGCAGGGTGCACTCGCGCACGATCTTGTACCCCCCATCCCTGGCGGTGTGCTCCATCATTACGATCACCCGCTTCGCCCCATGTACGAGGTCCATTGCTCCGCCCATTCCCTTCACCATCTTCCCGGGAATCATCCAGTTGGCCAGGTCGCCGGTGGCCGACACCTGCATGGCCCCGAGGACGGCGACGTCTACGTGGCCACCGCGGATCATGGAGAACGACGCAGCCGAGTCGAAATACGACGCGCCCGGCACGACCGTCACGGTCTCCTTGCCTGCGTTGATCAGGTCCGGGTCGATGGCCTCCTCCGCCGGGTAGGGTCCCACACCGAGTATCCCGTTCTCGGCGTGCAGCACGATGTGCAGCCCGTCGGGCACGAAGTTGGGCACCAGCGTCGGCAATCCGATACCTAGGTTGACGTACTGCCCATCGGCCAGCTCGGCCGCGACTCGCGCCGCCAGTTCGTCACGTGTCAAGCCGATCACCGCGCCACCGTCCTCTTCTCGATCCGCTTTTCGATACCGGGCGCGTGCACCACCCGCTGGACGAAGATCCCAGGCGTGTGCACTTGCATCGGGTCCAGCCCACCCGGGTCGACCAGTTCCTCGACCTCAGCTATGGTCACCCGTCCGGCGGCCGCGCACAGCGGGTTGAAGTTCTGTGCGCTCTTCTCGTAGATCAGGTTGCCGTGACGATCACCGTAGCGGGCGTGGACCAGGGCGAAGTCGGTCCTTATCCCCCGCTCGAGGACGTAAGGCCGGCCATCGAACTCACGAAGCTCTTTGGGTGGCGAGGCGAGTCCGATGCCGCCGGCACCGTCGTAGCGCCAGGGCAACCCGCCCTCGGCCACCTGGGTACCCACCCCGGCCGGCGTGTAGAAGGCAGGGATGCCCGCGCCTCCCGCCCTCAGCCGCTCGGCCAGTGTTCCCTGTGGGACCAGCTCCACCTCCAACTCTCCGGAGAGGAACTGGCGCTCGAACTCCTTGTTCTCGCCGACGTACGAACCCGTGGTCCGGCGGATGCGCTTCGCGGACAGCAGCATCCCCAGACCCCACTCGTCGACTCCGCAGTTGTTGCTCACCGTCTCCAGGTCCCTGACACCGCTGACGAGCAATGCCTCGATCAACGCGGTCGGGATACCGCACAACCCGAAGCCTCCCACTGCGAGCGACGCTCCACTGGGGATATCTTGCACCGCTTCGGCGGCGGTGCCCACGACTTTGTCCATCTACAGCCCCAACAATCTGGCGATCAGCATCTTTTGCACCTCGCTGGTTCCCTCTCCGATTTCGAGGACCTTCGAGTCACGGTAGTGGCGGGCGGCGGGGCACTCGTTCATGAACCCGTAGCCCCCGTGGATCTGTGTCGCGTCCCGCGCGTTGTCCATGGCTGCGTTGGACGAGACCAGCTTGGCTATGGCCGCCTCCTTCTTGAACGGCCGGCCGGTGAGCATCCTGGCGGCGGCATCGTAGTAGGCACACCGCGCCACGTACGTCCGTGCCTCCATCTCGGCGATCTTGAACGAGATGGCCTGATTGCGCCCGATGGGCCGGCCGAACGCCTCGCGCTCCTTGGCGTACTTGAGGCTCTCGTCCACACAGCCCTGGGCCGCACCGACGGCAAGGGCCGAGATCGCGATCCTGCCCTCGTCGAGGATGCGGAGGAAATTGGCGTACCCCCGCCCGCGTTCGCCGAGAAGGTTCTCCTCTGGCACCCGGAGGTCGTTGAAAGACAGCGGGTGGGTGTCGGACGCATGCCAACCGACCTTGTCGTAGGAAGGATCGGCCGTGAACCCCGGTGTCGGGACTTCCACGAGAATCGAGCTGATCTCCGGCTTGCCGTCAGGGCCCTCACCGGTCACTGCGGCCACTGTTACGAGTTTGGTGATATCGGTACCGGAGTTGGTGATGAAGGCCTTGGAGCCATTGATGATCCACTGCCCGTCCTCGAGCCTCGCCGTGGTCCGCGTGCCGCCCGCATCGCTGCCCGCACCAGCCTCTGTCAACCCGAAGGCACCGAGCGCCTGGCCCGAGCACAGCAGCGGGAGCCAGTGTTGCTTCTGGGCCTCGGTTCCGAAACGGTAGACCGGCATCGCACCGAGGGAGCACCCTGCCTCGAGGGTTATCGCCACACTCTGGTCGATCCGGGCAAGCTCCTCGATCGCCAGGCACAGCGCGAAGTAGTCTCCACCCATTCCCCCGTACTCCTCGGGAAACGGGAGACCGAACAGTCCCATCTCACCCATCTGGCGAACCACGTCGTAGGGGAAGGTAGCCGTCGAGTCGTGGTGGGCAGCGACCGGGGCAGCCACCTTGCGGGCGAAATCCTCGACGGTCTTGCGCAAGTGTTCCTGTTCTTCGCTGAGTCTGGTATCGAGCATCAGGGTTCTCCTCGAATCAGGGCATGGGATCGCACACTCTCACACACAGGCGCACAGCACCGTCACTCGAGAGTCGGGGCCAGTGCCGTAACGGTACGCGATGGACTCGGCCGACCGAGCAGTCCGGCCATCCACAGACTTGTACGGCAGAGTGCTTCGAGGTCGACACCGGTGTCGACGCCCAGACCGCGCAACTGCCACACCAGGTCTTCGGTGGCCAGGTTGCCGGTCGCACTGCCGGCGTAGGGGCACCCGCCGAGCCCCCCGGCCGAAGAGTCCACCGTGGTCACCCCGTGTTGGAGGGCGACCAGCGTGTTGGCAAGGGCTTGGCCGTAGGTATCGTGGAAATGTACCGCGAGCCGGTCGGGCCCGAGACCTCGGTCGTTGAGCTTGCCCAGCAGCTCGACGACCTGGCCGGGCGTCGCCACGCCGATGGTATCGCCGAGCGACAGTTCGCTACACCCCATCTCGGCCAACTCGGTGGCCACGGCGGCGACCTGTGCGACTGGGACGGCTCCCTCCCAGGGATCACCGAAGCACATCGAGACATACCCTCGGACCGGGAGCCCGGCCTCGACAGCCCGGCTAACCACCGGTGCGAAGAGCTGCAGCGACTCGGATAGGGTGCGGTTCAGGTTGCGCTGAGCGAAGCTCTCGGTAGCGCTGGCGAACACCGCGATCTCTTTCACGCCGCAGGCAAGGGCGCGCTCGAGGCCCCGTTCGTTGGGCACCAGAACCGGGTGTCGACCAGGGAGTGGTCCGAGCTGGGCTATCAACTCCTCGGCGTCGGCCAGCTGGGGCACCCACTTGGCCGGGACGAAGCTGGTCAGTTCGACAGCACTCAGCCCAGCCGCCACCAGGCGGCGCACGAACTCCGCCTTCGCCTCCACGCTCAGAACCTGTGCTTCGTTCTGCAGACCATCGCGCGGGCCTACCTCGTAGATCTGGACGCGCTCGGGCAACCCCCGGAGCGTCGTGCGTTGTGGGCTTCTCATTGCTGTTCCTCCCCAGCGTCGGGTATGACTCGGACTTGCTCGGAGGCGGGATCGACGCGTGCCAGGGGCTGGTCGACCACGACCTGGTTGCCGACCGACACATGCACCTCGGTCACCACACTAGGAGCGTGCTGAAGTAGTCGCCCGCTCGATTCGCGATACTTCAGCGAGTCGGCAAGAATTGCGGGTATGGCACTCGGGTCGTCTCAGGTCCAGCAACGCTTCGAGAATCCGAGGGAGATCCTGGGTGACCGACTGCGGGAAGGGTCGATCTATCGGCCGCTTGCCGACCATGGCCACGAGATGTTTCCTAACGACTACTTCGCCAACTGCTACACCGACTCAGCCAAGGGCCGGCCCACCATCCCGGCCCGGGTGATGGCGACGGTCATGGTCCTCCAGGCTTTCGAGGGGTTCTCCGACCGGGAGGCCTGTGATCGCTTGGAGGTCGACCTGCGCTGGCAGGCAGATGGCGGGGTGGACACGGGATGTGTGGCTTTCCACCCGACGGCCTTGGTCGGCCAACGCACGTGCGTCAGGTCGACGCCATCGATCGTCGAGCCATGCCGATGGAGCGACGCGACAGACCTGCGCTGGGTGGTCCTCCGACTGATCAACGAGACCGCACGCCACGCCGGGCATGCCGACGCGACCCGGGAGCTTCTCGAGGGGATCACCGGAGAGTGACGGTTTGGGTATCTCGCCGTCGTTAGCCTGGGCATGGTGAATGATGGTCGACCTCGCTGCGAAACGCTAGTGCAGCCGCCTGATCGAGATATTGGTGCCTTCCCACTTACGACATCACCGGCGGGCTCACTCGAGCCTTACATCTGTTGATTCGCCGGTGAAGCGGACCGGGCTGAACGGAAGAAGCGCAGTGTGACCGACATCGAGAAACCCAAGCGCCTCAGTCGCAACATCCGGGTCTTGTCACTCGTCTCGTTCTTCCAGGACACAGCTTCGGAGATGCTCTATCCGGTGCTCCCGTTATTCATCACGTCGGTGCTGGGTGCGTCGCCCGCGATTCTTGGGCTCATCGAAGGTGTGGCCGAAGCCACGGCATCGATATCGAAGATCGCGTCGGGCCGTCTGGCCGACCTCCGCCGGCGCCGCCCCCTGGTCGCCGCCGGATACGCCGTCTCGTCGATCAGCAAGCCTCTCATCGGACTTGCCGGCGGGTGGCCACTTGTCCTCGTCGGCCGGTTCACAGATCGCATGGGGAAAGGCATGCGCGGACCGCCTCGGGACGCGCTGATTGCAGACGACTCGACGCCGGCCAATCGAGGCCGTGCTTTCGGCTTCCACCGGGCCGCGGACACCGCCGGCGCCGTCGTCGGCCCGCTCATCGGACTCGGCCTCTACCAGCTGATCGGGCAGAGGCTCCGCCCACTCTTCTTCATCGCGTTCATCCCCGCCGCCCTCAGTGTCGGGCTCATCTTCCTCGTCCGGGAACGACCCCACCCCAAACCCGAACCCGACGAAACCCAGGTCCGATGGTTCGGGCTCCATCCAGCCCGGCTACCCCGAAGCTACTGGAAGGTTGTCTCGCTCCTCGGCGCGTTCGCTCTCGTGAACTTCTCCGACACGCTCTTGCTGCTCCGAGCCACCGACCTCGGGTTTGGTTTCACCGGGGTGGTCCTGCTCTACGTGCTGTACAACCTCAGCTACGCCACCCTCAGCTACCCGGCTGGCGTCATCTCGGATCGAGTCCCAAGACGGATCGTCTTCGCCGTCGGCCTGCTCCTGTTCGGCGTGGCCTACACCGGCCTCGGCCTCATCAACACCAGCGCCTGGCTCTGGGTGCTCTTCCCGGTCTACGGCGGGTACACCGCCCTGACCGACGGGGTGAGTCGAGCATGGGTCGCCGACCTCGTTCCTCCCGAGGAGGTCGGCACCGCGCTGGGAACCTACGGCGGCATCGCCGGGGTCGGTGCCTTCATCGCGTCGCTGTGGGCCGGGCTCGCCTGGGGATCAGGAGGTCAGGCACCGCTCCTCATCGCCGGTGTCGCCGTGCTCTTGCTGGCCGTCG
The DNA here is from genome assembly GCA_003152015.1 of Acidimicrobiaceae bacterium. Classification (GTDB taxonomy): domain Bacteria; phylum Actinomycetota; class Acidimicrobiia; order Acidimicrobiales; family RAAP-2; genus DASZIT01. Next base: position 8,754 of record PLZF01000072.1, on the reverse strand, counting down.
TGCTGCTGGTCAGCGGCCGTCGCCTCGACGCCCGTGTTTGACCGGAAGGGATCAATACCTCGATCAGGCGGCTGCACTGGCGTTTCGCAACGAGACGGCCGTCGTCCGCCGTGGCCCTCTCTCTGCCCTATCTCGACCTGCATTGAATCCTCAGCTTGCTGAGGATTCAATGAGTGACGCCTGTCACCGCAAGAGCGAAGCGAGCGCCGAACTCGGTGGCCTGGCCCACCAATCCGCCCAGTCGCCAAGTCCCAAACGTCGGCAGGTACGTTGGCGGGCTACATCGATACCATTCGCATGGTTACTGCACATGCTGGCTCTGACCTGCACTTTCCTGGTAGTCCCAGATTTACCGTGTTCGAACCACGCCATCGTGATCGAAGGCCCCTGGATTCAGCTCAGCCGGCGAGGAGATGGCAGTGATTCAGCGCCGGACGTCCCGCAACGGAAATGTTGGGCGCAAAGTTGGGTTTCCGCACGCCCCTCAGGTTCCGATACCGGGCCGGACGTCCTAAGAGGCGCTCGGACTATCGATCAGGTTTCGTAGTACACATCCTTCGTGGAGGTTCTCTCTTCGGCGTTTCGTCACGATGTCGAGGACGACGACATCCAGCATGGAGGGAAGAACGCTGTGGTCATCGAAGAGGTCGCCGACGATCCGATCCGCTACTTGGTGCCCGGACCTGATCGAGGAGGAAATCTCTTGGAACTGGTGGTCTTGGACCGGCCACAAGGTCCAGCGGTCATCCACGCAATGGCCATGACGGAGCAGTACAGACACCTCTTGCCAAAGGGACGGTGATCGCAATGACGACACATGGGACGCGAGCTGATGGGACTCCCATCACCGACAAGATGATCGAGGAGTTGGCAGACCAAGCCGAGCGTGGCTACGACGTCGAGGAGTTTCGTCGTCGTCGAGGAGGCCGACCTGCAATGGGTTCTTCGCCTTCATCGGTCGAGTCCGTTCGGCTCGATCCAGAATTGAAGCGGGATTTGCTACTTCGGGCATCTGAGCACGGCATCAGCGTCTCGGAGGCGATCCGAGAGGCGCTCCGCCGATACGTGAAAGCCAGCTGATCCAAACTGGTAGTCCCAACGTGGCACTGTGCGAACACCCTGCCACTGGTTGAAGGGCCACCGATCCTACTCACGCCCCCGAATACCATGCTCCGATACGGCGGCGATGACCGATAACTGGGCCTGGCGGCCGGGAAGTGGCCCGGGCCGGTGTCGGGCAGCTGGCCTCGCCCTACGAGATCGACGCGGGTCCCTGCAGGAAAATGCCGTTGTGGATCAGGAAGCCGCGCAAGCGGTTGCCGAGGACGATGGCATCGTGCCCGGTGAGGCCTTGGGCGGCGGCGAACGCCTCGACTGACTCGTTGACCGAGCGGCGCCCTACCGTGCTGATGGCCGTGCCCCCGGACTTCGTGGGACGAAGGCACTGTGCCACCAGCTCGTCTGGTCCCGCCCCTACGAACGCGCAGAATCCCTGGAGGGATTCGAGCGCTGAGGCCCTCCCGGTGAGGTCCGTGACCGGCCCGGCCGTCTCGGCCAGCCAGCGTGTCACCGCCGGTGACTGAGCGAACTTGTCGGTGTCGCCCCGGAGAGTGCCGGGTGCCGCAGGTTGGGCTGCGGTGTAGTCGCCGGTGGTCATTCCGGCAGCCCGTACATCCGGGAGAGCATGAGGACCTCCTGCGCCCGGTAGGGGAAGGGCCCCGGCTCTTGGATCATGCCCTCCCTCTTGAGGCGCTCGGTCACCTCGGGGTCCTCCTCCCACGGGTGACCGCAGTCACCCTCGAAGAACATCGTCGACAGGGGCCGGCGCGGGCGCTGGCCACCGGCTTCTGGCTCCTCCGCCGGGTAGCCGAGGAGCTGGAGCCAGACGGGCAGCCAGGTGTCGGGCACGCCCAAGAGCGGCTTCAGCTTCTCGTTCGCGGTGAAGGCGTGCATACAGGTGCCGAGACCCTGGTCGACGGCGGCGTTGATGGCGTTGCAGATGGCGATGCCCGTCTCGACCGCGCCCATGAACACCACGGAGTTCGGGTCCCGCGAGATCGGCTCCAGAACCTGTGGCCAGAGGTAGTCGTCCACGTAGGCCTTCGACCAGCCGTGCGAGGAGGGCAGGGCGTGCTGTTGGACGAGCTCCTTCAGCCGGTCCTGGGCACCTTCCACGTAGTTGAGGTCGATGTACCAGAAGATGTAGGTGGGGGCGAGGTCCAGGTCGGCCGTGGTGGTCGGGTTGCGGAGGGCGTCTCTGGTCTCTCGGTCCAGGTCGTCCCGGTTGACCACGATGGCGCGGAAGTAGTCGGCGTTCATCGAATGCGACGCCCGGTTGGCCGCTTCGAGCATGACCTGGATCTTGGCGCGTTCGACCGGTCTCCACGACTTGAAGAACCGGATGCTGCGTCTCGTCCCTATGACTCGATTGAACTCCATGGTGAACCGCTCTCTTTCTCTTTCTCTTCCCGTGCCTTCACAGCCGAATCGGCCGCGCTACTTCCCCTCGGCACCACCCCGCCAGCTCAGGTCGACAGGATCGTGATGACGGTCGCCGCCGCGTCAGTGCCGATGAAGCCACCCCCGTTCTCGGCCAGCGCGACGCGTGCACCTTCCACCTGGCGCCTGGCGCACCGTCCGCGCAACTGGTCCACCAGCTCGACGAGCTGGCCGCACCCGGTAGCACCGATGGGGTGCCCGCGGGACAGGAGGCCACCGCTGGGGTTGACCGGGACCCTTCCTCCCAGGGTGGTCGCCCCCGAGGCAAGGAGCTTCGGTCCGTCGCCGGGGGCGCAGAGGCCGAGCTCCTCGTAGAGCTGCAGCTCTGCTGTTGCCGCCGCGTCGTGGACCTCGAGGACGTCGAGGTCCTGCGGACCGATGCCGGCGATCTCGTAGGCCCGGTGGGCGGCGCGCTCGGCGACGCTCGGCTCGTCGAGAGTCCGGTCCCGGCCCGACGCCAACACTGACGCGCTCACGCGCACCGCTGGTACCCCCAGCCGGGCAGCCACTTCCGGGGAGGCGAGGACGAGAGCGGCGGCGCCGTCGGCGATGGGCGAGCACATGAGCACGGTGAGCTGACCGGCGACGACGCGACTCCCGAGGACCTCGTCCACGGTCACCGGATCCCGGTACTGCGCCTTCGGGTTCTCCATGGCATGCCGGTGGTTCTTGACCGAGACGGCGGCCAGGTCCTCCCGGGTACCGCCGCTCCTGTCGAGGTAGAGGTCGGTCATCCGGGCGTAGACCTCCATGAAGGGCGAGCTTTGGAGGTTGCTACCGGGAAGGCCGGAGGTGGCCGAGCCGGTGGATCCAGGCGGGACGCTCTCCTCCTGCGGAGGGGTCCACCCGAGGAGGACGGAGGAGAGCAGCTCTCTGGCGGCTGGCGCCTCCTCGAGGTCGATGGCGGTGCCGATGGCGGCGAACGATCGGATCTTGTCCGGGTGGGTGAGCTTCTCCGCTCCGACGGCCAGGGTGATGTCGGCCGAGCCGGAGGCGACAGCCTGCCAGGCCAGGTGGAAAGCGCTCGATGCCGATGCACAGGCGTTCTCGACGTTCACGATCGGAACACCGAGCAGGCCGGTGTGGTGGAGGGCGGACTGTCCCCGGATCATCTCCTGGCACTGGAGGATCCCGCCGACGGCGTTGGCGAACGCCACGAAGCCGACATCGGCCGGCGTGACGTGTGCATCGGCCAGGGCTTCCTGGACGGCCTCTTCGGCGAGGGAGCGGACGCTCCGCTCGAAGAACTTCCCAAACCGGGTCATGCCGGCTCCGATGACCACTACCTCACCCATGGTGCTCCTCTCGCATCGCACTGGCCTCCTCGGCCGCCAGACGGTCCCAGGTACTCGGAGTGACCCCCCGTTCCTTGAGTTCCGCGTAGCGGACCCGCTGGGTGCCGGTCTTGAGGATCTCCCCGACGAACTCCACGTACCGGGGGACCGCGTAACGGGCCATCTTGCCTTGACAGTAGGCGACGAGCGCCTCGGGCGTCAGGTGCTCGCCCGGCTTCGGGACGACGACCAGCTTCACCTCGTCCTCTCCGAGCTCCGACGGCACGGCGTGCGCGGCGCACTCCTGCACCTGGGGATGCGCGTTCACCACGCTCTCGATCTCCCACGCCGAGATGTTCTCGCCGAGCCGGCGGATCGATTCCTTCTTGCGTCCCCGGTAGTAGTAGAAGCCGTCCGCGTCCTGGTTCGCCAGGTCGCCGGTGTGGAACCACCCCCCCCGGTAGGCGTTCTCCGTAGCGTCGGGGAGCCCGTGGTAGTGCGTCAGCTGGCCCCGGGGGTGACAGAAGACGAGCTCGCCGACCTCACCGGGCGCGACGGGCTCCCCGGCATCGTCGAGGAGGGCGAACTCGACCCCGGCGACGGGCTTGCCGATGGAGCCGACCCGACCCTCGGCGTTGACGAGGATGCCGGGGGCGTCCACCATGCCGAACCACTCGACGAGCCTGACCCCGAACCGCTTCTCGAACTCCTCCCACCGGTCGGGGGGGCAGCCAGCGGAGAGGACGACCCGGACGGGGTTGTCGGCATCGTCCGGGCGCGCCGGCTGCTTGAGCAGGATCGAGATCATGCCGCCCAGCGCGTTGAACTCCACGGCCTCGAAGCGGCGGCAGTCGTCGAAGAACCGCGATGCGCTGAACCGCTCCCCAAGGGCAAATCGTGCGTCGAGCAGCATGGAGCCGATCATCGACACGAAGAGGGCGTTGCCGTGGAAAAGGGGAAGCGGTGTGTACATCGTCTCGCCGGGCTGGATCCCGGCGGCTTCGAGCAGCACACCGATCGGGCTGGTGTCGTAGCGGTCGGTCACGACACCTTTCGGGGGGCCGGTGGTCCCCGACGTGTACAGCATCGCCGCTCCGCCCGGCGGCTGGCTGACCTCGACCACCGGCTCCCGGTCAGGGGCCGACAGGAGCCGCTCCACGTCCCAATCGATGCCGTCCCCGCGGGCGCCCCCGACGACGACGGTGTATGCCAGGTTCGGACAGCTGTCGCGCGCCGCCTGAAAGGCCGGCCTCAGGTCCTCGGAGAGGATCGCCGCGCTTACGCCGGCGTCCGCCAGGATGTGTCGAAGGGTGGCCCCCCGTTGGGCGGTGTTCACCGGGACAGGCCCGGCGCCGATGAGGAGCAAGCCGAGGTAGGCCCAGATGAACTCCGGGCAGTTGTCGAGCAGGATGGCGACCCGGTCACCGGGGCGCACGCCGAGCTCGAGCCAGCCGTTCGCCGCCCGTTGGGCGTAGCTCAACACGGCGGCCCACGAGAACCGCTCGTCCTGCCAGGCGAGCCACTCCGCTTGGGGATGAGCGCGGGCGCGCTCGCGAACCAGCAGCTCGATCGCCGACTGGGCGCGGGTCATCGCGACTCCTCTCTGTTCAGCTGGTCGTGGCGCACCGGCCGAGTCGCCTCAGAGCGCATAGCCCTCTACGATCTGCTGCGCGGCCACCAAGCCGAGGAACTCGTTGACGCCGTCCTCGATCAGCGACGCCCGGGCGTCGCGGAGCAGCTTCTCCACCAGGATCCCCTGGACGAGGCCGGCCCCCCCGTGGACCTGGACGGCGTCGCTCGCCACGGCGAACGCGGTCTCCGTGCAGCTGACCTTGGCGGTGATGGCGTGGGCGAGCCCCCCCACACCCCCGAGCTCCGACAGGCCGGTCATGACCGCTCGCGAGAGCGCCCGAGCCTGCTGGAACCGGGCGAACATGGAGAAGAGCTTGGACTGGACGAGCTGGTGCTCGGCGATCGGCTTCCCCCCCTGGACCCGCTCCCGTGCATAGCTCAACGCCTCCTCGAACGCGGCGCGGGCAAGCCCGGTGAAGATGACGCCCATTCCGGTGTTGGCCTGGGACAGGGTCATCTCGAGGGCCACCGGGTACATGTCGGGATCGGCCAGCAGGTAGTGCCCCGGCACGCGTACGCCGTCGAAGAAGATCTCGCCCTGGTTCAGGGCCCGCTGGCCGTGCTTTTCGAGGGCTGCGCCGCGCTTCACGCCCGGCAGGTCGAGCGGCACGACAATCACCGCTCCTCCCGCCATGCCCCGCCCGGCCTCCATCGTGGCGAAGAGCAGCGCGTGGGTGGCGATGGTCCCGTTGGAGACCCAGGCTGACTTCTGCCCGGTGACGATCAGGTCGCTCCCGTCCCGCCGCACCTGACAGCTCCCGGCCGCTTTGGGATCCCGGAACTCGGAGCGACCGACACCAAGGGTGTCCGAACCGTGGCCAGGCTCGGTGATCGCCCAGCAGCCGATGTGGCGGGCATCACGGTCCTCCACGAACGGCACCACGATCTCGTCCACCAGGGCCTGGTTGTCCGTCATTTGGGCCACCAGGGCCGTCATCTGGAAGGGCAGGGACGAGACGCCGAGGCTGATGGCCAGGTCGGCGGCCGCCCAGCCCATCTCCTCGAACACGCCATGCTGCGTCGCAGGGTCGAACTCGAGGCCGCCGTAGCACTCGGGCAGGGAGGCGGCATGGTTCCCGAGCCCGTACCAGGCGCGAAAGACATCCCAGAGGGGCGATCCCTTCGCCACCACCTCCTCTGCCCGGAGCCGGTCGAGCCGGAGGCTCGCCGGCCGGAGCACCTCGGCACCGAAGCGGTGCACTTCCGAGCAAATGGCGGCCTGCTCACTACTCAGGCCCGATGGGATCTCGGTGTACATGGTCTCCCCCGTCTGCGGTCCCCCCGAGGTGGCCCGGTACGGTGGGCAGGTGCGCGCCGAAGCGTCTCCCGCTCACCTCGCGGGATCCCAGAGGAGGAGACCAGCGTAGCGATGCCCTTTTTCTTCTGGAAGAATATTTCTTCTTGACCCAATCGTCAACTTCACGCATAAAGGTAGAGTTAAAAAGTAATGGTAGAAGGTACGTTTGCCCACGCCGGGCCACCCCTTGCCGGACCGGGCGGGACCACGAGGAGCCAGCGCACAGTGCTGCTCACGGGCGGCCTCGGTGGTGCGCACCTCGCCCCGACGCTCGCCGAGGTGCTCGGCGAGCAGAATCTAGCGGTCGTGGTGAACGTGGGTGATGATCTCGACTGGCACGGGCTCCGGGTCTGCCCGGACCTGGACACCGTGCTCTACGCGCTTGGTGGCCACCTGGACCGTGAGCGGGGGTGGGGGCGTGTGGAGGACACCTTCACCACGACCGACGCGCTCGCCTCGCTCGGGGAGGCGGTCTGGTTCAGCGTGGGTGACCGTGACCTCGCGACGCATCTCGTCCGCTCGCAGCTCTTGGCGACCGGGCGGTCCCTGACCGAGGTGACCGCCGAACTCGCGGCGCGGCTCGGGGCCGGCGAGGTCACCGTCCTGCCTGCCTCCGACCAGCCCTGCGCCACGAGGCTCGAGCTGCGAGACGGTGATCGTGTCGACTTCCAGCAGTGGTACGTCCGGGATCGGGCCGAACCCGCGGTGTCCGCCGTCCTGCCTGGCCGAGGGTCGGCCGCACCTTCGGTCCTGGCTGCGCTCAACGCGGCGGGAGCGGTGGTGATCGGGCCGAGCAATCCCCTCACCAGTATCGGAACCATCCTGGCGCTCAACGGCATGCCAGAAGCTGTGGCAAAGGTCCCGGTGCGCCTGGCTCTCTCACCGGTCGTCGTCCGGGCCGCCGAGCCGAGTGCAGCCGTGGCTCACCACACCCGGGCACGCCGCCTGCTCCTCGCTTCTCTGGGCGAGGTCGACTCGCCGGCGGGTGTCGCCGCGTACTACGCACGCCGGCACCCAGGCCTCGTCACCACCTTCCTCTTGGACTACCGGGACCAGGTGGAGGCGGCGGAAGTGGCGCACCACGGCCTACGCCCGGTGCCCACCGACCTGCTCGACCCCAAGGAGTTGGCGAAGACGCTGGTCAGTCTCCTGAGAGACGAGGCTCTCTCGCCGTCGGCCTAAGGACCAACACCTCGCTGAGAGGTAGGAGGGCACCGGCAGGTGTGGTGGGAGACGAGCCTGGCGGACCGTCTCCCTGAACGGGCCAGCGATGTGCTCGCGCACCGGCGCCTCATCTCGGTCACGGTCGACCTCAGTCATGCCCAGGCCGGAAACCTGCTAGGTGGCAGCGGGTCCACGGCTTCCAAGGGATCCGGCGCCACTCTGGCCGGGGTACTCACCGCCACCGTCGGTTTCTCCGACTACGACGCCCCGGTATCGGTCACCGTGCCTCCGGTTTCCGAGGTCACCAACCTCGACAGCATCCTGAACCTGTGGGGTGCACGTACCCGAACGCAGGCTTGACCAGGCAGGCCCAATGTCTGCGGCAAGCCTCTCCGGCCGTGGCCCTCTCGTTCATCTTCGGTCTCCTCCGGCGAACTCCGCCGACATCTCAGGGCGGCACCGGTTCCCGTTCTGTGAGCAGTCAAGCATTTCGTCCCGCGCGTTCTGGAGGGCAAAAACGCGCAGTTGCGGCGGTGTCGCCTGAATTCCACCAGATCATCTGGCCGCGGCAACGCCGGTGGGAGCCGCTTCGCTCAACCCGTGCTTTCCTCCCGGCCACCGTGAACCGTCCGCCTGGGATGAACGCCAGATTCGACCCTATTTTGATGGCCTGGCAGAGCTGCGCGATCTGCAACAGCAATTCGCGCGACCGATCGAGTAAAGATGGCGGAATGGGAGTCGCCACCGAGCGCTTCACACGTGCCCCCGCTCCGTCGCTCTTGTCCAAACGAGAGCGATTCCATCTCGCCTACCGCTTGGCCAGCCGCTCGTTTCAACTCCTGGTCGCCCGATCCAGTCGAACGCCGCAACGACACATGGCAGCGGCTG
>PLZF01000047.1 GCA_003152015.1 Acidimicrobiaceae bacterium | reverse complement strand
ACTATCTCGTGGAACCGGACACTCTCGCCCGCACCGTGTGATGTCGCGAGACATCGGAGACAGATGTCTCAAGACATCGTAGACAACCTGGTCACTCCTGTGGTTGGTAGTTTCGGCTTGGATCCAGGATCAGTCGTCGGATCAGGCGGCCATCCTCATGGAGGACCCTGACGTCTCGGCCGGCGGTCAAGAGGATTATCCGTTGTCCTGACAGGGCTCAACCCAGGCCGATGTGATGCAATCGGCTCTCGAAACGCAGCGTCACCTTCCCGACCTTGCCCACCTTGTCGTGAAGGACCCGGTAGCCCTCGACCTCGATGCCTTCCCAACGTGGTGACGCCTTGGTGCGGGCCTCGAAGGCCTCACGAGGCGTTCGGCGTCTGAGGGCCCGGTGAGGACGGACCTCGTTGTCGTAGGCGACGAAGCAGTCGAGCTGGACTTGGAGTTGACCGATGGTGGCCGGTGGATCTTGTTTGGCCAGATACTTCTTCAGCGTCTGGAATCCGGGCGACGCGGAGGTGGCCGTCCCGACAACTCCACCGGGTGTCATCAGGTGAGGAGATCACCATGACCACCACCACCCTGCTGCGCCGAAGTCAGTTTTCGCCCGGGTGCTCCTCGCTCTCGGCCAGAGAGCGAAGGGACTCAATTTGTCCCACGTTGCCGATCACCACCAAGACATCTCCCCCTTCGACCTCAGCTTCGGGCGGCGGGTTGGTGCGAAATGCCTCACCGGGATGCCGGAGCGCGAGGACGAGAGCACCGGTATGGGCGTGGACCCGTGCACTGCGCAACGTCTGGCCGACCAGCGATGAGTGGGCGGGCACGTCTATCTGCTCGAGGCGGAACTCGAGACTGCCGTCGTGCATGACGACATCGAGGAACTCCGCAACGTGAGGTTGCACGGCGAGCGCCGCCATGCGAGCGCCGCCGAGGTCCTGCGGATTCACGACCCGGTCGGCACCCGCCTGGATCAGCTTCGCGGATGCGGATTCCGAAGCGATACGCGAGACGATGAACAGGTCGGGACGCATCGACCGGCCCGTCAAGGTCACGTAGAGGTTGTCGGCATCACCGTTGAGAGCGGTAATGAGCACCCGGGCTCGATCGATCCCGGCAGCGCGTAGGACATCCTCGTCGGTGGCATCGCCACACACGGCCGGCCCGCCCACAGTGGCAACCCGTTCGGCGGAGGTATCGACCACCACCACGTCATCGTTCGAGGTCAGCAGGTAACGGGCGATCGCCTGTCCCACTCGACCCCAGCCGCAGAGGACCACATGATTCCGCATCTCCCTGATCTGACGTTCCATTCTCCGCCTCCCGAATTCGTCGGCGAGGTAACCCTCGACGAGTGTCTCGATCATCACGCTGAACGTGTACGCAGCCGTGCCGACGCCGGTGACAATTAGGACGATGGTGAATAACTTCTGGCCCGTCCCGAAACGGTGGGTCTCACCGAACCCCACGGTGGTGACGGTGATGATTGTCTGGAAGATAGCGTCGATGACCCCGTATCCGAACAGCACATAGCCGACCGTGCCCGCAACCAGCACCACCAGCAGCCCGATCAGCCCCAAACGCAGCCTCTTGGCCGTCCGGACCTGGCGACCTCCGGCATCCTGGCCGTACCGCATGCTTAGAGGCATGCACCATTGTGGCCTGTCAGCAGCCGCACCCCATCCGTACTCCCGTGTGATCTGCTCCCGGCCCACCGCTCGCCCAACTCTGCGACACTACGTCGGTGTCTGGATGGGGCCGATACACCGGCCAGGGCCGAAGGAGCTCACGTGGTCACCGACCTCTGGGAGTCGGCCACCGGGGCCGGGCTCAGGGCCACCCTGGCCGGCGGGGACGGTCATCACCGGGCCCTTCGCCGATGTCCCAGTTGAACAGCCGGCGGTAGAAGCCGGCCAGCCGCTCCGGGTCACGGGCCACGATGTCCCAGTGCACCCCGGGCCAGGCCCAGTCATCGGTCACGGCAGTACCCACTCATCTCATGCATCCGCTCCCTGATGGTTGACCTGGCGGTGGAGCCCGAACGAAGTCTCGAGACCGGCCACGTCACCGGGGGACATCAACCGGAGGGATGCGCGTCGATCGGGCCGCCAGTAGACCGGGTCGTCGACCCGCCAGCCCCGCTCTCTCAACGCCCGCTTGTCGACCTTGTTGGTGGCGCCCACCGGTAGGTCGCCCATCACCCGGACGTAGCGGGGTGCCCACTTGGTTCCCAGGTCGGACTGGGCGGCGAGGAACTCGTCGAACGCCGATGGATCGAACCTGGTCGGGTCATCGAGTTCGACGACGGCCATGACCTGATCATCGGCGGTCCGCTCATCGGGGACGCCGAATACGGCCACACCGGTCACCCCCTCGAACCGGGCCAGAATGCGTTCGAGAGGGGCCGAGGCGAAGTTCTCGCCGTCCACCCGCAGCCAATCGATGGTCCTCCCGGCGAAGAAGAAGACCCCCTGCTCGTCGCGATAGCCGAGGTCACCTGACCAGTACCAGCCGTGGCGCGACCGTTCTCGGGTCGCCTCGGGGTTGTTGTAATACCCCTCGAAGCGCCCGAGGGCGTTCCGGCCCACAATCTCCCCGGTGGCGTCACCGGCATTCAGCAACTTGCCGGAACCGTCGAATCGAGCGGCTTCACACTCCTCCCCCGTTTCCGGATTCACGATGGCCACATCGAGACCGTCCAAGGGAACCCCGAGAGCGTCGGGAGGGAGCCCGGGTTTGGGCACGAAGATCACTGCGTTCTCACTGGAGCCGTAACCCGAAAAGACTTTGCAACCGAATCGATGTTCGAACGCCGCCATGTCGGAAAAGGAGGACTCGGGGGCGAGAACGAAACGGAGATGATGATCGCGGTCGTGGGGATCGGGCGGCGTGCCCACGACGAACGAGAGTGCACGCCCGATGGTGGCGAAGAAGGTGGCCGAGGTTGATCGGATGTCCGGCATGCATTCCGAGGCTGAGAATCGGCGGCGGAGCACGATGGAGGCTCCGCACCCCATGGCGGGAAACGCGCTCGAGAAGAGCGCGTTGCCATGGAAGAGCGGCATGGCGCAATACATCACGTCGGCGGACGAGAATCCGAAACCGCGGGCCGACCGGGCGATCCTCCCCTGAGTGACCCGCACCGCCTTGGGTGCCCCGGTGGAGCCAGAGGTGAACAACAGCAGGGCAAGGTCGTCAGGAGATGGGGCGAACGCCTCGGGTCGCTCGCCGTCGGTGATGGAAGAAGGGTCGTCAACTTCGACAATCCGGGTCGACCCGAGGTCGAGTCCCTCGAGCAGGGGTCGGTGCCCGGCATCGGTGAGTATGACCGCACAGTCGGTGTGCATGATGTCGGTGGCCAGTTCATCGCCCCGTCTGGTCGAGTTCAGGCCGACGAGGACCGATCCCGACAAGATTGTCGCCCCCAGGGCGAAGAGGTACTCGGGGACGTTGTCAAGCAGAACCCCTACGTGGGGCGGGCGACCGGCGGTGAGCGTACGAAGCCAGGTGGCCCGAGCCGACATCTCGGCCACCACATCGGCCCAGGTCCAACTCTGGCCCTCGAACACCAAACCGGTGTTGGTGTCGTTGGCCCGTGCCAGCACAACTTCCGCAGCCGTCGTACCTGCCTCAAGGGGCAATGGACTTCAGCTCGAAGTACTCTTCGAGCCCCTCTCTCCCGTACTCCCGGCCGATGCCACTCGCCTTGTATCCGCCGAAGGGGCTGGAAAGGTCGGGCGCATACTTGTTGATGCCGATGGTCCCGGTCCGGATTCGGCGAGCCACCTCGAGCCCGTGGGTCTCGTCGCCCGTCCATACCGAACCGGCCAATCCATACTCCGATTCGTTGGCGATGCGCACCGCCTCTTCCTCGCCGTCGTACGGGATGACCACCACCACCGGGCCGAAAATCTCCTCGCTGGCGATCCTCATGGAATTCTCGACGGAGGCAAAGACGGTCGGGCGCACATAGCAGCCCCCGCCCAAGCCGTCGGGTTCGCCGGGACCGCCGGTCACCACCCGGGCACCCTCGTCGATCCCGAGCGCGATGTAGCCCGCAACCCGGTTCTGGTGGCGTCGCGAGACCATCGGCCCGATCTCGGTGGCCTCTTCGAATGGATTGCCCACGACCAGGCCCCGGGCCACCTCACCCAGGGCATCGGCCACCTCGTCGTGGCGATGTCGGGGGGCGAGCACGCGGGTCTGGGCGGCGCACGCCTGCCCGCTGTTCATGAAAGAGGCGAAACGCAGCCCGGTGGCCACCCCGGCCAGATCCGCGTCGTCCAGAATGATCGCCGCCGATTTGCCACCCAGCTCGAGACCCACCCGCTTGATCTGCTCTCCGCATATCGAACCGATGCGTCGGCCGGCGACTGTCGAACCGGTGAAGGCGACCTTGTCGATCCCGGGGTGGGAGACCAGATACTCCCCGACCTCCCGTCCTGCCGGCAGCACACTGACCACCCCCTCGGGCAGGCCGGCCTCGGCGATCCACTCGGCCATGAGCAACGCATCGAGCGGGGTCTCGGGCGAGGGCTTGACCACCACCGTGCACCCGGCGACCAGCGCCGGTGCCAGCTTCGACATGATGGTCATCTGGGGCACATTCCATGGGGCAATCGCCGCCACCACGCCCACCGGCTCGCGCCGGACGAGCGTGCGACCGAACAGGCCCGGTCGCTCCTCCTCCCACTCGATGAGGGAGGCGAGACCGAGCGTCACATCGAGGAGCGACCATGGGGCCCACGCCTGGGCGAGCCTGGAGAAGGTGACCGGCGAGCCCGTCTCCGCGGTGATGAGCAGCGCCATTTCCTCTTGTCGGGCTTCGTAGATATCCGCGAATCGCCGGAGTACTGCCACTCGCTCGCTGGGCTCGAGGTGCGGCCAGGGCCCGGTGTCGAAGGCATGGCGAGCGCTCGCTACCGCCAGGTCCACGTCATCGGGTGTAGCCATCGGAGCCCGACCGACGACGTGAGCGTCGTGGGGTGAGACCACTTCGATGGCCGGACTCGAAGGCCGGGGGGCCCAGTGACCGCCGATGAATAGCGCGTCCCACTCGGGCACACGATGATCGGCGCGCTCACCGGTGGTGGTGGCCCCTGTCGTCACGGCGCGAACAGTACCGGCACGTGGGTGATCTGGCGAAACAGGGTCGACGGTGCCCGGTCGATGTCCCCAGCCACGGCATAGTCAGGCCAACGGGCCAAGACCTCTTCGAAGAGGACACGGGCCTCGAGCCGAGCCAGGCTCGCCCCGATACAGAAGTGCTCGCCGAAGCCGAACGAGACGTGGGGATTGGGCGACCGGGTGACGTCGAAACGATCGGCTGTCTCGCCGAACACCTCCTCATCCCGGTTGGCCGCCCCGTAGGCGAGAACCACGTACTCCCCCCCACCGAGCTCGGTGTCATGGAGAACGACCTCGCCGGTGGTGGTGCGGGCCATGGCCATGATCGGCGTCACCCATCTGAGCATCTCTTCGATGGCCGGCGCCAGAAGCTCGGGCTCTTGCTCGAGCCGGCGCCGCTGTTGGGGATGATCGGCCAGGGTGACCAAACCGCCCGACATGAGCGACCGGGTGGTCTCATTGCCCGCCACCATGAGGGTCATGCAAAAACCCTGCACCTCAGCCCGGGTGAGCCGGGTCCCGTCGACCTCGGCCACCAGGAGGGCACTCAGCAGGTCATCGGTGGGAGTTTCCGCTCGGGCGTCGAGTTGCCCATCGAAGTAGCCGATGAGTTCGAGGGCCAGCAAGGCATTCTCTTCAGTGAGGTTGGTGGCCGCTTCCATGATGGCATCGGACCACCGGCGGAAGCTATCGCGGTCTTCGGCCGGGAGGCCGAGGAGCTCGGCGATAACCAACAACGGGAGCGGGGCGCACATGGCGTCCACCAGATCGACCGGATGGGTGGGGTCGATCTGGTCGAGCAGATCTACTGTCAGCTCCCGCACCCGTGGCTCGAGGGTAGCCACCCGGCGCGGCGTAAACGCCCGGTTGACAAGCTTCCGGTACTGCTCATGGCGCGGAGGGTCGAGGTAGAGGACGGAGTCCTCGGCCGCAATCTCCCGGCCACGGTCGGACATGAGCACACCCTGGCCGGAACAGAAGTTGGCTGGGTCCTTGCCGACAGTTTGAATGTCGCGGAGGCTGGTCACCGCCCAGAACTCACCACTTTTCTGCCAACTGACCGGACAGTGCCGGCGGAGTTCGGCCATCTCCGGATCGGGATCACCGGCGAAGAACGCCGGATCTCCCAGCGGGATTTCAAAGCTCCCACCGGTCATGTATGGACCTCACTCCTCGGGGAATCGGACACCGGCGGTTTTACCGCAGCCGGCGATTCGGGTGTGGGCGATCCGACCACGGCGGGAAGCTGGCGGAGGGTGCTCCACAGCACCGCAGACACTGCGGCGGCCGGCACCCACATGAGCAATGCCGACCCGGCGATCTCATTGGCACCCAGCACGGCGGCCACAATCGCCAACCACAAGATCTGACAGTTGTAGGTGACCAGGCTCACCATGTGGGGATGGTCCATCCAGCGTTCGACCCGACGGTTGGGCTCACTCCCGGTCATGTAGGTGAGGATGGCCAACAGGACGGCGGCGGTGAGGGTGAAGCCGGCCTGGCTGCCGAGAGGGAGGCCGAACCAGAACCCCGGGCCGCGGTAGTGGAACACCGTGCCCAGGAACCACCGGTTCCCGAGCCGGGAGACCGGATCCATGATCCACAGAGCCCATACGGTGAGGACCAAGCCGACCAGATACTCGTGCCACGGGCGGCGGGCCCGGGTCTGCCATGGGCCACTGGTCAAGAGCCGGCCGGCGGAAAACCCGAAATAGCCCAAGAAGGTATAGGAGAGTGGAACCATCAAGGGTACGTCGCCGATGAAAATCTCCTTATGGCGAAGAAGCGGGTTGAAGTTGTAGCCGGTGTAGGGAATCCCGAAGTGAACCGAGCAGTTCTCCGCCAGGGCGCCGATCCCCACCGCCGCCACGGCGTAGAGAATTGTCTTACGCCAACCGAGGTGTCGGCTGGCCCGCCAGAGGAAAGTCAATCCGAACAGGGTCACATACCATCGTCCGACCAACGTGCCATAGATCTGATGCAATTGGCTCTCCTGCCACCCACGCGAAGCTTCGTCCCACCATCCAAAACCTTCCTATAGTTGTAGAGTCAAGGGACGTGCCCCAACCAGGCTGTTTGTTCATCGGCGACGTGACCGCCCTCACCGGGATCACGGCCGGACGCATCCGCCACTACGAGACCATCGGGCTCATCGCCCCTGACCACCTCAACAGCGGCTATCGCACCTTTCGGCCTGCCGACGTTCTCCTCTTGCTCCGCATCGACCTGCTCCGGAGCCTCGGCATGGGGCTGGGCGCCATCCGGGCGTGTCTGAACGACGAGCCGGAGACCCTTCACGCTGCCCTGGGGCAGCACCGGCTGGTGCTCGATGGCGAACGGCGGCGCATCGAGCGTCTCCTCGAGGCCGTCGACACTGCCCTGGGGCACGGCGATGACGATCCCTCGGGTTCCATGGCCCGACTGGCCACCACCCAACGGGACAGCATCGGCATGTTCGGACGCCTGAGCCGACCACTTTCCGATCGAGCCGCGGCCGCCTATCTGAAGATCTTCAGCTCGTGGGAACTCCCGGTACCCCCACTCTTCGGCCAGATGGTCCTCCCTGAGCAGATCACCGAGTTGCTCGAGCGTTTGGTGATGGCCAACGGTCACGACGCCCTCTTTGCCCGCTTGCGCGACCTGGCCACCCAGGTGGTGGCCCTACCCTCCGGCGACGACGACACCACCCGGCGACTGGCCGGGGATTGGGTGGCCGAGCAGCTCGCCTCCCCGTTTCCCACCGCGGTGGCCGCCGCCCTTGGCGACTGCGTTCCCAGACTGGCCGAGGTGACGGTGATCCAACAGGGACTGCGGGCCTGGTCCGAGTCTCTCTCGCCCCAGGCCGGACGCTTCATGCACGAAGTGGAAGCGGAGTCCGAGCGCAGGAACGCCTCGGTGCTCGGTGTCATCGTCGTGCCCCGAGCGGCCGACGGTGGGTGAGGACTAGCCGGGCGATGGTTTTTGGCAGAGCAGCGCCAACAGATAACAGGACTCGGCATCGAAGTAGGTCCCGTAGTTGGCAGCCAGGGCGACCGGGTCGAACTCACCCCGTGAGACAGCCGCTCCCCCCCAGTTCAGACCGCGCTCAGCCACCACGTCGAATCCGGCCGAGCTGACTTTGGACCGTAGTTCGGAGAGGGTGTACTCCACCTTGTGGTCGGGATCGATGAAGGCGTCCTGTTGGAGGCGGCATACCTTGCCATTGGGCGTGTCGATGGCCAGGAACCCACCCGGCTTCAGGATGCGGAGGGCCTCGCCGAGCACAATGTCACCGTCCGCCGGGGTCACGTGCTCGATGGACTGCCCGCTGTAGATGAGATCGACGGAGCTGTCCTCGGCAAACGAAAGATCGGCCATCGAACGGTACTCATAGCGCACCATGCCCCGCCCGGTGTCCCCGGCTCCGAACCGTTCGGAGTGATAGAGGGGATGCCGATCGTCAGGCGGGAGATCGACCACCACCAACTCATCGAAGGCATAGGGATAACCGAGCACCACCAGTGCCCCCCGGGGGTCAATGGTGTGACCGCCGCCGAGGTCGACGATCTGCCGGGCCGCTGGTAGGCCGATTATGAATTCACACCGGCTGGCGTGCAACGAGCTGTGGAGGTTGTCCACTCCAACCGGCACTTGGGTGCGGTATTCGCTCGAACAACGGACCCTGTCCATCACGTCATGGTGGGTGAGATGGCCATCCGCCATGGCCGCGGTCAAATCACACCAGGCGTTGACGTCGGGCTCACGTCGCAGCAGGACGTTGTACACCATCCGCACCGCCTGACGGGGAGGAAGCTGGGTGAACGACAGTCCCGCCAGGCGGGTGGCCTCCCGGCGCGCCTTCATCTCCACCCGGGACAGAAATGGCGTGACCTTGCCCATCGCAGTACTCGCCGACTCAGCGAGGTTCGGTCCGGCTGCCGCCCTTGTCTCTCCGCTCACACCATCTCCGTTCACCATTGGCCAAGTTCCGAACCTACCATCGCCGTCTTGCCGGAAGGGATGGGTTTCGGCCATGCTTCCCGGGTTCCTCCGCACCATCACCACCGGCTTCGGCTCCGATGGGCGGCGTTCATCGACTCACACACGCACGCTTCACCCACATTTTGCAACTAGGCACAGGAGGCCACTATGGGACTGCTCGACGGCAAGGTAGCCATCGTCACCGGCGCAGGTCGGGGAATCGGACGCGAGGAGGCCCTTC
Source organism: Acidimicrobiaceae bacterium (assembly GCA_003152015.1). Taxonomy (GTDB): domain Bacteria; phylum Actinomycetota; class Acidimicrobiia; order Acidimicrobiales; family RAAP-2; genus DASZIT01. The sequence continues at coordinate 115,699 of PLZF01000047.1, read as the reverse complement.
TGCTGGCATCCGAGGGAGCCAAGGTCATCGTCAATGACGTCGGTGCCTCCCTCCAGGGCGAAGGGGGCGACAAGCACCCGGCGGAAGAGGTGGTGGAGCTGATCAAGGCCGGAGGGAGTGACGGGGCCGTCAACTCTTCTGACGTCAGCTCGTGGGAAGGGGCCAAGGCCCTCATCGACCAAGCCGTCGATACCTTCGGCCAGCTCGACATCCTGGTCAACAACGCCGGAATTCTACGGGACAAGATGAGTTTCAACATGGAGGAGTCGGACTGGGACGATGTCATCCGTGTGCACCTGAAGGGTCACTTCGCACCCTCGCATCACGCCGCCATCTACTGGCGGGGGCGGGCCAAGGCGGGCGAGACGGTGACGGGTCACATCATCAACACCTCCTCGGAGGCCGGGCTCTACGGCAACGCCGGCCAGGCCAACTACTCGGCGGCGAAAGCCGGCATCGCGTCGATGACCTGGGTGCTGGCTCGCGAGCTCGAGCGTTACGGCATCACCGTCAACTCCATCTCCCCCCGGGCCCGTACCCGGATGACCGAGGGTCTGTTCGGGGAGATGGCCAAGGCCGACAAGGGCTTCGACGAATGGGATCCCCGCAACGTCGCCCAACTGGTCGGTTTTCTGGCCTCCGATGAGGCCTCCGACGTGACCGGTCAGAACTTCATAGTCTTCGGCGGCAACGTATGGGCCACCGGCGGCTTCCATCCGGTGGGCGAGATTCATCGCGACTCGATGTGGACCCCCAGAGAGTTGGCCGATGCCAAGGGCGAGCTCTTCAAGGGCATCTCATCGGGTATCCCGAAGTTCAGCTTCTTCTGAGCCGAACCCGCGGCGGCGCCTCGCTGGCGCCGATCTCCGGATCCCCCGATATCACTCAGATGACGAGCTGCTCCTGCCCGATGGGCAGAAGCAGCTCGTACATCGGGTTGATCATCGCCAGCCGGCCGCTTAGTGACAACGCAAAGGTCGGGTGCGGTTCACGATCGGCTGGCGAGCACCGCGGTTGCCTGCCCGACCACCTTCTCCTCGCCGTCGGCGTTGTGGAGACGGACATCGAGATCGACCAGATGTTCGCCGGCCTCGTTGCGGGTGCCGGTCACGACAATCTTCGTCTCGAGCTTCTCGCTCGGCCAGGTCTGTTTGGCGAAGCGCACCTGAAAACGACGGACATTCCCGACGCCCACGTAGTCGGTGAGCGCGGAGCCCAGGAGCCCCATCGAGAACATGCCATGTCCGAACACACTGGGTTGGCCCGATGCAGTGGCAATCACCTCGTCATGGTGCATGGGGTTGTAGTCACCCGATGCCCCGGCGTAGGCAACCAGATCGGTGCGGGTCAATACGTGACTACGAACCGGCGCTTCGTCGCCTTCGGCCACGTCCTCGACATACAACGTCTTTGGAGCCATCGGTCAGTTCTCCTTGTCACGGCCTGCTTCGTCCTGGAAACACAATGTCACATCCACCGGTCAGGCTCCGAAGAGGTGAAGGAGGTGGTCGACCGACCACACATCCCAACCGTGGGTTCCGAGCACCACCACCGCGGCCAGAATCATCATCAGGTTCTGCCCTTGTTCGGCCCAGTCATTGATCATCAGCACGAAGTACAGAAGGTTGAGCACGATGCTGGCGATGGCGGCGATCGGGGTCAGAAACCCCAGGATGAGGCCCAACCCGAGAGCGAGCTCGGCGAAGACCACGATGTAGGCCATGGGGATCGGATGGGGTTGGACGACCTTGTCGAACCCGGTCTTCACGAAGGACCACTTGTGCTTCTCGGCGACGGACCCGCCCCACGAAATTCCGGCACCCCGCTTCAACCATGCCCCGAGGTCCTTGTGGAGGAAGCTCTTCAGCCACCAGAGGCCGAGGCCGATTCGCAGTACAGCCAGCCATTCCGCCGTGGTCAACCAAGTCGAGTTCACGCGACACGTTCTAGCATCTTCGCCCCCCAGAATTAAGAACCGGTTCCAGTAGGGCCGTCACCGGTCGGCCCTACCATCCACGGAACTCCGGAGTCCGTCGTTCGGCGAACGACACCAGGCCCTCTCGACAGTCCTCGGTCCCGGTGATCAGCTCTTGACCGACAGCCTCGTCCCAGAAGGCGGTCGACCTGTCCGACTCGAGGGCCCGATTGGTGAGGTACTTGGCCATACCGATGGCCTGGGTCGGGCCCGATGCCAACCGGGTCGCCCACTCGGCCACCACAGTCATCAACTCGGCCCGGGGAACCACCCGATTGACCAGACCCAGGCGTTCCGCCTCCGCGGCGGGCACCGCGTCCCCGAAGAAGAAGAGCTCCTTCGCCTTTTGGGGACCGATGAGCCGGGCCAGAAGGTAGGCACCCCCGGCATCAGGCGCAATCCCCCGGCGAACGAACACCTCGATGAACTTCGACTCCTCCGCCGCGATCACCAGATCGCAGGCCAGGGCGAGATGCATCCCCCCACCGGCGGCTGTGGCATTCACCGCCGCGATCACCGGCTTCTCACAGTCGAGCACCGCTCCGACCAGACGTTGCCAGCCGATCCGGATGAGCCGGGCGGCATCGCCCACCGCCCGGTCGGGGGCGCCTACCGGGCGAGGCGGGCCGGCGACCTGGTTGCGGAGGTCGGCTCCGGTACAGAACCCCTTCTCCCCGGCCCCGGTCAGCACCACCGCCCGCACGGCCAGGTCGCCCGAGGCCTCCTCCAACCATGCGATGAGCTGGGTCCTCATCTCGGCGGTGATGGCGTTTCCAACTTCGGGCCGGTTGAGAGTGATCCACGCCACTCCGTTCTCGACCCGGCGAAGGACGTCGGTGGAAGGGGCGGCGGAAGCGGCCATCAGATGCGGTGGATGATGTTCATGCGCGAGGTGCAGACGGGATCCCCGGTGGCCTGATCGGTCCACACCGTCTCCACCACGACGAAGGTCATCGTCTTGCCCTTGGACTCCTTTTGATACGCGTCCACCACCTTGCCTTCGCCTTCGAGAACGTCCCCGGCAAAAATCGGCCGGTGGTAGGTGAACTCCTGTTCTCCGTGGAGGATGAGGCCCCCCTTGGCCATCAGCGGACCGAGCACCGCCGCCATCGGATTGCCGGAAGGAGCATCGGATGGCTGAAGTTCGGGAAAGACACCGAAGTTCTCCATGACGAACGGATAGGTCGGAGGTGCCGGGATCCCGGCCAGTCCGGCCCCGGTGGCCGCCCGCGAGTCCCGGTACACCGGGCTGGCATCTTTGACTGCCCCGGCAAACGTGGCCAGATGCCCGCGTTCCACGGTCACCACCGATTTTCCCGTCGGCTGGCCGATGATCTCACTCAGGACGCTTTGCGACACCTCAGTCCTCCCTTGTCTTCCAGTAGTTGCGCACCCTAACCGGCGGGACTGGCGCCCGGCATCTCTGTCGGGGCCGCCGCGAACCTAGCGCGCCGGCCGACAGTTACGGGATGCCGACCAGTTCATCCCACCCGCCGGGCGAGGAGCCCAGGCAGATTGACGTAGCCGTCATGTTCGTAGCTGAACCACCCCACCTCGGGCGATGGTTTCCTGGTGGTCGATCTTGGCAGCACTGGGAGCGCCGGCACGTTGATTTCGTTCCATGTCGCGGCGAATTGGCATCGGTTGCAATTTGCCCATCCAAGAATGAGACCGACACGCTGCGTGGCACTTTGCCAATCAGAGGAACCGCTTTCGCCGCGACGTGGAGCGAACGTGGCACCCGTCCCCTCCCGTCCCCTCCGCTGCACCACGGAGAGTGACCGCCGCCGGCGGCGATCGGCCTCGAACCCATCGACGCGCTTGGTACCGTCATACAGGAGGCCATCAACCGTCGACGATTTCGCGCAGTACCGAGCGAGCTTCGTCGATGCGGCCATCGCGTACCAACCTCGCCGCCTGCTTTTCGAGGAGCTCCGGCCAGGTCGGCGCATCCCTCAGAAAGGCGCCTCGGATCGACCGGTGACGGCTCCCGGAGTGAACGTGGTCGGCATGGTGACGACCCCTGTGAGTTCGGGGTTGCCCTGATAGAAGCGGGTTGCCTCCGTATCGATCTGATAGTCGGGGATCCGGCTCAGTACTTCGCGCATCATGATCTGAAAGAGAGCCCGCGCCATGTGCAGGCCGATGCACCGGTGCGGCCCGATCCCGAAGGCCAGGTGGCGGTTGGGGGCCCGATCCAGCACCAGTTCCTCGGCGTCCTCGAACACCTTCTCGTCGAGATTGGCGGACAACCAACTCACCATCAGATAGTCGCCCCGTCGAAGGTGCTGGCCGCCGAGTTCGGTGTCCTTGGTGACCGTGCGGGTGAGCGTCTCATTGACACAGAAGAAACGGAGGTACTCCTCGGTGGCGGTCGGAAGAAGGTCCGGGTTCTCGACCAATCGCCGGCGCGCCCCGGCGTCGCTGTTGAGGTGGTGCAGCGCCAGGGATGTCAACGACGTGGTGGTGTCCAGGCCTCCGCCGACCAGGTTCCACAGCACGGATCCGATCTGTTCGTCGGTCAGCAAGCGGCCATCGTCCAGTCGCAGACGGGTCAGCTCGGTGAGGATGTCGGCTTGGGGCTTCCGCTTCCGTTCCTCCACCGCAGCCACGAGCTCGATCATCATGGCCGGGATGAGGGCCACGGCCTGGCGATGTTCAGGGGTCCGTGTGCCGTAGGCCACGGTGCCATGGAAGACCTCCGCATACCGGGCCCACTGGTCACAGGGGAGACCAATCAGCTGCATGGTGATGACGGCCGGGACCGGATTGGCGAAATCGAGCACCATGTCCATCTGGCCGTCACCGATCTTCTGGTCGAGGAACCAGGTGGTCGTCGCCTCCATGAATGGGGTGAGAGCCGCGATGGCGCCGGGAAGAAGAAACGGATTGAGGAGTCGCCGGAGGGCAACGTGCACGTCCCGGTCGGCTTCGGCAATGCCGGCTTGTGGGATGCCTCGGGCCCGCGGGATCCCGGTGATCCCCAGGTAGTCGAGACCGTCGACAGGCGCCGGTTCGTACCGGCTCGAGAATGTGGTGTCATCGCGGGCCACCTTGGCCACCTCGTCGTACCCGCTCACCACCCAGAATCCCCCGTAGTGGGGGCTGCGCGAAACCGGGCATCGTCGCAGTTCGGCCCAGGTGGCGTGGCGGCCATCCAGATACCTTTCGGCGTGGGGGTCAAAGTCAGCCGCGGTCGGTTCAACGTCACCCATGGCGCTCCATCCCTTCTTCCGGGGGCCGGAACGGCAGCCCCTCGATCGGCCACCGATAGCATCGCGGCCATGTCCAAGCGAGAGACCCTCCTCTACGAAGAATCAGACGGCGTGGCATGGGTCACCCTCAATCGCCCCGAGGCCTACAACGCCTTCGACTCGGTGATGCAGATCGAACTCCGGGAACTGTGGTCGATGCTTCGGAAAAACGACGATGTCCGCTGCGTGGTGCTCACCGGAAGTGGTGAGAAGGCATTCTGCACCGGCCTGGACCGTGGTCAGATCGAATCGATGGACGACCTGCCGCCAGGAAAGCTCCCCGGCTACAACACGCCCTGGGACTTCGACGACCCGGGCAAGAGCGTCTGCCCCAAATCCAATGACCTCTGGAAGCCGGTGATCGCCGCAGTCAACGGTATGGCGTGCGGAGGAGCCTTCTACCTCCTCGGCGAAGTGGACTTCATTATTGCCGCCGATCACGCCACCTTTTTCGACCCCCATGTCACCTACGGCATGCCCGCCGCCTTCGAACCCATTTTTCTGCTTCACAAGATGCCGTTCCAGGAGGTTGTGCGGCTGTCGTTGCTGGGTGCCCACGAACGCATGTCGGCCAACCGGGCCCACCAGGTCGGCCTGGTCTCCGAAGTCGTACCTTCCGCCGAGCTCCACTCCCGGACGGCGTGGGCGGCTGGCGCCATCGCCGGTCAACCTGCCCTGGCGGTACAGGGCACCGTCCGGGCCCTGTGGACCGGACTGGAGCTGACCCGGCGCCAAGCGCTCGATCACGCCTTCTTGTTCACCAACATCGGGACCGATCCCGCCACCCTGGCCGAGGGCCAGGAGCGCTTCTCGTCGGGAACACGAATTGACTGGCGTCTCCGCTGACCTGATCAGAGCACGGCCCCTTTGAGTTTGAGATCGAGGATGGCGTCCATGTCCAGGCCCAACTCCTCGAGGACCTGGTCGGTGTGTTCCCCGTGGTCGGGTGCCCGGGTGAGGTCCGGCGGTTGCTCATTGAACTGCAGCGGTGACGCCACCATGTGGAAGGTCGTCCCCGACGCCGAGGTGACCTCCCGGATGTAGTCGTTGGCGAGGACCTGGGGGTCCTCCAACAACTCGCTGGCCGTCTGTACCGGAGCCCACACCCCTTCCACCTCGAAGAGGATCGGCTTCCACTCGTCAAGGGTGCGACCGGCGAAGATCTCGTCGAGGGTGATAACGCACTCCTGGCAGTTCTGGGCCCGCACCACCGAGTCCACGAAGCGGGGATCATCGGCCAACTCCGGTCGACCGATCTTGATGACCAGGTCGGCCCAGAACCTGTCTGATTCGAGCATGATGAGGGACAGGAAGCGGTCGTCCTTGGTCTTGTAGTTATTGACCAGCGGATTTGGCATCTTGGTCCGGTCCCCGCGTGGCATGCGGCTGAACCCGAAGAGGTCGGCGGCCAACACTGTCGCCCCGGTGGCCCAGATTCCGTTGGCCAACAACGAATTGTCGACAGTGACAGCTTCCCCGGTTCGCTGGCGGTGGAAGAGGGCGGCCGATACCCCACCGGCAATGGTCAGGCCTCCGATGACATCCCCGTACCCCGGTCCCGGCTGGCTTGTCGGGTACTCCCCGGGGGCACTGAGGATGTCGGCCGACCCTCCGCGTCCCCAGAAGGTGGAGTTGTCATACCCACCCCTCTTCGACTCCGGCCCGCGTTGGCCGTTGGCCGAGCCCCGCACATAGATGATGTCGGGGTTGACAGCCCGGATGTCCTCCACGTCGATCTTCAGTTTGGTGCGGGCCTGCGGACGGAAATTGGTCAAGAAGACGTCGGCGCTCTCCACCAACTTGAGGAGGAGGGCGTGACCTTCTTCGGTCTTCAGATTGAGGCCGACACTGCGCTTCCCCCGGTTGGGCAGCTCCATCATGTGGTTGACCCCGCCCGGCCCGCTGGGGACCAGCCCGGAGTTCACCAGGCCCCGTTGGGGGTCACCGACCTCGGGGTGTTCGATTTTGATGACATCGGCACCCCACTCGGCCAGGACCGCCCCGGCTATCGGTACGTAAGTCCATGCCGCCACCTCGACTACTCGGATACCGCTCATGATGCCCTTCACTGTGTTCTCCTTTTCGATGGCGGACGCTTCGACGACCTCACGGTCCTGGTACGAACTATTGGGATAGTGGTGGCAACCCGCCGGCGATCGTCTTGGTCTCCGTGTACTGCTCGAATCCCTCCAGCCCGTTCTGCCTGCCGACGCCGCTGGCCTTGTAGCCACCAAAGGGGGCATCGGCTCCGTACCACACCCCCCCGTTCACCGAGGCGGTGCCGGCCCGGATCCTTCTCGCCACCGACAGGGCCCGTTCCTCCGAGCCGGAGGTCACACCGCAACCGAGTCCGTACTGATTCTCATTGGCAATGCGGACTGCATCGTCGTCGTCCTCGAAAGGCACCACCACCAGAACGGGCCCGAAGATCTCCTCCTGGGCGATTCTCATCGAATTGTCGACGTCGGCGATAAGGGTCGGCTCCACATAGAACCCCTTGTCCAGGTGGGCCGGACGCCCACCGCCCACCACCACCCGGGCCCCCTCGTCCACGCCGGACTCGATGAGGTCCAGCACCCGTTGGCGTTGGGCGGCGCTGATCTGCGGCCCCTGCAGGTTGGACGCATCGGTCGGGTCCCCGTAGGCCATGGTCCGGAACCCCTCTTCCATGGCGGCAATTCCCTCGTCGTAACGGGACCGCGGCAGCAGCATCCGGGTGAGCATCACGCATCCCTGCCCGCCGTGGACGCATACCGTCCAGGCCATGGACAGCTTGGCGGCGAAGTCGGCGTCTTCCAGCACGATGTCGGCCGACTTGCCTCCGAGCTCGAGGAACAGCCGCTTCAGCGTGGGTGCCCCTTTCTCCATGATGCGCCGGCCCACCGCGGTGGAACCGGTGAAGGACACCAGATCGACCCGTGGGTCGGTGATGAGGTCCTCGGCCACCGTGTTGTCCGACGTGGTCACCACCTGAAGGATCCCGGCCGGGATGTCGGTCTTCTCCGCCACCAGCCGACCGATGCGGGTGGCGTTCCACGGTGTGAGGGGGGCCGCCTTCAGGATCACCGAGTTGCCGGTGGCCAACGCTTGGCCCAGCTTGTTGATGGTCACCTCGAAGGGGTAGTTCCACGGCACGATGGCCGCCACCACCCCGACCGCCTCCTTGACCACCTTGCGCCAACTACGGGTGCCGAACGCCGTCCCTTCAGGAAGGTCGCGCTCCCAGGGGAACTCGTCGATGAACCGGGCCGGCCATGTCAGGCCCTCGGCCAAGGGAGCGTCGAGTTGAGGCCCGTAGGTCAGGAGCACAGGTGTCCCCACTTCAGCCACCAGCTCAGCCCGGAGCAACTCGTGTTCCTCTTCGAGCGCGTCCTGCAATTGGGCCAGGCACCGCTGGCGGAACTTCTTGTCGGTGGACCAGTCCGTCTCGTCAAAGGCCCGGCGGGCGCTTCCGATGGCACGGTCCATGTCCTCGTGACCGGCGTCGGCCACCTGACCGAGCACGTCCTCGGTGGCCGGATTGACATTGTCGAATTGCTTGCCCGAGGCGGCCGGAACCAGCTCGCCGTCGATGAGCATCCGGGTCTCTCCGGTGGGTCCGGCCGGCGTGTCGTTCTGATCCGTCATCAATTTCTTCTCCCTGCAGTGGATGTGCTGCCCTCTGGGTGGGCATCACGGATGAGGCTCTCCTGGACGAACGAGGCCACCGCCCTGCCGTCCTCGGTGAAGACCTGAGCCCTCCCATAACTTCGGCCTCGTCCGGCATGGGCGCCCTCATGGGCCATCAGCAGCCACGCTCCGGCCTCGAAGCGGTCATGGAAGGTAAGAGTGTGCGATACCACGCCGGTGGCAATGGAACGGTGGGCCATATTCTGACCGATACCGGCATGGGAGCGCATGGCCGTGCCGATGAGAAATCCGTCGGTGGCGTAGGCCAACATGGCCTGGGTGAGGGTGAAGTCGCCGAGGCCGACCGGGAGCCGGATCCAGACGAACAGCTCGGAAGCACCCACCGGAGACTCTGGGTCCCAGGTGTTCACACCTCCGACCACTCGAAGTTCGGTCCCCGGGGCCACCAGCATGTCCTGCCCGGTGGCCGGGGCCATGTCGGGGCCGTCGACCTCGGGCATGGGGGCCTGGTGACGGATGAGATCGGGCTCCTCGGCGTGCCGGAGGACGAGCCCACGGGCACACAACCGGTCCCCCTGGCGGACGGTGACCGTCTCACTGCCGAGGGTGCGCCCATCGTGCATCACGTCCACCTCGATGTCGATGGGCACCGAAAGGCTGGCACTGCGGGCGAAGATGGTGTGGATGGACGTGACGTCCTTGCCCACCGAGCCCAAGCCGGAGGCGAGGATCATCTGCGCCATGATCTGGCCACCGAACACCACGTCGTGCACGGTCGGGTCACCGATGCTGGATGCCCGGAACCGGTGCTCCCCCACCTGCTCGAGACGAAACGCCTCGGGAATCTCGTTCATTCGGGGAAGGCCCCGAACGCCGATATGTCCATGGTGCCCACCGTCATGGCTCCCATGGTGCCGCCATCGGTGAGGATGTTCTCGCCGGTGATGGCCGAAGCCGCCCGGGAGTTCAGATAGATGAGCGGGTAGGCCTGCTCCTCGGGCGTGGCCCGGTGACCCAACGGGATCGGATAGTTGTCCATGAAGGCCTTGCCCACCTGCTCCTCGAAGTCCGGCATCATCGGGGTATCGGTCGGTCCGGGACTGGTGCAGTTGATGCGGATCCCCGACTTGCCCAACTCGAACGACCGCCAGATGGTCCAGACAATGATGGCCTCTTTTGAGGGGGCATACCCACTGGCGATCTCCTCGGGGTGGTCCTTCAGCCAACGGGCCGTCTCGGCAAAGCCGTCGCAGGTGACCAACGGCATCCACTTGGCGATGTTGGTCATCCACGCCGCGCCCGCGCCCGAAGAAATGTTGGCAATGGCCGCGCCCTCGCCCATATGCGGCACCACCAGATCGGTCAGATGTCGCATGGCCGCGAAGTTCACCAGCATGGTGTCGTAATCGGAGAACCGGCCCCCGGGGAGACCGGCGCAGTTGAACAATGCATCGATCGTTCCCCCGATCGTCTCGACGGCGCCGGCGATGGCATCGGGGTCACGCAGGTCCACGCACTGGTAGCTGGCCACGTCCACCGGTGGTTCCTTCAAGTCGATGACGTGGATCTCGGCGCCGAGTTGGCCCAACTCCCGGACGGTCGCCGCACCCATGCCGGCGCCCCCGCCGCCACTGACAATGACTCGTCTGCCCTCGTAGTCCCACACTGATGTCATGGTCGTCCCTCTCTTTCATTGGCCTGCAGGTCGTAGCTACGAAACCGGGCGGACGGGTGACAGCACCGGTCCCCGGCGAACACCTCGTTCACCGGGGTAGCCCCAGGCCTTGCTCAGCCACGATGTTCCGGTTGATCTCACTGGTACCGCCGGCGATCGACACCGCCGGTGCTGCGGCCAGATTCTTTGTCCACGGGCCGGCGAGCGCACCGGTCCCGAGCAGTCCCACTGCCAGGTCGGCCAGCTCCTGGGTCGCCTGGGCCCACATGAGCTTGGCCACGCTCCCCATGGCCGGGGACGGCTGGCCACCACCGCCGATCGCCTCCAACTCACGGGTCGTCATCCACCGCATGGTGGAGATGTAGGCAAAGAGCCGGGCCAACCGGTCGCGCTGCACGGGGGTCGCCACCACCCCCGCGGAACGGGCATCGTCCAACAACTCGTTGAACCTGGCGGTCAGTCCCAGATGGAGGCGGGCCACCCCGGCCCGCTCGTGGCTGAGGGTGGTCATGGCCACGCGCCAACCCTGGTGGATCGATCCGAGAAGCGCAGTGTTCGGCACCCGCACATCGGTGAGGAAAATCTCGGAGAAGCTCGAATCACCGGCCATGGTCCGCACCGGTCGCACCTCGACGCCGGCGGATCTCATATCGACCAGGAGGCAGGTGATGCCCTTGTGCTTGGGGACCGATGGGTCGGTACGTACATAGAGCTGGCACCAGTCGGCGAACTGCCCGAGGCTGTTCCAAGTCTTCTGCCCGTTGACGACGAACCCGTCATTGTCGGCAACGGCACTGGTCTTCAGTGAGGCAAGGTCAGAACCGGCATCGGGCTCGGACATGCCCTGGCACCAGATCTCGTCGCCTCGGAGCATGGGTGCCAGATACCTGTCCTTTTGCTCGGCAGTGCCGAAAGCCAAAATGGCGGGAGCAATGTTGGCCACGCCGATGGCGTTCACCGGGCCCGGGGCTTGAGCCTCGGTCATCACCTCATGGAACGCCAACTGCTCGGCAACTGTGGCGTCGCGGCCGCCATACTCAGCGGGCCACGAGATCGCCGCCCACCCGGCATCGGCCAGAGTGCGGTTCCATGCCCTCAGGATCTCGATGGTTTCGGCGACCACCAGACCGCCGCGACCGGACGCCACCACCTCCTGGGTGAGGTTGGCGCTCAGCCAGTCGGTCAGTGAAGCGCGAAACTGATCGAGCCCGTCCGGTGCCGCCTGCGCCGGGGGCGGACTCTGCGGTCCGGACCGATCCGGCATCAGGGTTACTGCACCATCGATATCCACGGCCCCCCTAGATCGCCCCTGCGGCTCGGTGCCCGTGCCGGCTCGATCGGTCAGGTTAGACCACCACCCGCTCCCGCGACAATCCCGTTTTCGGTGGTCGGCACCACTCAGTCCTCGAGGGTGATGGCCGTCTCCGGACAGTTGGCGGCAGCTATACGGGCCTGTGCTTCGAGCCCCACCGGCACCTCGGGGTGGATGACCATGCTGTAGCCGCGGTCATCGCAGTCAAAGAGATCCTCGGCCAATGAGTAGCACCGGCCGTGGCCCGTGCACCGATCGGTATCCAACGTGATTTTCACCGCGTCATCCTAAACCTGCTTTTGCCACACACCACGTCCACGTCGACCCGATGCCGACACCAGGTTCGACCGGGCGGCCCTCAGGCGAAGGCGGGCATGACCTCGTGAGCCAACAACTCGAGCGTCGCGGGCTCACCCCGGTCGTGGGCGAAGAAGATGAACATGGAGATGCCCTTCTCAACCGCCTGCGCCATCCGCGCGATGACCATGGCCGGGGTACCCACATACCCCCCTTCGGCCACCCCCCATCCCGGTCCTCCATACCGGCGGGCAGCCCGTTCCCTGGCCTCATCGAGCCCCGATGCATCGGGCACCAGGACCAGCACGGCCTGGTGTGACCGTCGGATGGTGTCCGGGTCCCGACCGATCCGGGCGCACTCTGCATCGAGGAGCACCTGGCTGGCCTCCCAGTCGGCCAGGCCGTAGGTCGGGATGCTCCACACGTCGGCGTAACGGGCCACCAGGGGAAGGGTGCGACGCGGGCCGATCCCACCCACGTGAATGGGCGGGCGTGGGCGCTGAATCGGTCCGGGTCGGTTGGGCAGTTCGGACACCTGGTAGTAGTGGCCCTCGAAGGACGTGACCTCTTGTGACAACATCCGGGACACGATTTCGAGCGTTTCACCAAGGCGCTCGGAGCGTTGGGCGGCCGTTCCCCACGGGAGGCCGGCTTGGTGGTGCTCCAGAGCCACCGACCCACTTCCCAGGCCGATTTCCACCCGGCCTTGTGACAGGACATCGAGGGTGGTGGCCATTTTGGCCAGCAGGGCCGGGTGTCTGAAATTGCTGCAGAGCACCAGGTGACCCACTCGCAGCCGCTCGGTCCGGGCCAGGACGTAGCTGGCCAGGGTCCATGCTTCCAATGAGTCGAGGTCGGGGAGGCCGGGACTGTAGAGGTGATCGTAGAACCACACCGAATGGATGCCCAGGTCCTCGGCCATAGTGGCCCGGAGAAGGATGTCGTCGCGGCCGAACCCCACCTGGGGTACGAAGATGCCGACCTCAACCCCCTGTCCCGACCTCGCCACCTCCTAGCCGGCCCGCTCGGCCCCGAGTGCCGGTAGGCAGAAGCGGAGGACGTGCGACCTCGCTTCGTCGCGGTCCATCGGTCGCAGCCGGCGCACATGGGGACTGGCCAGGCTCCACACCAGATCGAAGATGGCGTGGGCATCGGGAAGGGGGTCGGTGGCGGGGAACGACCCATCGGCCGAGCCCCGGAGGAGTGCCTGCAGCAGGGGGAAGATCAACCCGTCGCGAAGTGACGCCTCCTCTCGGTCGTAGCCGACGGTCTGGCGGGCCACCATGCTGAACATGACAAGTCGTTGGATCCGCTTCCGGTCGTAGGCGATGGCCAAGATCTCGTCGATCCACCGACGGACCGCGTCGATCGGCTGCGGCGACTCTTCCACCCGTCGGGCCACCTGGGCCACCTCAGGTCCGGATGCCGTGTGGAACATGGCCAACAGCAGATCGTCCTTGGACTGGAACTGCCTATAGAAGGCGCGGGTCGAGAGTCCGGCATCATCGAGGATGTCCTGCACGCTGGCGCCCTGAAAGCCGTTCCGGCGCATCACCTTCAATGCCGCGTCCATGAGCTGGGCGCGCTCGGCCTCTGCCTCGGGGGTCAGCGCCGCGGCCACAGAGACAATATCGTCGGGGAGAGCGGACACCCTGGCCACGATACCGGTGCCCTTACGACGTTGCCAGATTCTCGGCCGACAGAGTCGACGACAGGTCCTCCAAGATCTGGCGACGCAACAATTTTCCCGTAGCGGTGCGGGGCAGCTCAGGCCAGAAGGCCACCAGATCGGGCGTCTTGGATGAGCGCAAGTGATCACGCACCCATTCCCGGAGGACGTCCGAGGTGACGGCGTCACCGTCTCCGTCGATACTCACCACGGCGGCAATGCGCTGACCCCACTCGTCGTCGGAGAGGCCCACCACCGCGGCATCGGCGACGGCCGGGTGCGCCATCAGCACGTCCTCGATTTCCGCCGGTGAGACATTCTCGCCACCGCGGATGATGGTGTCGTCGGCTCGACCCTCGATGAACAGGTACCCCTCATCATCCAACCATCCACGGTCACCGGTGGGGAACCAGCCATCGGCGTCGAGGACCGATTCCCCGGCGTACTCCCCCGACACCTGATCGCCGCGCAGGAATATCAGGCCCGGTAGCTGGCCGGCAGTCGGCGCGCCGTTGTCGTCGCGCACCTCCACCTCCACGCTGGGTATCACCCGCCCGACGGAGCCCAACCGGGCGCGGGCTCCCGGTTCGTTCGACGTGAGCGCAGCCCGGTGATCGTCGGGGCCGAGCAGGGCGATGGTGGAGCTGGTCTCGGTGAGACCGTAGGCATTGACGAAATCGGTGTCGGCGAAGCGGGCCAGCGCTTCCTCGAGCACCGGAATGGGCATGCGGGACCCGCCATAGGCGAGGGTCCGTAGGGTGGGCACCCTGGCATCGGCACCATCGAGGAACCGGATGACCCGGGCCAACATGGTCGGGACCACCATGGCCTGGGTGATCCCCTCCGACCGGATCATCTCGAGCCAACCCTGGGGATCGAAGGCTTCGAGATAGACGATCCGACGACCGGCGTAGAGGTTGGACACCAGGTTGGCGAGCCCGGCGATGTGGTAGGTCGGAACCGTCACCAACGCGGCCTCCTCATCGGAGGCGTTGGCGAACTCGACGGTGGTGAAGACATAGGAAGCCAGGTTCCGGTGACGCAGGAGGGCGGCCTTGGGTGTCCCCGATGTCCCACTGGTGTACAGCACCACCGCCACATCGTCGGATTGGCCCGGTGACAGCGGCCCGACGTCGGGCTTGTCAGGGGAGGGACGGTCGTCCCGGAGGTTGGCGAGATAGCTGCGGAGGGATCTCGCCCTCTCGGGCATGTCCTCACCGATCCAAGGTTCGTCGCTCACCACCAGGGCCTTGGGGTGGGCGGCCATCAGACCTTGGAGCTGTTCACGACCCAACCGATAGTTGAGCGGGATGAAGGGTACGCCAGCCGCAGCCGAGGCGAACAGCGCGGCCGGATAGGCCGGGTGACTGGGTCCGACAAAGATGACCGCGTCGGCGCCGATCCGGCGGACCAATCGGGCCCCGAGGTCCGCCGCCCGGCCCAGCTCGGCATAGGTCAGCGCGTCTCCGCCCGCACTCACGGCTGTTCTGTCCCCGTAGCCGGTCACGGCCATGTCGAGCAGCAGGTTCAGGTCCACCGTGGCGACCTCAGTCCGAGGATGGCAGGGGTTTGGCGCCTCTGATGCCCAGCACCCGTCCGTCACACGCCAGCGCCCCGGGCCCGGCCTTGGTGCAGAGCAACTCGAGGTCGGCGGACTCGTCGACATAGCGCTTACCCAGGAGCATGCCGTCGGTCCCGGTGGTCGGATGGCCGGTCTCCTCCCGCGCTGAGCCCACGCCGACCAGGGCGCTCTCGCTGCAGGTGAGCACCACGTCGTCGGCAGGGGCCCGGACAACCACCACCTCGGTCGTGCAGTGCGGACAGGCCAGACGAAGACCGGCTTTCAACATGACGCTATGTTAGGCACCCATCCGAGTTGCGGCGACGATCGGCCCTTGCCGGAGGTATCGACTCTCCCAATGGCAACGGGCATCCGACCGAGCAGCGATGGTGGTGCCGGCCGGGTGGGCCCACCCCGTTGGGGGGTCAGACGGCCGGTTAGAGTCTCGGTGCCAGAGTCTGGGGAGGTAACGATGGCAACGGATGCAGACATCATCACCGGTCAGGTCGATCTTCCCCGCATGCGTCGTCAGCGGTACTCGAGGCTGCAGGCGGAGATGGGCCGGCGAGACGTACCCGCGCTTCTGGTGTTCGGCAGTGGCGCCGTGCAGTACGCCGCCGGACCGTCGGTCATCTCCGCAGATTCCGGCCGGGCCTCCCACCTGCGCACCGCCGCGCTGGTGCTGGCGGGTGACGACCAGCCTCACCTGTTCACTCCCTACCCCGAGGGCGCACCCCCCGAGCTCGTTCCCGACCACGTCCACCCGCCGCTCTATACCGAATCGGACCAGGGGGTGGCCGACCTGGCCGATATCCTTTCGGGACTGTCCCCCGGGGGTCTCGACCGGTTGGCCGTCGACGACCTCAGCGGCCCGATGTACCGATTGGCCCCTCGGGTGCTCGAAGGAACCGAGTTGGTCGACGCATCGAGGCTCCTCGGGCCGGCCCGGTTGATCAAGACTTCCGACGAGCTCGGATGCATCCGCCATGCCCAGCGCATCAACGAAGTGGCCATGCACGAGGTGCAGGCCGCCCTGGTGCCGGGTATCCGCCAGACCGAACTGACCGGGATGTTCCTCCGGCGGGCGTTCGAGCTCGGCGCCACCGGCAATGGCATCGACCCCATCTGGCAGGTCATGGCCCCCACCCGAAAGGGCGGTCCCTACACCACCCACGGCGATGTGGCCTTCCCCCTCATCACCACCGATCGGGTGCTGGCCGACGGGGATGTGATCTGGGTGGACACCGGTGTCCACTACCACGGCTACGCCTCTGATTTCGGGCGCACCTGGATCGTGGGTCACGAACCCCGGGCCACCGCCCGCCAGAGCGATCAGTACCGCCGTTGGCGGGATGTGGTGACGGCCACACTGGCCGAGGTCCGCCCGGGATCCACCGGGAGCGACCTCACAGCTGCCGCCCGGGGTGTGGTCGGAGGTCAGACACCGTGGCTCCCCCACTTCTACCTGATCCACGGGTTGGGGACCGAGAGCGCAGAAGCGCCCATGATCGGTACCGACATGGGGCCCGAGCACGATGCCGCCCTGGTATTACAGCCGGGCATGGTGCTGGTGCTGGAGCCGGTGATCTGGGATGACGGCTATGCGGGCTATCGCTCCGAGGACATTGTGGCCGTCACCGAAGACGGTTGGGTTGGCCTGTCCGACTACCCCTATGACCCCTACGACGGATGAGCCCGCCGACCACCAACGGCAGGGTTGCCCCCGCACCGGAAAACGGAAACCAGATCGATTTCGAACGGCTGCGCGCCGAACGCCATCGCACCTGCGTAGCCGTGATGGACGATCTCGATCTCGACGCCCTGGTGGTCGGCCGGGAGGCCACCATCCAGTACGTATCGGGGGCGCGCCGGTTCTGGACCGAGGGTGCCAAGCCGTTCAACCCCGGCTGCGTGATGATCGCCGGGTCCGGCCTGGTCTACCTTATGAGCACCTGGGCCGACGGCGTCCCTCCCGAGATCGGGCACGATCAGCTGTACGGCATGACCTGGAACGGCGCCACCCTGGCCGCCGAGTTGGCCGCCATCCCCGGGTTGTCCGAATCCCGGCGCATCGGGGTCGACGCCATGACACCGGGCGCCGCCCGCCTCTTGCATGCGGTGGCACCCAAGGCCGACATCGAAGACGCATCGGCGGTGTTGACCGATCGCCGGCGGATCAAGACCCCCGACGAACAGGCCTGCATCCGGGTGGCGGCGGCGGCGGCGGACTCCGCGCTGGCTCACGCCCTCGCCGGGCTCCGGCCCGGCGTGCGCGGGCGGGAACTCACCGGTCGGGTCGCCGAGCGAATGGCCGGGCTCGGTGTCACCACCCCCGATCTCGAAGCGGTGTTCTCTTCGGCCTCGCCCGGGGGTCAGGCACCCGTCGACGAACTCCCTGCCGGTGCGCTTGTCAGCTGTCACGTAGGTGCCATCTACGCCGGCTATGAGGGTGAGGTCGTCCGCACCTGGCTCAACCCCGGTGCGAAGGGACTTGCCGCAGTCCCGACCCCTGGCCAAAGACGTCTGGCCGGGCGGTGGTCGGCTTTGTTCGATCGGCTGATGGAAGCGTGCCGGCCGGGCGGCAGCGGAACCGATCTACTGGCGGCATACGAGACGGCGGGTGAGCCTCTTCCCTCCGGGCCGGTGGCCCACGGGGTCGGGCTGGGCATGGAGCCGCCGTTGATCGGGGACGGATTCCCCGATGATGCCGGGGCCACCACCGGCTTTGCCCCCGGCATGGTCCTCTTTGTGTCAGGCCAGGTGGCCGAGCCCGAGGTGGGGACCATCGTGGCCGGGGAGACGATACTCATCACCGAAGGTGGCCACGAACTCCTCACCGGCCACGGTCATGGCCCCTTGCGCAGCGGCGACGGCTGAGGCGGGAGAGCCAACGTCAGCCGCCAAAAGAGGGGGCCACCACCGAGGGTTCCGATCCGGGCGAGCAGATCTGGCACGGGTGTAGCCCCGACAGATCCGCGGCTCCGGCCACCCTCACATCCTCGGGGTGATGAGCGGTCACCGGGCAACCGGCCCGGTGGTACACGGTCCCGGTTGCCGTCACCAGCAACGTCCCGGCCGGGGTGCCAGGGTGCCCATCCGGGGACGGGACAGGCGAGTGGGCACCACCCCCGGCCGCGGTCGAAGCCAGGGAGCCCACCAACTCCCGTAAGACCTGGAGCTCCTCCTCGTGATGCAGTTCCTTCTGGTCATAGAGGCGGTAGAGCCAATGGCCCCAGTAGAGGAACCCGCCCAACACCATGCAGCCGAGCCCGATGAAAGAGCCGCTCACCATGTACGGGATCTGCTGTTGGACGACCCGGGCATGGGCGGCTCCGTACCAGGCCAGCAGGATGAAGATGAGACCCAAGGGGATCAGAATCGAACCGGCCACCACCTGCCAGGCGTTCCGCAGGTCGTAGCTTCCGCTGTCCTCACCTTCGGCTCGGACCTTGGTGGCCCCGCCCCCTCGTCCCTTGGGCAGCCGCTGCCGGAGTCGTCCGACGCGCCCGCCGGAGCCCGGCGCGCCGTCGCCATCAGCGTGGAGAGACCGATCTTCATCGGGCGCCACACCCAGGCTGCCCCTCACCGGATGTTCCATGTCGAGCATTATGGTCTCCTCCCGGCCAGGAACTGCCACCTGGCCAGCAACAACAGGGGATACGCGAGCAGCATGCACAGCAACAGGGCGGCAACCGCCCATCCCAGAGGAGCGGGTATGCCCCGGATGGGGAAGGCAGTAGCGGATGTCGCCATCGGTGACGTCCTGTTGGCGTTGGCACTTCCGGGACCGGTGGTCGAAAGGTCCTGCACCGCTCCCGACGTGCCCCCGAACGTGGTGAGTCCGGTCCCCGATGAACTGTCGAACGACGATGAGTCGGGTGGGGTGACCCCACTTGCATCCGTACTGCCATTACCCGCGGCGCCAGAACCGGGGGCGAGGTCCGCGCCCAGCGCCGTTGCGCTCACGTCGACCTGGGCCATCCCGAAGGTGATCGAAGTTGTCGTGGTGTAGAGGCCCGCCGGTAGTCCCACGTTGCCCAGTCCAGGCACCGGGAGGGTGGGCTCTCCGGGGATGAACGGCACATCGAATTGGTGGGCCACAGCGACGGAGAGGCCACCGGCATTGGCTATCCCTTCGGCACCATTGGTCGTCAACTTCGGATCGAGCACCCGGATGGAGATACCGTCCTGGGCCAGGGTGGCATCGAGGGTCTTCTGAAGCGTGGCCGGGGTCACGCCCAACGTCCCGGTGCTGGTGGCTGCGATATGGACGCCGGTGTTGTCGATGAACGCCCCGACCCCGTCAACGGTGACCTGACCCAGGTGCAGGCTGGCGGTAGGGGTGGCGGTGGTCCCGTCCGACGTGGCGGCGGCGGTGCCGGTCAAACCGCTGATGTCGACCATACCGGCGATGTTGATCGCCTTGATCTGACTGGTGGAGGTTGCCTGAATCGACGAGGAGCCGACTCCCACCGTATTGGCCGCGCTGATATTGCCCACGTCGAGCAAACTCGAGGCCCCCGAGGGAGCACCGAGTTGCGGGAGCGGCAGCTTGCTTCCCACCGGGTCGAGAGCCAGATCGCTGATGGTGGCGGTGGCGTCCCCCCCGCCGGCGCCGGCGCCGGACACCGCGCTGAAGATGCTGGGCGCCAGTGGTGAGCCGGCCGGGGGGGTGCCGCCGAAGCTGGCTCGTGCCGGGAAGCCCGGCGACGTGGGGAACTTGGCTTCGGCCAAGATTGGGTCGTTGGGTACGAAGGGGGGAGCGCCGAAGGTGGCCAACAAGCTCCCGAGATTGGCAGCAACGTCGCCGGGATAGTAGGGCGCACTCAAGGAGTCGACGACCGGACCACCGCCCACATTGACACGCGAGAACGGGACATCCTCTTCGATGAGGTTCTCATTGGGCAGCGGCACGACACCGGGGACGTCGAAGGCGAACTGGGCGCCGATGGCCTGGGTGGTGACGTTGTATCCGACCAAGGTGTTGGCCGGGGTGGAGGCGAGTGCGGTGGTGGCCGGCCCTGTCATGATGGCAACACATATTCCGGTGGCCATACCCAACCGGGCCAATGCCTTCCCCCCGAAGGAGATCCTCACGCCGCACCTCCCAGATACGCGGTGACAAGTCCTCGTCGCCGGAGGTCCGCCGGCTCGCCCACGTCCACGATAACACCCTTGTCCATCACGTAGCCGTAGTCAGCCATCCCCAACGCCGCCTCCACATACTGCTCGACGATCAGCAGGCTGACTCCGCTTGCCACCCGCTCCCTCAGGGTCTCGAACAACTGGCCCACGATGATAGGGGCCAGTCCCATGCTGATCTCATCCACCATGAGCAGCTTGGGTTTGGCCATCAGCGCTCGGGCCAGGGCCAGCATCTGCTGCTCACCTCCCGAGAGGCTGCCGGCGATTTGGGTCAGCCGGTTCCCGAGCGCCGGGAAGAGCGCAGTGCCCTCTTCCACCGGGTCGACGGCGCCGCTCATGGCCGAGATGGCCATGAGGAGATTTTCACGCACGGTGAGGCTCGGGAAGACACCGCGGCCCTCGGGAACGTGTACCACTCCCATCCGGGCGATCCGGTAAGCAGGTCGGCGCTCGATCCGCTGGCCGTTCACCTGGATCCGACCTCTCTCGGCCCGGATCACCCCGGAGATGGTACGCAACATGGTGCTCTTCCCCGCTCCGTTGGCGCCCAGCAGGGCCACCGCCGCTCCTTGGGGCACGACCATGGAGACATTGTGCAATGCCCTGAGCCCGGCATAGGAGACCGAGACGCCATTCAGCTCGAGCGCAGGTTCAGACGGCACTGGCATCTCCGAGATAGGCGGCACGCACGTTGGCGTCGGCGCGGACTTGGCTCGGCGTGCCGCGGGCGATGACTCTGCCGAAATCGAGGACGGTGAGAGAAGAGCAGACATCCATCACCAAAGCCATATCGTGCTCGACCATCAAGATGGCAGGTGGTGCCACGTCGGGATGTCGGTCGCCGCGACCCGACACCACGGCCTGGAGCACCGCAGAGAAGGCGGCCGTCTCGTTGGCGTCGAGTCCCGACCCGGGCTCGTCGAGCAGCAGTACCCGGGGATCGGTGCACAACGCCCGTCCCAGCTCGACCATGCGTCCCTTCCCGGTCGACAGTCCCCCGGCCATCCGGTCGGCCACCGGCCAGAGGTCCAACAACCCCATTACCTCGGCCACCCGCTCGATCCGCTTGGCCCGGCTCCGGCCGAGCACGGCACCGGGGTGTGATGACTCCCAACTGGCCACCAGGTTGTCGTGGACGCTGAGCCGGCTGAAGAGAGCCAGGCGCTGGAAGGTCCGGGCGATGCCGGCGCGTCCGCGCCGATGGGGCGGCCAACGCGAGATGTTCTCGCCGAGGTAGTCGATACGCCCCCGGGTCGGCTCTAAGAGCCCGGTGAGCACGTTGAACATGGTGGTCTTCCCGGCCCCGTTGGGACCGATGAGACCGACGATCCGCCCGGCCGGTACTTCGAGTGAGACGTCATCGAGGGCGACGAGCCCACCGAAGCGCATCGTGACGTCGGTGGCCCGGAGCACCGGCTCCTCCCACCCGGTCTCAGAGGCCATGACCACTCCCCCTGGGTGGGCTACCTGCCGCAATGGCCACGTCGGGGCCGGAAGTCATCGGAATCTCACGGACCCCTCCAACGCTACGACGGGGCAAAGGACGCAACACGGTCATGACCCGACGGGCTTCGCGCCGGGCCTGGGCCACGGTTCCCTCTGGCTCCTGGGCCAGGGCTATGACCCCGAGGGCAATGGCCAGCGGGAAGTACTGGTTCACGCTGGCCGGGATGGGCAGCTGCTGCACGCCGTAGACGGCCCCGGCAATCATCGCGCCGCTGATGAGCGATCGACCGCCCAGTACCACCAGCAGAAGCAGGGTCAACGAGGTCGACCACATGAAGTCGAAGGGGGTGACGGCCTGCTGTAACGCACCGTAGAAAGCGCCACCCAATGCCGCCACCATGCCGCAGACGGCGAAGACGACCAGCTTGGTCACCGTGAGGTTGACTCCGAGGGTGGAGGCGGCCAACGGTGAGTCGCGCACGATCTGGAGCCGGCGGCCGATCGGGCCCAGCCGCACAACGTAGGCGATCACGGCCACCACCCCGAACACCACCACCACCAACTCGTACAGGCTGGCCCGGCCGGAGAACGACACCCCGAAGATCTGGGGCCGGGGCACGGTGATGCCTGTCAGTCCGCCGCTGACGTCGCCCCGGTTGAACACGATGTCGTCCATGACGAGGGCGAAGGCCAACGTGGCCAGGGCCAGGTAGAGGCCGGACAGGCGCAGGGATGGCAGCCCGACCAGAATCCCGAGCGGGGCGGCCACCAACATGGCGACCAGCACGGCCAACAAGAAGTGTTGGCCGTGGGGTCCGGAGAGGTGACCGGCGGTGAAGGCACCCACACCGACGAAGGAGAACTGGGCCAGTGAAATCTGTCCGGCCCACCCGGTGAGCACCACCAGTGTGAGGGCGATCAACCCATAGACAAAGGCGGCGGTGATATCGATCAGTCGGGGGCCGGGCACGGCCAGGGGAATGAACAGGGCCAGGGCGAATCCCCCCAGACCCAGGGCCAGATTGCGGTCGAGACGCAGTCGCCACCCCAGAACCCTGACCACCCAGTGTCGGGTCCGGACCGCTCCGGCGCCACCCGATCCGCCCCCACCGCGGGTCGAAAGCGACAACCGCCGCGACGAGGCACCGGCCTCCTTCAGCCGTCCGCCCATGATGACCAGGAGGGCGAACAGGGCCAGGTAGGGCACGGCCGCTTCGATGTTGGCCACCGTGCCCGAGTTGGCGTATTTCGAGAGCAGGCTCTCGACGACTCCCAGGACCATGGCAGCGATGTAGGCCAGTGGAAGGCTGACCAACCGCCCGAAGACCGCCGGGGCAAAGGCGTAGATGACCACCAGCACCAGTTGATTCACGTCGAGGCCCTGACTCGGGCTGATGAGAATGCCCACCAGGGCGGCGAACATGGTGGAGAGGATCCAGGCCGAACGGCGGACGTTGTCGCCGTGGACACCTACCATGTCGGCCAGATCGGGATTGTCCACCGCCGCCCGGGTGGAGGTGCCGAACCGGGTGTGACGCAACAGGGCCCACAGCAGAGCAGCCACCGCGAGCGAGATCACCAAGGTGCCCAATTGGTCGTAGCCCACGTGAAAGTGCGACCCCACCACGAATGTCCTGGTGGGGAAGATGGCCTGGAGCCGGCGGTCCTCGTTTCCGTAGATGATGGGCACGATCGCCTCGAGCGCCGCCAACACACCCACACTCACCACGATGACGACCTCGGCGGACAGTCCGGTCAGCGGCCGATAGAGGGCTTCGAGGGCGATGCCGAGCAGCGGAGCCACCACCAGAAAGAGAATGGGCATGGCCACCCAGGCGGTGAGGCCCCATGAGTCATGCAACTGCCAATAGGTGAAGGCGCAGAACATGGCGATGGCGCCGTAGGCGAAGTTGAAGACCCCGACCGTCTTGTAGGTCAGGACGACACCCATGGCGGCCAGCCCGTAGATGCTCCCGGTGAACAAGCCGATGATGATGAACGGCCAGTACTGGCTCACGACGACGCCCGCACCGCCTGCCCACCACAGAAGAGACCCGATGAAGGCGCCTTACGGACGAAGGACGACCCCTTCACCGTCACGTCCACATCACAGTTGTAGGTGCCCCGGCCGCTGGGTGTGTAGCCACCCAGGGCGCCGCCGCCGGTCCAGTCGTGCAGGGAGTTGAAGGTCTTCACGATCGAGGCCCGGGTGGGCGCGTGCCCGCTCTGGATGAGTGCGTACAACAGCATCTGGGCCGCCTCCCAGGCGAGGAAGCCGAAGCCGCTGGGCTGGGTGCCCGGCTCGTAGGTGGAGAGCTGTTGCTGGTAGAGCTGCACCATCGTCTGGGGCTCGTTGAGGGGGACGAACGGTAAGAACACTATGAGATTCTGAGCCGCGCTCTGTCCGGCGGCGGCGATCATGGCCGGCGTATAGGCGTCGAAGGAGGCGGCCACGTAACCCGGGTGGTACGACTGCTGCTGCATGGCCTGGAGCAACTTGGCGTTCCCGGTGACGTCCATGGTGTCGTAAGAGCCATTGCACCCGGCCTGTTGCATGGCCGCCACGTCGCTCTCCAGCGAAGCCGACGCCGGGGACACCGCGAAGTCGGTGTAGCACACGGTCCCGCCCATGGCCTTGTAGACGTACTCGTACTCTTGGGCCGCCGCGGCACTGATGGCGATGGAGTAGCCGAGAAACGCCATCTTGGTCGGAAAGTACCCGCCTTGCTTGGCCAGCATGAAGCTGGCGTTGCTGATGTAGTACGGCCCACCGGCACCCTGGGGTTGATTGCAGCTCCCCCCGGCCGGCGACCAGTAGACCGGCGACTCACTGCGGTCGCAGTTGATGGCGAATCCGACATCGGGCACGTTGGCCTGGGTCATTCCCGGCACGCCTCCGTTGTCGGCATCGGAGGTCGAGCCCACGAAGGCCAACACCTTGGGAACCAGGTCAGCCACATCCGAGGCGTTGGTCGAGGCGTTCTGTTTGTCGTCCTCGGCATCGAGGGCCAGCTTGCGTCCGCAGATCCCGCCGGCTGCATTGACTGCCGAAAAGAGTGCCTCGACGCCTTGGGTACCCTGGCTGAAGCTGCCGGTGAGCGGACCTGTCAAACCGCTCACATTGCCGAACGTCAGCTGTGAGGCGGAGACACCTACATCCGACGCGCCATTGCCCGCCGTACCCGGACAAGCGGCCGCCTCGGCATGGGGCGAGAAGTCGAACCCCGTCGATGTCGGCGACACCGGCGATACGGCTGCCGGGCCCGTGGGTCCGCCCGAAGCATGCCCGGCCCCGCCCGATCCAGTTGCCCCGGACCCTGTCACTCCGCCCGCGGTCCCGCCTCCGCTGCCCACTCCGCTCCCACCACTCAACCCGGTGGTGGTGGTGACCCCGCCGGTCCCGGCCCCGCCGGCCTGGGCCGAGGATCCGCCCGCGCCCGATATCGATGGCTCGTAGGCTGCCACCCTGGCCCCGCAGGCGGTGGCGGCGATGGCCACCACCAGCACCACCGCCAGCCCGGTGTGCCTTGTAGCCCCCTGGTTTCGACTGTCCCTGCGCACGGATCCCCCCCCATGGCCAAGTACCACCTAGCCGGTACTGCCGATCACCTTGCCCTCGACCTACTGAAAGGAACACTTTCAGCGCCCCGAACTTGCGGGTCGCGGCCCGATAATTTGGCGGAACCCGTGGATGGATGTACATGGACCACGGTGAGCCACGCTGGCAGGCGATCAGCTGAACAAGTAGCCGTCCATGGCCCGGTGATAGTTCCAGATCGTCATCTCCTGTGCCGTATTCAGACGATGACCGTCGTACCCCCGGGAGTGCATCCCGGCGGTCACCTCCGACATGTTGGAGAAGTCCTGGCTGAGGATCTCTCCCATGCTCCCGTCCCGCCAGTCACCGAAGATCTGGGGCGAGGCGGTGGACAGGCCGTCGGCCGGTGGGAGCTCGAGACCCTGTACGTCGAAGACGCAGCTGTCCGGGTCGCCGTCGTTGGGTCTGGCCCGGTAGGTGAGGCAACAGCCCATGTCGATGAGGAACACACTGTTGGGGAACATGTGCCAGTCGTACATGGCCCCTTTCAACTGCTGGTCGGTGAGCTCGGGGTAGTCGATGCCGACGGCCCGGGCATGCTGTCGGCGGAGCTGTAAGTAGATGGCGTTGCCCATCGGGCCATCCGCTCCCTCGGTGATCTGCAACTCGGCCGCGGCGGCCAGATCGGACTTCAGGTAGAGCGCGCCAAGCTCACGCAGCGAGTACTCGATGTTCCGGTAGATCGCCTCGGGATCGGCCCGGTACCCGGCCCGGAGCTTGCTCGAGTCGCCATCCGGGCCGTACCGGAAGAGATCCGCATGCCGGGAGTGCAACCGGAAGAGCTCGTTGAAGGTGGAGCCGTACTGCTGGCACTCGGTGATCGTCGGTGGCGTCGCGTGCTTGTCGGCACGGAGGAGTTGGGGGTGGGTGCCCGGGACGTGCCAACTCTCGATGAAGGCGTCGAGAGCCGTCTTCCAGTTGGCCGGGAGGATGACCGACTTGTACCAGGCGATCCGCATGTCCTCGAGCTTGAAGCCATCCAGCCGTTCCGGCAGCGGGTCGAGGAAGTCCTCCAGCGGCTCGGCGCCGCCGTCCAGGTTGATGAAGACCCATCCTCCCCACGTCCCGATCCGGCACTCGGCCAGGCAGATCTCCTCGGCCGGCCGGGGAACGAAGTGCTCGGCGTCGGCCTGATACTTGAGTGACCCGTCGAGGTTCCAACGCCAGGCGTGGAACGGACAGCGGAACTCGCCGATCCGGCCCTGCCCGTTCACCAGCCGAGTCCCGCGGTGGCGGCACGCGTTGAAGTACGCCTTCAGCCCGGCCTCGGTTCGGACCACCACTACCGACTGGTCTCCGATCTCGAAGTTGACGTACTGCCCGACCCGCTCCACCTCGTCGTGCCGGCAGGCGTTCAACCATGTCCGGGGGAAAAGACGTTCGAGCTCGAGACCGAGGAACTCAGAGTCGAGATAGCGGCCCTTGGGCACGAACGCCGTGCCCAATCGCCATTGGTCAGGCACCTCGAGACCCCCATCGAGGCCCGGCACCGGCATGGTGGTCATCGCCGACCCCTCTCTGCACTAGCCATCCTCGAGCCACTGCCCGATCCGTTCCGCCATCGCCGAGTCCCGGTCCTCTCCGGTGCCCCCACCCGACCAATGCCAGGTGGCCGCGGTGATGCCATGGCCGGCGAGTCGCGCCTGTTGCTCGGTGAGGGTCGGGCCCCCGTCCGGGTCGGTGTTGGCCAGGAGCACCGGCGGAGCCGGGTCGGCGGTGAGCGCAGGGGCCGGCAGGAGGTCGAAGTGCCCGGAGAAAGAATCCACACAGATCACCGAGCCCACCCGCCCGGCCCGGAGCAGGCCGGCACCCAGGGCCACCACCCCTCCTTGTCCCCAGCCGATGAGCACCGGGCGGTCGAGGTCGAGGTCGTCGAGGAGATCACCGGCCTGCACCACCGCCCGGGTGAGGGAGATGGGGTCGGTCCCCAAGGATCCGGGTAGAACCCGGTACCAGCAGATACCTCCGACCTCCATCCCGCTCGGGTAGAAGGCGTAGTCGCCGTAGGGGGCCACCACCCGTCCGACCATGCCACTGGCCACCGCCACCCCGGAGAGTTCGTCGATCGAAGTCATGCCGTCACGGTGAAAGACGACCGCGGGAACTCCCGGAACTCCCGGGACAACTGCCTCACTGTCCCGATAGACGAGTTTCATCGGGGGCCGCCAACCCGAGATGACCGCGCCCCGGCGTGCGCCCCGGCCAGGAACCCGAACACCATGCCGGGGCCGATGGTCGATCCGCCGCCTGGGTAGCCCTCCCCGAACACTCCGTCGACACAGTTTCCCGCTCCGTAGAGGCCCCCGATAGGCCCAGCCGTGCCCAGAATCTGACCCTGGGTGCCGATGCGAGGTCCACTGTTGGTATCGAAGGTGGTGCCGACCAGGGAGATGGCATACAGCTGACCCTCGAGATCGAGGGGGTGCATGAGGGCGTTGGGCAGGTGATTGTCCGCGGCCCGGGGACCGTGGAAGGCGAACTCGACAGCCTTCGAGCCCCGACCGAAGTCGTCGTCCTTCCCCTGTTCGGCCATGGCATTGAACTTTGTGATGGTGGCGGTGAGGGTCTCGGCGAACCCGGGAGACAGGTCCACCGGAGCGATCCCGGCGGGCATGGCCGCCCTCGACCGACTGCGAAGCCGTTGGCCCAGGGCCTCGGCCAGACCGAGGACCCCCGAGCCGGTGACCACGTGATCGGCCACCGCTCCCACCGGCGGGATCGGGTACCGGCCCCCATAGCGTTCGGCCGTCCGTCGGTCGTAGATCATGAACATCACCCGATTGATGTATTCGTCGTCCGCGAATACGTGGTGCACCCGCCCGCGCGACTCGTACTCCCGCTTCTCGCCGATGGCCCGGACCCCGAACCGGTTGACCATCAGCATGCCGTCGCCGGGCATCGACCAGACATCGAGCACCGAGGTGGCGTAGTCGTCGACAGCCTCGAGTACCTGTTGGTTCCACCATCCGTTGTGCATGGCACCGAACTCGGCGCCGGCCCGCACCCCGATCCCTACCAGATCGCCGGTATTCGATGGGGTTCCCGAGCCACCGGCGACCGGACCGCGCAGGAAGCGCTGGCGGAGCTCGGGGCTGTGGGCGAAGCCGCCCGACCCGAACACCACTCCCCCATGGGCCCGGATGGTCCGACAGCGCGATCCGTCGTCCACCACGACCCCGGTCACCTCGCCGGCCTCCACCACCAGGTCGACGACCCGATTGCCCAGCCGGACCTCGGTGCCCCGGCTGGCGGCGAAGGCGATGAGCTGGCGCACCAGCTCACCCCCGCTGCCGGCTCCGCCGTCGGGCGCCACCGTCTGGATGCCCCGTCCCCGCAGGGCCCGGTTCTCGGGAAACTCGTAGTAGTCGGGGAACATCTGGCCGTCCCATGCCAACCAGGGAGACTCCATGTGGACCGCGTCGAGGACTCCCAGGCGGGCCATCACTTCGGCTCCCCGGTCGTAGTACGTCTCGAGCAGGGCGTAGTCCCCGGGCAGGAGCCCACAACAGGGAGCCTCGGGATCGTAGGCACCCGGATAGCCCACCCGGGCCATATAGGCCAGCGCTTGGTGGCGGTCATCGGCAATCCCGCCCGCCTGCATCACCGCATTCGCATAGATGTGGGCCACGCCACCCGAGCAGGCGGTGGTCCCCCCGGACACCGGCCCCTTCTCACACACCACCACCGAGGCGCCGGTGCCGAGAGCGCCGGCCGCGGCGGAGAGGGCGGCGGCGCCACTGCCCACCACCACCACGTCGTGCTCCTCGGGAACCGCGGTGCGGGGTGTCGCTGGTGAGGGCGGGATCCCGGGCCGGTGGGCGAGCCCAGCGAGATCGGCCACCCGCTGTCCCAGCGACGGCCGGTGTGCGCTTTCGGCCATTGTCGACGCCCTCCCGAGACCCAGACGATCTGCTCTTCCGATTGGCGACAGTTATAGCATCGCGACCGAACCTCAGGACCTCTGGACCGATGTCGGCACCGGCGATCAATCATCGGGTTCGAGGCGGGATCACACTGGCGTGCAGCCGGGGAACGGAGGGGGACATGGGATTGACGACCGACGACCAGCTGGCCGTCCGGCAACTGGTGGCCCGCTACAGCCACGCCATGGACAGCGGCGACGGAGCCGCGTTGGCCGAAACGTTCGTCGACGACGGCGTGTTCGACGCCGGTGGGCTGGTCCTCGAAGGACGCCCCGCGCTCGAAGAGTTCGCCCTGGGGTTTCCCAACTCGGTACGGGCACCCCGCCACGTGGTCTCCAACCTGGTGATCGAGGGCGAAGGCGACCAGGCGACCGTGCAGGCGTACGTACAGCTCTATGCCCTGGTCGGTGACCCTCCCCGTCAGGAGGTCACCCACTCGGGCAAGTATGCCGACACCCTGGTCAAGGTCGACGGAAGCTGGCGGTTTGTGACGCGCACGTTCACCAAGGACGGGTGAGCTTCGAACGAGCCCCAGGGTCAGTCCGCCTGGCGGGCCGCCTCTGACTGATTCTCGGCCACCTGGCGCGGCCGCTGCCCACTCTTTTGGGCCATGAACTCGCGAACGTCGGTGGCCGAACTGGCGATCGAGGTGAAGTCGGCAGTGCTCTGGAGATGGACCCGCATGCCCATCGTCTCCCAGGCCCGCTTCACTCCGGCCTTCACCGTCATGATGGTGGTCAGCGGCATCTGGGCGATAGTCCTGGCCGTCTCCTCGACATTCGCCTCGAGTTCGGCTCGCGGAACCACCCGATTGACCAATCCCCATTCGCGGGCTTGCTCCGCCGACAGGGTCGGCGCCAGGTACAGGTACTCGTAGGCCCGCTTCCAGTTCATCAGAGACCAGGGTTCGACCAGGGTCTGGGCGCCGGGCAACCCGAACCCCTGAGCCAGCGGCATCTGAAAATATGCGTCGTCCGAGGCGATGGTGAGATCACACATGTGGCTATAGATGGTGCCGCCCCCGAGGCAGTAGCCGTGGACCTGGGCGATGGTCGCCTTGGAGAACTCCCACAGTCTCAGCGGCGGCCAGAGGAAGAGGTCGTAGTTGTGCTTCTTCCAGGTCCGTTCCGGAGTCGGGCCGGTGGTGGGGTAGACGTCGGCCATCTCTTCGTGGCTCACGATGGCGTGGCCGGCGCAGAACCCCTTGCCGTTCGCCTTCACGATGAGGACCTTCACCTCCTCGTCGCGATCGGCCCACGTCAGGCAGTCCTCGAAGTCCCACACCTGCTGGGCGGATTGGATGTTCGCCTTCTCCGGCATGTTCAACACGATGCGAGCGATCGCGCCGTCCTTCTCGTAGATGATCGTCTCGAGTTCCGTGCTCTCCATGCCACTCCCCTTGATAAAGCGCAAGACGGGTTTGCCCCGTTCTCCGCGGCCACCTTGACGGCGAGCCAACAGGGTACTTTGCCGATCGCTTCTCAGGGATCGATGAAGCCGATATCCTCGCCAACCGGATAGGGCTGTCCGATCTGGCCGATGAGGTGGACGGTGCCCGACGCCGGGCACTCCACTTCGATCTCCACCTTCTCGGTCTCGAGCCGGTACAGCGGCTGTCCCGAGGCGACCTGATCGCCTTCGGCTGCCAGCCACTCGATGATGGTGCCCTCGGTGATGGCCACACCGGCCTGAGGGATCTTGATCGGGGTCCGATTCTTCTCTGGCATGGAAGAGTCGCCGGTATCGTTCAAGTCAGGCCATGGCCCGGATGGCGGCGGCGATCCGCTTCCGCTCGGGATAGTGCAACGACTCCAGCTCGGCGGCGTAAGGCACCGGGGAGTAGGCGGCGCCCAGGCGTTCGACCGGAGCCGAAAGCCGGCCGAAGAGCTCGTGTCCCACCAGCGAGGCGATCTCTGCCCCGGGGCCGGCGAACTGGGTGGCGGCATGCACCACCACCGCCCGGGTCGTCTTCTCCACACTGCGGAGGATGGCATCCCGGTCCAGTGGCACCAGGGTCCGGAGGTCGACCACCTCCACGCTGATGCCCTCGTCGGCCAGTGTCTCGGCCGCGGCCAGGGCCTCGGGCACCTGCCACCCCCAGGTGACCACCGTGACGTCGTCACCGGCCCGCTTCACGTCGGCGACGCCGAGGGGGATCTCGAACCGGCCTGGTGGCACCGGCCCGCGGGTGAACAACAACGACATGGTCTCCATGAAGATGCAGGGGTCATCATCGAAGATGCACGAGTACAACAGGCCCTTGGCATCGTGGGGCGTGCTCGGAACCGCGACCTTCAGGCCGGGGATGTGCATCATCCAGGCCTCGAGCGACTGGGAGTGCTGCGCCCCGAATTGGCGGCCGCCCCCGACAGACGTGCGGATGGTGATGGGGACGTTGGTCCGCCCACCCGACATGTACCGGAGCTTGGCCGCGTGGTTCGCCACCTGGTCCATGGCCACCGCGAAGAAGTCCATCAGCATCACCTCGGCGATCGGGCGCATCCCCACCAGTGACGCGCCGATGGCGGCCCCCACGATGGCCTGCTCGGAGATCGGGGTGTTGCGTACCCGCTCCCGTCCGTACTTCGTCGAGAGGCCCTTGGTCCCCTTCATGACGCCACCAATGGGGTCTTCGATGTCCTCACCGAGGGCAAAGACATCGGGGTCCTCGGCCATGGCGATGTCCATCGCCTGGTTCACGGCTTCGGACAGGGTGTGGATAGGGTCATCCGTCGTCATCGCGGGAGCGCCTCCACGTTCGAGAACACATCGGTCAACAGTTCATCGGGCCCCGGAGGTGGGCTGGCCTTCGCCGCCCCGACCGCCGCCTCGACGTTCGACACGACAGATGCTTCGATGTCGGCAAGCACGTCCTCACCGATCCCCCGCTGGTCCACCAGCCATCGGCGGTACCGGCCGACCGGCTCGTTCGCCTCTGCCTGCGACAACTCCTCGGGGTCCATGTACTCGGTGGTGGCTCCGAAGGAATGGCCGCCCAGTCGGTAGGTCAGGCACTCCAAGAAGACCGGGCCAGAGCCGGACCGTGCCCGCCCGATGGCCTCCGCGGCCGCCTCGTGCATGGCGGGGACGCTGTTCCCGTCCACCGTCCGGGCCTCCATCCCGTAGCCGCGAAATCGTTCGGCCAGGCTCGGCGACCGGGTGTAGTCGGCGAACTTGGTGTGCTCACCGTACTGGTTGTTCTGGCACACGAAGACAACGGGGACCTCCCAGAGCGCGGCCAGGTTGCACGCCTCATGGGTGGCACCGATGCTGGTGGCTCCGTCACCGAAGTTCACCACGGTGACCTGATCGGTGCCGCGGAGTTTGCTCGACAGAGCCAGGCCGACCGCGATGGGAAGTCCGCCGCCCACCACCCCGGTGGTGACCATCAGGCCCGACTGCGGGTCGGAGAGGTGCATGGGCCCGCCCTTCCCCTTGGAGGTGCCGGTTACCTTTCCGCACATCTCCGCCACCAGTTCGTCCAGAGGAATCCCCTTGGCGATGCAGTCGTGCATCCCGCGGTAGGTCGTGACCATGTAGTCGTCGCGCCGCAGGTGCTCGCAGATGGCCGCCGGGATCACCTCCTGGCCCCTGACCGTGTAGTACGTCATCCGGAGCTCCCCCGAACTCAATCCCCTGATGATCCGGTCCTCGGTGGAACGAATGGTGGTCACGGTGCGGAAGATGCGCAGCGCAGCGTCGTCGGTGAGGCCATCAGTGGCGCCGCCGGACCCAACGGGCTGCGTTGTGGACACGGTCATCCCAGTCCCCCCTCGTCCATCATTGATCGGTCCGGAGCGGACCAGCCCGGCGTCGTCATCCCGGCGCCGGGGTCCGCCAGCCGGCGGAGACGGTGGTCCGGCCCCGAACCATGCTCGATCCGATGAAATTGCGCTGTGCCTCGACAGTGCCGGCCCCGATGCACAGTCCCCGGATATCCCGATAGGCCCGCTCCAGCGGATACTCGCGGCTGTAGCCGTACCCACCGTGAATCTGGATGGCCTCGTCGCAGACGTACTTGGCCGCCAGGTTGGCGGCAGCCTTGGCCATGGCCGTCTCCATCGGCGGTGGCGTACCCCCCGGTCCGGCCAGGCGTACTGCTCGAGCCAACAGCAAACGCGCACCCTCGAGAGCCACCGCCATGTCGGCCAGCTTCCACTGCAGACCCTGCAGCTCGGCGATCGGCCGCCCTCCGACGATGCGATCGTTCATATAGTCAACCGAGCGTTCGAGAGCACCCTGGGCGGCCCCCACGCACATGGCGGCGTTGCCGCAGCGCTCATGATTGAGATGTGACAACAAGAGCTTGAACGGCTCGGAGGAACTCGGGTCACCGGCTACCAGTACATCTTCCTCGGTGATCAGTACCCCGTCGAAGGCCATTTCCGATTCAGTGGCGGCGTGGATACCCATTCCCCGATGCCGGCCGGTCAGCTCCACCCCCTGCCGGTCGGTCGGCACCACCACGGCTCCGATCCCCCGGGCCCCGTCACCTCCCGGCCATCGGCACCAGACCAGCACGGCGGCCGCCCCATGCCCGAGTGTCGAGTAGTTCTTGTAACCGTTGAGCCGCCACCGACCCTGGCCGTCCTCGGTCAACGCGGTGCGCATGGACTGCACGGCGGAGCCGGCATCGGGTTCGGTGATCCCGATGCTGATGATGGCGTCGCCGTCGGCCACCGCGGGTAGCCACCGGTCTTTCAGGCCCTGGTTACCCAGATGCTCGATTCCCCTCGCCGGACCGTTGTACGCCAGCTGACAACAGATGGCTGACGACACGTCGTGGCGGGCGATCTCCTCCAGCACGATGGCCGCCTCCACGTCGCCCATGCCCAGGCCGCCCCATTGTTCGCCGATCGTCACCCGAAAGAGGTCGGCATCGGCCAACGCCTTGATGGCCTGGCGCGGCAACTCGCCTGTCTCGTCGTGATGCGCGGCCCGCGGGGCTATCTCCCGGGCCGCCACCTCACGGGCCAGTTGGCGGAGAGCCGTCTGGTCCTCGTCCTCGGCAAAAGGATCGACACCTCCACCATGCCCCATCTGACCCCCCTTTCCGCCACGAACCGAAGACCGAACCGGGCCATGGTAACCAAGGCCTGCCGGGCAATCGCACTCAGGCTCTCAGTCCGACAGTTGACTTCCCACCACACCCACGAAACTGACGCACTCACCGGGACCACCACCGAGGTTGTGGGTGAGACCGAGCGTACGGCCCCCCTCGCCCACGCCGGCGATCTGGCGTTCGGGTGGGGCCTGTCTCCTCAGCTGCAGCCAACACTCGAAGAGCATCCGCAATCCCGAGGCCCCGATCGGGTGCCCGAAGCTCTTGAGCCCACCGTCGGGGTTGACGGGAAGCTCCCCGTCCCGGTCGAACGTCCCGGCCAGCACCTCCTTCCACGCCGTGCCCCGCTCGGCGAAACCGAGGTCCTCCATCAGCACCAACTCGGTCGGGGTGAAGCAGTCGTGGACTTCAGCCATGGCCAGCTGGGCCCGGGGATCGGTGATCCCGGCCTGGTGATAGGCGTCGGCGGCGGACCTGACCACCTCTTCGAAACTGGTGTAGTCGTAGTCGGGATCGATGATGCCGGCCGCCGGTCCGGCCACCAGGCTGAGTCCCTTGACGTAGAGCGGCGTGTCGGTGTATCGGTGCGCATCTTCAGCTCGGCACACCACCACCGCGGCGGCCCCATCGCTCACTCCGCTGCAGTCGAACACGCCGAGCTCGCCCGCCACCAGTGGCGAGGAGGCGATCTTCTCCGTGGAGACCTCCTTGCGGAATTGGGCCCGGGGGTTCACGGCCCCGTTCCGGTGGTTCTTCCAGGCGATCCGGGTGAGCACCGACTTCAACTCGTCCGGATCCACCCCGTATTTGTGGGCATACGCCGGCACCAGAAACGAAAAAGCCGCGGGTGAACTCAGCCCGGCGAGGGTCCCGTCCCCGACTTGTCGGATCCCGGTGAGTCCGGAATAGCCCGAGTCCTTCAGCTTCTCCATCCCGACGGCCATGGCCAGGTCGTAGGCGCCGGAGGCCACCGCGTAACAGGCATTCCGATATGCCTCCGAGCCGGTGGCGCAGAAGTTCTCCACGTGGGTCACCGGTTTGTAATCGATCTTGAGGGGTCGGGAGAGGGTAAGGCCCGAGAGGCCCGATCCCATGGTCCCCAACCAGAAGGCGTCGACGTCATCGAGGGAGATACCGGCTGAGTCCACACACTCGACGGTGGCATCGGTGAGGAGGTCGTCGACGCTCTTGTCCCAGAGTTCGCCGAAGGGGGTGCAACCCATTCCCACGATCGCCACCCGGTCACGAATTCCTCTGCTGGCCATGTCAGCCTCTCTCTGTTCCACCCGCGTCAACTGGCGCGGCGTCCTCGTCCGGTCTCGGCGCCGTCGGACAGGGGCCGAGCCTTCCAGAAGTAATTATGTACCCCTTCGGCGGTATAGAGGCGCCGGAAGGTCATCTCGACCCGGGTGCCGATGGACACCGCCTCGGGGTCGACGTCAGTCATCTCTCCCCGGTATCGACCGCCCCCGTCGAAGTCGATCACCGCTCCGACCATGGGAGGAGAAAGACTGAACGCCAACCGATCGACGGTGTAGGTGGCCACCGTGCCCCTCACATCGGCCAGCCGGAGAGGCTCCATCCGGTCGACGGCCCGGCACGACAGGCAGACCCGGGTGGGCGGAAGGTGGACAAAACCGCACGCCACACAACGGCTGGCACTGAAGCCGAATTTCCAACCCTCGTTCCGTCGCATGGCGGGAGCATCGGGCCGTTCGGGTTCGGGTCGGCGCGGGGGCTCACGGCGGAGGTGTCCCCGCCAGGTGAGGAACACCGCATACGGGAGGTCGGCGCGACCCTGGTCGACCAGTGCAGCGACACCGATCGAGCCCGCCTTCCGCCGTTCCTCTTGTACCGCAACCAGGGCGGCCGTGGTGCGCAACACGACCGCATCCGCGCCGTCGGCGAGCTCGAGTACCACCACCACCTGGCCGGGTGACCCGCGTTCCAACACATCGGCCAGGCCCACTCCGGCTTGGGCGGCACCGAGATTTCCGATGCGCGCCACATAGTCGGGGGCCACACGGTCCGACGGAACGCCGAGCGCTCTCCGCAACGAACCGACGGCCCGGGCATGCAGGCCGGCCACCACCAGATGATCGACGTCGTCGATGGTCAGACCCGCGTTCTGTAGCGCATCGGTGAACGCGGCTCGGGCCGCGGGTACGTAGACCTCCTCGCCGAAGCGGTCCTCCCACTGGCGGGAGGCGGTCTCGCCCGGAACCCGCCAGCGCTCGAGAAATTCGTCGGTGGCCGATGCATGTCCCATCACCTCGGCCACACCACCCTCGGGAGCGAATACGAATGCCACCGCACCATCCCCTCCCTGACTCTCTTCGGCCCCACCGGGCAGACCGGTACGCAGATCAGAGATGACGGCCATGGACGGACGCCGCTCACCGCTGAGGGCGGTCAGGCTCATGGTGGCCCAGGCCGAACGGACCGAACCGCAGAGGTCATAGGCGCCGGCACCCGGCGGAAGGCCCAGTGCGGCGTGAATCGTGGTGGCATTGGTCTTGTCGAGATATGCCGGAGCCGGGGTGGAGAAGAAGAGATCCTCGGGAACCGGCACCCCGGCGACATCCAGCGCTCGGCGGCCTGCCTCCGCACCCAGGGTGGTGGTGTCCTCGTCATAGGAGGCAACTGCCCGGGTTCCCTTGGCGGTAGCAGTGCCGAACGCCGCGCCGATGGCAGTGCGCTCGAGCCGCCAGTAGGGCAGATAAACCCCCCACGACACAATCCCTGCGGACATCACCACTTCCCTTCAGATCGATCAATTGTCATGTCATCGCCGTCACTGGCCAGCCGGAGCCAGTGCGGCCACTCGGGCCCGCAACGCCGGACGGTCAGGCTTCCCGATTCCCAACAGCGGGATCTCCTCGAGGTGCACCACCAACTCTGGCGTTTTGAACCGGGCCACTCCCTGGGCCGCGAACCAGCGTTGACACTCTTTCACGTCAAGATGGCGGTCCCCCACGATGAACGCCGCCACCCGCTCCCCCACCCGTTGGTCCGGGCACCCGACCACCACCGCCTGGCGAACACCGGGATGCAGCTCGAGCAGCCGTTCCACCTCTGCCGATGCGATGTTCTCGCCCGCCCTGATGATCAGGTCCTTCACCCGTCCCACGATGGTCAACCAACCCTCGCCGTCGAGCGTGCCCAGGTCGCCGGTGGCAAACCATCCCCGGCGGACAGCTTCTTTGGTCTGGCCCTCGTCGGCGTAGCCGACGAAGAGCTCGGGACCCCGCAACAGAACCTCCCCTCGCTCCCCGGCCGGGACACTGCGGTTGCTGACCGGGTCCACCACCCGAATGACCGCGTCACCGACCGAGTGCCCGTCGGTATCCCGTGCCTTGTCGGCTCCATCACCGGCGGTACAGGTGGTGATGGTCGGGGCTTCGGTCGATCCATAGGTGCGCTTCACGGTGGCGCCGAACTCCCGACGGGCCGCGTCGATGAACTCCGGGGTCACCCCCATGCCGCCGCAGGAGACCACCCGCAGGCTCTTCAGGTGGGCCCGAGATCCGGCCACGTCCATCATTCCCAAAAAGAGCGTGGGTGGTCCGATCATGAATGAGACGGCGTGCTCGCCAACCAGACGGACTCCCCGCTCGGGATCCCATTTCTCCATCAACACCACCGGCATGGCCGCCGTCCCGGGTACGAGTACGGCGTTCAACAATCCGGACACGTGAGCCAGCGGCGACGGCATGAGCGCCGAGTCGGTACTCGACAAACCGTGTGCTGTTGTCATGGACAGGGCCTTGTAGGCCAGACCCCGATTGGAGTGCAGCACCCCTTTGGGATGCCCGGTGGAGCCGGTGGTGAACAGCACCACCGCCACGTCCGCTCCGCGCCCGAGAGGGGACGGTAACGGCCGAGCGGCCACCAGGTCATCGAAGCGGGGATCTCCGTTACGGACTCCAATGGTCCCTTTTCGTTCGGCCAGGGGCATCCCGGTCGATGCCAACGACACCACCGGATCCAAGGAGTCGAGCATCGGCGCGACTTCGGCCGGCCCCACCTGGTGGTGGATCGGTGCGGCTACCGCACCGCATCTCCAACAGGCCCGGAAGAGAACGATGGCCTCCCACCAGTTGGGGAGTTGCCAGGTGACCACGTCACCTCTGCGAACACCCCGTGCCCGGAGCCCGGCCGACACCGCCGCCACCAGTCGCTCGACGGTGCCGGCATCGAGTCGGACATCCCCGTCGACAATGGCCGAGCCGTTGGCCGGGCGAGGTGAGGACAGTAGTTGGTCGAGTGTCGGGACGTCCCAGGCACCACCGGGACGCCGGTACCGCGTGGCGTCAGCCTGGCGGTAGGTCGGTCGAAGTCTCACCGGGCCGCAACGGGTCCTTCCACCGCATCCTTCACTGCCAACCGGACCGGGGGGGCATTCTTCCAATTGGGAACACCATCGTCAGGCTCCGCCACCGGGTATTTGCTGTCGTGGATCTCGGCCCAGTGGGAATGATTCAGCTGGTGGAGGTTGAAGCAGGCCTGCAGCGAATTGTAGAAGCCCATGTTGTCCACCGTCTGGTTCACCGACTCCTTGATCATCAGCGCCGTCATGGTGGGGACGTTGGCGATGCGACGGGCGTAGGCGAGGGTCTGCTCCGTCAACTCGGCGACGGGGAAGATTTTGCTCACCATCCCCAGCCGGTGCGCTTCTTCGACGTCGATGGCATCGCCGGTCAGCATGAGCTCCTTGGTCCGACGCGGCCCGAACTCCCACGGGTGCCCGAAGTACTCCATCCCACACATCCCGAGCCGAGTACCCACCACGTCGGCGAAGTACACGTCGTCGGCGGCCACGATGAGATCGCAGGCCCACATGAGCATGAGCCCGGCCGAGTACACGGTTCCCTGCACTTGCGCCACGGTGATCTTCCGCAGGTTCCGCCATCTCATCGTGTTCTGGAAGTAGTAGTGCCACTCTTGGAGCATGCGCGCCTCTGTTCCCTCGCGGGTGGCCCCATTGATGGTGGCAGTGCGGTGTTGGTCCGGTCCGGGACGGCGCTCGGCCATGGCTTCCTTGGAGCCCATGTCGTGCCCGGAGGAGAAGAGCGGCCCGACCCCGCCGAGGATGACCACCCGTACCCGGTCGTCCTCCTCGGCTCGGCCGAAGGCATCATCGAGATCGACCAGAAGCCCGCGGTTCTGAGCGTTCCGTGTGTCGGGGCGGTTGAGGAGAATACGAACGACCTGGCCGCCCTCCAATTCCTCATAGGTGACGTATTTGTATTCGGTCATCTTCGAAACTCCCCTTCTCGTCGTATCGGCCGCGCCGCCAACTCGGCACGGTATAGCTCAGTCCTGATAGGGCCACCTAGTTGAGCCGGCATTCGGTCACCGGCCATCTTCGACGGACACCGCGTCGTCGCGCTCGGCGGTGAGTTGGGCCCGATTCACTTTCATGGCCTCACTGCGCGGAATGATGTCGACGAACTCGACGGTCTTCGGAACCTTGTACGGGGCCAGCCGGTCCCGGGCGAACTCGATCACTTGGTCGGCACCCACCGTGGCATCACGGGCTTGCACAATGGCGTGAACCCGCCGTCCCCACTCCGGGTCGCGCAGACCGACCACCACCACGTCGACGATGCCGGGGTGCTCGCTCAGCGCCTCCTCCACCTCGGCGGGAAAGACGTTGGCCCCGCCGGTGACGATCATGTCGACCCGTCGGTCGGCCATAAACAGATACCCGTCTTCATCGAGCCACCCCATGTCCCCCACCGTGACGAAATTGTCAGGGGTCGTCTCCATGGCCGGGACGTCGTCGCCCACGTACATGGCCGCCGGGCCCTGGGGTCGCTTGAGGTAGATACCGCCGATCTCGCCGACCGGAAGGGTCTGGCCGTCGGCACCGATGATGCGGACCTCGGTGTCGGTGAATCCCCGGCCCAGGGTGCCGGGGTGGTCGAGCCACTGGTCACCCCGGCAGACCACCAGCCCGGCGCCCTCCGAGGACCCGTAGGAGAGGTAGAAGTGCTCGGGCCCGACCAGGTCGATCCAGAACCGGCCCAGCCAGATGGGGAGGGAGGCGGCTCCCTGCTGCACCCAGGTGAGGCTGGAGAGGTCCCGCTCTGCGATGTCGGGCAACTGGGCGAGGCGCTGCAGCATGGGGGTGGCGGCGATGAAGCCGGTGATCCGGTGCCGCTCGATGAGATCGACGATGAGGGCGGCGTTGAACCGCTCCAGCAACACGATGGGGTCCCCCGCCATCAGGTTCCGGACGGCGGTGAACCCGTTGGCGTGGTAGAGCGGGGCCGGCACCAGCACCAGCTGGGGTTTGGACAGCGGGCCGAACGACTCGACCACCGTCGAGGTGACCGCCATGGCCGGGAGGAACACCGCCGCGTCCTTCTGGAGGATGATCTTCGGTGCCCCGGTCGATCCCGAACTGCACATGCCCCACCCGTGGGGGGCGATGGCGTCGGGGAGCAGCTCGGTCGACTCCGAACGGCTCCTCTCCAGCCACTCGATCTGGTCGGCCCCCACCACGACGGCCGGTTTCAGCACCCCGAGCAAACGGTTCAGCTCCCAATCGGGCAGGTCCCAGCGCATGGGCACCACCGTGGCCCCCACCTTCCACCCGGCGAAACAGGCAACGAGGTGTTCGGGGGAGTTCTTGAGGCAGACCGCCAAGAAGTCCCCGGCACCCAATCCCTCCTCCACGAAGACCCGCGCCAGTTGGGTCGACCGATCATCGACCTCGCCCCAGTTCACCTTCCGTTCACTGCCGTCTTCGGCAACGAACACGATGGCCACGTCCGGGCGCCGCAACTCGGCCACCTGGTGCAAGCGCGTCCCGTAGGGGATTTCTTCTTCGGGTAGTGCCGGGTCCACCGTCGGTGACATGGTCATCTCTCCACTCCCGTCGAAACCGCCGGCAATCCGGACCGCTCCCATCGGCGATGCTCAGTTACTCGGCGATGCTCAGCGCCGTCATAGGACACGACCTGACCGCCAGTTCCACCTTCGATCGGAGCTCCTCGCCGGGTTCCTCGATCAGCACATAGAGAAGGTCGTCGTCGCGCACCTCGAAGACCTCGGGGGCCGCGGCCATACACAGTGCGTTCGACTCGCACAACTCCCAATCCACGATCACCCGCATCGGTCCGAGTGTACAGAATGGGTTCCACTCAGGCCACCTTCTCCCAGACTCATTCCTCACCGCAAATGCCATTTCCGCGGGCGCCTCTGCGCTGGTATCATCGCCGACAGGTTCCGCAAGAGAGCTCCACCGCTGCACTGCCGCCATCCCGGTTTGTTGGGATCCGGCGGATGCATCCCACGAGAGAAGGGCGATGGCCATGTCTCCACGAACGTTGGATTTTCCGGTCTTCGACGCCGATAACCATCTGTACGAGACCACTGATGCGTTCACCAAATTCCTGCCGCCGGAGTACGCCGGGCTCATCCAATATGTGGAACTCAACGGGCGCACCAAGATCGCGGTGGGCGGGCTGATCAGCAATTACATCCCCAATCCCACCTTCGAAGTGGTGGCTGCCCCCGGCGCCCAGGAGGAGTACTTCAAGTCCGGCAACCCCGAGGGAAAATCTCGGCGCGAAATCATGGGCAAGCCCATCCAGTCCCTGCCCGGCTTCAGCGCCCCCGAGCCCCGCCTCAAACTCATGGACGAACTGGGTATCGACCGAGCGCTCATGTGGCCCACGTTGGCCAGCCTCCTCGAGGAGCGCCTCCGTGGTGATCCGCCGGCCACCCATGCGGTGGTCCATGCCCTCAACCAGTGGATGCACGAGCACTGGACCTTCAACTACGAGAACCGGATCTTCCCCACCCCGGTAATTCACCTCGGCATTGTGGAGCAGGCCATCGAGGAGCTCGAGTGGGTGCTCGAGCACGGAGCCAAAATCATCCTCATCCGCCCGGCCCCGGTGCCCGGGTTCATGGGACCCCGCTCCATGGCATTGCCGGAGTTCGACCCGTTCTGGAAGCTGGTGGTCGAAGCCGGTATCCCGGTGGGCATGCACGCTTCCGACAGTGGATACCAGCGGTACATGAACGAGTGGGAAGGGGTCACCCGGGGGGAGATGACCCCGTTCAAGGGCGGCTCGGGGTTCATGGCCATCGTCGGCCACATGGGCCGGCCGATCGTGGACACCATGGCGTCGCTCATCGGCCACGGCCTGTGCAGCCGCTTCCCGGAGCTGCGGTTCGCCCCGGTGGAGAACGGCAGCAACTGGGTACGCCCCTTGATTCGGGACATGGAGCACGCCTACTCGTCAGCCCCGCACTCCTTCGATGAGGACCCGGTCGAGGTGTTCAAGCGAAATATCTACGTGCATCCGTTCCACGAGGAAGACCCGGTGGGACTGATCGAACTCCTAGGCGCCGACCGGGT
Source organism: Acidimicrobiaceae bacterium (assembly GCA_003152015.1). Classification (GTDB taxonomy): domain Bacteria; phylum Actinomycetota; class Acidimicrobiia; order Acidimicrobiales; family RAAP-2; genus DASZIT01. Next base: position 72,775 of record PLZF01000047.1, on the reverse strand, counting down.
GCTGTTCGGATCCGACTACCCGCACCCCGAGGGCATGGCCGACCCCCTCAGCTTCGTGGACGAGTTGCACTCGCTCCCGGCCGATGATGTCGCCAAGATCATGGGCGGGAACCTGAACCGTCTGATGGGCTTCGACACCGCCGCCTGAACCGAGAGGCCGACGCCTTTCGGGTGGGCAACTGGTTGTGGTGTGAACGGCAATGTTTGCCTGCTTGCGCCTGAGTGTCCCCGGACGGTCGTGTCTTACTGAATCGACCTCGTGCTTGCGATCGTTGTCCCGCCCGGAATCAGGCACTTTGGGACGTTCCGGACGAACCAGTAAGCCAGTGTTGTGGCCGATTAGCTTCCTAACGGTTTCGCCACTGCGTCGGCAACTCGATAGAGCGCAGCTGCCTCGTCGTAGGCCAGTATCTCAGTTGGGATGAGAGATGCTCGAGCGAGCAGCCTGCGTAGGTCGTTGTGATGGCGTTGGTTGCGAGCCCCAAACCGCCCCTGCACCCCGGTTGGATGTCGCCCTTGCTGGGGGCACATGCCGTAGGTGCTGTTCCACCAGCAGTGTGCGGAAAACGGGGCAAACGTTGCCTGATGCGGCACGACTAGTTGTGGCGAACCTCGTCGAAGGGCTTGTCGCGATCGGCGGCGTACTCCCGCGGCATCCCCAATACCCGCTCGCTGATGATATTGCGTTGCATCTCGTTGCTACCTCCGCCCAAGCTGAGTCCCTGTCGGAGCAAGTAGGTCTCCCCCCATCGGTCGGCATCGTCGTCGATCCAGGCCCCGGCCCCGGCCCCGGCGATCTCGAGGCCGATGTCGAAGTGGCGCTCGGTGTTGGTGGCGGCAAAGAGGCTGGGTATGGCGCCCGCCGGGAGCGGGAATGCGCCGGTGCGAATGCCGGTGGTCACCCGCTCGACCAGTTGGCTCTGCACCCGGTCGTTGACCCGGGCCTCAGCCACCAGCTGGCGGACCCGGGGATCGGCGGTCTGGCCGGTTTCCCGGGCCAGCTCCAAGAGGTCGGACCGTTGGCCATCCTGTCCGGCGGCGGCAGTGGCCACCCCGCTGACGTAGGGAGAGCCGCCGCCCGTCGCGTCACGTTCATGGAACAGAAGCCGGGAGGCCACCGTCCAGCCATCGTTGACCTCTCCGACGACGTCGGTGGCCGGGATGAGCACGTCGTCGAAGAACTCCTGGCAGAACTCACCTGTCCCGTTCACCATCTTGATCTGCCGCACTTCGATGCCGGGCTGGTGGATCTTCAGGATGAACATGGTGAGACCGCGGTGCTTGGGCACCTTCCAGTCCGTGCGGGCCAGGCACAGCGAATAGTCGGAGCGGAAGGCACCTGAGCTCCAGATCTTCGATCCGTTGAGCACAAAGACGTCGCCATCCCGGGTGGCCCTGGTGACCAGCCCCGCCAGGTCCGAACCGCCGCTGGGCTCCGAGAGGAACTGCACCCACAACTCGTCACCGGACAACATGGCCGGGATGTACCGGACCTTCTGCTCCTCGGTACCGAAGTCGAGCAAGGTCGGCGCCAGAATGGACAGGGTGGGAACGTTGAACACCGTGGGCATCTGGTAAGGCAGGGACTCCTGGGTGAACGCCCGCTGGTGGGCCCGGCTCAGGCCTTGGCCGCCATAGGCGGCCGGGAAGGAGATCCCCGCGAAACCGCCGTCAAAGAGAAGCCGCTGGAGCCGACGGGCCCTCTCGCCAGACTCGTCTTCTCGGGCCAGGAGCTGATTGGTGGCGCCGTCGGGAAGAGGCGGCATGGTGTCGGCCAGCCACGCCCGGGCCCGGGTGCGGAACGACTCCACGGACTCCCCGCCGTCGTCTCCGGCTTCGGCGATGCCGTCGGTATCGGTGGTGCTCATTGCCCTCTCCTACATCCCCATGGCCACGGCCACCCGCTCCCGGTGGTCGGATGGGGTTCCGAACTGGGAGCGGTCGGTGACCACCCGGCGGAGGTAGAGATGAAGGTCGTGGTCCCATGTCACACCGATCCCGCCGTGAAGTTGCACGCAGTCCTGCAGAATGGCCGGTCCGCGCTCGCCGACGTAGGACTTGGCCACGCTGGCCAACTCCGGCGCCAACGGCGACTCGGTGTCCACCGCCCGGGCGGCGGCAGCGGCAGTGGCCTGGGACGCCTCGAGCCACGTCTTCATGTCCGCGAACCGATGCTTCAGAGCCTGATACGACGCCAACGGGCGGCCGAAGGAATACCGGTCGAATGCGTACTCGACGGTGAACTCAAAGGCCCGATCGAGGGCTCCGACCATCTCCGCGACCTGGAGGACCACCGCAATCTGCAGCTGACGCTCGGCGTCGGAGGCTGCATCGCCCGCTACGCCGAGAACGCCATCCGGGGGTACGACCACCTGGTCGAAGCGGACCTGGGCATAACGCCGGACCAGATCGAGTCCGTGGGCCGGGCCCACGGCCACACCCGGGGTATCCGACGGCACCACACACTGGGTCACACCGTCACCTGTGTGAATCGTGACCAGGTAGAGATCGGCTTGGCCACCGGCTTCCACCGGTCCGGTCACCCCGTCGAGCACATAGCCGCCGTCGCGGGGGGCGGCCTCCACCCGTCCTCCCGCGGTGTCGATGCCGGCCACCGGCGTTCCCAGGCACCAGGCGGCGACGGTATCCCCATTCACCAGACCAGGGAGGAACTCCCGGCGTTGGGTCGGCGTGCCCGACCGGGCCAGAGCCGCGGCCACCACATTGGTAGGAACCAACGGTCCCGGTGAGACCAGCCGGCCCATCTCCTCGGCTACCAGCACCAGATCGAGCAGCCCGTGGCCGGAGATAGATCCTCCCCCGTCCTCCTCGGGCACCAGCATCGAGACCCACCCCAACTCGGCCCCGCGCTTCCACCACTTCTTGTCGAAGCCCGCGGGTTCCGCGTCGGCCAACCGGCGGACCGTTTCTAGTGGGCAGGTGCTCTCGAGGAACTTCCGGGTGGTCTCCCGAAACAGCTGCTGGTCATCAGAAAGGCGAAGGTCCACTCGCTACCCTCTTCCGGGGCCGGGCGCGTCGAAGACCAGGTGGAGCTTCTCGATCTGGCGGAGCCCCGGCATGTAGCTCAACTCGGCGCCCGGAGCGAGCGAGTAGCCGGGGATCCGCTGATGCCATTCCTTCAACGTGATCCGAAGTTCCATCCGGGCCAGATGTGACCCCAGGCAGCGATGGATGCCGCCCCCAAAGGCCAGGTGCTTGTTGGGATTCCGGGTGAGATCGACGATGCCGGCATCGGGTAATGCTTCCTCGTCGGTGTTGGCCGCACCGATACTCACCCCGATGTTGTCACCCTTCTTGATCGGGCATCCGCCGAGGTCCATATCCTTCATCGCCAATCGGGGCACTGCGGTCACCGGTGTCTCCCAGCGGAGGAGCTCCTCCACCGCGGAGGGGATGATCGACGGATCGTCCACGATTCGCTGACGCTGATCGGGGTGTTGCGCCAGATAGGCGACGAAGCACTCGAGGCTGTCGGTGACCGTGTCGAGGCCGGCCAGGATGAACAAGAAGCAGATCCCCACGATCTCATCGACCGTCAGGCGCTGCCCTTCGATCTCCGCGTTGAGGAACAAGGTGAGCATGTCATCGTGGTTGCCCTTCTGCTTCTGGCGGTCCTTGATCGCCTGGGCGAAGTACTCCTCGATCTGGCGAGCCGCGACTTTCTGGTTGGCCTGAACCTCGTCCATATCCACACCGGTCGGCCGCAGGATGCCGTCCTTCATGCTCAAGAAGAGCTCGAGCTCTGACAGCGGCAGCCCCACCAGGCCCAAGAACACCGACGACGGCAGAGGCACTGCCAGCTCCTCGGCAAAATCACACTCTCCCCGGTCGATGAAACCGTCGATGCGCTCATTCACCAGTCGGGTGATTTCCGGCTTCAGGACGTTCATCTGCCGCGGAGCGAAGATGGGGTCGAGAAGCCGGCGGTAGTTCCGGTGATCCGGGGGGTCGACCTGGAGCGGGATGAGGGGTACTGACTGGCCGAGATCAACGGAACCCATGCCGGAGGAAAAATCCTCCGGGTGGTGGAGGGCGAAGTCAACTGCCGCTCGCCGCACGATCTGAGGCCCGAACGTGCCCGGTACCACCGCGCCGGTGGCCCGTGCCTGGCGGTAGAAAGGTTGCGGGTCGGCACTGACGGCCGGATCCATGAACCCACCCGGGTCATAGCCCGTCGACTCTTCGACCTGTGACATTGGCTTCCTCCTTCGCCGCGTCAGCACCCTGACCGACCGGCGGTTCGTCAAGTGAGAACCAGCTTTTCAGAAACTGTAGCCCGCCGACGTCGGTCACCACATTGTCGGCACAATGAGCCCGCGACCAGGGGCGATCCTCAGTGGACGTTTCGGAATTCGGGGGTGCGGTGTTGCGCGAATGCGGCCATCCCTTCGGCCATCTCCGACGACCCCGCCGCCAAGGCCTGGAAGTGGGACTCACGGTCGAGCAGCCCGGCCAGATCGGTTTCGAACGAGCTGTTGAGTAGTTGTTTCGAGAGCCCGAGGGACCGGACAGGACCGGCGGCCAACCTGGCCGCCAGTTCGGACGCCTCCCGGTCCAGCTCGTCGGGCGACGACACGCAGCGGTAGGCGAGGCCATAGGACACGGCTTCGGACCCGAGTGCTCCCTCGCCGAGCATGACCATGGCCTTGGCCCGGGGAAGACCGACCAGACGGGGCAACAGGTAGGCCCCTCCGGCGTCGACAACCAGGCCCCACTTGGCGAACGACCACACAAACCGGGTCTGTTCGCACACCATGACGAAGTCACAGGCCAGGGCCAGGTGAGCCCCCGGCCCTACGGCGGTACCGTTGACGGCGGCCACCGTCGGCTTGTCGAGCTCCCACAGCTCGCGGATGAATGCCTGTACGCCACGCCGCAATGCCTCGCTGGTGGTCCGGGGGTCGAATCCGGACTGACCCGAGTTGGCCACCGTGGACGACCGCAAATCCATGCCGGCGCAGAATGCGTCCCCGACACCGGTGATCAAGAGAGCTCGAACCTCTGGGTCGGCTCGAACCTGTCGGACCCGCTCGACGATCTCGTCCCGCATCTCGGGGGTCAACGCGTTTTTGGCATCGGGCCGGTCGAGCACAAGACGGGCGACACTGTCCTCGCCCACGGAGTATCGAATCATCGGCCCACCGTAGGCCAACCATGGATTCGAACGCTTCCCGTCGGCTCGGAGCCGGGCGGACCTATCGTGCCGCACATGTTGCGGCCCTTCCGGTCTTGGTCATCGGGTAGTGGATCAGCTTGGATTCCGTCTTCACCGGCGGTCGATCTCGTCGACAAGGTTCCAGGCCAGGGCGGTACCTGCGTCGATGGTCTTCCCGGTGAGTGCCAGCCATGCCGTCCGGTGCCGTCCGATCCGCCGCCGTACCGCGGCGGTACCACCGGCCCCGGGGATGAGCCCCATGGCGATCTCGGGCAGCTGCACACGGGTGTCGGGCTGGGCGATCACCCGATGGGCCAAGGCGGGCAGCTCGATGCCCGCGCCGATGCACGCACCATGGAGGTGGGCAGTGACACGGTCACCGACGATACCGAGCAATCGGGCCGCACTGCGTGAGGTTCGGATCAAGTGGGCGGTGGTGGGGTCACTGACCGTGCCGAACTCGCCGAGGTCTCCGCCGCTGCAGAAGTCGGCTCCGGCTCCGAAGAGGTGCACCTGTGTGATAGAGGTGTCGGTAGCCACCATCGACAACGCCTCGCAAAGTTCGTCGCGCATGGCCGCGTCATAGGCATTGCGGACCTGCGGCCGGTTGAAGGTGATCGACAGGCGATCGCTGCTCCGCTCGATGAGGAGGGCGCTCCCCCGGTCGGGGTGACGGGAAGGCGGGGTCCGAGGGGCCAGCCACCGACGAAATTCAGTCCCTTTCTGCAAGGTCGAGTAAGCCAAGGACTCAAGTACCAGGTCGTGATCAAGGGAATCGGATCGGCCGGACCGGAGAACCTGCATCAGGGTGGCCGATGCCATGGGTGAGTCGATCACTCTGGAGGCCACCTCTTCTAAGCCGGTGTCGAGGTCGACGGCCGACACCCAGGGGGCTGCGGATCGAGCCACACCGACCAGCGCCACGTCCACACCGTCGAGTGGCCCATGCACCGCGCCGGTGCGACTGATCCCGACGATGACGCAGGGAAGCATGGTAGGTACGTTGAGCCCGGCAACGTCACCGGGTGTATCGAGGTCGACGACCAGCAACGGTCGTTCGGCCATGGCCCCCAGGACCTCGGCCGAACCGTCCCGGGCTCCTTCCAACAGGTCGGCCATCGCGGTGACGCCGAACACGGCTGAATCGGTGCCCGCCATGGTACGAGCGTAACGTGTGGCCGTGTGGCGCGATCGGAGTCCGGACACCGCACCGGCGAGAGGCAGTGAGCTCGTGCCTGGGATGATGGGGCCGACATCCTGGTCCGAGCGACGCCCTTTGGTGCCTTCCGCGCTGGCGACGCTCCGTCTCGACGGGCTGGTGAGGGATATCAATGGATACCTGACTCGACAACATGCATTGACCCATGTCGAGTGGGCCCCGATCCTCACCGTTCGGGCCTCACTCCTCGGTCTGCACCGCCAGGGCCGGATCTCTGCCAACGGTTCGTGCCGGTTGTGCCGGACCCTTGATGGCTGGGTGGCGGTCAATCTCGCCCGAGCGGACGACATTGCTCTCGTTGATGCTCTCATCGGGGGCTCGGCGGGAGAGGATCCGTGGCCCGCCGTCGAGCGGTATGCGGCCGGGTGTGGGTCAGCCGGGTTGGTGGCCGGCGCCCGGTTGCTCGGCCTCCCGGTCGCTCTCCTGGCGGATCCTTTACCGAGCTCCCGGCCGTACGAAGTCACCCAGTTGTGGCCCACCGGACCCTCTCTCAACCTGTCGGGACTGCAGGTGGTGGACCTGTCGTCGATGTGGGCCGGACCGCTCACTGCCATGATCCTGGCCGGCGCCGGAGCGCACGTCGTCAAGGTCGAGAGTTCCACCCGCCCCGACGGAGCACGGGAGACCCCGGCGTTTTACCGATGGCTCCACCCCGACGATCAGTGCACCGAGGCCCTCGACTTCTCCCGTCCTGCCGGTCGGGATCGGCTCCGATCCCTTATCGAGACAGCCGACGTGGTCATCGAGGCATCCCGGCCTCGCGCCCTGGAACAGCTCGGTGTCGGTGCCACCACCGTGGCACCCCGGGCCGGTCGTATTTGGTTGAGCATCACCGGCTACGGCCGGACCCTCCCCGGTGGCGACTGGGTGGCTTTTGGGGACGACGCGGCGGTGGCCGGCGGTCTCGTGGCGAGGGACTCAGCCGGAGATCCGGAGTTCTGTGGCGACGCCATCGCCGACCCGGTGTCCGGTCTCTTCGGTGCCCGGGCTGTGCTCGAAGCCGCCAGTTCCGGAGGAGGGCAACTCATTGATCTGGCCATGTCCCGCTGTGCCGGGGCCCTCATCGCCTCGGACCCGCCGGATCCTCCGGATCCTCCGGATCCTCCGGGTCCGCCGGATCCTCCGGGCCGCGACTGATGCCCGTCGTCATCCGCCGAGCCGAGATTGCCGGCATCGCGTCCACGCCCTCGAGGGGTGCCCCGGAGCGTTCATCCCTTGGTGATCAACACCTCCGGATTGACGATATGCAGTGGCGTGCCGCCCTGCAGCAACCGCTCAAGATCATTGGCCACCATCAGGGATTGGTTGGCCTCGGTGTCATAGGTGGCACCACCGATATGCGGGGTGAGCACCACGTGTGGGAACTCGGTGAGCGGGTGATCGGCCGGTAGCGACTCATTGACAAAGTGGTCGAGGCCGGCCGCGCTCACTTTTCCCGATGCCAAGGCGGCCACCAGCGCGTCGGTGTCGTGCAGTTGGGCTCGGGCCGTATTGACGAACACCACGCCGTCTCGCATGTTTTCGAACTGCTCGGCCCCGATCATTCCAAGCGTCTCCGGCGTCACCGGAGCGTGCAACGAGATGACGTCGGCCACCGCCAGGAGCTCGTCCAACGAACAGGTGGCATCGTCGGCGTAGGGATCGTAGGCCTCCACCTGCATGCCGAGTCCTTCCAGCCTCCACCGCAGGGCTCGGCCCACGGCCCCCAGGCCCACCAGGCCGGCAGTCTTCCCGGCAATCTGCCACGATCGGAAGCGTTGGTACGGGATGGTCCCGTCCTTGTAGATATCACCATTTCGCACGTCCCGGTCGGCATCGACGATCCCCCGGGTGGCGGCGATGATCAAGCCGACCGCCAGTTCGGCCACCGCGTCAGCATTGCGTCCCGGAGCTCGGAGTACCGGGACTCCCGCCGCCGTCGCCGCCTCGATGTCGACATTGTTGGGTTCGCCCCGACAGCTCGCTACTGCGATGAGCGGTTGTTCGAACACCGGTCCCGCACACACGTCGGACTCCACCACCAGCAGGGTCGCCGACTCGGCGGCCACCCGCTCGGCCAGCTGCTCGGCATTGTAAATACGCAGGGGATGGTGATCGATCCACGGGTCGATGACCAGGTCAGCGAGTTCCTCCAGTTTGTCCAAGCCCTGTCCCCGCACAGGTGCGGTGACCAGTGCCGTTGGGCGTTCTCTTTCCATTCACCTTCCCTTCTGTTGGTCCGTCCTCCATAATGACGGTTGATGACAGCTGCGGCCGCATCATGACAGTTGGCGACCACCCCGTGCCCATCACCGTGGGCATCGATATCGGAACCACCTCCGTCAAGGCATTGGCTGTCAGCGGGGACGGTGAGGTATTGGCGCGAGCGCGGGTTCCCCATCATGTGATCCACACGTCTGGCGACCACATGGAGCACAACGCGCTGGCGGCGTGGAGGCACGGACCGCTTCGAGCGTTCACGGCAGTTCGAGAGGCAGTAACCGGCGTCAATGCCACACAATCGGATGCCGCCGTTCCCACCTACATCGCCGGGGTCTGTGTGGCGGGGATGGTCCCATCCCTCACCGCGGTGAATCGTCGAGGCATCCCCCACACCCCCGGCCTCCTCTACGGCGACATCCGGGGGCGGAACCCGGATCCGGGATCACCTGGCGACAGCCGGAGTGGGCCAATGCCCGACGCGGAAGGATTCCTCCGATGGACGGCACAACAGATGCCTGACGCGTTCGGGTTCTGGCCGGCGCAGGCCGTAGCGACCCACGTGCTGACCGCACGCCCCGCCATCGATACCGCAGTGGCTTCCACGCTGGGGGAGCTCTACACGTCGGGACGGTGGAATAACGAACTGTTGACCCGCTTCGGGGTCGACCGTGGCCAGCTTCCTCAGGTGGTGCCAACGGGTCGATCGGCGGGAGTTCTGCGCCGGAGTCGCACGGTGGTGGGGACCGATGAGATCGCACCAGGGGGGATGAGCGGGCGGGACCACCCCGAGACGGTGGTCGCCGGCGGAACCATCGATGCGTTCTGCGATCAAATCGTTGCTGGCGCCAACGACGTGGGTGACGTACTTGTCATCTTCGGCGCCACCCTGGTGGTGTGGGTCGTCACCGACACCTGGGTCGAGATCCCCGGACTGTGGACGGTACCGCACACCGTGTCCGGTCGGGTGTTGGTGGGTGGCCCGAGTAACGCCGGTGCACTGTTCGTCGACTGGGCCCGATCACTGCTCCGCGCAGGACGCACAACCGAACCTTCTGACCGGGGGCGGTCGGGAGATCCGCGGCGGGTGCCGGTGTGGCTGCCCTATGTCCGGGGTGAACGGGTGCCGTTCCACGACACGTCGCTACGAGCCGCTCTCTTTGATCTCGACATCACCGATGGGCCCCCGACCATGTCCCGGGCCGCCTACGAGGCGAGCGGGTTCGTAGTGCGGAATATCCTCGAACGCACGGGCGTCGAGGGCCGGCGGATCGTGGCCAGCGGGGGTGGAATCCAGCGGACGCCATGGTTGGCGGGTGTAGCCGACGCCACCGGGCTTCCGGTCGATTCGGTGGCGGTACCCGAGGGGGCTGCCCTCGGTGCCGCCTATCTGGCCCGGATGGCCGCGGGGTTGGAGGCTTCGCTGGAGGGCTCGGCCCGTTGGGCCCGGCGTGGGCAGCGAATCGACCCCGATCCCTCATGGCGGCAGGCCACCGACGCCCGTTACCAACGGTTCACCGCCCTCGGATCAGGTTTCTAGCCCTGGTTGATGGGCCCGAACGCCACCTTCACGGCCCCGCTGACGTCCTGGGCAGCCAGCGCGCGTAGCGCATCGTGCCAATGGTCGAGCGGAAACCGATGGGTGAGCATGCCGGCCAGGTCGACCCGCCCCGCCACCACCAGGTCGAGATAGTGGCGGATGGCGTGTTGGCGCACCCCTTCCACTTCTTCTATCCCGAAAGCGTTGGAGCCGACGATGGACAGTTCCTTGAAATAGATAGGCGTGTACTCCCATCGACCCGGAGTGTGCACGCCGGTCTGGACCAGGGTGCCCCGTTCGGTCAGCACCCGGACACCGACCTCGAGGGTCTCGGGCCGGGCCACCGTGTCGTAGATAACGTCGATGCCTCCGGGATGGGCCATCGGAAGCCCCGAGAACGGTGTGTGCAGTACGCCACCCGACCATTCGGCCAGTGCCTCCACCAACCCGAGCCGGGGCTCGTGGGCAAGCACCAAGGTGGCACCGAACACGGTGGCCAACTCTGCCTGGGCGGGGAAACGGGCGACCACGGCGATCTCGACATCGGGATAGAGCGCCCGTAGGACCGCCACGCTGGTCACCCCCAGCGCGCCGGCTCCGTAGACGAGGGCCCGGCCCCCCGGCGGAGGTGGATGCCGGACGATGGCATGTAGGGATACCGCGAACGGGTCAGCCAAGACGGCAACCTCGTTGCTGACGGAATCCGGAACCGGAATGAGCATCGAGTCGTGGGCCGCCATCCGCTCCGCCCAACCGCCAGGAGCATCGGTGGCCACTCCGACATGGACGCCAGGTCCAAGGGCTCCCTCGGTAAAACTCCAACACAGGTTCAGGTCCCCGCTCTGACACGCCGGGCACGGCGGATCGACTCCTCGAGGTCCACAGGTCAGCCAGGGGTTGAGCAGTACACGCTGGCCGACTTCGAGGCCGGTGGCCGCCGGGCCGAGCGTCATCACCTCGGCCACCACCTCATGCCCGGGGATGTGGGGAATCGACGAGAAGGCGGCCATCGGGTTGTCGATATCTCCGGTGTCGAAGTCTCCCAGCACCAGCTTGGTCTCGGACCCACACACACCCGAAAGAAGAGGCCGGGTGATCACCCAGTCCGGGCGGACCAGCTTGGCCTCGTCCACATCGTGGAGACCGAATGGAAGCTTGGCCAGACGGCTATCCAGTTCGTCACTGGGATCGTGTGTCCCGGGTCCGTCAGGTGCCAGCCCGAACACCAGTGCCTTCATCAACGCGACCCATCATCGTTGGTCACGTCGAGCCGGCCTCGGGTTGTTTCGCCATGGCCAGCATGCCGGTCAAGAAGCTGTCGAAGTCGGCGGTCTTGAGTTCGATCACCGCCTTCATGTCGGGTACGTAATGCTCAAAATGATCGCTGTCGATGGCATCGACAATTCCGTCGGCCACGTCGTCGGCCGGGGTCAAGGGCCCGGTATAGAAGGCAGGATCGTTTCCCGGTTGGTCCCAGATCTCGGTGTCGATGGCGCCCGGCAATACCAGCCGCACATTGACCCCGGTACCGTCGAGGTCGGCGGCCATTGCCTCGCTGAACCCACAGAGGGCGAACTTCGACGCCGAGTACGCGGCTTCAGTGGTGATGCCCAACCTGCCCCCCAGGCTCGACACATTGACAATGGTGCCCGCCCCCCGTTCGACCATCCGCGGGAGCACGGCCAGGGTCATCGCCACCGGCGACAGGTAGTTGACCCGCATGACCCGCTCCACCTCCTCGAGTGAGATGCGGGTCACCGGCCGGCGCATGGGGATGCCGGCGTTGTTGACCAGGACATCCAGGCGGCCGAAGGTCTCCCACGCTTCTTCCGCCAGAGCCGCGGCTCCCGCCGGATCGGAGAGATCGGCCACCCATGACCGCGAATTGGGCGCGTGGAGTCGGCACGCCCCCAAAACCTCGGCCAGTCGTTCGGACCTCCGGGCGACGATTCCCACAGTGACCCCTCGTGCCGCCAACGCCCGGGCGGTGGCGGCCCCGATCCCCGACGACGCTCCCGTTACCAGCGCGATGCGCGACTCGTGTTTCATGAAACACACGGTAGCCAACTTGGAGAGAACGCCGCGTCCCGAATCCGGAGATCAGCTGACCATGGCGGTGGCGAATCGGGCGGCCAAGGCAGCCAGGGTGAGGGTGGGGCCGTAACCCGAGGAAGTGACGAAGACCGACGAGTCGGCGATCACAACATTGGACAGTTGGTGGAGACACCCGTTGCTGTCCGCCACTGAGGTGGCCGGGTCCTCCCCCATCCTCACCGTCCCCATCACGTGACGGCTCATCGGGGCATCCACCGATGCCCTCCCTCCCGGGCCTTCGACCGAACCGGGAGATGTGGCGACCGATGTCCACTCTGCCCCCATGGCTTCGAGGATGGCGGCCATACGGGGCCCGTGATGGGCAGAGGCAGCCAACTCGTGTTGATGGGGCTTGTAGGTATAGCGCGCCACCGGAAAACCGCGCACGTCGCGGACGGTAGGGTCGAGATCGATCCGGTTGGTCGCCACCGGAAGGTCCTCCCCCTGCATGGTGAAGGCCCAGAGGCGGTCGCGGAGCGGTGACCTCCGCATATTTTCCTTGTGGGTCGGTCCCCACCGGTAGAGCTTGGCCTCCAGGATGGGAAGACCGGGGCCACCATGCTCCACGATGCCCCCACGCATCCAGGGGAGCCCGGCCTGGGTGGCCGCCTTCCGGGACGCGTCGTCGGGGACTACCGCATCATCGTGGAGGTGGGTCACCGCCCGTCCCCGTTCGGCGTGGAACCGGAGATCAGCAAATCCGCCGGCCGCGATGGTCTGGAAGTGGACCATCAGATGCCGGCCGATGAGGGGATGGTCGAACCCGGACAGCAGCAGGAGTCGGGGTGTCTCCACCGCTCCGCCCGCCACCACCACGTATCGAGCATCCATGGAGCGTTCGACCCCATCGGGGCCGATGAAGCCCACGCCCGTCGCCCGGCGGCCATCGGTCCGGATCCGTGAGACGAACGTCTCCGGCCGGATCTCCGCGTTTCCGGTCATCAAGGCCCGTTGCAACATGGCCACCGGATCTCCCTTGGCGTGGATCGGGCAGCCGAAGAATGCGCAGAAGCCGCAATTATTGCACGGCGGCCGGCCGTCGTACGGGACGGAGTTGGTTGCTCCTGGGGCCGGGTACGGGTGGTATCCGAGTGTTTCGGCCGCGGCTGTCGACAGGACCGCCCCGTACATCGAGGGTCCGGGGGGCATCGGATACGGTCCCGACCGCCAGGCTGCCAATGGGTTGGCGGCCGCGTCACCGGACACGCCGATCCGGCGCTCCACGTTGGCGTAGAACGGCTCGAGGTCGGCGTAGGTGAGAGGCCAGTCGGCCACCGATGCGCCGGGTTGGGGACCATAGGTCGACAACAGACCGAAGTCCTCTTCCCGAAAACGCGGCACCTTGCCATCGGCATGGGTTCCCCCTCCCCCGACCGTGGAAGGGATCGAGTTCACGTCGCCCACGAACGAGTGGTCGCCGTCTTCGGGCCCGGTGCGGAAGGTGCGGGGCTCGAGGAAGGGATCGGGTCCGAGGAAATGGCGGTTGGTAAATTTGATCTCGTCGTTGGAGAAATCGTCAGCCAACCGGTGCGGGTGCTCGAGGTCGATGAGGTGATTACGACCCTTCTCGAAGATCACCACCGACCAGCCGGCCGCGGTGAGAATGTCCGCCACCGTCGAGCCTCCCGGTCCGGATCCGACGATGATGGCGTCGACGGTCACGCCTCCGATACCTCGTGGTCGGTCCATCCGCGGGGCTCCACGTCACCGGCGAACCCGATACCCGACCAGGCGACGGCGTCCCGATTGCCTCCGTACTCGGGAGCGCCGTACATACCTTCGCAGCTGTGGTCGTAGACAAGCTGGGTGAACGTCGCAAGAGATCGCAGGCGGAGGTCCTGCTCATCGGGGTCACAGTCGCAAAAGTCAGGTCCGAGGGCGGCGAGTCCCTCCCGGTACCGCTCCTGCAGCCCGACCACCACCCCGTTGAACTCCCGTTCGGGCCGGCCGAGGGACCCCTCGATCCGGGTGCGCCATGCCAGCTCGTCGAGGGCAGCGAGACGATGGAATCGGGCGAACCCGGGCTGCCCTCCGTGACGGCCCGAAAACGATCCACCGGCCCAGATGCGGGGTGGATCAAACGAGAACGCCCCCAACAAGCCGTCGATATAGTCGGGCACCCCGGCCTCCGCCGCCCCCGGGGTCTGGTCGGCCGGAATCAATCGTTCACAGACAGCGGTAAGCGTCCGATATTCCTCGATTGTCAGCCACGTCGGCATTGGCAGTGGAAACTAACAGAACCGCCAGGGCGAACCCCCTCGACCGGGCTCAACCGCCGGGGCCGAACCGACTAGGCACTACCTCCGGTGGCGATCGGCCAATCGGAACGCGAATGCTTCGAGGGCGGTGCCCCGCTCGGGATGTTCGAGGCTCCGGTCGACGATGTACCTTCCCTCGGTGACACCGCGGGTGACCAACTCGAAGGCGTCCCGCGCCCCCGGACCCCGGAAGGCGGTCTCGGTGGTGATCTCCCGACGCTCGAGCAACGCGCCGGAGTCGAGCAACGGAAAACCACATTGCATCGCCTGGTGGGCAAGAGCCACACCGGCCGGGCTTCCAGGGCCGCTATAGCGCAGCACGTCCTCACCGGAGAAGGCCAGGGACGTCCCGTCGTCAAGGACAACGATCGGGTTGGTCGTCGCGGGAGTTTCCCCGTCGCGGTCACCAAGATGATTATACGGTTGCTCGCTTGCGTGCTGTCCACCGATGCCGATCAGTCGGCGAGCCGATTTTCTCCTGGCTCGAGATTCACGACGGCGGGAACCGACCACACCCTAAGGCGTGGATAGAGCCGGTCCCATCCATTGTCACTAGCATCGTGCCGATGTTTGCCAACGGTCCATCCATCCGACTCCTCCCCCGGCTCGACGACGACAATCGATTCTTCTGGACAGGAGGGAAGGACGGAGTCCTTCGCTTCCTCAAGTGCGGATCGTGTCATCAACTCGTCCACCCCCCGGTTCCGGTCTGCCCTGCATGCCTCGGCAAGGATCTCGCACCGGAGGCAGTGAGCGGGAGGGGCAGAGTTCACGCCTACACGGTCAACCACCAGCAATGGATTCCCGGTTCGGAGCCGTATGTGATCGGTCTGGTGGAGATCGTCGAACAACCCGACGTCCGATTGACGACGAACCTGGTTGACTGCGAGTCCGAAGACGGGTTGATCGGGTCAGACGTCGAGGTGACCTTCGAACAACACGACGAGGTATTTCTGCCACTGTTCCGGTCGGTCGATTCCTCCAAGGAGAGCAACTCGTGAGTGCCGGACCACCGCTCGAACGTCAGGCAGCCATCACCGGTATCGGCCAATCAGACGTCGGTCGCCGGCTCGGGCGAACCGACATCGATCTGACTATCGACGCCTGCCTGGATGCCATCGCCGACGCCGGGCTGACCCGGGAGGACATCGACGGATTGGCCACCTACCCCGGTGCCGGGACCGGCATGGCCGGCTTTTCCGGCCCGGGAACCCCCGAAGTCCAAGATGCCCTCCGCCTCAAGCTCAACTGGCACGACGGCGGCGCCGAAGGGCCGGCCCAGATGAAAGCGGTGATCGCCGCATGTTTCGCCATTGCCGCCGGAGCCGCCCGCCATGTTCTCGTCTATCGCACGGTCACCGAGTCGACAGTCCAGGGGGAAGGCGGTCGGCAGGGCATCGGAGGGAGTGGTAGCGGGGGTTCCGGGGGCGTCCCCCGCTTCTCCGGATTTCTCCAATGGACCCTCCCGTTCGGCGCGGTCTCCGCGGCCAACTGGATCGCCCTGGTTGGCCAGCGCCGTGTCCACGAATTCGGGCTGACCCGGGAGCAGCTGGCCCATGTGGCGTTGAACGGACGGCGAAACGCCGCCCTCAACCCGAAAGCCATCTACCGCCAACCCATGACCCTTGATGACTACCTGGCCGCGCGGATGATCTCGAGCCCACTCTGCCTGTTCGACTGCGACGCTCCTTGCGATGGCTCCACCGCCCTGGTCGTCTCCCACGTCGACTACGCCGCCGACGCCCCCCACCCCGCTTGTCACGTGAATTCGGTCGGCACCGCATTGCGGGGACGCCCGAGTTGGGATCAGTTCGACGATATGACCACCATGGCTGCCCGGGACGCCGGCGCCAGCATGTGGGAGCGAACCGACCTGGTTCCGTCCGATGTCGATATCGCGCAGCTCTATGACGGCTTCAGCCTTCTCACCCTGGTCTGGCTCGAGGCCCTGGGGTTCTGCGGGCGGGGTGAGAGTGGGGAGTTCGTCGATGGCGGTTCACGTATTGCCCTCGACGGCCAGCTTCCCCTCAACACCGCGGGTGGCCAGCTCTCGGCCGGACGGCTCCACGGATTCGGCCTTCTGCACGAAGCCTGTGTCCAACTCCGTGGGGATGGTGGCGAGCGACAGGTTCCGGGTCGACACGAGGTCGCGGTGGTCGCCAATGGCGGCGGCCCGATCGCCGGATCGTTGCTTCTCACCCGGGGGTCAGGCTGAAGATCGGTCGCCTTTGTGCCGGTTCAAAACAGGCTCGGGTCCCCCGGTTGGCGCCCGGACAGCATGGAGGCGATGCGCTCGCGGTGGAATGCCGCGTCCCCGAAACTCGACTCATCGAGTTGCGACCGTTTCACAAACAAATGCAGATCGTGTTCCCAGGTGAACCCGACGCCGCCATGCACCTGGAGTCCCGATGCCATGACCCGGCGAGATGCATCCGAGCACCAGGTCTTGGCCGCCGACGCCGCCAGGGATGCATCCGGCACTCCCGAAGCGAGACACCACGCCGCGTAGTACGCGGTCGACCGCATGCCCTCGACATCTACCAGCGCGTCAGCCAACCGGTGCTTGATGGCCTGGAAGCTGCCGATGGGCTTGCCGAACTGGACCCGGTCCTTGGCGTACTCGACGCTCATCTCCAGTACCCGGGTCGAAGCGCCGAGCATCTCCGCCGACAGCGCGGTGGCCGCCCGATCGAGCAGACGCGCCGCGGCGGCGACGCCACCGATCCGGCGAACCGGCCTCTGATCGAGGCGTAACCAGGCCAGCGGACGGGTCCGATCCATGGCCGGCTCAGGTGACGGGCGGTCGCTGTCAGCGAGAGGCACTTCGTAGACGGCATCACCGGCCACCACCACCGCCACGTTGGCGACCGACGCGTACATGGTCGGTTCCGGGCGGGCCGAGAGCCGGCATTGGCCGTCCTGGGTGGAACCGGTGACCACTCCCGGGCCGGCCGCCCAGGCCACACATCCCACCACCTCGCCGGTGGCCAGGTGATCCGACCACGTACGGGAGGTCTCCCTGGTCTCCGCGGAGATGTCGTCATCAAGGGCCGCCTCCGCGAATGCCGCCTGGGCAAGGACGGTGCCGATGAAGGGAGCAGGTGCCAGGCAACGTCCGAGTTCCTCGCACAACACGCTCACCTCGACCATCCCCAGGCCCAGTCCGCCGTCTTCTTCAGGTCGTTCGAGGGCAAGCCAGCCCTGTTCGGCCATGGCGTTCCACAGAGGCGCGTCCAGGCCCCCATTGCTGACCGGGTCCAACCCCGATCCAACGAACTCCCGCAGGCGGTCGCGGGCCGCGTATCGATCGAGCAGACTAGCGGCGGCCTCGCGCAGGGCGGTTTGCTCTGGCGACAACTCGAAGTCCACGGCTGGGCAGTCTACGGCCACGATCCCAGGTCGGAGGTTTTGACTCTCATCATGGGGCAACCGGCCACGGGAGCCCGAAGGCGACCTCCAGTGGGATCGGCCCTTACCCATGTGCCACACTTTGCCCACATGGACCTGCAGATCACGCCCGAACAGCAACAACTGCGAGCCGGGCTCCATCAATGGCTGGTGGACAATCTCCCGTGGGATTACGGCGTCGGGTTGCCCCCCCGCTTCCCCGACCTCGACGAGACCGTCGCCTTCGGTCGTGAGTGGCAGGCCCGGTTGGCCGCCGACCGGTGGGTCGGGATCACCTGGCCGGTCGAGTTGGGCGGGCGTGGGCTCGGGCCCGCCGAGCATTTTGTGGTCACCGAAGAACTGGCACGGGCACGGGCGCCCGAACTTGTGGGGCGGATAGGCATCAATCTGGTCGGCCCCACCTTGACTGCACATGGCACCTCCGAGCAGTGCCAGCGGTGGCTCCCCCCCATCCTCGGCGCCGACGAGCTGTGGTGTCAGTTGTTCTCGGAGCCGGACGCAGGAAGTGACCTGGCGTCACTCGCCACCCGGGCCGAACGGGTGGACGGCGGATGGCGCCTTACGGGTCAAAAGGTGTGGACCTCGTATGCCCAGTTTGCCGACTGGGGACTGTGCCTGGCCCGAAGCGAGCCGGATGCCCCCAAACGACAGCAGGGCATCTCGTGCCTGGCCGTGGATATGCACGCCGACGGCGTGGAGGTCCGGCCCCTCGTCCAGATCACCGGTGAGGCCGAGTTCAACGAAGTGCTGCTCGATGGCGTCTTCGTCCCCGAGGACCAACTGGTCGGCCGGCCCGGGGAAGGGTGGACGGTCGCCAACTCCACCCTGTCCCACGAGCGGGGGGTCAACCCGCGCCAGCTCGGCATCCACTGCCAACTCCTACTGGGACTCCTCGAGTTGGCCCAGGAGAGCGAGAACGGGTTCGACGACTGGGGCATACGCCAGAGGGTGGCCGAGGCCTATGTCGAGGTCAAACTCTTTCAATTGCACAACTGGCGGACCCTTACCCGACTGGAGCGGGGAGAGGCGCCCGGACCGGAGGGAAGTGCACTCAAGCTGTACTGGAGCGAGATGTCGAAGAGACTGCACGAGACGGTGCTCGCCGTTCTGGGCCCGGCCGCCGGCCTGTGGCAGGGAGCAAGCCACAACCCAGGGGACGGAACGTGGCAGAGATCGTGGCTCTACTATCAGGCGGCGTCGATCTTTGCCGGAACCAACGAGATACAACGCACCCTCGTCGGTGAACGGGTATTGGGCCTCCCGAGGGGTTGAACAACTTCATAACCGGTGTGGTGGACAGGACGAACGGGAACGGCAAGGAGATGCATCGTGGGGTATGAGGTGATCCGATACGAGGTGGAAGGTGCAGTCGCCACCATCACCATGAACCGCCCGGAAGTGGCCAACGCCCAGGACACCAGACTCATCGATGAGCTCGATGCGGCCTTCGACCAGGCTGACGCGGATGACGACGTACGCGTCGTGGTCCTGGCCGGTGCCGGCAAGCACTTCTCTTCGGGTCACGATCTCAAAGCCATCGTGGGTGACACCGAGCCTGACGAGTGGCGGCTGATGCGAGAGACGCCCGAGGGAAAAATGCATCACGAAAAGGTCATGTACTTCGATCGCTGCAAGCGCATCCATGACTTTCGCAAGCCGACCATTGCTTCGGTCCAGGGAAGCTGTATCGCTGCCGGGCTCATGCTCGCCTGCATGTGCGACCTCATCGTGGCCGCCGACGACGCGCGGTTCTCCAATCCTGTGCTGCGGATGACCGGTGCCGGGGTGGAGCTGCTGGTCGAGCCGTGGGAGCTCGGCATTCGAAAGGCCAAGGAATTCTTGTGGACCGGGGACATCATCGATGCCAACGAGGCGTGGCGGCTCGGCCTTGTCAATCAGGTGGTCCCTCGTGACGAGCTTTCGGCCAGGACACGTCAGTTGGCGGAGCGGATCGCCCTGGTTCCTCCCGCCACGGCACAGCTGGTGAAGGACACCATCAACCAGACTGCCGATCTCATGGGACAGTCCGCCTCGTGGAAGTACCACTTCATGGCCCATCACTGGATGCACAACACCTCCACCGCCTTGAACGCTCTCGAGGAACGCAAGTCGCGATCCACCATGAAGGAGGTGTTCGCCGACCGCGACCGGGGAGATGGGCCCAGCGGTGAGCACTGACGACACCAGCGGCGAGCCCACGCCCCCCGGCCCCCTCCAGGGCATCCGGGTCCTCGACGTCGGAACCCGCATCTCGGCCCCGTTCTGTGCCGGGCTGCTCGGTGAGCTCGGTGCCGACGTCATCAAGGTCGAGCTGCCGGTTGGCGGGGACTTCATGCGGACCATCGGGCCGTTTGTGGACACCGACGAGAGTGAGGCCGGCTACTCGCTCTTCTGGGCGGTCGAGGGCCGGGGTAGAAAGAGTGTGACCTGCGACCTGCGCAAGCCGGAGGGACAGGCCCTCTTCCGTCGGTTGGCCGCTCACGCCGACGTCGTCTGTGAGAACTTCCGACCCGGCACCATGGAGCAGTGGAATCTCGGCCCCGACTCGCTCGACCCCCGTCTGATCTTCGTGCGCATCAGTATCTTTGGCCAGGACGGGCCGTACTCGCACCGTCCCGGTCTCGATCGTCTGGGGATCGCCTATGGCGGCCTGCTCCATCTGACCGGTGAGCGCGAGCGGCCTCCGGTGCGTCCCGGCGTGACGATCTCCGACTATCTCACCGGGGTCTTTGCCGCCATGGCCGCGGTGGCCGGCCTCTATCAACGGGACGTGCAGACTTCGACGAAGGATCCTCAGGGCAGCACCGGAACGGGAACCGGCAGCGTCATCGACGCTCCCCTCTACGGGGCCGTCCTTCGCGTGCTGGAGTGGACACTTGCCGGCTACGACAAGCTGGGCGTGGTGCGGACGAGGGAAGGGAACCGGCTTCCCAACTCGGCTCCTCTGGACAACTATCCGACCTCCGATGGCACCTACGTCTGCATCGTGGCTGGATCAGGCGCCAACTTCCGCCGCCTCTGTGAGGCCATGGATCGTCCCGACCTGGCAAGCGACGATCGTTTCTCCACGCTGGCCCGGCGGGCAGCGCGAGGCGACGAGATCAATGGGATCGTGACGGCGTGGACGTCCGGCCTCGCCGCCTCCGAGGTGGAAGCAACCTGCATTGCCCACGACGTACCGGTGGGCATCGCCTACAGTGCCGCCGACATCTTCTCCGATCCGCACATGATCGCCAGGAAAGACCTGGTTCCCGTGGAGGACCCGGTGGTCGGCACCATCCGTCAGCAGGCACCCTTCCCCCGATTCGTCGGGCGCCCGACCCCGACTCCAACCGGCGCCCCCCGTCTCGGCGCGCACAACGATGAGATCTGGTGCGGCCTGGTTGGAGTGACGCCGGAAGATCTGCACCGACTGCGCGAATCCGGCGTGGTGTAGCGACGGTATAGCGACTGCGTGGCGACGGTGCCATCAGGTCTCCGGTAATGCTTTTCAAACGCGCTCTCTAATTTGATAGCGGACTATCAAATTAGAGAGCAGTCCGAAAAACAACTACCGGGGTACACCGATCCGACCAGTCGGTCACGACCCCGGTTCGGGATCCCGGGGAAGACCCAGGAGCCGCTCGGCGATGACGTTCCGCTGGATCTCGCTGGTGCCACCGGCGATGGTGAGACAGCGGGTGACCAGAAACCCGTGCGCCCACCTTTTGGCGCTGCCTTCCATGGTGGAGCCTTCGGGGCCCAATACCGCCAGTCCCAGCTCCTGAACCCGCTGTTCATGTTCGGCACCCAGGAGCTTGCGAACACTGGTCCCGGGCCCGGGCTCGGCTCCCGATATCGACCGGAGGGTGGAGCGGTGGCCCATCAGCCTGAGTGATTGTGCCTCGGCCAACACCGCACCGAGCCTCATCACCAACCCGGGCGTCAACTGTCCGTCCCGTCGTTCAGCCAGATGGAGCAATGCCTCGGCCCCGACCCCGAATGTCGATCCCGACGAGATCGACACCCGCTCGTTGGCCAGTGTCACCCGGGCGATCTCCCAACCTTGGCCCTCGTCCCCGATCACGCAATCGTCGGGAACGAAGACGTTATCGAGGAATACCTCGTTGAACATGGCGTCACCGGTGAGCTCGCGCAAGGGCCGAACGTCCACCCCGGCAGCGTGCATGTCGACAATGAAGTAGGTGATGCCCTGGTGTTTGGGCACTGATGGGTCGGTCCGGGCCAGGCAGATGGACCATTGCGCCTCGTGGGCCATCGACGTCCACACCTTTTGACCCGTGAGGCGCCATCCCCCCTCCACCCGTTCGGCCCGGGTGGTCAGACTGGCGAGGTCGGAACCGGCTTCCGGCTCCGAAAACAACTGGCACCAGGTCAGTTCACCAAGCAGGGTCGGGAGTACCCACCGCTCACACTGCTGATCTGAACCATGGGCGATGATCGCCGGGAGGGCCCACGCCCCGACACCGATATGTGGGCGGACGATACCGGCAGCGCCGAGCTCCTCCTCGATCACGAGTTGTTCCACTGCGGTGGCATCCCGCCCCCACGGACTCGGCCAGTGCGGAGCCACCAGGCCGGCCTCCACCATCCGCCGGCGCCGGTCCTTGCCATCGAGCGATTTCAGCTCCTCGATGATCGGCGCCAACTCGGCACGCACCTGTTCAGCCCCGTCGGGCAGGTCGGTGGCCAGGGAACGCCGGGCCCCTCCCCGAGCCAGGACGGCCACCTCCTGTCGGAAGACATCGGACTCGCCGAAAAGCTGTCGGGTCGCGACGGCCCGTTTCAGGTGGAGATGCACGTCGTGTTCCCAGGTGAACCCGATCCCCCCCAGCAGCTGCACGCAGTCCTTGGCGTTGTCGGCGTACCCATCGAAGACAATGGCGCCGGCGGTGGCGGCGGCCAGCTCCGCCTCCACCGATTCACCGGCAGCCACCGCCAGCACCGCATCCCACGCCACCGCGGTGATCTGCTCCACCGTGACCAGCATGTTGGCCAGCTTGTGCTTCACCGCCTGGAACTGTCCGATCGGGCGCCCGAACTGAACGCGAACCTTGGCATACTCAGAAGCCGTCTCGAGGCACCACCGGGCTCCCCCGGCGTGCTCGGCCGCCGCCAGGGACAGAGCCACCTGCCGTACTCGCGCCATGGTGAGGGAGGGGAACTGCCGTTCAGCGCCGACGGTCACAGCCTGCGCCTCGAGACTGCCCGCCCGACGGGTCGGGTCGAGGCTGGCCAGAGCCTGCACCTGCACCTGATCAGCCGAAGGGCCCACATCCATCAGGCACCAGATCACCGGGTCGTCTCCATCCCGGGCCGGGACCAGCACCACCGAGGCAGTGGCGGCACCGAGCACGGGTCGAAGCACGCCGGTGACGTCGATGGCCCCATCGTCGCCTCGCCGGACGATATCGAGATGGGATTGACCGAGGTAGACCGCCGCGGCCACGCTCCCGTCCACCAGGGGCGGCAGCAGGGAGCGGGCTTGAGTCCCGTCGCCCGCCTCGGCCACTGCGGTGGAGACCACCACGGTGGGGAGAAGGGGGCCGGGAAGAAGCGACCGTCCGGTCTCCTCGAGTATCACCGCCAACTCGAAGAGACCGTATCCCTGACCACCCCATTCCTCCGGGATATGGATCCCCAGCCAGCCCTGTGAGGCAAAGTCCTTCCATGCCGATTGGAGCTCCTCATCCTCAGCATCCAACAGTGCCCGTGGGACAGAAGGAGCGCAGTGGGTGTCGAGCCACCGGCGCACCGTCTGACCCAGTGCCTCGTGCTCTTCGGAAAAGGCAATAGGCATTATCGAACCCTTCGAACTTGTCTATCAGGGGACCACCGCATCACGGGGACGTCACCTCGACACCATCTCGCCACAGCGAGATGGCTCGGGTCGGGCAACCCTCCTGGGCCAGAAACATCTGGCGCTCTTCACCTTCGGCCGGTTCGAGCACGACAGAGATGCCATCGTCGCCCAGGTCGAAGGTCCCCGGCGCCCAGAACACGCAGTTCCCCGAACCCATGCACGTGTCGCGGTCGATCAGAATCTGAAGGCTCAAGGTGTCAATCCTCTCATCTGGGAGCCTCTCCTGCACCACTGGGGAAGCCGGCCGGGTTGGGTCGGATCGACCCGGGTGCCACCTTCAGCGAGGCGAGAAGCACACCGGCAAGGACGTCGGGGAACGGAAGGCCATTCCGTGGATGTGCGGATCGTCGTCCGCGTCCGGATCAAACCGGATGTCGTCCAGACGATCGAGGATGGCATTCACCGCCACCCTCGCCTCCATTCGAGCCAGATGCATGCCCAAACACATATGGACGCCGAATCCGAACCCGACGTGTTGTTGGGCTTGCCGGAACATGTCGAACGTATCGGGATCCGCATACCGCCGGTCGTCCCGGTTGGCGGCTCCCAAAAACAACCCGACGTCGCTGTTGGCCGGGATCGGCACCCCCCCGAGCACCGCGTCTTTCAGAGTCTTCCTCAGGATCACCGTCACCGGCGGCTCCCATCGGAGCGACTCCTCGAAGGCCTGGGGGAACAGCGCCCGGTCATTCCGCAGGGCTTCGAGTTGCTCGGGATGTTGCAACAGACCGAAGAGAAGGTTGCCGGTGGCCCGGTAGGTGGTCTCCACCCCGGCCGGCAACAGCAGCCGGAGAAACGCCAGGATCTCCTCGTCGCTGAGCCGTTCTCCTTCGATCTCGGCCACGACGAGATCGCTGATGAGATCGTCGGCCGGTTGCCGGCGTCGTTGCCCGATCACCGCGGTCAGATAGACCCGGAGTTCCTCCGATGCGGCCATGGCCCGATCCCAGTTGGAGGCGACGCTGATCAACCCGATCGTCCATTCCTGAAACTTCGGGTAGTCGACCATCGGCAGGCCGAGGATGCGGGCGATGACCTGAACCGGGAAACCGAAGTTCAACTCACGCACCAGATCGGCGCGGCCCCGGGCGGCAAAGGCATCAATGAGGTCATCAACCACCGAGCGGACCAACTCCGTCTCCCAGCGCTCGAGAATCCGTGACCGGAATGCCGGTGAGACGAGGGCCCGTTGGACCTTGTGACGAGGAGCGTCCATCTGGAGGATCGTCGGCCCCATCACCACCCCCATGATCCCCTCATAGACGGTGGACGAATACGTGCGGTCGTCCCGGAGGGCGCATACCACTTCATCGTGGCCGAACACCGAGACGGGCACGGGCACTTCGCTCACCAGCGGAGGTTCCGGGTCGTCGGAGCCGATGAAATCGATGTTCCCGAAGTGGACGGCACTCTGCCGGCGCAGGTCGGCCATCCTCGGGTAGGGGTCGCGGATGTCCCCGGTAACCGTGTCCTGCAGTTCGAAAGGATCGAATGGCGCCGGCTCGCCAACCGTCTCGTCCAGCGACACGCGCACCATCGTCCCCCCTCGGGTGTCCCGTCCCAGGTGATCCAGGCACACCCCAACGGATCCAAACATTCTATCCGTATGGAGGACATTCCGCCAGTATGAAGCCGTGTGCTTTCGGTATGTCCACACCGGAGAGCGGATGGCCGACGGCTCAGCCGCCGGGCAGATGAGCCTGACGCAGCAGGCGCTTCAATACCTTCCCGTTCTGATCGCGTGGGAGCTCCTCGACGATCTCCCAGGTGTGGGGGACTTTGTAGCCGGCCAACCTGTCCCGGATGTACTGGGCCAGTTCCTCGGTCTCGACCGGGTGGCGAAGCTGCACCATCGCCTTCAGTCGCTCTCCGTCCCGTTCGTCGGGGATACCGAAGACAGCACAATCGACCACCGCGGGGTGCTGGTAGAGCACTTCTTCGATCTCGCGGGGAGCGATGTTGACCCCGCCCCACAACACCATGTCGGACACCCGGTCGGTGATGGTGAGATAGCCGTCGCTATCGAGGCTGCCGATGTCCCCCACCGTGAAGGCGTCGTCGCTCCATGCCCGGGACGTCGCCTCATCGTCATTGCGATAGGCGAATCGACGCCCTCCCGGAGGGCGGATGTAGACCAACCCGGGCTCACCGGTGGCAACCACACGACCTTCTTCGTCGAGGATGCGGATCTCCACACCGGGCCACGGGAGACCCACGCTTCCGGGATGGGCCCGCCATTCCTCCGGCGAGATGCGGGTCGCGCCCCCCTCGCTGGCACCGTACAACTCGTGGATCTCCGTGTCGGGAAACGCCTCCATCATCCGGGACTTGACCACGATCGGGCACGGGGCGGCGGCGTGGACGATCAGGGACAGACTGGTGAGGTCCATCGCGGCTCGCTCCTCCTCGGGGATCTCCAAGATCCGAATGAAATGAGCCGGCACCATGAACGACCGGGTCCCCTGGCATCGGCTGACCTCGGCCAGCCACGAACGCGCCTCGAAACGCTCGGTGATGACGGTGGTGGCGCCGACATACAGGGCACAGAGGGCCCAGCCGGCATGGGAGGCGTGGTAGGCGGGTCCGCTCATGACATAGACGTCGTCGGAAGTCCAACCCCACAGCGCCACTTGACCTTCCATGCCCTGCCGGCGGCCGGTCACATCGGCCATGGCTCCGTGGACAACCCCCTTCGGACGGGAGGTGGTCCCCGACGTGTAGAACATCAACTCCGGCCCGGGGCCGCTGTCCGCATCGGGGAGGGGTGCCGCCGATGCGATGGCCCGTTCGTAGTCGTCACCCACCACCAGCGAGCGGCAGGTGAGGTCCGGGGCAGTCAGCGCCGCTTGCAGTTCATCCTGGAACTCGGTGTGTCCCACCACCACGGCGACATCGGCGTCGGCGAAGATATAGGCCAGCTCGCCGGCCTTCAGGTGCCAGTTGACCGGCAGGTACGGAGCCCCGAGCATGGCCGCGGCGATGGCCACTTCGAACGGCTCGACTCCGTTGGGCAGCACGGTGGCCACCGGCCGCCCGGGGCCGGCCCCTCTGTCGCCCAGCACCGTGGCCAGGCGTGCCGCCCGCTCGTTGAGGTCGCCATAGGTGGTGATCACCTCACCCACCACGAAAGCTGGTCGGCGAGGGGCACGTTCGGCATGGGCCGTGACGCCGCGGGGCTGGGCAGTGATCGGTTCCTCCATGGTCGGCGACGCTACTTCTTCGGCTTCTTCGGCACCGAATGTGCGCGCGTGTAAACATCTAGCCAACCGGATCCGAAAGGCGTCTCATGCGCAAGCTGTCCACCCGAGCCGATCGCCACATTGCCGCTTCCTCCCACGACATATGGGCTTACCGGCTCGATTTCCTCCATCTGCCCGAGTACAACCCGAGCGTTCGCCAGATCGAACTGGTGTCCGAGAGTGGACCCGACGGAACCGGGGCCCTCTACCGGTTCGACCTGATCATCGAAGGCGGATCTCATCGGGTCGATCTACGGGTCATCCGGTCGGTTCCGGCTGAACTGGTGGCAATCGAACTCGGTGGCGCACTGCCGGCGGAGGAGGAATTCACTGTATTGCCCGGAGCGCCGGATGAAGATGGCGCCCCCGGCACGGCCAACTGCGTGGCGACGATCACCCTCACCCTCCTGGTGCCCGACGCCATTCCCTCCTCAGTCGACCAGCAGTTGCTTGCCACCGGCACCGAGCAGATCGGCGACGAGCTCGACAGGATGGCGGAACTCCTCGAAGCCCGCACCCGGACCCCCTCGATCTCCTGAACCGGTCCGGTGGGGTTCGACGTCGTACCCTGATGGAACGTATGATTTACATACGCAACGTATGATCCGAGCAATGTGGAGGGAACAGGCAGTGGGGATCCAACCGAGGGAAACCGGCGCCTCGTGAGTCGTCGCCAACCCCGTGGCCAAGAGACCCGAGAGCGCATTCTCGCCGTTGCCCTCAGCCAGTTCTCCAGCCGCGGCTACCACGCGGTGAGCATCGAGGACATCGCCAGTGCAGCCGGAGTGACCAAAGGGGCTGTCTACTACTGGTTCACCGACAAGGACGACATCGGACGTGACCTCCAACACGAACTGTATGAGCGGCTCACCCGCGAGGGCCTGGCCGCGCTCGATCCCGACGCTGACACCGTGACCAGTATCCGTCGGGCCCTGGAGGTGTTCCTCAACACCCTCGACAACCTGGGTGAGGCACAGTTCTTCCTGCGCGATGCCTGGACGATCCCCGAGCTCGGCGTCGGCACCGTGGCCGACGGCCAAGATGCGGTGGCGTTACTGCGAGCGGTCCTGACCGGTGGCATGGCCCGCGGTGAGATCGTCGCACTCGACCCTGATGCGATGGCCCGGGTGTTGTTCGGTGCTCTCACCGAGGCCACCATGTACGTGCTGACCACCGGCAAACGGGGAGCCACCCTGGCGGTGGTCGACCATCTCGTCGAGTCTCTCGGCACCGGTGATCGCACCGCGGGCCTGACTCCCACTGTCACCAAGGGCCGAGGGGATTGAGACGGCACCACCGGCCGGCGGCGTGACCCACCCGCTCGAACCCCTCACCCCCGACGAGATCCGTAGGGCGGTAACGACGGTGCGGGCCACCGGCCGGCTCGACGAGGCCGCCCGCTTCGCCACCATCACCCTCGACGGTCCTTCCAAAGAGGCCCTGTCCTCGTACCGGCCGGGTGATCCGATCGAGCGCAGGGTTCGCCTGGTGATCGTGCCCGGGCCCGAGAGCACTGTCGTCGAGGCCATTGTCGTCCTTCCGGCGGAGGACATCGTCTCGTGGGAAGTCCGGTCAGGCGTGCGCCCCGCCCTCCTGTTCGAGGAGTCCCTCCGCTCCATCGTCGCCCTCAAGGAGGACCCCGCCTGGCAACAGGCCATACGACGACGGGGCATCACCGACTTCGACAAGGTGCAGATCGACCCGTGGCCCACCGGCAATTTCGGTCGTGACATCGAACAGGACCGGCGTATTGCCCGATGCCTGTCCTACTACCGGGAGAGCCCGACCGACAATGGCTATGCCCGCCCGATCGAAGGGGTGGTGGCCACCGTTGACGCGGCTCGCGGTGAGGTCCTCGAAGTTCTCGACTACGGAGTCGTCCCACTCCCGACCGCAACCGGCAGCTACTACCCCGAAGACAACCAACCACTGCGTACCGACCTGCTTCCCCTGGACATCATCCAACCCGAGGGAGCCAGCTTCACCATCGACATCAACTTGGTCCGCTGGCAACGATGGGCATTGCGGGTGTCGATGGATCCCCTCGACGGGCTGGTGCTGCACTCGGTCGGCTATGACGACGGTGGCCGACTCCGACCGATTCTGCACCGGGCCTCCATCACCGAGATGGTGGTCCCCTACGGTGATCCCGGACCCGTGCACGGTTGGAAGAACGCCTTCGATGTCGGCGAGTGGGGACTGGGCCGGATGGCCAATTCCCTCACCTTGGGCTGTGACTGCCTGGGAGTGATCTCCTACCTCGACGCCACCCTGGCCAATGAGCAGGGAAGGCCGTATTCCGTGGAGAACGCCATCTGCATCCACGAGGAGGACTACGGGATCCTGTGGAAACACCAGGATCTGCACGGGGGACGCACTGAGGTGAGGCGGTCCCGACGACTGGTGGTGTCCTCCATCGCCACCGTGGGCAACTACGAGTACGGCTTCTATTGGTACTTCTACCTCGACGGGACCATCCAATTCGAGGTCAAGTTGACGGGTATCCTCTCCACCCAGGCCCTCAACCCGGACGAGCTCACCCCCTATGCGACAGTGGTGGCCCCGGGGCTTGGCGCTCCCGTACACCAACACCTCTTCTGTGCGCGCCTCGACTTCGAGGTGGACGGAACCGTCAACGAGGCGTACGAGATCTCCACCGAAGCGCTGTCGGTCGGAGAAGCCAACCCGTGGGCCAACGCCTTCATCCCCGTGGCCACCCGACTCGACTCCGAACTGGCCGCCCGGCGAAACGTCGACCCGGCGGCCAGCCGCTTCTGGAAGTTCATCAACCCCGAGGTCCGCAACGGCCTGGGCGAACCCGTCGCCTACAAGCTGGTCCCGGGCTCCACGCCCACTCTCTTCGCCCACCCCGAATCCAGCGTCGGGCAACGGGCCGGCTTCGCCCGCCACAACCTCTGGGTCACCCCGTTCGATCCCAGCGAACGCCGGGCTGCCGGCGACTATCCCAACCAGCATCCCGGTGGCGACGGATTACCGGCCTGGACGGCCGCCGACCGACCGCTCACCGGTACCGACATCGTCGCCTGGCACACGTTTGGTGTCACCCATATCCCCCGCCCGGAGGACTGGCCGGTCATGCCGGTGGAGTACTGCGGGTTCCACCTCGTCCCCGTGGGCTTCTTCGATGCCAACCCCGCTCTCGACGTCCCCCCGTCACCTGGCCACTGCCACTAGCGGCCAAATCATTCGTTCGGCCTCTGATGGTGTGGTTCGCGCCGCCGGGTGAGGGACCTCCCTTACCCGATCCCCTTGAACTGACCAGGAGAACCACTCAATGGGATCCCGGCACTGATGACCGTAGCGGTGAGACCGGGGACCTGCATCGGTGTGGCAGCCGTCGTGGTGGTCCCGTTGCCCAGCTGTCCGTGGTGTTGTTGACCCAGTTCCACACCGTGCCGTCCGACTTCACGGCCGAAGAGAAGAACAAGAATCCCGTCGAGATCGACGTCACTGCTGATCAGCCGGCCGATGACCGTGCTGGTGGGATCTGCGGTGCAGTCCACCCCCCTTGCGTTGCGGCGTGGTCGACCTCGGACAGACGTTCGCGCTTCACAGCCTCGTCGAGAAATGAGGCGAGAAAGGAATTGCGGGCCAACTGGACGATCTCGCCTCTGTCGAGGGCGAGCGCTTCTGCCACCGCGACCATGTTGTCAGCGACATACCCGCCGAAGTAAGCCGGGTCGTCCGAGTTCACCGTTACCCGCAACCCGTGGCGAAGCAAGGTAGCGAGATTGTGGTGAGCCAAGTCCGGAAAGACTCCGAGCTTCACGTTGGAAAGGGGACAGACAGTCAACGGCACCCTGTCCGCCAGAAGTCGGTCCACCAGCAGTCGGTCTTCCCAGCACCGCACCCCGTGGTCGATGCGGCGCACGTGCAGCTGTTCGAGCGCCTCCCAGATGTACTCGGGAGGTCCCTCTTCGCCGGCGTGGGCCACCGCGAGCAGTCCTTCCTCCCTGGCGCGTCGAAACACCGCTTCGAACGCCGATGGGGGATGCCCGAGCTCGGAAGAGTCGAGGCCGACAGCCGCGATCAGGTTCCGGAATGGGAGCGCCTGCTCGAGCGTTGTCATCGCGGCGTCCGCGCTCAAATGGCGCAGGAAGCACAAAATGAGGCGCCAGGTGATGCTCCACCGGCGCTGCCCATCTTCAAGTGCACGGCAGATGCCGGTGACCACCGTATCGAAAGGAATACCCCGGTCGGTGTGCGTCTGCGGATCAAAGAAGATTTCGGCGTGGGAGACGCCCTGGGCGGCGGCCCGCCTGAGATAGGCGGCTGTCAGCTCGTAGAAGTCCCGTTCGGTGACGAGCACCGCGCATCCGGCGTAGTAGACGTCGAGGAACGACTGAAGGTCGTCGAAGACGTACGCGCGCCGGACGGCTTCGACGTCTGCGTAGGGCAGTGAGATGCCGTTCCGGGTGGCGAGCGCGAACATCATCTCCGGTTCAAGCGTCCCTTCGATGTGGAGATGGAGCTCGGCTTTTGGCAACCCGTGAATGAAACGTGCTCGATCACGACGGATATCGGAATCGGTCACCGGTTCGCCGGTCATGTGTCGATCACAGCCTCGCCTTGTTCCAAGCAGGTGCACGTCAGGTAGTTGAGCCCGGGCGCGGTCCGGTTATGCGGTGTCGATCAGCATGGTGGCCAGGCGCTTCCGCTGGCCGGCGTGGCCACCGATCAGCACGTCGTTCTGCTTGGCCCGCTTGAACAAGAAGTGGGCGTCACACGCCCAGGTGAAGCCCACGCCACCGTGCAACTGGATGGCTTCTCCGGTGACCTTCACCGCCGCCTCACTGGTATAGGCCGCCGCCATGGCCGCGGCCCGTTGGCGCTCCGAGGCCTCGGCATCGGATGCCCAGGCGGCGAACTGCACGGCCACCCGGGCCATTTCGATCTGATGGAACATGTCGACAATCTTGTGCTTCACCACCTGAAACGATGCCACCGGGCGATCGAATACCACCCGCTCCTTGGTGTAATCGATGGCCAAGGCCAACGCCCGATCCGCGGTCCCCAGGGTTTCGGCTGCCAATGCCACCGAGGTGTCGTCCATGATCCTGTGCCAGATCGACGCCTGATTCCCTCCCGGGCCGATCGGTTCGCATGGGCGATCATGAAATTCCAGACGGGCGACCTTGCGGGTCGGGTCGAGAGCCGGAACCGGTTCCCCATCCGGCTTCTCCACCAGAAAGGCACGGCGGCCCTCCTCTGTACCGGCGACCACGATTGCCCAGTCGGCGGTGTGACCATCGAGGACCAACGGCTTCACCCCATCGAGCACCCAGGTGGCGCCTTTTCGCCGGGCCCGGGTTCGCACGGTGCCGAGTGGATCTCCGTGACCGAACTCGTGGAGGGCCACCGTTCCCCGGGTTCGCCCAGTGGAGAGATCCGCCAGTAGAGAATCAGCTCCGAGGGCCTTGGCCGCCAGGGTGGCCATAACCGCCGAGGAGAAGAAGGGGCCGGGCAACGGGACCCGCCCGGTCTCGTTGAGCACAATGCTCAAATCCGAGAGGCCGCCCCCGGCACCGCCGAAGGCTTCGGGTATCACCAGCCCTGTCCAACCCAGATCGACCAGTGTCGTCCACAGGTCGGCATCGATCCCATCGGGGTCATCGGCCATCTGTCGCAATCGCGCGCCCCCGACCTCGCGGTCCATGGCCTGCCGGGCGACATCCCCAAGCGCCTCTTGTTCGGCGTCGTAGGTAAAGTCCATCGTTCCGCTGCCGCAGCCTTTCTTCGGATCGGGCGGCCGTCTTCACATCGAACCGACGGTGACACGACCCTGATAGCTCCGTCAGTGTAGACCGGCCCGCATCCCCACACGCAGGGCGGACCGGGCCGCGGACGATCAACGAACCGCACCGATCGGGGGTCTCCTCCTACACTGAGTTCAACTCCATGGTCTTCTTCCTCGCCCTTGGGGCGGCTTTTTCGAATGCACTCATCAGCGTGCTCCAGCGCATGGGCGTGGAGGACGCCAAGGAGAAGCACACCCTCAAGCTGAGTCTTCTCACCCACGCCTTGCGCCGCGGCGTATGGCTGGCCGGGTTCGCCTTGATGATCGGCTCGTTCCTCTTGCAGGCGCTGGCCTTGCACTTCGGTCGGCTCAGCCAGGTCCAGCCAATTCTGGTCACCGAGCTGTTGTTTCTGATCTTCATCCTCTCTGCCTGGTTCGGCTACCGGGTGGGCCCCCGCGAGTGGATGGGAGTCGGTTTGGCGTCGGCCGGTCTGGCCGGGTTTCTGGTGTTCGCCGCTCCCATCGGGGGGGACCAACTCCCCGGAAGTCTCGGATGGGTGGTGGCGGGTGGGTCCTGCGTGGCCGGGATGGTGATCACCGTGCTGTTGGCGCTACGCGGCCCGAGATGGTGGCGGGCATCGATGTTCGGCACCTCGGCGGCCATCGGCTTCGCCTTCACTGCCGCGCTGACCAAGGTCGTCTCCCACTACATCGCCCAGAATTGGTTGAGCATCTTTTCGCACTGGGAGACCTACGGTCTAGCGATCTTCGGACTGCTGTCGGTGTTTCTCACCCAGAACGCCTTCCACGCCGGGCCCATCGGCGCCTCCCAGGCCGCGCTGGTGCTGGTCGACCCTCTGGCCAGCATCGCCATCGGCATTGCCCTGTTCGGTGACGACCTGCAGACGGCCGGTGCCCGGGGGCCCCTCGAGGCCCTCTCCCTTCTTGTCCTCTTTATCGGGGGGATCTCGCTGTCACGCTCTTCGGTGATCGCCATCCTGAAGGGGGAGGGCGAGGCCGGGGCCGACTTGCTCACCCCCCGCTTCCGCTCCCGACGCCTGCATGCCTCGTCTCCCTCGAACCCGGCACCACCTCGTCCCACCTCGTGACCCCCGAGGTAGTTGGCTAGGCTTCGCCCCGTGGATTTTTCCCTTAATGCAGAGGACGAGGCGTTCCGCGACGAGTTGCGAAGCTGGCTCGACGAACATCTGCAACAGTTCCTGGCCGACACCGAAGATGAAGATCAGCGGGCGGCCGGCGTTCCCTCCCAGGAGCGACGAAAGGCATGGCAGCGCCTCATGAACGAGGGGGGTTGGGCCGCCGTCCACTGGTCCACCGAGTGGGGCGGCAGAGAGACGACGGCCGTCCAGCGTCTCATCTACTCCGAACTGATGGCCGAGTACCGGACGCCGGGGATGTTCAATACCAACGGCATCTGGCAGATCGGCCCCATGCTCATCCAGTGGGGAACCGAGGAGCAGAAGAATCGCTGGCTCCCGTCCATCATCAATGCCGATGATCACTGGTGCCAGGGGTTCTCCGAGCCCGATGCCGGCAACGACTTGGCCAACCTGCGCACCCTGGCCATCCTCGACGGTGACCATTATGTGGTAAACGGACAGAAGATCTGGATTTCGACGGCCCACCTGGCCAAGTGGGGACTGTTCCTGTTCCGCACCGACCCGACCGCCATCGCACGCGGGGCCAAACACGAGGGGATCACCGCGTTCATCGTCGACCTCGAGTCCCCCGGCGTGGAGCGCCGGCCAATCCGGGACATGTCCGGCGACGAGATGTTCAACGAGGTCTACTTCCGCGACGTCCATGTCCCCATCGACTGCCGGCTGGGTGGAGAGGGTGAGGGTTGGATCGTGGCCATGAGCACCCTCGGCTTCGAACGGGTGGGCATCGCCGGCCAGATCACCAGCCTGGCCGCCGATCTGCGAGCCATGGTGGAGATGGCGCGATCCGTCAATCCGGACGCGCTGGCCGATCCCAGCATCGCCGATCGACTGGCTCGGG
Organism: Acidimicrobiaceae bacterium; assembly: GCA_003152015.1. Taxonomy (GTDB): domain Bacteria; phylum Actinomycetota; class Acidimicrobiia; order Acidimicrobiales; family RAAP-2; genus DASZIT01. The sequence continues at coordinate 37,999 of PLZF01000047.1, read as the reverse complement.
CCTGGACGGAGATCGAGCTGACCCGGCTCCTCGTCTATCGGGCGCTGAGCAAGGTCATGAGGGGTGAGAAGAACTGGCCCGAAGTCCCGTTCTCGAAGCTCCAGTGGTCGATGTTGGCCCAGACCCTGGCCGAGCTGGCGGTGGATCTCCTGGGCCCGGCCGGTGTTCTGGCCCGGGGCGGCCCTGACGCGGTGGACCGGGGCAAGTGGACCCGGCTCTACTCGTTCCAGCGCTACTCGACCATCGGGGGCGGATCCACCGAGGTTCAGAAGAACATCATCGCCGATCGGGCCATCAAACTGCCCGGTCAAACCCGACTGTCCTGACCGGTCGACATGTCCACCACCAATCGTGACCGGCGTGCACCCTGTCTGATCGGGGTGGGGCGTCGGACCTGGCGCCCACAAGACTGCGGTCCCGACGGTGCTCCCGAGCCATTGGACATGTGGGAGGAGGTGGCGAGGCTGGCCGATGCCGACACCGGTCACCCCGGCGCCATCGAACAGGTCGAACGGGTCGAGGTCGTCTACTGCCAGGCCTGGCAGTACGACGATCCGGGCACCCGCCTGGCCGAGCGGCTACGTGCCGATCCAAGGGTGGCCTCCTACTCGGGGATCGGGGGCAACGTCCCCCAGACCATCGTCTCCAATGCCGCCCGGGACATCCTGCGTGGTGATCTGGACCTGGCCCTGGTGGTGGGCGGCGAGGCCTTGGCCACCAAGCGAAGACTGGCCAAGGAGGGGCGAAAGCCGGCATGGAGCTTCCCACCCGACCAGCGGCGCCCCTTCCCCTTTGACGTTCCCTTCCATCCGGGCGAGGTGGCCCACAATATCTTCGAAGCCTGGCTCACCTTCGCTCTCTTCGAGAACGCCCACCGGGCCCATCTCGGTGCCGGTCTGGAAGAGTATCGGCAGTCACTCGGTGAACTCCTCTCGCCGATGACGGCGGTGGCCGCGTCCAACCCCCACGCCTGGTTCCCCACCGTTCGTGGCGCGGAGGAGATTATCGGTCCGACCGAGCAGAACCGGATGGTCGGCTATCCGTATTCCAAATTGATGACCGCCATCATGGATGTGGACATGGCGGCGGCGGTGCTGGTGGCCAGCGATGCAACCGCTGACTCGCTCGGAGTCCCGGCGGAGCGACGGGTCTACCTCCGGGGATGGGGATATGCCGAGGACCCGCCGGCGGTGGCCCAGCGAGCGGACCTGTGGCGCTCGGGAGCCATGGAGGCGGCGAGTGCGGCGGCCCTGCATGGGGCCGGGTGCGCAGTGGACGACATCGCCCACTTCGACCTGTATTCGTGCTTCGCCAGTTCGATCGAGTTCGCCCTCGACGCTCTCGGCATCGATTCGAACTCGGCCCGAAGTGCCGATCCGGGCGTAGTGCCCGATCGCCCGATCACCGTCACCGGCGGGCTGGCCTACCACGGGGGGCCCGGCAGCAACTACCTCACCCATTCGCTGGCCACCATGGTCGAGACCCTTCGAGCCGACCCCGGGGCGCTGGGAATGATCAGCGGCGTCGGGATGCACATGAACAAGCACGTCTTCGCCGCCTATTCGACCACGCCGGGACCTCTCGTCCCGCCCGACGACGCGGTGGTGGCGGCACAGGGAACCATGGAACAGCTGCCGGTTGTGGACTCGATCGACGGGCCGGCCCGGGTGGCTACCTACTCGGTGATCCATGGACGTGACGGCGCACCGGAATGGGCGGCGTTGGTCTGCGACGTGGCGTCGCCATCCCAGGCCACCGACCCCGACCCGGATACCGCTGTTGCCCGGTGCTATGCCCGAATGACCGATCCGGGCGGGTTGGGAACTGCCGAGTCCGAAGAGCTGATCGGGCGCACCGTGCAGGTCTCCCCTGACGGACAGGGTGGCAATACAGCCAGCCTCTGAATCGCAACCTGGCCTGCCTCTGGCTAGTCTGCATCACGTCGGCGTCAGGCTTCACTGGTCTGGCCGCGGATCACAAAGGGGAGGGTGTAGATGCGTGCCGAGGATCTGATTCTGGTGAGCGTGGACGACCATATCGTCGAGCCACCCGACATGTTCGACGGTCGGCTCCCGGCCAAGTATCAGGACTTGGCGCCCCGGCTCATTCGGAAGCCGAACGGCACCGACGTCTGGACGTACGACGGGAACGAGATCCCCAACATCGGGCTCAACGCGGTTGTCGGCCGGCCGCCCGAGGAGTACGGCATCGAGCCCACCTCGCTCGACGACATGCGCCGGGGGTGCTTCGACGTCCACGAGCGGGTCCGTGACATGAATGCCAATGGAGTGCTCGGATCCATGAATTTCCCGTCGTTCCCGCAGTTCTGTGGACAGCTCTTCGCCCGCACCGAGGACAAGGACGTGGCACTGGCCATGGTGCGGGCGTACAACGACTGGCATATCGAGGGATGGTGCGGCGCGGCGCCGGGACGGTTCATCCCGCTGGCCCTGCCCGTGCTGTGGGATGCCGAACTGGCCGCCGACGAGGTCAGGCGGGTGGCCAAAAAGGGGTGCCATGCGGTGACCTTCTCGGAGAACCCGGAGAAGCTGGGTTGGCCCAGCCTCCACAGCAGCAGTTGGGATCCGTTCTGGCAGGCCTCCGCCGATGAGGGAACAGTTGCCTGCATGCACATCGGGTCGTCGTCACAGCTGGTGATCACCTCGGTCGAGGCACCTATCGACGTGCTCATCTCGCTGCAGCCAATGAACGTGGTGCAGGCGGCGGCCGATCTGCTGTGGTCGCCGGTGCTGCGGAAGTTCCCCGACCTTCGCATAGCCCTGTCCGAAGGAGGAATCGGTTGGATCCCCTACCTGTTGGAACGGGTCGACTACGTCTACGAGCACCATCACGCATGGACCGGCCAGGACTTCGGAGATCTGCTCCCCAGCCAGTTGTTCAAAGAACGGATCATCACCTGTTTCATCGATGACGCCTTCGGCGTGGCCAACCGCCACTACCTGAATATCGACAAGATCACCTGGGAGTGCGACTACCCGCACTCCGACTCCACCTGGCCTCATGCCCCGGAGATGGCCATGAAATATCTGGCCGACGTACCCGATGACGAGGTCAACAAGATCACCCACCTCAACGCCATGCGGGAGTTCCGGTTCGACCCGTTCGCGATTCGGCCGCGCGAAACGTGCACCGTCGGGGCACTGAGGGCCGAGGCGGGCGACGTCGATCTCGGGCTGATGTCCCGCTCGGCCCCCGACGGAAAGGTTCGGTCGAAAGGAACGACCGCGTCCGCTCTGGGCGCCGTCGGCGCCAAGAATCCCTCCACCGATTCCTGACAGTGCCTATCCACTACCACGTCGACGACCATCACGTCGCCCTCATCACCATCGACCGTCCCGAAGTGAAGAACGCTATGGACATGGAGCACTTCTTCCAGCTCCGCAGTGCGTGGGATCGTTTCGGCGAGGACGAGGATGCATGGGTGGCGGTGATCACCGGTGTCAAAGATTCATTCCTGGTCGGTGCCGATCTGAAGACCTACATCCCCCAGATAACCGAGCACCAAAAGAAGATCGCTTCCGGCGAGGTCAGTACCATCGACGGCTATCGCCTCGATGATGGCATGCGGGCTGTGCTGCGAGGCGTCAAGCTCTACAAACCGATCATCGCCGCCGTCAACGGGACGTGCGTGGCCGGCGGCATGGAGATGCTCGGCGGCTGCGACATCCGGATCGCGGTGGACTCCGCCACCTTTGGCGTGCTCGAACCCAAGCGAGGGTTGTTCGCCGGAGGGGGGACCACGGTTCGCCTCCCCCGCCAGATCCCCTATCCGGCAGCCATGGAGTTCTTGTTGTGCGCCGATCGGATCGGAGCCCAACGGGCCCTGGAGATGGGCCTGTTGAACGAGGTGACCTCCCCCGAGCTCCTGATGGAACGGGCCGACGCCTATGCGCAGCGGATCACCGCCAACGGCCCGCTCGCCATCCGCAAGACCAAGGAGTCGGTGCTCCGCGGCCTGGCCACCGATATGCGGGAGGCGTACCGGATCGAGTCGGAGTTGGCCGCGGAGGTCTTCGGGAGCGAGGATGCCAAGGAAGGGCCCCGGGCCTTCATGGAGAAACGACCTCCGGTCTGGGTGGGGCGGTAGCGCCACTACCGGCAACGGTTGGCCGTTGCGACTGGCGGTCTTTGACTAGGCGGGTCTGGCTGAATCGAGCTCTCGATCGTCGGACTGCCCATGTGCGGCACGTATCTCACGGTCCATGGAGGGATGATCAGCGGTGGCGGGCGTCTCACTCAATCCTGACACGCAGGGATTTCCTCTCAGAACTTGGCCTGAGACAACAATCTGTACTTGTCTCATGTCCGTTCGCTGGCGCCGGTCCCCCGCCGAGGCGCAGAGGATCGCCACAAGAGGAGGCCCATGTGTGGTTGAGACGCAAGAAACCCGATGTGTGGCTCGGATGCAAGCATCGGATGAGAAACGTTGTGAAACTGGCCATGGCGTGGCCCGCTGTGGCGTTGTTCGCCACTCCGGGTGCGGCGGCCGGGGCGGCCCAGCCCATGACGCCGTACAATCCTCCGTCGTTCCATTGCCAGTTCGTTCAGTTCGGGAACGGTCAGGCGCCGGCTCTTACGGGCTATCCGCAGGACCCCCTATGTGTCGAATATGACAAGCGGAATATCACCGCCTCCAATGGTGGGGCCGTTACGTTCGCTCTTGCCGAACCTACGCGTTTCGCGATTGCGGTCCCCAAATGCCAGTACTGGCAGCTCGACCACTGGAGCGTCCAGCTGACGCCGACCGACGGCGCTCTGGTGCGGTGGGACGGGAGCTACTGGTTTGACAAAGGCCGAGGAACGGGCGGTGCCCTGCTTCGCAACTTTACGGTGGCCGGACAGCCGGTCGGCGCTTGGCAGGCTGCCGCCGCGGTCGAGGCGGCCGATCCCGAGGTGGCGACGCTCATCCGAAGGTTCGGCGCAGGACCAGCCGGTGGTGGGGGGGCGTCATTCTCGCTCGGGGGCGGTGACCCACAATGCAGCAGTTAGATCGGCAACGGCTCCTCAGCCGGCGTCGGTTTCTGGGTCTCGCGGCCTCGGCCGCAGTCGCCTGGCAACTTGCCCCCTGGCCCGACACCGTGGCCGCGGCACTCTCGGGAGTCCCGCCCAGCCGCGCTCCGGTGATCACCCCGACCCTTGAAGCCTTCTCCGACACGGTGATCCCTGGGGCCAAGCGTTGGCCCGGTGACCGGGCTGTGGCCGGAGTCGCTCCCGGTGCCGGAGCGGTGCAGGCTGGCGCTATCCAGATGATGAACTTTCCCCCAGCGGGCATCAGCCCGGTCCTGCCCGCGTTTGCCGCACTGCTCACGACCCGGGCCGAGGCATACGCAATGGAGCAGGGCATCGTGCTCGACCCCATTGTGCCAGCGTTGGTGGCGCTCGATTTCGATCAGCGCACGGCTCTCCTTCTGGAGCTGCTCGATCCGGCAGCGCCTGACTCTATCGCCTGGTTCGCGTTGTCAGCTATGCCATTCCTCGCGTACAACACAGCCGGCTACGTAGATACGGCGACAGCCATGCGAGAGGGGCATCCAGGACTGAAGGCGATCGGCTTCCCGGAGCCGGATGCCGACGGACTCTGGCGCTTCCCGGTCTTTTCGTACCGGAAGAGGTTGGCCGATGAGCTCCCGCTCACATCAGCGTCGGGGAGTCCACCGTGAGCGGCATTGTCGAAGCTGCAGATGTGGTTGTCATCGGCACCGGTCCCGGCGGCGCGATCCCCGGTTTTCACCTCGCTGCAGCGGGTGCAAAAGTGGTCTTTCTCGAGCGTGGCCCGTGGCTGGAGACCGAGGACTTCACTCACGATCTTCAGCTCGGGACCTACACGCGCATCGTCGACTACGTCCAGTGCCAGGGGGTCAGTGTCATCGCCGGCAACTGCGTCGGCGGGTCGAGTGTCGTCTACTTTGCCGCCGCATTGCGTGCGCCCAGTTTCGTCTTCGAGCGCCAGGGTACCGTGGGCCGTCGGATCTGGCCGCGAGCGCTCACAAGAGCCACGCTCGATCCGTGGTACGACCGCGTCGAGGAGACCTTGCCGGTAAGCCAGCAGACCTGGGACGATGTCCCGTACGCCGGAGGCGTGTGGGCGGCGGCGTGCCGCAACGCAGGACGCACCTGCAATCCAGTACCGCTGGCGGTCGACCTCAATCAGTGCACCAACTGCAACTGGATGCTCAACGGTTGTCGGTTCGGAGCCAAGCGCTCCATGTTGCTCAACTATCTGCCCGCCGCCCAAGGCCACGGTGCCGAGATCAGGCCACTCCAAGAAGTTCAGGCGATCGCGCCCTCAGCCAGGTCTGGTTACCGCTACCGCATCTCCTACACCCACGTGGACCCCGGCGATTATCGCGTGCCGTCGGGAGCAGGCATGATCGACGCGAAGCTTGTGATCCTCGCGGCCGGGACCATGGGCACCCCCGTCATCCTGCAACGATCAGCGCCGCTGTTAGGCGACATGCCGAGCGCTGTCGGGCGGTATTTCTCACAAACGGGGATCGGGTGTCGATGGCGCTCCTCGATGAGTCAAAGCTACAGACCGTGCTGGGACTGCAGCGCACACCTGACGTTGCCTACGAAGCGTTCTACATAGGGAAACCGATCGGGTCCATGTCCTATGACCGGCTTGATCCGAGCGCCCCGGAGTTCACCAGATTCGGGCTTCAGCAGATCTACTTCCCTCCGATTACCAATATTCTGCCAGCCGTACCGGAACCACCGGGGTGGTTCGGTATCGGCAAGAAAGGGCTTACGGAACGCGCACCTTCTTGGCTGACGCTGCTGGCCATGACCGAAGACGGGAATGAGGGAGCCTTCGGTCCACCCCCTCCGACCGGTAACTTTACTCGGGTTGCATCTTCGGCATCGGTCGGTCAGATCACGTATGAACCGGTACAACAGACACTGGATGATTGGAGTCTGTCGGACATCGAGATCGAGGCGATCATCGAAAAGGACGGGATCGGGCGTCACTTCCCGTGGTCAGGAAGCCCCAACGCGCTGACGGCCCACCCCTTGGCGTCTTGCCGCATAGGGGACGACCCTGATTTGTCGGCACTCGATGATCGCCACGAACTGCGTGGGCACGCGGGGATCTTCGTCACCGATGGGTCTGCTGTACCGACGTCACTGTGTGTCAATCCCTCCTTGACCATCGCCGCCCTGGCCGAACGGTCTGTCCCCGGCATTGTCTCCCGGGCTCAGCAGTTCGGCGTCCCGGCACGTTCCGACGTTCCCGTTCCGGCGCGCTCTTGACGTTGGCTGAAAAACTGGTCGGGAGTGGCGAGCAACGACCACGGGACGCCCGGAACTCGGCCATCGGGCCGCCGGTTGCCATTGACGTCCATCGAAAGCGGCGACGTTCCGTCATCGGCGGCCTCATCAACGAGTACCACGAGTTGGCGTAAGCCGTAGGTCACCACCAGTCCCGCGTTGTCGAACGGCACTGGATTGGCCCTGCCCTGCCTCGTGATGAATCGCCCTGGGTTTGTCGGAGGCTGGGTTTAGGCAACCTCCCCGGTTGGGGTGGTCGTGTGGACACGGTAGTTCTGTTCGAGAAGCTCGCGGCGGACGTCGGCGCTGAACTCATGGTCGGCGTCGGCGAGAACCTCTCGGTCAACCGCAGCATCGCCAAGCTTGTGCGCGACGGCCATCCGTGATTCGGCGCGCAGGCCGACTGACCCGACCTCGCATCCCAGAACGTCCCGCTCGGGTGACCACAATGCCGGGACCGGGTGCGCTATGGAACGTGGCTAACCGGCACCTTGGTGACGCGCTCCACCGCTTGGTCTATAACAGCTGATTCGCCTCAACGAGCGTAGCGAGATTCGCAAGTGCCATCCGCGTGCCGGTCTCGTTGTCGATGGTGCGCACGCTACTGGGTATACCTTCGTGCACGACGAGGACATCGGTGCCGCCGTCTGCATCAGCAAGCGTTGTAGTTAACGTCATCTCGCCGCGTAGTTCGGAATCTGTTGTCTCGAACTCGAATACTTCGACTACTTGCTCGTTCGGCACAAGCTTCACGAAGTGGCCATGGTACGTGTCGGTATGCGCGGCCGACTTGCCGGTCCCGGTCGGCGCATCGTACGTGAGCGAGATACGGAACGAGCCACCTTCGCAGCCGTCGAACTCATGCACGTGGCTGGTCCTGCCGGTCGGCACCCTCCACTTCGCGATCGCACTCGCATCGAGAAGCGCCCGATAGACAGCCGAACGCGGGGCATCAACGTGACGAGTGCTCTGTGTCGAATACATACATCCAGTTTACGCCTTGCCCCCAACGCCGGCCCGGTGGGGCAGTATGGCCACTGATCTGCCCTACGGGTTGATCAGTTGCTGGGAGCCGAACGCAATCGGCGCTACCGCCCACCCACCGCCCCCACCCTCGGCCACGATCACGCATAGGTTCGTGCAGGGCTGCCGGACGCTCGTTTCAAGCGGCTTCGACGGGGCTGAGGAGTGGACATTGAAATCGGTCGACCCGGACCTGCCGCTATTCGTGATGAGGAACGGTTGGGCTGCAAGCTGTGCACCGCAGCCCAGGTAGTTGGCGTCCTCTGCGTGATCACATTCGGAGATCCATACCTTCCCGCTCACACCGAAACCCGTCACTGCCACCCTTACGCCCTGTCCATCCCCGAGCCCCGTGTCAGGGGTCACTGTCACCGTCGGAGCAACCACACTCAGCGCAGGTACCCGCGGAGGTGGGCCACATGGCCACAGGATGCCCAACGTCTTCGGATTGTCCGATGCCGTGGCCAGAATGATCTCGTAACCACGCGACTCACCCGGGCGGAACAGTCGCAACGAGGTGGGGACCGAGCTTCCGTCGCTGCCGGTGGTGAACGAACCGATCGTGTATCCGCGGACAGTGTTGTTCAGCCAGTTGATAACGACGAAGCTCTTCGACGGTAGGCCATTGACGGTGAGATGCATCAACACCTTGCCCGAAGTGCCGTTGTAATCGATCTCCCCGCCGAGGGGTTGCTGAGCGCAGAAGTACTCCTGGCCTCTGAATCCAGTTTGAACGGGTGTCGTCATCATGTTGCTCGACGGGTTGGCCGAGGGCGAACTCGACGTCGTCGACCCTTTGCCGCAGGATGCGATCAGCATCGACAGTGCCATTATCGCCAGACCGGGGCCAAGGAGGGACGCCGAGCGCTTCACGGTCGAACGCTACCCTGACTTGCTCCGGCGCCTCTTGGGCTCTCGGGAGGCTCCCGACCAGATCAAAGGTGACCCCGATCGGCTTCTCCACATGTGACCCACTTGGTATCTGAGTGCTTTCGGTTCAACGATCGGCTCATGCTCGGATGAACAACTTCCCGTGCATGAGCCGATCGTTGTCACTGGCCGGAGGTTCCCGTTTCGAGCTGGGTGATCCGTTGGTCGAGACAATCGACTTCAAACGTCGCGGCCAAGGGGATCCCGGCGAGGGCTGCCCGCGCTGACGCATCGAGTCGTCGCCCTTTCGAGCCTGCGATGGTCAAATGTCCGTTGAACCGTGGTTCACCGTCGTTGGTGTCGGGGACCGCAGCCACGGTCGCCGAACGTACGCCGTCGGCCGCGGTATCAAGAGCGTCGGCGAGCGCGGGAACGAGGTCGTCGTCTCTGTCACCGGGAAATCGAAGGTGACGCACCACTGTCCAGGTCCGACCAGTCTGAGGCCCTGGACGGGCCCCAGTTCTGACAAAGACAGGTGCTCTGGCGTCGAATCGTCAGGCCAGCCGCTCGATGACGGTGGCGTTGGCCTGACCACCGCCTTCACACATCGTCTGAAATCCGTATCGGCCCCCGGTGGCCTCGAGATGGTTGAGCATGGTCCCCATGATCCGCACCCCGCTGGCTCCCAGCGGATGGCCGATGGCGATGGCGCCGCCCCAGGGATTGAACAGCTCCGGATCGGGTGTGAAGGCTTTCATCCATATGAGCGCGATGGCGGCGAATGCCTCGTTGCACTCGATGACGTCGAAGTCACCGATCTGCATCCCCGATCGCTCGAGGAGCCGCCGAGTGGCCGGAACCGGCGCCGAGAGCACAATGGCGGCGTCTTCGGCGGCCACCGCGAAGTGGGCGAGACGGGCCCGGATGGGCAGGCCCAGACGTTCGGCCACCGACCGTTCGGCCACCAGCATGGCTGCCGCCCCATCGGTCATCTGGGAGGAGTTCCCGGCGGTGATGTCCATGGCGGTCTCGGGCTCCCAGCTCTGGGCCGGGGGCAGGGCGGCCAGCCCCTCCATGGTCCCGGTCCGACGAATGCCCTCGTCCTCGGTCAGCATGGCTCCGGTGAGTGAGCCGTCTTCGTCCTTGATCGGTACCGGGATAGCCTCCCGGGCAACGTGACCTGCGTCGGTGGCGGCGGCGGCCCGGCGATGACTTTCCAACGAGAAGGCATCCATCTCGTGGCGGGTGATGCCCCATCGGTCGGCCAAAAGTTGTGCCACCCGGAACTGGGCCCAGATCCGCCCGTCCACCGCGTCGCTGAATGACGGTGGAAAGGGACCGGTGCCTCCCCGGGCATTCGAGGCCAGGGGCACCCGGCTCATGACCTCGACACCACAGGCAACCGCCAGGTCGTAGTGACCCGCCACCACTCCGGCCGCGGCGAAGTGAACCGCTTGTTGGGAAGAGCCGCACTGGCGATCGACGGTGGTGGCCGGCACTGTCTGTGGAAGCCCGGCCGCCACCCATCCGTTACGGGCCACATTGGTGCTCTGCTCACCTACCTGGCTCACGCAACCCCCAATGACATCGTCCACCCGCTCGGGATCCACACCTGTCCGTTCCACCAAATTCGACAGGACAAAGGCCAGCAAATCAGCCGGGTGCCAATGGGCCAGCGCACCCTTGCGCTTCCCGAATGTCGTTCGCATCACGTCGACGATCACGGCTTCACGCCCATTGCTCACCATGCCGGCTCCTCTCGTCCTCACTTCACGCGACCGATGCGCGCCGGGGTATGGCTACAACCGAGTGGCCAGATCGGATCGGACGGTCGACGCGGGCAATCGGCAAACACGCACATTCTGCCGATCACCTGGCCAATCCTTGGCCGCCAGATGTCTGACACGCGCAGCATAGAGCAGATGCGGGAAGCGAGGTACAGTGCATCCCACGTCTTGAGGACCCGTGGTGGTTGCGTCTGGACTCTCCGCCCGCTGGACGTCGGGAAGAGGCAAGATGGTACTGGCCAGCATCATGTGTGCGCAGAGTTGAGCGAAGTGGGGGAGCATGCGAGACCAGACGAAAACGACTTCACGGTTCGCCGGGACGGTAACGGCGGTGCTTTTGGCCGCTGCCCTCCTGGCCGGCTGTTCGAGCTCGAGCCCCGGGGCCGCCAAGAGCACCTCGACCACCGCTACCACCGCCACTTCAGGTGGGTCGGGCTCCAAGTCGGACATCGTGATCGGCGCCATCTCCTCGCTCACCGGGCCCATCGCCGCCGACTTCAATGCCTTCGTGCCCGGCATGCAGGCCTACTTCGACTACGTGAACGCCTCCGGCGGGGTGAACGGGCACAAGCTTGTCCTGGCCGACAACCTGGACGACGGCGGGAACCCCAGCCAGTTCACCCAGTTGACGCACACCCTGCTGCAACAGGATCATGTCTTCGCAGTGGGAATCTCGACCTACTTCTTCAATCCGGCCCTCTACGCCCAATCGGGCACGCCCACCTACGGGTACAACGTGAGCGGTAACTGGAACGGCCCCGCCAACCTGTTCGCCGCCGGCAGCTCGGTCCAGGACTACAACGTGGGTGCGTCGGCCGTGGCCTGGCTGCTCAAGCAGGCCAAAGCCACCAAGGTGGCCTTCATCAGCTACGGCTCGGCCATCACCGCCTCCTACAACGCCTGCAATGGCGACGCCACCAACCTGGCCAAAGCCGGCGTCACGGTGACCTACAGCGATCTGTCCGCGAGTCTCGGCGGCAACTACACCCCCGCGGTCCAGAGGATGCAACAGACCGGGACCGACTTCGTGGTCAGCTGCATGCAGTCCTCCGACAACATCACCTTGGCCCGCGCCATCCAACAGTACGGGCTGAAGGTCCACCAGCTGTGGCTCAACGGCTATGACCAGTCGCTGCTGAACCAATACAGCAGCCTGATGCAGGGCGTCTACATCAACGTGAACGGGAACGTCCCCTTCCAGGCCGTCAAGGTCTATCCCGGCGTCTACCCGGGGATGCAGACCTACCTCACCGCCATGCAGAAATACCAGCCGAATTTCGTCTACTCCGACCAGGCCCTCCAGGGATGGCAGTCGGGGGCGCTGCTGGCCGCCGGGGTCCTCAAGGCCGGTGCCAACCTGACCCCCCAGAACGTCATCAACCAGACCAACCAGATCACCAACTTCACCGCCGGGGGCATCACCTCGATCGTGAACTGGACGGTGGGACACACCACCCAGACCTTCCCGAGCTGTTCGGCTGACGTGGTGGTCAAGGGCACCACGTTCGTGCCGGTCGCCACCACGGGCCACCAGGTCTTCGGGTGCTTCGCCCAGAATGTGAACCTGAAGAACCCGACGCTGGCCACGCCTCCGGCGGGGACCCCGGGCACGTGACCCCGGCCGGGAGCCGGCAGGCCGGCCGGCGCGGTCAGATTCCGAGCCGCACGCGCCTCGCCGCGTGCGCACCCGTCGTGGCGTAAGCGCGCCGGAGCGTGGAGCACTTCCTCGGCTTTGCCATCCCGGGCATTCCCTACGGATGCACCTACGCCATCGTGGCGGTGGGCCTGGTGCTCACCTATCAGGCCACCGGCGTCTTCAACTTCGCCTTCGGCGCCCAGGCCTACACCTCGGCGTTCGTCTATACCAAGCTGGTCCAGAACGAGCAGCTCCCGGTGTGGCTGGCCTTCATCCTCTCGGTGGTCATCCTGGCGCCCCTCCTCGGGCTGATCTTCGACCGCTTCCTCTTCCGGAAGATCCCCAACACCAACGGCACCGCCAAGCTGGTCACCGGGATCAGCCTGTTCGTCGGCATCCCCGCCCTGCTGCCGGTGCTGTTCGGTAGCCAGAACCAGTACAACTCGCCCAGCATCCTCTTCAATCCCAACACCGTCTACTTCCGGATCGCCCAGACCCCGGTCAACGGGATCTACTTGAGCTCGGTGGTGGTGACCGCGGTGGTGCTGGTCGCCCTGGTGGTGCTCATGCGGTTCACCAACCTCGGCCTCCAGATGCGGGGAGCGGTCGAGAGCCGGCGGCTGGTCCAACTCGACGGGGTGAACTCCGGCCGGGTCATCGCCACCGCCTGGGCGGTGTCCAGCCTCCTGGCCGGGCTGGCCGGGGTGCTCCTCGCCCCCATCTACGGCCAGCTGCAAGCGCAAGACTACGCCACCCTGCTGGTGGCCGCCTTCGCCGCCGCCGCCTGGGCCGCGCTGCGCTCCTTCCCCATCGCCGCTCTGGTCGGCATCCTCATGGGGGTGGCCGACACCGTCCTCCAGGGCTACCTGCCCGCCACCAGCAGCCTGTCGGCGGCGGTGCTCCCCTCGTTGCCGTTCATCGTCCTGTTCGCCGCGCTGTTGTTGGTCCCGGGCATGCGCCGGCTGCACGACGACACCGATCCCCTGGCCTCGGTGGACCCCCCGCCCCCGCCCACCATCGCCACCCTCCGGGCCCCCCAGCTGAGCCGGGTCATCCGGATCGCCTGGTACGTGCTGCTGGCCGCCTTCATCGTCTCGATGCTCTCGTGGATGCCGAAGACCTGGGAGAGCGTGTTCAACTCCGGCCTGGCCTTCTCGACCATCTTTTTGTCCATCACCCTGATCACCGGCATGGGCGGGCAGCTTTCCCTCGCCCAGGCCACCCTGGCCGGCGTGGGAGCCTTCACCGCCGCGCAGTTGGCCAACCACCTGGGCCTCAACTTCTTGGCCGGCGCCGTGGTCGGGGCAGTCCTGGCCGCGGTGGTGGCGGTGGTGCTGGCCCTGGCCTCGCTTCGCCTGAAGGGGCTGGGGCTGGCGCTCATGACCATCGCGGCCGCCTTGTTCTTCGACAATTCGGTCTTCAGCCAGATCGCGGTGAGCAACGGCCGGGCCCTCACTGTGCAGTCGAAATGGGTTGGCCTCGGGATTCTCGATCAGAACGGCCACTCCCTCTTCGTCGTCCTCATGATCGTGCTCGTCATCTGCGTGGCCGGAGTGATGCTGGTGCGCAACGGCACCACCGGCCGATACCTCGCCGCCCTGCGTGGGAGTGAGACAGCGGCCGCCGGGATAGGGATCAACATCACCTGGCAGCGCATCCAGATCTTTGCCATTTCCGGGGTGGTCGCCGGCATCGGCGGGACCATGCTGATCATCCAACAGCAGTCGGTCAACACCGCCCAGTTCAACTACGAGCTGTCCCTGGCCTTCGTGGTGATCGTGATCACCACAGGGGTGAGCACCATCGAGGGTGCGATCCAGGCCGGCATGGGCTTCGTGGTGGTTCAGCAGCTCCTCACCTACCTCCCGGCCCGGTTCGGGGGCACCGGCCTCACCTTCGTGCTCTTCGCCGCCGGGGCGCTCACCTACGTCGCCCACCCGGAAGGGATCCTCGAGTTCCAAAAACGTCGGTGGACCATGCGCTTCCAACGGCTGCTCTTCCCCGATGACCCCTCATCCGGGCCGCCGGCTCCCCGGGGAAATGACGGCGGAGACGACAACGGAGCCAAGCTTCCCCTCGGCGTTTCCTCGCTCGACAGGAGCTATACCGGCGGGGTGACGCCAGAAAGCGGGACGGGCATTGAGGGGGCGTAAGGTCCTCCGACCCCAGGAGGTGGCGGACCCGACCGGCGCCCCCGATGGCGTCTCCGATGGCGGCTCGCTGCTGTCGGTCACCGGGGTGACCAAGTCGTTCGGAGGCATCGCCGCGGTGCGCGATGTGAACTTCACGGTGGAGAGCGGGGAGAGCGTGGGGCTGGTCGGGCCCAACGGGGCGGGCAAGACGACGCTCTTCAATTGCATCTGCGGGCAGCTCCGTCCCGAGCGCGGGACGGTGGAGCTGGGCGGGACGGCGTTGGGTCGGTTGCCCACCTTCCAAAGGGCCCGGCTCGGGATCGGGCGCACCTACCAGCGGGTGGAGGTATTCACCGACATGACCGTGGCCGAGCACCTGCTGGTGGCCGAGCGGGCCCGGTGCACCGGTGGGCAGCTGTGGCGCGACCTGTGCAACCGCAGCCACCCGACCCCGGCTGAGCTGAAGCGGGTGGCCGAGGTACTCGACCTGATCGGCATCGGCGACCGGGCCGACACCCCGGTGTCCGCCCTCGGACTCGGCTCGTGTCGTCTGGTGGAGTTGGCCCGCGCCCTGGTCGCCGATCCGGTCCTGCTCCTGGCGGACGAGCCCTCCTCGGGTCTCGACGTTCGGGAGACCCAGGAGTTGGCCAACGTGTTGCGCACCCTGCAGCGGGAACGGGGGATGGCCGTGCTATTGGTCGAGCACGATCTCCACATGGTGGCCCAGGTGGTGGACCGGGTCGTCGTGATGGACCTGGGCACGGTGATCGCCCACGGGGCGTTCGACGAGGTCATGGCCGACTCCACTGTTCGCCACGCCTACCTGGGGACCAGCGGGTGACGGACCCCGCCTCCCGGTCGACCACCATGGTCGGTGAGGCCGGCACCCCCGGCATCGAGCCCCCCGCTCTGGAGGTGGACCACATCAGTGCGGCTTACGGCCCCTATCGGGCTCTCTTCGACGTCACCTTCACAGTGCCGGCCGGGAGCATCACCGCCCTGCTCGGCTCGAACGGAGCCGGGAAGTCCACAGTGGCCCGAGTGGTGAGCGGGCTCCTTCCCAGCACCCACGGGGCCATCAGGCTGAGCGGTGACGACGTGACAGGTCAGCCGGCCTACAAGATCGCCCGGGCCGGCATGGCCCATGTCCCCGAGGGACGGGGGATCTTCGCCAATCTGACGGTCGAAGAGAACCTGGTGATGGCCTTCCATCAACGGGCCGGGCGCCGACGGGTGCCCGAGTCGCTGGACCGCGCCTACCAGGCGTTCCCGGTGCTCGGCCAGCGTCGCAAGCAAGCGGGCGGCACCCTCTCGGGGGGTCAACAGCGGCTCCTCTCCCTGGCCAAGGTGTTGGTGGTGCCCCCGCGCCTGCTGGTGGCCGACGAGCTCTCGCTGGGTCTGGCCCCGGTGGTGATCGAAGCCGTCTACCGCGGGCTCCGGGAGATCAATCAGGCCGGGACCGCGCTACTGGTGGTGGAGCAGCAAGTGGACAGGGCCCTCGACCTCGCCGCCGACGCCGTCATCCTCGAGCACGGGGCTGTCGCATTCGCCGGCCCCGCCCACCTGGCCCTCGCCGCCATGGAAGAAGTTCTGGCCAGCCGAGGGGGTCGACTGCCGGGTTGACCGGTACCTCAAGTGGCCCTTACCGCAGGAGTGGCCCTTACCGCAGGAACAACCGTTTTCGATCGAACTCCCGCAGCGCCCGCACCTCGCCCGGGTCGACCGGGTCGAGTTCGTGAACGGTTCGGGCCACCGCCGGCTCCCAACCGCACGAGGCCACCAACGCCTGGACCCGACGGTCGACCGGCTCGGCTCCGGCCGGGACCGCCGCCACCCGGAGCTCGCCGTCGAGTCGCCGGAGCACGCCCCGGTCGGTGACCACACTCACCACCCGGTGCCCGGGAGCGGTGATGTAACCGACGGCATCAGGCAGCCGTTCGGGACGAGCCAGGGTGACGACCACGCAGGCCGCCGCCCGAGTGGCCACGTCGTTGGCCCCGCCGGAGCCGACCAGAAACCGCCCGTCCACTAACTGGGTCGAGTTCAAGTTGCCGTTTCGATCGACTTCGGCGGCTCCGAGGCAGCCCACCGTTGTAGTCCCCGGTCCCCCCACCACCATGCCGAGAACCGTCGAGGCATCGGAAAGGAGCGAGGTGCCCGGGAACACCCGCTGGTTGAAGATATAGGGGTCGGCCGGAGTCGGGGTGTAATGCCACAGACCGAGCTCGGCGGTCAGCCCCCCTGTCCAACCGGCCGCCCGCATCCTGCCCACTGCCACCCATGCCGCCAGATTGGCGGCCCCGGCCCCGGCCAGCACCGCGTCAGCCTGGTGACCGGCTACCACTGTCTCCACCTCCCTCGCCCCGAGGCTGGCGGCAACTTCCCAGTCACTCACCGGCTCTCCCTCGGGGAGCGGGTAAGCGATGGCGTCCTCGGTCCACGAAGACGGATCGGCACGCCGTCTCAGCTCGTCGAGACGATGGTCGCCGAGCCGGTCGAGGTAGGCCCGGTGGTCGGGGGGGTCGAGCAGGGCGGTACGGGCCCAGGCGTCGAAGTCACCCCGGGCGGCTTCGGCCGCCTCCACCCAGAAGGGGATGTCCTCCCCGTATCCCTGCACTGGCAGGCCCGGCGCGTACAAGCCACCGGGATGGGCGCCGAACGGCGCCTCCACCACGGCGAGCACCCGGTGGGCAGGTACCCGCACCCGGTGCCCGAGCCCGGGAAGCTCGTCGACTACCCGTTCCACGGTGGCCACCACGCCCCTGCGGGCGGCCCAGGCTCCCCACACCCCCTCCAGCAGTGGCTCCGAAAACGCCAAGTTCCCCTGGGCGTCGGCCACGGCGGCGTGACACAGGGCAACATCGGGCGCCAGCGGCGCCAGCAGCCCGATCGGGCCATATGGGGAGTCGACTGTAGAGAAGGCATCGTTGACGGCCATGTCCGACCCGGACAGGGAACCGGTGACCATGGCCGGCAGCCCGCGGGCCGCGGCCTCCAACCGCTGGGCGAGGGTCAGGATGGACCAGTGCTCCACCGCCACTTCCCCGGACTGGTAGGCCTGGCGGAAGATGGGGTTCGGCGCGTACGTCGGAAAACTGTTCCCCGAATAGGCGGTCACCACCCGACGTACCAGCCCGCCCCGGAAGAAGAGGGCGCCGAGGGCGCCGAGGCTGGTCATCACCAGGGTCAATTCCGGGTCGGTGCCCCAAAATTGGCGGGCCACCTCCCGGGCGGCGGCCGTCCAGCGGCTATGGCCCAGCATCACGTGCACCGAGTCACCGGGGTGGACATGACGTTCGACCGCCTCGGCCAGGCTGATCCCGACCTCGGTCACGGCCCCAACCACGGTGTCGCCTGTGACTCGGGGCGGTCTACCCCGCGACAGAACCGACCGACACTGACCACCTCGTCAGGTTAGCCACCGGTCCGAGTGCGATGTCGATCCTGTGACCACCAACGCCGGCAAGGGCAGTGGTCGTCGACCGCGACCGGTGAACGAGGCCGGGGCAGTGGCCCCGCTCCACCCAGCCGAACCGCCGGTCGGACGGCCAGAGCGGGCACCGGCTGATCTGGTCGGTCGTACTCCGGAGCCGCCGGTGCCGTTCAGCCGTCGAACAGGACATCGACAGATGCCCCGATGGCCTTGAGGTCGACGCTCTCGTTATCCTCCCGGTACCGAAGTCCCTGCACGTTGAAGAGCCGAACCGCCTCTGCCGCCAGCGGGTACGGCCCCCAGTGCCAGGTTCCCCGATGGAGCACCACCGGCGAGAGCGGCGGGAGGGTGAAGGCGCGAAGCCCGGGCTGCTCGCCGGGAGCGCCGGGCCGGCTATCGGCCGGTGCCACCACGATGACCGCGGTGGCGTCGAGGGACATCAGGACCTGGGTGTGGGTGGCGTGGCGGAACAACCCCTCACATCGCAGACCCCCGGGAACCTCGGGCACCTCATCACGTCGGTGGCTGATGAGGTTCACGTGAACGTCATCCCAGGAGAATGCCAACCGCTCGGTCCCGTCCGACGGGTCGGAATCGGCAACCGGTAGCCAGCCGTAGGGTGCCCACCCATCCGGTGTCAACAGGTCAGGCGTGATCGGTGTCACGGTGTGCTCCATGGTCTCCTCCTACGCCCCCCGGCTGCCGACGGCGTAGGAGCCTTCGGCCGATCCGTCTCGCCACCATCTAATCTGGCACCATCATCGCATCGTCAGCACCGTGCAACCTACCGAGTGAGAGGTGGCGAGATCCATGACCATGGACGTGCGCAACATCGAGAATGTCGCTCCCGTGGTGGAGCACAACGGCACGGTACCGGTGTGGTGGATGGTGAGCCCCCAAGAGCTGAAGGAGGCTACCCGGGGGGGCTACCTCGAGTTGGTGAGTGAGTTCGAAGTGGCCGGGGGCGGACTCGTCGACCCCCACTCCCACCCGACCCACGAGTTCTACTATGTGCTCCGGGGCCGCGGCATCATGACCGTCGAGGACGACGAGCGACAGATCGCCCAGGGGGACCTGGTCCACATCCCGCCGGGTGCCGTCCACAGCCTCAGGCCGGTGAGCGACAACGCCTCCATCCACTGCTTCTGTTTCGCCATCGGCACCAAGGACGCCGGGCCGATCGACTACACCACCCACTGAGCGTCCTGTCCCCTACAGGTCCACGTCCACCACCGAACTGTCCAGCCCGAGCAGTTCCACCGTGGTGGCACCGGATCGGAGTGCTTCGAAGTACCCGACTTCTTTTTCGGTCCGACCCCGAGCGGCGGTCACAATCTCCTCGAGCCTTTCGCCAGGCACAATGACGACGCCATCGGCATCCCCGACCACCCAGTCCCCCAGGGCGACCGGGACCCCGGCGACCCGAGCGGGCCGACCGACGGTTCCCGGCGCCACCTTGGCCGCCCCGGGCAACGCCACCAGGGACGCGAACACCGGAAACCCGAGCTCTCGGAGGGCGGCGACATCCCGAACCCCTCCGTCGATGACCAGACCGACGATCCCACGGGCCTGAGCCGCCGTCGTCAGTACTTCTCCGAAATAGCCCCGTCCGGGGACGTCACCCACATCCACCACCAGGGCGGTACCGGCGGCGGCACGGGCCACCGCCACATGCACCGCCAGGTTGTCCCCGGGTGTGCACCTCACCGGGAGCGCCGGAGCCGCCAGCGCACATCCGGCCCAGATGGCGTGCACCCGGGGAGGCAGGAGACGGGCGCCGCACTCCCCCAGGGTGGCAGACCCGAAACGGGCCAGAACTTCTTCCCTGTCGTCACGGGTCGTGGCCCGTTTCGGGTCCGACCTCCTGGGTTGGTCCGCTTCGCTCAACTCATCCGCCACCCGGGCCCGGAACCGCGCACCTCCACGATGACCTCGATCCTCACCGCGCCGCCCCGAAGAAGAGCAGCCACCCCCGCCGCTCTCCTCCTCCACGGTACCCGTCCGGCCGGGGTCATCCCTTGTAGGTGCGCATGAACCCATAGACGCCGGCGAAGTTGGCGTTCACGTCGTCGGGCAGCGGATGGGGAGCGCCGATCAGTCGGGCACCCCACAGGATGTGGGCGCTGCGCTCAACCAGGGCGGTGATATGGAGCACCTTGTCCGGGGTGGGACCGACCGCCACCATCCCATGATTGGCAATCAGCGCCGCGCCACGATCCTTCAGCGCCGCCACCGCCTGGCTCCCCAGCTCGGGAGTGCCGCTGGCGGCGTACTCGGTCACCCGCACTTCCCCGCCGACAAAAATGGAAAACTCGTCGATGCACGACGGTATCGGTTCGTGGGTGACGGCGAACATGGTGGCGTGGACCGGATGGGAATGGATCACCGAGCCGATGTCGTCATAAGCCGCATAACACGCCAGATGCAGCGCCATCTCCGAAGATGGTGAACGGGTCCCGGCAATGACCTTCCCGCTAGGGTCGACGGTCACCAGGTCTTCGAGTGTCATGGCGGCGTAGTCGATCGAAGACGGCGTGATGCAGAGGTTGCCATCCTCGGTGCGGGCGGAGATGTTGCCGGCGGTGCCCTCCACCAGGCCACGCGCCAGCATGTCCTTCGCCGCGGCCAGCACCGCGTTGGCGGCGTCTTCCACAAATGCAGCCATTCCCCTACCTCCTCGGCAGTCGTCGACATCCGTCGTTCCCCGCACGGCACGTAACGGCCGATGGTATCCCGTAGCGCTGCAGGCTGTCCGACTCGTTGGTTCCCCATGTATGAACCTGGCTAGTGTCAAGAAATGGGTCTGCTTGATAATCGGGTCGCTCTCGTCACCGGCGCGGGGAGGGGAATCGGCCGCGAGGTTGCCCTGTGTCTGGCCTCGCAGGGAGCCAAGGTGGTGGTCAACGACATCGGGGTCGGCCTCGACGGCCGGGGTGGGGATGAAGACCCAGCCACACAAGTCTGCAAAGAGATCGCGTCCCTGGGAGGCGAGGCCGTCCCCAACCACGATTCGGTAAGTGACTTCGAAGCCGCCGGCCGGATGATCGGCACCGCCATCGACGCCTTCGGGAAGTTGGACATTCTGGTGAACAACGCCGGTATCGTCCGCGACCGATCACTGCTGAAGATGACCGAAGACGACTACGACGCGGTCGTCGCCGTCCATCAGAAGGGGACGTTCAACGCCACCCGGCATGCCGCCCCTCACATGAAAGAGGCCGGGTACGGGCGCATCGTCAACATGACGTCGTCAGCCGGGCTTCGAGGGAACTTCGGGCAGACCAACTACGGAGCGGCCAAGGCGGCCATCATGGGCATGACCTTCGTGTGGGCCGTCGAACTGGGCAAGTACGGGATCACCGTCAACGCGGTGGCCCCGTCCGGCACCACCCGAATGACCGAAGGCCTCTATCAAGGAGCCGAGCCACCGGCCAACGAGGACCCTGCGCTCAATGCGCCCCTGGTGGCGTTTCTGGCTTCGGAGGCGGCTTCGTTCGTCAACGGGCAGGTCCTGGGACGCACCGGCTACGCCTACACCCTGTTCCAGACCCCACGTCAGATCGCCAGCATGTGGCAAGAGGGTGGGTGGACCCCTGAAGAGGTCGCCGACCACTTCCATGAGGTGCTCGGCCAGCACCTGCAGCCGGTGGGCATGCCCAGCCATCCTCTGTTGGGAAAACGCGACTGATCCGTCGGCGCATCCGGCGTCCCGCTCAGGTGACCGCCAACCGGGCCTGCAACTCCTGCTTCAGGACTTTTCCGGCGGAATTCCGGGGCAGTTCGTCGATGAACTCCCACCGCCTCGGCGCCTTGTAGGCGGCCAACGAAACGAGACAGTGCTGCCGGAGTGCCTCGGCATCGGTCTCCCACCCCGGCCGCAGCACCACCACGGCAGCCACATCCTCACCGAGGACATCGTGGGGCACCCCGATCACCGCAACCTCGGCTATCCCCGGGTGGGAGAGAATGACATCCTCCACGTCGATGGCGTACACGTTGCTTCCGCCCCGAATGATCACGTCCTTCGCCCGACCCCCGATGTAGAGGTAACCGTCCGCGTCGAGACGCCCGATGTCACCGGTGCGGAGCCAGCCATCGACCCAGGTCGCCGCGGTGGCTTCGGGGTCGCCGAAGTACTCCCGCTGGCGACCGGGAATCCGAAGCCGTACCTCACCGTATTCACCGGTCGTGATCTCCCTCCCGTCGCCGTCGACACAGCGGACCTCGGCGGGAGGGAGCGGCTTGCCCACCGATCCAGGGCGACGCACCGCCTCGCCCTTGGGCATCAGGCAGTAGACCGACCCGGCCTCGGTCATGCCGTAGTTATTGGAGACCAGTGCATCGGGCATCCGCTTTTGCAGGCGATCGATGGCCGCCGGCGCCAAGGGTGCGCTGCCGACGGCACAGACCCGGACGGAGGAGAGGTCGGCCTCATCGAAGTGCGGGTGACCGAAGAGCAGTTGGACCATCGCCGGGACCAGGAACACCGCCAGAGGCGCTTCGGTTTCGACGAACCCGAGCCACTGCCCGGGGTCGAATTGGGGTTGATACGCGCTGGTCATCCCCAACTTCATCGGGGTGTAGACGAAGCTCACCCCGGCGAAGGTGGCCAACGGGCTGGCGTGGAGCCACAGGTTCCCGCTCCACGAAGGCACGGAGTTGGGGACCGCCGAAGCATTGGCGTGCCGCACGGCCACACCCTTGGGGTGTCCGGTGGTGCCCGAGGTGAACAGGATGTCCGAGAGGTCGTCCTGGTCGACCGCGACCTGGTAACTGGTCCCGTCGTCGTCGAGCACGTCGACCCACCAACGACACCGCGGACCGGCTCCTTCGGCGTCCGGTGACCATGCCGCCGAAGGAGTCCCGGGGTCGATGGAGGCATCTACCACCAGGGCCAATGTGGCCGGAACGTCCGAATCACCGGTGCCGATCGACAGGGTGCCCTCGACCCGCTCGTCATCGGCAACCAGTGCCACCGCCCCGGCATGGGCGAGCATGCCGGCGACTTCGGGAAGCGCCAACCGAGGATCGAGCGGCACCACCGCAGCTCCGGCTTTATGGATGGCGGCGTAGGCGATGACCCAGCGAAGGGCATTGCCACCACTCAGCCAGATGGCGACCCGGTCGCCCCGGCCCACGCCTGCCGCACTCAACCCACGGGCGAGCCGGTTGGACTGGTGTTCCCACTGTCCGAAGGTGAGGTGGTCGGCTCCCATGACCCGATAGCCAATGGCGTCGGGGAAGAGGTCCGCCATGCTCGCCAGCTGGCCTACCTGCAATCCGGAGCGACCAGCCTTCGACCCACTCATGTGATGTCACCCTTCCTCTTCTGCACCCGGCGTGCCGGCCAGGCTCTGCGGTACCGTCGTCTTCGGACTACATCATGACTTCCCCGGCTCACGAGGGGAATCCCATCCAGACCCAAGGAGTCGTCCGATGCGCGGTGATGCTGAATTCGGAGGCCGTATCGGACACGACTGGCGGGATTCAGAGCCATGGTGGCCACCCGTTCCCGAGCCTCCGGCCGGCGCTCCGAATGTCGTGCTCGTCGTACTGGATGACGTCGGGTTCGCCCAGCTCGGTTGTTACGGATCGGACATTGCCACCCCGGTGATGGACGCACTGGGCGCCAACGGGATCCGTCTGTCCAACTTCCACACCACCGCGCTGTGCTCCCCCACCCGGGCCTGCCTGTTGACCGGGCGTAACCACCACCGGAACGGCATGGGACGGGTGGCGGACCTGGCCATCGGCTACCCCGGCTACTGGGGTCGCCCTCCCAGGGAGAACGGCTTTCTGAGTGAGATTCTCCGGGCCAACGGCTATGCCGGCTACGCGGTGGGCAAATGGCACCTGACCCCCGAGGATGAGACCCATATGGCTGCGCCCCGCTCCACCTGGCCCCTGGGTCGAGGTTTCGATCGTTGGTACGGATTCCACGGTGGCGAGACACACCAGTTCGCCCCCGCCCTCTATCACGACAATCACTCCATCCGACCACCGGCGACGGTCGAGGACGGATACCACCTCAGCGAGGACCTGGCTGACCGGGCCATCGAGTTCGTCGCCGATCTGCGGGCAGTGGATGCCGACCAACGGTTCTTCCTCTACGTGGCCACCGGCGCCTGCCACTCCCCTCACCAGGCTCCGGCGGAATGGATCGGGCACTACGCCGGCGCGTTCAATGACGGTTGGGATGCGTGGCGTGAACGCACGCTGGCACGCCAACTGGCGCTAGGGATCGTGCCACCCGGCACCGTCCTCTCACCCCGGCCGCCCTGGGTGCCGGCATGGGAGACACTCGACGATCGCCAACGGGCGGTGGCCGCCCGATTCATGGAGTGCTTCGCCGGCTTCCTCTCCCATACCGACCATCAGCTGGGTCGGGTGATCGACTTTCTTCGCCAACTCGGCGAGCTCGACGACACGCTGATTCTGGTGGTGTCGGACAACGGCGCCAGCGCGGAGGGCGGTGCGGAGGGCTCCATCAACGATGTGCGACTCTCCAACCTCGACCCGGCCGGGATCGGTGAGATGTACGACCGCATCGATGAGATCGGTGGCCCGCTGGGCCACAACAACTATCCGTGGGGCTGGACCATGGCGGGCAACACCCCGTTCAAACGTTGGAAGCGCGAGGTGCACCAGGGAGGAGTGGCCGATCCGTGCATCGTCACTTGGCCGGCCCGGCTCGGTGCCAGTGCCGGACAAATCCGACCCCAGTTCGCCCACGCCATCGACGTTCTCCCGACGGTGCTCGAACTGGCCGGTATCGAGGCGCCGGCCGAGATCGAGTCAGTCCGCCAATCGCCTATCGACGGGGTGAGTTTCGAGTATCTGCTCGGGGTCGACGGTGCATCGGCTCCTGAACAACACGTCACCCAACACTTCGAGATGTTCGGTTCCCGCGCCATCTACCACTGCGGTTGGAAAGCTGTCACCTTTCATCCGGTGGGGCCTCTCTATGACGACGGACTGAACCCCAACGCTTCGTTCGAAGATGACGTGTGGGAGCTCTATCACGTAGCCGAGGACATCTCCGAGTCCCGAGACCTGGCGGCCGAATATCCCGATCGGGTGGCCGAACTTGTGGCCTTGTGGTGGGACGAGGCGCGCCGGAATCAGGTGCTCCCCCTCGACAATCGCGTGCTGTGGGCACTCACCCACCCCAAGCCCGACCATCGCCGTCCCCGGACCCGTTTCCGGTACTTTCCCGATGTTTCTCCCGTGCCCGAGCAGGTCGCAGTCAACGTACGTAACCGGTCCCATCGCATCACCGTAGAAGTGAGCGTCCCCGTCGGTGTGGTCCCCCGGGGCGTGCTACTCGCCCTCGGGTGTGCCCTGGGGGGATGGTCCTTCCACCTCCACGAAGGACGACTCCGCTACGTTCACAATCTGTACGGCAAAGAGCACCACGTCATCGAGGCCGCCGGTCCCCTCGGGTCGGGGGATCACTCCGTCTCGTTCGAATTCGAAAAGGACGACGGGCTCGGAGGGCGGGTTGTTCTCACCTGCGACGGTGAGACAGTCGCTCAGGGTACGTTGCCACGCTTTACCCCTTCGGGTTTCAACGGCGTGGGGATCGGCCTTACCTGTGGGTATGAATGGGGGCCGGCGGTTGGGCGCGACTACCAGGCACCCTTCCGATTCAACGGGGTCATCAACATGGCAACCGTCGAAACCATCGGGCCGCAGGTCAGGGATCCATTGGCCGAGTTGGCCGCCATCCTCGCCGAACAGTGAGCGCAGATCAGCCCAGGGCTCGGCGGAGGAAGCCGAACATGCCGATGGCCGTCAGCACCAAGCACGCTCCGACCGCGGCCACAAAGCAGATCCAGGTCTGGATATGGGGGACATTGGGCACCAACATCCCGCGAAGCCCCTCACTCACGTAGGTCATCGGATTGAGCGCGCAAACCACCTGAAACCATCGGATGTGGCTGAGGGAGGGCCATGGGTACTGACTCGACCCGGTGAACAACAGTGGGGTGAGCACCAGAGCAAACGTCACGTTGATTCGGTTGGGGGCAACGAACGTGCCCAGCACGAGGCCCATGGCCGCACCCATGAGCGCGCCGATCAGGGTCATCACCACCACCCCGGCAGCGGCCCCGGCACTCCAGGGGATCGAACCCAGCAACCACACCCCGATGGGGAACATCACGCCCGCGGCAATGGTGGCCCGCATGGCCGCAATCACCACTTTCTCCAATGCCACCGCGCCGATGGGGAGCGGGGCCAGCAAGCGGTCCTCGATCTCGTTGCTATAGGAGAACTCGATGACCAGGGGCAGCGCGGTGCTCTGTAGACCGGTGAGCACCGCGGCCAGTGCCACCAAGCCCGGGAAGAGCACCTCGGCATATCCGGGCCGGGCGTACCCCAACTGGGTGAGCACCTTTCCGAACACGAACAGCAGAAACAGCGGTTGCAAGATCACCTGGGCCAGGAAGATGGGGAACTCGCGCCCGGTGACAAAGAGATCCCGGCGCAGAATGGCCAGCGCGGTCTGCCATGGGCCCCATGGCCGGACCCGTTCAGAGTGAAGGGCTGGGACGTCAAGATCGTCGACCGCCGTCATCGCAATGCCCTCCCGGTGAGATGAATGAAAACATCCTCGAGGGTCGGTTCCCCGAGGCGAACGTCGGTGAGCCGGCCGCCGGCATCATCGATGGCCTGGGCCACGACGGCCAGCAGCGGCGCGGTGTCGCCCTGCACGTAGACCCGCAAGCGCCAGGCACCCCCCGGATCGTCGAGCTGTTCGACCCGGTCGACGGCGGCCAGTCTCATCAGCGCCCCCTGGACGGCGGACCCATCAACTGCCCGTCCCGGCTCCACCGTGCAGTCCAGGGTCCGCTCCCCGGCCATGTCCCGGACCAGGGCGGCGGGGGCGTCGAGGGCGAGCAGCTTTCCATGGTCGATGATGGCCACCCGGTCGCTCAACGTGGTGGCCTCCTCCATGTCGTGGGTGGTGATCACCACAGTGGTCCCCTCCGACTTCAGCTGGGCGATCCGGTCCCACATGAAGAGGCGGGCGGCGGGATCCAGTCCCGTCGAGGGCTCGTCGAGGAATAACACCGTCGGGGCGTGCATGAGGGCTCGGGCGATCATCATGCGTTGAATCTGGCCCCCGGAGAAATCGTCCGGCCGCCCGTCGGACCTGTCGGCCAATCCGAACTGAGAAAGCAGCTCATCCGCCCGGGCTTTCCGCAAACCTCTGGGCACTCCGTGATAGCTGGCGTGAAAGAGCAGGTTCTGCCGCACCGACAATGAACGGTCGAGGTTGTTCTGTTGAGGCACCACCCCCAGTACACGGCGGGCACCCACCGGGTCGGCCACCACGTCGATACCCGCCACCCGGGCGTGACCGGCGGTGGGGCGAATCCTGGTGGTGAGGATCCCAATGGTGGTGGTCTTCCCGGCCCCGTTGGGACCGAGGAACCCGAACACCTCTCCGGGTTTCACCCTGAAACTGATTCCCGCCACCGAATCGACAGGCGCCTTGGGATACCGCTTGACCAGATCCGAAACCTCGACCGCCACCGCATTCTCGGAACCCATCACACTGTCTGTTCGGCTGACCTCAACGGGAAGCCGGATCCACCGGCAGGCCGATGGCGGAGATGAACTGTCGGCTGCGCCGGCGGTAGCCACCCTCACCCTCCGGCGTGGGCGCGGCAGGGGAAAAGAGCACGACCCCGCCGACCGGGGTCACCGCCATGGCCATCGTCACCGCCTCATCGAGATCACGGGCTGTCTCCACCGCTAGCTTGCCGCCGGTGCCGGATGCCGCGTGCTCCAACGCCCCCAGCATCCGCTCGGGTCCCGGCGGCATTACCACCACGTTCGGGCGCGGATGGCGGTCCGCCAGCAAGGTAGCCAACTGGCCCGGATCGATCCCCCGGTCGGCCCCGCCCAGAATGACCGTGATGTCACGCCCGGGAAATGCCGCCACCGACGCACTGGTGGCGAACGGGTTGGAGGCAAGCGCATCGTCAACGAAGGTCAGGCCATTTCGCTCACCCACCGTTCGGCACCGCGACGGTAATCCGTCGTACCCGTCGACCGCTGCCGCCACCGCGTCAGCCGAGGGCGGCTCCCCTCGGAGCAGCAGTACCCCGGCGATGGCGCCACACAGGTTGTTCACGTTGTGCTCACCCGGCACCCGGAGCCGTGCCGCCTCCACCACCGGCTCCCCGTCGATGGAGACCGTCCCTGTCGATTCGACCCGGACCCGTCCGGATGGGCCGAAGAGGGTGCGGTGAGGATGGCCGGCGGTACGGCGTACGGCTTCGGCACTCCCGGCGTTGACCGCCAGCGACCCGGGTGGCCCGGCGGTGATGAGCCGAAGTTTGTCCCGGTAATAGGTCTCTTCTCCCCCGTGCCAGTCAAGGTGATCGGGAGCCAGGCTGGTGAGGACGCACACTCCCGGTGAGACCGAGACATCGGCTGCCTGGTACGACGAGACTTCCACCACGTAGGCGTCCACCGGAGCCCGGCCGTACAGGTCGGCCACCGGCTCGCCGATATTTCCGACCAGTGCCACGGTGAGGCCCAGGTGCTCGAGGATCGAAGTCGCCAACGAGGCGGTGGTGCTCTTCCCTTTGGTGCCGGTTACCGCCAACACCGGCGCGGCGTGGAAGTCCTCCAACCAGATCGCGGTGGCGGTGGTGACGGTGACGCCTTCAGATTCCGCCGCCACCAGCTCCAGCCGGTACCGGCTCACCCCCGGGGAGCGGACCACGACGTCCAAGGAGCTCCATGCCACCAGGTCGGGCGGCACCACCGGTGTCCGAAGCGACAGGACCTCTCTGACCCGGGCGACCGCATTCTCGGGGTGATCGTCGATGAGGATGGGCGACACACCTCGCTCGACGAGCAGGCGGGTCACGGCCAATCCCTCCGTCCCCATGCCCCACACCGCCACCACCTTGCCGTCGCACAGGTCGTCGAGGGTCACGTGGCCCCGGTCATGAGTCGGTCCACCGCGGAGTCCACCCGTGGATCGGGGAATGCCGGGGACAGGTCGGGTGCCAGCAACTCTTCCACCGCCGCGTCCGACACCATGGCCCGGGCCCGGGCGCCGAGCACGGCCACCACCACCGTCTCGTTCCACTCGGGCAGGTCCGAGAGAATTCGCATGGCCGCCGCCGACTCGCGCCGCTCACCCACGCACTCGAACGGTTTGTCATCCTCGCTCATGAGGGCGGCAAAGCCTTCGACCTGCTCGGGATCGTCGAACATGTCCCGCCCGATGATGGCGGTCAGCGCCTCGGGTGTCAGAAACGGTGCCAGCATCAACCCGACGAAACGGCACTTGGGGCAGTGACCGCACCAACGGTCACCGGCCTCCGCCTGCTGACGGAAGGCGGTATTGCAACTGCAGAAGGTGGCGTGGTAGCCGGTCAGGCGAGAGAAGGCCCGGGCAATCGCCAGTTCCGAGTACCGACGAAGCGCCGATCCATAGGTCAGGCCGGGATCCACCGAGTCCGAGATCAGCCGGCGGAAGAGGTTCTCGAAGTCGAGGCTCTTCGAGTACTGATGGTTCACCGGCACCCCATCGACCAATCTGGTCTCCTCGCTGGCTGACCGCTCGATGGCCATGGCAATGGAGTCGTAGCCGTAGACGAAGCTTCCCAGCACTGCGATGAGGGACACAATGGCGGTGATGGGGACGTGACCGTTGAGCGCACCGGCGCTCTTGAGCCGGGCAAGTTCCGGAGAAAGCTTCCGGCGGATCACGATCAGCTCGAGGCCGGTCTGGCCGGCCAACTCGATCACCAACGGGTGTGGGTTCACCGCCAACAGCTTCGGGCCCACCTGCCTGACCGCTTCGATCAGCACCATGGAGTCCTTGCCGCCGCCGATGGGCACCACCAGACCTCCCGGTCGCAGGGTCCGGAGCTGATCGGCACCGACCGGGAGGGTCGGGGCAGCCCGGATCTCCACCGTCCGGGGGACCGGCAGCCGGTTGGCCACCGCGAACTCCCTCAGCCCGTCGTCGTAGAGCCGACGATGGAACTCCAGCTCGGACGCGGAGAGACCGGTTCCTTCCACCACGACCACCGGGGGTGCCGCTGCCTTGTAGTAGCTGGTGCCCGCGGCGATGTGCAGGTGGCGCAAGGCCCGATCGAGACCACCGCCATCGACGGGGATGCCCGGCGGGGGCACCGTTTCGAAGGTCACCGTCTCCTCGAACGAGTATCTGTCGTCCAGCGCATAGCGGAGGTACGCGGTCCGCGAGGAGTGGTCGTACTCATTGTCGACAATACGGAAGGTGTCGACGGACCCCGGATCAAACCGGTTCGGGTCATTCATGGCGCGCTCAGCGTACCGGCTCGGTTCAGCTGCCATTGCGGTGCAGCGGAACCCGGCGGTTGTCCTCCCGGGTGGACTCGAGCAGCTCGCGGAGCTGGTCGAACGGTGCGTCTGACGATGCAGAGAGGTTGTTCCGCTCCTCGGGATCGCCGGTCAGGTCGTACAGCTCCCACTGGGAAGGCACCAGCTCGGACCCAGTCGCTCCCGGAGGGGAGAGGTGGTGGGTGGTCTCCCACTCTTCCAACCGGTCGTAGTACTGGCTCAGTTTCCACAGCCGTGTGGTGCCGCCGTCGACACCGGGCATGGGGACGATGACCGACTCGACGTTGGCCGGTGGAGCCACCGGCACGAACGGCTCTCCGGTGAACCGGTTCCGGTCACGGAGCCCGACGCTGATCTGGTCCTCGGTGGTGAAGTAGATCGGGGATCCCAGCACCGAGGTGTCGTCCGGGTCGTGAATCGCCGGGCTCAGGTCCCGGCCCACCAGATCCTGCACTTCGACATGGTGTTCGGACAATTGGGTCACCAGCGACTGGGGCTCGATCCCTATCAAACCGAGCAGGGTGGGCAGAAGGTCGACGTGGCTGGTCGGCGCCGACACTCCCCGGGTGGACGCGGTGATACCCGGGCCCGACACCAGCAGTGGAACCCGGATGGCCTCGTCGAAGGCGTTGTACCACTTCTGCTGCATGCCGCCGTGGGCACCTACCAGGTCCCCGTGGTCGGAGGTGAAGACCACAATGGTGTTCTCGGCCAGCCCCGAGTCGTCCAACGCTACGAGAATCCTCTCGATGGCCCTGTCCACCAGTTGGTGGAGCCAGAGATAGAAGCGACGGTAGGTGTTGTCGGTCGGTTGCGGATAGAGCAGCTGAGGCCACAGATCCCGGAACAGCCGATGGCACTCCGGTCGCCCCCCGAAGTCGTCCCGCTGCGACGGGGCTTCGGCGACGTCAGGAACACCGTCTTCGATGGCGGGAAATCCGAGCACATCCCATCCAAAACCCGAGAAGCCGATGTCGTGGGGATTGACGAAGGAGGCCACCGCCAAAAAGGGCCGCTCATCGGCCTTGTCGGCGGTCAACTCACCGAACAGCTCGCATACCTGATCGGCGAAGAGCGGGTCGCGCACGAATCCGGTATCTGCCGGGTTGTCGCCGTGTGGCTCACGGCCGATCCATCCCGAGAAGCCGAATCGGTCGAGTCGGTCTGCCCGGCGGTAGAGGTCGGTCACCTCCCTGGACACAGAGCCGTACCGGTCATTGGCCATCAGCCCGGCATGGCTCCCGACCGGAATGAGGTCGGCGTGGGAGATATGCCACTTCCCCCGGTAGTGGGTGCTGTACCCGGCAGCCCGAAACCAATCCCCCATGGTGGGTACCCCGTCCGGATCCAGCCACGAGATGTCGGGATCGTTGGCGGCTTTGGCCAATCCATCAGTTGCGGTCACCCCGTGCAGCGAGGGGTAGTGGCCGGTGAACAGTGATGCCCGACTGGGAAGGCAGGCGGTCGACGCCGCGTAGTGACGGTGGAATTCGACGCTACCGGCCCGCAGCCGCTCGCGGGCCGGTAGGTGATCCCGGCGGAACCCGGCCACCGTGGCATCTTCGTACGGTGGCGGATACCTTTCCTCGTCCGTCATGATGACCAGCACGTTGGGTCGCGTCGTCGACATTGTCAGGCACCCTACGCCGCTGGTCTCGTCACATGCCGTTCACGAGGTGCGACCGCCCTGGAGATGGGTGCCGGGCCCGGGGAGGTGGAGAGGAGCGGGCTCGGGAAACGGAAAGACATCGAGATCAGGGGCGTGACGGGCCAGGGAGTGGTAGGCCCGCTCGGCGAACCACCAATGCCCGACAGCGAAGGCATAGCGATCGTGATAGAGGCCGAAGGCATTGGTCCACCGCCCACTGTCCTCATCCTGTCGGTGCTCGCACATATAGAGGCGGCCCACCGCGGTGCCCGCCCCTGCGCCGCCGGGGAACACAATGTGGGCATTGAGGATGACGAATTCGAAGAACGAGAACTTCGCCACCGAGGAACCGATGAATTCGCCCACCGCAGCACCTCCCACCAATCGGAGCGGGTCGCCTTTTCGGGTGTCGATGACCACGGCTGCCTCGGGGAGAAAGAGGTCCTCCATCTCGGGCCAGGCCCGTCGATTGACCACATCGGCGTAGGCGTGCTGCAAGCGCCGGATCCCGGTGTCGTGCACGGCGGTGAGGAGGAGTTCGTCATCGATCACAACGCGAACGCTACTTCCCGAACCATGGCGGTTGTCAGTGGGAGTGGGTGGATGGTTGTGGAATGATCGGATGATCAGCGGTCTGTCCCACTTAGTCGACGCGAGGTGCCCATGGAGTACGTAAATCTCGGAAACACCGGTGTGCGGGTATCCCGCATTTGTCTGGGCATGATGAGTTTCGGCAATGACAGCGACCGGCCCTGGGTCCTCGCCGAAGACGCGGCCGAGCCGATCGTGAAGGCGGCGGCAGAGGGCGGCATCACCTTCTATGACACCGCTGACACCTATTCGAAGGGCGCCAGCGAAGTGGCCACCGGCCGCCTGTTACGGAAATTCTTCCATCGCGATGAAGTGGTGGTGGCCACCAAGGTGTTCATGCCCATGACGCCGGGGGAGAATGGCGGTGGCCTATCCCGCAAGCACATCCTGTCTGCCATCGACGCTTCGCTCGGCCGTCTCGAGATGGACTACGTCGACCTCTATCAGATCCACCGCTGGGACCCCCGGACACCGATCGAAGAGACGATGGAGGCCCTGCACGACGTGGTGCGGTCGGGCAAGGCCCGTTACATCGGCGCCTCGAGCATGTTCGCCTGGCAGTTCGCCAAGGCTCAGCGCGTGGCCGATAGCAATCACTGGACCCGGTTCGTATCCATGCAACCGCACTACAACCTGATCTACCGGGAGGAGGAGCGCGAGATGATCCCCCAGTGCATCGATCAGGGTGTCGGCATCATCCCATGGAGCCCACTGGCCCGCGGGGTGCTGGCCGGCAATCGCAGCCGAGGCGGCGAGCGGTCCACCACTCGATCCGGGAGTGACCCCTTCACCGACTACCTCTATAGCCAACCCACCGATTTCGACGTGGTCGAACGGGTGGCAGAAGTGGCGGCCGAGCGGAAGGTCGCCCCGGCGCAGGTGGCGCTGGCCTGGCTGTTGCAACGACCGGGGGTGACCGCTCCGATCGTGGGTGCCACCAAAGGGGGTCATCTGGCCGACGCGTTGGCGGCCGAACAGTTGACCCTCACCGATGACGAGGTGGCCCGGCTCGAGGAGCCCTATGTCCCCCACCCCGTGCTCGGCCACTTCTGACCGACCACGAGCGGCCCCGAGCGGCCTGGCGAGCACCGCACCACGGCTCAGATCCCGGCGCCGAGACCATCCCGCTTTTCGAACTCCGCGCTCCGGGCCGGGGCCGGGTCGGCAACGGCTCCATAGAGGGCGATGGCGGCGGCCAGCGCCGCGGCGGCGGCCAACACCAGCGCGGTGACCGAAAAGGCGTGCCTCACCTGTCCCGTATCACCGAGACTTCCGGCGAAGTCGCCGAATACCGCACCGCCGACCGCCAGCCCCAGGGCGGTTCCGATCCCGCGGGTCATATTCAGGATTCCCGAGGCGAGACCGGACTGCTGGGCGGGTATGGCGGCCATGATCCCGGCATTGTTCGGAGGGATGAAGAGCCCGAGCCCGATCCCGACCATGGCCAGGAGGGCAACGAAGCCGGGCGTCGTCGGGTGCAACACGCCGAGCCCCACCAACCCCACGACCACCAGGGCCATCCCCCCCACCCCCGGCGGCCCGACCCCCACCCTGTCGGCCAAGCGACCGGCCAGAGGGGCGATGATGCCCAAAGCCAACGGCATGGCCATCAACTCGATCCCGGACCGCGCCGAGCCGAAGCCGTACCCCCGTTCGAGCAGGAACGGCACGATCACCAGAACCCCGAACATGACCATGAAGGAGAGCATCCCGCTCACGATCCCGGCACTGAAACGGACCCGCCGGAACAGTGACACGTCCACCATCGGGTCGGGACACCTCCGTTCCCGGGCCACGAACCCAATGCCGAGGATCACCGCCATCCCGATCAGTCCCAGAAGCAACGGTGAGGTCCACCCTTGGCCATTGCCCAGCGAGATCACCGACACCAGGGCGACCACCGCCGGAAAGAACAGGGCGAAACCGGACCAGTCGAATCCGACCCGGGCCTGAAGGTGCCGGCTACGGGGGATGAACAGCAATCCGGCAATCACCCCGACCGCCCCCACCGGAACATTGACCAGAAACAGCAGCCGCCACCCTCCTGCCGCCAGCAATAAGCCGCCGACCGACGGCCCGAATGCCAAGCCCAGCGCTTGGGCCGCGCCTTGGACCCCGATCGAACGTCCCAGCCGGTAGGCCGGGACGGCCAAGGCGATGATGGCCACGCTGTTGGCCTGCAACATGGCCGCTCCGATGGCCTGGAGCACCCGGAACCCACACAGCACATACAGATTGGGCGCCAGGGCACAGAGGGCCGAACCAGCAATGAAAATGAGGAACCCGTAGACGTACAGCAGTTTGTGGCCGACCATGTCGGCAAAACGGCCCACCGCGGCAACGGTGGCCACCAACACCAGGAGGTAGCTGAGACCCACCCAGGTAACAGCTCCCACTCCGACCCCGAACGACTGCTCGAGGGTGGGAAACGCCTGGGTGACGATGCTGGCGTCGAGCTGTCCCATGAAGGCGCCGATGCACACCGCCCCGACGGCCAGGCGGTAGGCCCCGGGTCGATCTCTGATCGAGGCGGGACGGCGTGGCTCGATGATGAGTTGGCGCCATCCGCTCGGCTTGGGTTCGGCGCAGGGTTCGGCGCAGGGCTCCACCCATCCCATGCTGCACGATGCCGATCCAGAAGTCGAATAGTGATTATCGATAGTTTTGATACGATATGTAAATGGATCTACGCAGACTCGAGCATTTCTTGGCTGTGGCCGACCACCAGGGATTCACCGCCGCTGCCAGGGCCGTGTCCGTCTCCCAGCCCGCCCTGTCACTGGCGGTCAAGGAGTTGGAAACCGAACTGGGCACAGTCCTCTTTCACCGTCTGGGCCGGCGGGTGGTCGTGACTCCGGCCGGGGCGGCGCTCATCGGACCCGCCCGTCAGGCACTCCGGGACATGGAGACGGGCAGGGCGGCGGTAGCCGCGGTCGCCGGGCTGGAGTCGGGCAGCCTGGCCATCGCCAGCCTCCCCACCTTGGCCGCCGACCCCCTGGCCGGGATCGTCGGCCGGTTCCGTGGCGATCACCCCGCGGTGACGGTCGACCTGGCCGCCCCCGAGGATTCAGCCGGCGTGGTGGCCATGGTGCACGACGGTCGTAGCGAACTCGGAATGACCGACTCCGACCGGTTACCCGAAGATCTGGTCGTCCATCCGATTGGCGAACAAGCCCTGCTGTTGGTCCTGCCACCGGGGATGGTGCCGCCATCGTTGCGGAGCCCTGCGGGGGTGCACGCCAGCGTGGCCCTCACCGCCTTGGTCGACCTCCCCTTCGTGGCCGCGCCGGCCGGTACCTCCACCCGTCGCCTGCTCGATGAGGGTTTCGCCACCGGGCCCGGCCCGCGGATCGCGGTCGTGACCGCTCAACGCGACGCCATGCTGCCGTTGGTCCTCGCCGGCGCGGGAGTGGCCCTGGTGCCGGAGGCCACCGCCATGGTGGCCGAACTCCACGGTGCCACCGTGGTGCGTCCCGATCCCCCGGTCACCCGATCCATCGTGCTCATCCATCAGCGGGGACAGTTGGCCCCGGCCGCCCGCCGCTTCGTCGAGTTGGCCACCGTCGACGCCTTGTGATGGTGGAGCACTCCCCTGGTTGGCTACCCTGGTCTGATCACGGATCGACCCCCATCAGATTCCGCCGGCCGGACCGGGCCCGTCCAGGTGGACTTCCACTTCGACATCATGTGCCCGTGGGCCTACCAGACCTCGTTGTGGATGCGCGAGGTTCGTGACGCGGCCGGCATCGATGTGAGGTGGCGCTTCTTCAGTCTCGAAGAGATCAACCGGGTCGAAGGCAAGAAGCACCCGTGGGAACGGGAGTGGTCCTATGGCTGGTCGATGATGCGCATCGGTGCCCTGCTCCGACGGACTGACAGCGATCTCCTCGACCGGTGGTATCAGGCCGCGGGCCACGCACTCCACATCGAGGGCAAGAAGCCGCACCGTCCCGAAGTGGCCGAGGAGTTGCTCGGACAACTCGGTCTCGACCCGGGGCTGGTGCGGGTGGCCATCGACGATCCCACCACCGGCGACGAAGTGCGCGCCGAACACGACGCGGTGGTTGCCCTCGGAGGGTTCGGCGTACCGACACTGGTGTTCCCGGACAGACAGGCCCTCTTCGGTCCGGTGCTCATCGATCCTCCCCGGGGGGATGCCGCGATCCGACTGTGGGAGCACGTCACCGGCTGGCTCGAGTTCCCCCATCTCTACGAGCTACAGCGCCCCAAACGATCGGGTGACATCGATGCCATCGCCACTGCGTTCTCTCCTTATCTCGACGCTCGTGACTGGGTCTCCATTCAGAACACCACGCCCTAGTTTCCGACCATTTCCGGTGCCGTGCCGATACCGGCATCGCCCAAGGGTGGCTGTATCGAGGGTCGCCCTGAGGACGCCGGGCGCCATGTAGTGGCCCGCCGGAAATGGACGGAGTGTGGGGTGACCCGAGCGCGTAACACTCCCTCGTCCTCTGACCCGGCCGACATTCGGGGGCACCTTTGGGCTGTATATCTGATAATCCGATCACATGACCGAGATCAGCGCCACAGACGCCGCACGCAGGTTCGCGGATCTCCTTGACGCAGTGGAGCACCGCGGGGAGCGGATCACCATCGTCCGACGGGGCAAGGCGGTTGCCCTGATCGAACCCGTTTTGGGTGGACGCGGCTCAGACGTAAAGTCGATGCTTCGTCGACACAGGGTTGATTCGAGCTGGCGCGCTGAGTTGGCGGCCGTCCGTGACCTCGTGACAGTGGAGGAGCGAAGCTGACACGGCTGCTGTTCGACACCACGTTCCTCATCGATGTCGAACGTGCCGGTAGCGAACTTGACGAGGCCGTCGACAACGATGACGACGTAGCCATCGCTGCCATCACCATCACTGAGCATCGGGTCGGTGTTGAGCTTTCCCAGGGTAAGGCGCGGATCAGCCGTTTGGCGTTTGTTGACGACGTCCTCGCAACCATTCCCGTGATCGACTACGACGTTGACGTCGCCGAGGCCCATGCGCACCTGCTCGTTGGCGTCCGCCAGCAGGGCCGGCCCAGGGGTGCTCATGACCTCGTGATCGCAGCCACCGCTTTGGCCTCTCAGCGAACCGTCCTCACCGCTGATCAAACTGCTTTCACGGATCTCGCAGGTGTGGCGCTCCCCCGGCACCGGTGACTTCAAGACCCCGACGGTGACAATGCGCCCTCAGCCGGTTGTATGGGGCACCCAGCACCGAAGTG
>PLZF01000034.1:9403-34189 GCA_003152015.1 Acidimicrobiaceae bacterium | reverse complement strand
CGCACCCACCCGGCGACGCTCCTATCAATGTCAAGCCCTGTTTTGGGGCTTCGGGGTGAAGACAGCGGACACAACAATCATGAGCCACTCGAACGGCGAGGGCATGCTCTTACGAAGTCACGCGTCTTGGTGAGAGTGGTCCCGGGTCGTGGGTCGGCGGGTCGCCGGTAAGTCAACCCCAGGGGGCGACATGTCAGGGGTGAGCCAGACCCACGGCCCGGGGATTCAGCCGCGGGGAAGGTAGCGATAGACCTCGCGGGCGATGTAGCGCTGAAGGATCCGGATGACGTCACGCTTGGTGCGTCCCTCCTTCACCCTCCGCTCGAAGTATTGAGTGGTCTCTGGATCATGGGCGATGCGGACCATGGCGATACGCCACAGCGCGCTGTTGGCCTGGCGGTCGCCGCCGGTATGCCGACGGAGGTGGCCGGCGTTCTTCCCCGAGTCGGCCGGGACCGGTGACACCCCGCACAGATGGGCCCAGGCGGCCTCGGAATGGAGACGTTCGGGATTGTCGCCGGCCGCCACCAGGAGTGACGCAGCGGTGTCCGGCCCGACACCGAAGCGGGCCATGAGGTCGGGAGCCGTGGCCAGTAGTAGAGACTTGATCTTCTCGTCGAGCTCGGCGATCTCCTGATCAAGGCCCTGGATCCGATGGGCCAACGACGAGAGAGAAGCCTTGGTCGCAGCGGTCACCGTGTCCGCTGATTTCGTCGCTCGCAACTTTGCCCCCTCGGCCACCAGCGCGGTCACTGACAGACCCTTCAGGCGGGAATGGAGCTGGTCAGGGGCGGTGAATCCCAAGTGGCGCATCTGGACGATGGCCTTCACTCTTGCCTGGCGGGCTGAGCGCTTGGCCACCACCAGGACCCGAATCGCCTCGACGGGACCGTCTTTGGTCTTGCCCACTCCTGAGGCCCGACCACTGATGGCGGCGCGGGCGGCTTCCACTGCGTCGAGCGAGTCGGACTTGCCCTGGTTGCGCCGGGACTGGCGGTTGGGACGATTGACTTCGACGACCTCGATGCCCTTTCGGCGGAGGAACCTNNGATTCGGTGCCGACAAGTCGGCCCAGCGGGTCGAGTGCTGCAGCGACGTGCTTATCGAGGTGGGTGTCGACGCCACCCGTGATACCGGGGGGAGCTTCTACGATGGTCATGGCCATCCCTTCCTTCCTTAGCGGTTGAGGGGTGGCACGGCCGTCCTTGATCGGAGTGACGGGCGGTCCGGACTGTTCGTGCAGTCCCGACCAATCACCCAACCTCGGAGACGGGGCGTGCCGTATTCAATGTGCGGCTGGAAGAGCTCGGCCGACGACACCCAAGGGCGCCTCATGACTACAAGTCAGGCCAAATCTCCCAATTCTCCCAAAGCTATTGAGGACCAGCTGGAAAGCGGTGGACCCTACGGGACATTGTGATTGTTCAGGGGCGGGGGTCGCTACGGATGAGGTTCGGCGACGTCCGGAAGTGCCGGGTCATGGCTGCGCCGCCCGCGGACCACTGAGCGCAGAATCAGGACATTGGTCACTGCGGCGCCCACGAACAGCAGTACCACGCATGCGCTGAACAGGAACCCCTGTGCTCCTACCGGCGTTCCGGTCGTCCTGGACCAGCAATGCCCGGAGAGATCGCACCCTCCCGTGCTCTGGCTGATGCTGTACGTCGAGAAACCTGCCGCCATCCAGTTGAACAAGCCGGTGAGGACGTAGAGGCCCACGATCGCGCCGACACCACAAGGGAGTGCCAGCAACCCGGCGACGACCAGCAGGATTCGATGAGACTCGGCCGTCATCCCGGTCGCCGCCAATGCTGCGATCAGGACCACGTAGGCGATCTCCAGGGCAAACCACGTCCTGCCCACGTGGTGCCGATTCCCAGCACGTACCGCCTCGGTTTCCACGGGTCCACTCTAGGTCCCGCTCATCCAATCAGCGTGGCCGAGGACCGCACGACGGTCTGTTCTTCATGGTGTTGCGGCCTACTCGCGATCTCGGGCACGAATCGCGGCACAATGGGAGACCTCGACGACACGTGCCCCACCCAACCGGTGTTCGGGGATACCCCTCTCGAATGCCTTCGAGTTCCGACCAGGTTCACGATGCGACCGTCAGCGCCACCGAGCATTGGCAGGCAACCCCTACGCCTGCCGGCGGGTCTTGCGCAAGTACCGTGCCGGCGGGAACAGATGCGTTGACCTCGGTGTGGCCGACGAATACGGGGAGGTCCAGGGTCCCCATAACACTGGCGGCCCTCGCTTCCGACAGGCCCACAACACTCGGCAAGTGGCCAACAATGTGAAAGACAGCAACCGGGAGCGGAGCCTCGCTCGATGGTATGGCCCAATCCACACTGGTGTACTTCCCTGGCACCGTCCGAGTAGGAATCGCGGACTGTCTCGGGACCGTCTCTGCCTGTGGCCCGAAGGGCAGGTCAACCGCATCGCTGGCCAGGGTGAGGCGATGATCCGTGCTCACCCAAACAATCGAACCACCCGGACCAGCGGCCAGTGACTCGATCGGGCCCACTCCGCTGTCGATAGTCCGCATGCCACCACCGCTGACCCCAGGGGTGGAGTCCGTGAAGGGCATCATGATGTCACGTCCTTTGTCTCCCACCAGGAACTCGCCGTTCGGGAGGTAGATAGGAGCAGATTGCCAATCCTCAGGCTTTTGGTTCGCCGACTGGGCAGCGGGAATCGAAATCCCTTCTTCATCAAAGACCGGGGTGAGGGCGGCGAGCGAAGTGCCCGTCGAGGGATCAAGTGTCCCCACCGTCGGATGGGCCTTGCCAAGGTAGTTGTCGACGAAGCCTCCCCATACCGCAAGCACCGCGTCGTTAGGCGCAACGGCAACCCCGGTGATCGGCAGGACAGGAGGAACTGACGAAGCCGGATATCGTCGTAGGGCACCTTCGGGAGCGCCAGTAGCTCCAAGGTTGACAACGGCCACTCCAGTTTGGAGGCCCTTGGCGTCGAGCGTCACAAAGGCGAGGCGTCCGCCATCCGGGCTCACCGACGGCAGCTCTGCGTCGGTTTCAACCAGGGAGACCTGTTTGTGGCATCCAGAGGTAGAAACACTCCAGATCGCCGATCGTCCATCAGCACCGACCGAGGTGACATACGCCAGGTCACGTTCTGGCTGAACGGAGATACCACCGCTGGCGAGGACGTGGGTGGCCACGGATGTCCGACGCAGGGTATCTGGATTCACAGCGATCAGAGTTCCTGATGCGGTGACCGCCAGCAGGCCACTCGTTGATTTCGGCGATCCAGTACACGTTGTGTAGATGGTCGGGCCATTACTGCTGGGGGACGCACTTCCGCCACCGCATGCCGCAGCGGTCACGCTCAGGGTTCCGATTAATGCGCCTGCTGCAATCCGAACAACCTGTCTCACACCGCCACAGTACGTTCGAGAGGGGTCCCAGGTTGATCAGGAACCTGACTAATCACGCTCTGAGCCGGTGTTCGGGGACAGTCCAGGTGAGATCCAGTCTTCTGAGGGAGCGGTGGTGACTGGCCAAGCACAGGCGCCGTCGCAGCTCTCCTGTGCTTGGTAGCCTCACCCCAGAGGGTCGACGAGGAGGCCTCAAGGATGAGTGTCCGACGATCGCTGACAGTTCTGGCATTGACCTGCGCCGGGGTGGTGTGGCTGGCGCCGACCCACGCAAGCGCTGCACCATCTCGGCCGACGCCCGGTTATTGGCTGGTAGGTGCTGACGGTGGCGTGTTCTCCTTTGGTGCCCCGTACTACGGCTCGGGGACAATTGCCCCGGGCACGTGCGGTTTCTCTCCCCAACCACCGAGCACCCTCAATACAGCGTTTGGGTGTGATGCGATCGCATCGACGCCAAGCGGGAACGGATACTGGCTCCTCAACGCTTACCGCTGGGCCACTGCATTCGGCCAGGCGGGGCAGCCGGACCAGATCGGCTGTACGGGTCTGAACGGAGCGAAGGGGTCTTGGACTGGAATCGCATCGTCGCCTACCGGGAATGGGTTCTTCTTGGCCAGCTCAAACGGAGCCGTTGTGGGATGCGGTGATGCGGTTCCATTCGTCGGACTCACCTCCGAGACCCTCAACGCACCAGTGGTGGGAATGGCAGCCACACCGGACGGAAAGGGCTACTGGCTGGTGGCCTCGGACGGAGGGGTCTTCGCCTTCGGCGACGCCACTTTCAACGGGTCCATGGGCGGAACGCNNAGGGCTACTGGCTGGCAGCGGCCGATGGTGGTGTGTTCTCGTTCGGCAGTGCTCCATTCGAAGGCTCGATGGGCGCAATGTCCATGAATGCACCGGTCGTCGGCATGGCCACTTACGCTCACCCCTTGGCCGGCTGACTCGGCTTGGCACGCCCCAACCTGTTGCTGCATCGGCCTCCTGAGGATCCATTGGGCAATCGTGCCGGACCGCACGACACGCTGTCACTAAAGTGCCGGTAGGGGGCGGTCTTCGCAGCGAAAATATCTGACCTGGGGCGTCTGCCGAATGGCCTGGTTATCGTGCGGATGGCCTGTCGCGGAGGCGCCGAACCCCGGCTTCCAGGATGGGAAGATCACCATCGACGGTGGCCTGCACGATTGCGTGAGACGTGTCGAAGTAGCGGTGCGCCAGCCGGTCCCTCATGCCGGCGACGTCTTCCCAAGGAATGTCGGGTTCGGCCGCCAACACGTCGGGACCTATCCGCTTGACCGCCTCACCGATCTCGATGAGGCGGAGGCGAACGGCGTCGAACACGAGGCCATCGTCGAGTGACCCTCGCTTTAGGTAGCTCCCGATCGCCTCGATGGCGTCGAGGATATCGGCCAGCCACTCGTCATCGCGTCGACTCACAGCTCGATCGCCTCAGCCTCAGCTTCGGCCCTCACCTTCGGTCGCAGGCTGTCGGAAGGGGCGACGTCGACGTGAGTGCCGAGGACTTCGGAGATCTCTCGCTCAAGCGTGCCCAGCGAGAACAGTCCGGTACCCGGGGCCAGGTCGACCAGCAGGTCGATGTCACTCTCGGAGGTGTCTTCGCCGCGAGCGACGCTCCCGAACACCCGGACGTTCGATGCCCCATGACGACTGGCGGTCGCCAGGACCGCTGCCCTCCGCTGCCGCAGCTGCCGCCCGAGGCGCGTGTCGGGCAGCCCGGGCCGAACGTCAGAGTCGGTCTCGAGCCCGAGGACCAGACGGTGGCCGGTCGCCGCGATCAACCGCTCTAGCGTGCTCAGGGCAGGCTCACGGCGACCGGACTCGTAGGCACTGATCACACTCTGTGCGACATGGGCCCGTCGGGCCACGTCTGACTGCGAAAGCGACGCGCTCCGACGGGCCCGGCGGAGCAGTGCGGCGGACGTTCGGGGCTCTCCCTCCATGGAGATCTAGCCTATAACGGATCGTCTATTGG
Organism: Acidimicrobiaceae bacterium; assembly: GCA_003152015.1. Lineage (GTDB taxonomy): Bacteria > Actinomycetota > Acidimicrobiia > Acidimicrobiales > RAAP-2 > DASZIT01. The sequence continues at coordinate 28,799 of PLZF01000034.1, read as the reverse complement.
CGAAAGCCACCTGAGGTGCGCGCCTATAACGCGCCTATATTTCTCGGTCCGTGCAATTCCGGAGGCATCAGATCGTGCCTGCTGAGGGCCTTGGCTGTCCGCCGCTTCACGCCTGAGTCCGGTTCTCAGCGGATTAGCAGTGAGTCCGATTCGGCCGCTCTCGCACCTCTCCAACTGGGCTTTTATCTCCCAGTGCCCTGGCCTTCCCTAAACCTTCCCTGATGTGCGACAGGGTGATGAGACGGACAGAGCAGCACGATCCTACAGGTAAGGGACAACATGGCAGAAGGACCAGAGCAGCGTACGGCGGTGGCAGCATGACCGAGCGGGCGCCCGGTGTCTGGCGGTTGCGGGTGATGACCAGTCGGGGCCAGGTCGAGTGGACCTTCCGGGGTGGGAACACGGCCGCCCGCCGGGCCGCCAACGATCTCGCCGGCGAGCCGCCAACCGCCGGTGCGACGTACCCATTCAGCTGGTCGACCGTTGCCCTTTGCTGTGACACTGAACGGTCAGTTCGGGCACACAAGGGAACCCTCGGCACTGACTAGCGTCGTGGCATGCCCCCACTCCTGGTGCTCGCGCCGATCGAGCCCTGCGCCACCGGGAACGGCCTGGCCATGCGCGTGGCCAGCTTCGTCGGTGCCGCGGCGAGCACGTACGACGTGCGGGTTGCCGTTGTTCGTGTTGCCGGCGCCCTGCCTTCGTGCCCTGCACAGGTATCGGCGCCCGTCATCGTGGTCCCGTTTCCAGATCGGGCAGAGGTACGCACGAACTTCGCCCAGCTTCTGAATGATCCGGCCTGGAGACAACTACTGGCCGATGCAGATCCCATGCCGCTCCCGGCCACCTTGGCCTCTCCGGCACTTGCACCCGAAGTGATCAGGGCAGCCGGAGTGCAGCCCGGTACCCCGGTGCACGTTGTGCGGTCCTACCTCGCACCCCTCGGACTGGCCGTGGCCGAGGCGCTTTCATCGCCTTGGACATCGCTCGACCTCGACGACGACGACGAGGGCCTGGCCACGGCACAAGGGGACGCTGCGCTCGCCTCGTCTTTCCACCGACTGGTGGAGCTCTTTGCACCCCGATTCTCGGCTGTCTGCCTCGCCTCGGCGGACGAGGCTGTCGTCGTCGGGCGCCGTCACGAACTGCGTACCATCGCCTTGCCCAATGCATTTGACCTACCGGCCGAGACCTACCGGCGGACGGAGGAATCCGCCACATTGCTGTTCGTGGGAAATCTCGCCTACGGCCCGAATGTCGAAGCCGCCGTGTTGCTGGTCGAGCAGGTCCTGCCCGGGCTTCAGGTTCGAGCCGGCCGACCCGTAAAGGTGATGCTCGTTGGGAGCTACCCACCCGGTGGACCAATCGACCACCTGGCGTCGAACCCATCGGTGACCCTCACCGGGTACGTCGATGACCTCTCTCCCTACTATGCAGAGGCAGGAGCGGTCGTTGCCCCGTTCATCAGTGGCAGCGGCACACGGATCAAACTGCTCGAGGCGTTCGCCCATCAGGTCCCAGTCGTGACCACGCCGATTGGCGCAGCGGGACTGTCGGTGCGGCACACCGAGCACCTCCTCCTGGCAGAGTCCACCGAGAGTCTCATCGAGGCGACTGCCGCGGTGCTCGAGGATCCTGACCATTCTCGTGCCATGACCGATGCGGCCCTCGCCTACGTCAGCCTCCATCACAGCACGACGGTGGTGACAGAGCAGGTCCTCCGTTTCCTCGAGGCGGCTGCCGAGGCCGGTGGCGTCAGCTGACGAGGCCCTCGCGCACGAGGCCATCGATACAGGCCTCCGTCTCGGTCTCGGGGGATTCGACAAGCGCGAATACCTCGCCCACCGACTGGGCGATCTCCACGCTGGAACGGGTGCCGTCGCACAGCTCGAGGATGACGGCAGCTGTGTGGTTGAGGTGATGGACCCTGTCGGTGGAGTCTTGATAGACGATGAGTCCCTCGTCTATCTCATGAATCTCAAGGCCTTCTGACACCTTCGGAAAGTGCTCCATCATGCCCGCTTCCCCGATCGGGCCCGTTGGCCGACGAAAAGTGGAGAGAGCCAGAAACACCGGAGCGCCCTTCGTTCCAAGCCGACCATGATGCGCCACAAGATAGCGCACCACTTTTGCATGACGATTGAGGGGGCCAGCGTGGCGGAGTCCCAGTCCTACAGAGCAAGCGCCTCGAGGAGGCAGCTCGTAACCTGTGCTCTGTTGAACTTGGCCATGACATGCGATTGCAGAGCCTGTCCCTGCGAGTAGGCCTCACTGCGGTGCTCGAAGATGTAGCGGAGAATGGTTGCCGCGTGTGAGATCCGGGCTTTGGCCCAGTGTTCTCCGGGCCGAGGTTCGAACCACTCGTCTGCTCGGTCGCTCATTGTCGGCACCAGGTCGTAGTCGACGCAGTAGCGATAGTCTCTCGGGAGGAATTCGATCGTGGCGCCCCAACCAGTGACGATCACCGGATTGCCGAAGGCGGCGGCTTCGAATGCTCCGAGCCCCCAGCCTTCACCGCGACTCAATGAGATGAAGCAGTCACCCTGGGCGTGAAACGCGTTCATCTCATCCGGGTTGAGGTGGCGGGCGCTCAGCACGATCTCTGGAACCTTGGTCCGCCCCGCCAACGCCTGGGCCAAGGTGAACCAGGAGGCATCTTGATGTGGCGCCTTAGGCTGCTCTCCGTGGGATCGGAGTTGCGCGCGGGCCACGAAGTCCTCAGGCGTGGTGTGGATGGAGAGCACCACGTTGTCATTGTCGGTGAAGGCCATGAGGAACGCCTCCACGGAGTCGAGGATCGCCTTGCGGGTCGTCCACGTGGCTATGAGATAGAAGACAAACTTCTCATCGTCTCTCCTCGGTCGATGGCGAGCTGTGTCGTTCTCTACATGCTTGGCGATGTGGGGCACCACGCTGATCGGAGCGGTGACACCAGAGGATTCGAAGACGGCCGCGTTGAAGCGCGAGGGGACAAGCACTCGATCATGGCGGTTGAGAATCGCTACGGATTCGTCAGGCAGACGGTCCGTCTCCCAGGTGGTGAAGGCCACGAGGCGCCGGTTCGCCGACTCAGCGACCAACCGGTCATGCCAGATCGGTATCGAATGGACCACCACCGTGTCGTGCCCGGCGTCCAAGTTGGCGATGTCCCGGTGGGTGAAGCCGTTCAGATCGGGAACAGCCAAGGGGCCGTACGACTGGTTCCAGGTAGCTGAGGGCCAACCCAGGGGTGTCCAGCTGACCGGAATTCCGGCCGCCCGAAGCCCGCTCAGATAGTCCTCGGCAGCGTTTCCATACCCCGACCCCGGGACGATAGACATCCACCGGATTCCCGCGGTCACGAACTGTGATCCTTGGTGGACCGTGGATCGCCCCCACTGAGTGCTACCTGGGTGTCGACAGCAGATCGAAATGCCGCGGCAATGGCCTCGGGTCGGTAGTGCCACCGGATGTCTTGGGCCATGTCTCGGGCCACTTGAGCTGCCGGTTCGCGATGGGCCATCACCTCACGGAGCAGTGCGGAGCCGTGGTCAATGTCCGGTTCGGCCCAGCGCTGGTCAGGTGAGTAACTCGGGAACCCATCGGGGTGGTGCACCGGCACCAGATCGAAATCGACCAGGTAGGGCGAACCGGCGAGGTAGTCGAGCTGACCGCCGAATCCAGTGGTCACGACTGGATTTGCGTAGGCGGCGGCATCAAAGCCACCGAGACCCCAACCCTCGCTGTGGCACAGCGAGACGAAACAGTCTCCACGCCGGTGCAAAGCGTCGATGTCGTCGCCCGCCAGTTCTCGCGTCACCAGTCTGACCGCTGGCGGATCCCGGTGGTGGGCCAGGAGCTGGGCCAACGACCAGGCGCTCGTCCCTGCTTCAACGGCCCGACGACCCGACGGGGGAGGAGCTCCGAAGTCTCGGTGTGACGTCTTGACAATCAATAGCACGGGGTCGCGTCCAGTGAAGGCCCGAAGATAGGCCTCGATGCTGTTGAAGACGGCCTTTCGCTCGTTCCACTCGGCGATGGTGTAGAAGACGAAGTGGTCAGGGGGGACGGTGGCCCACATATCAGAGGGTCGTGCGCTCAACGTCGGCGCCACGTGGGGGACCACGGCCACTGGCGTGGTCACCGGTAATGTGGCGATGGCCTCGGCGCTGAAATTCGACGGGACGACAAGAAGATCAGCTGCATTGAGGCAGGGTATCCAGTGGTATGGGATCCGGTCCGTCTCCCATACCGTGTGACCGACCACGAAGGCATCGGGGCAGCGCTGACGGACGATCGGAAAGTACTCGGCCACGAGGTGGGTCACCACGACCTGTCCGTGGGTCGGGATCTGTGCGTGGTCGAGCACTGGAGCTGTCGTTGTGTCGCCCAGGCCAGCGGACAGATGTCGCTCATCGGGCGCCGGCGCGTCCGCGGGTGCGAGCAGATCGAGCGCAGGTGGTGGTTGGAAGCTGAGGCCCCACCCGTCGCCCGGAACAAAGGGTATCCAGTCCACCTCCAGGCCTGAGTCCTCAAGTGCAGCGCGGCAGCGAGCTGCGGCGATGCCGTACCCGCTGACATCGTCGAGCGAGAGGTAGAGCCACGCATCGGGCGCCATCGCCGATGTGCCTGTTGGACTCCCGCCTGCGCCGTTGCCACGTTCGGGCAGGTAGGGGCGGGCCAGGTCGCAGAAAGTCGTGCGTGCTCGACGTACGATCGACGGTGTGCACCAGTCGGCATGGGCAGAGCTGTAATCCCGGCGGTTCTGTCGCCACCATAAGTGAGCCCACAGGTGGACGCTGAGAGCCGCCGCTGGGACCGTGTGGCGCTCCTCGAAAAGCTGTGAGATGCCGGTGGGATCGGCCGGGAAGGAGAAGAAGGTGACCTCCGGTTCGACGCGTACCGCGGTTGGCATCTCCCGGCTCAGAGCTTCGGACAAAAAACCGCTGTGATTGCTCCACGTCCCATTCAGCTCGCCGGCCATTCGCTCTCGCCAGACGCGGGCGAAAAGAGCGTTGGGTTCGGCCATCAACAGGGCGTTGCACTGTGATGGCCGAAACTCACCCGTCAGTTCGTCGGGTACCGGCGCTTCAGCACCGATGACGAACGGGGCCTCGAAGAGCTCAGGTGGAAACGGCTGGACGAAAACGGTGTCGGTGTCGGCATAGATGCCGCCGTACTCGATGAGGGCGTCGAGCCGAACGAAGTCGGCGTGATGGGCGTAGCGGTACGAAGTCGGTACGAAGCCACTTGAGTAGTCAGCACCGAGGACCTCGTCGATGAGGTCCACCTCAATCAAGGTCACAAAGGGGGCGACCAGGTCCCACCACGGTCCCCACGGCAAATGCTTGTAGTGAAAGAAGATGGCATCGGGGGAAAGGATGCGTCGGCATGACTCGATCGATACGTAGTGGACAAAATGGAACGGTTCATGTTGCTCCTCGAGCCCGAAGACGAAATGGGCGATCTTCGGGATCATGAAAGCACCGCCAGGGCAGCCCGCCGGAGTCCGCTCCGGACTCGACTGGCGTCGTGAACTGTCCGCAACGTTCCCATCACCGCCGTGCATTCTCCGGCCCGGCGCCTGACTTCTCGCTGCGGGCGAGAGCTGATCTCGTGGAGATGCGTTTCCGAGCCCAATTGGGTTGACCCGACGCAGGGGGGCGTGGATCGCTTCTCAGCGCGAATGGCTCATCGTCGAATAGCTTCCCGCCTACGGCGATGACCTCAACCTTGTGGAACTCGTCTGGGGCAACCTCATGGCGAGCGAGCCGGCCAACTTGTGTCCCGACACCATCGAAGAAGCCGCCGACTTTGGCGATGAAGGGCTCGACCGCATCGGGAGCGACGCTGACATGTGCTTCGCCTTCCTCCGTCATTGCGGACTCAAGCTGTGACAAATATGTCACGGTGTCATACGAATAACTTTAGGTACCCATCCCAACCACCGGCTTGTTGAGCACAGCGCCGCCCTCAGAACCAGCGAAGGCGGCGTTGCCATGGGTGAAGATCCCCCCGTCGGAGGCCACGAGCCAGTAACCCTTCCCATCAGGGGTGGCCGCCATGCCGACAATCGGCTTGTTCAGGGTCAGCGAACCAGTCGAGCCGTAGAAGCCGGCGTCGCCGAAGCTGAAGATCCCGCCATCGGAGGCGACCAGCCAGTAGCCGTTGGCGTCGGGGTTGGCCGCCATGCCCACGACCGGTTTGTTGAGGGCGGTGCCTCCTTGCGAACCGAAGAACCCGGCGTCGCCGAAGCTGAAGATCCCGCCATCGGAGGCGACTAGCGAGTACCCCTTCCCATCAGGGGTGGCCGCTATGCCGACGACCGGCTTGTTGAGGGCGGTGGCTCCTTGCGAACCGAAGAACCCGGCGTTGCCGAAGCTGAAGATGCCTCCATCGGAGGCCACCAGCCAGTAGCCCTTGCCGTCCGGGGTGGCCGCCATGCCGACGATCGGCGAGTTGCGGGTCATCGCCCCGGCGGAGCCATAGAAGGTGGCGTCGCCGAAGCTGAAGATGCCTCCGTCAGAGGCCACCAGCCAGTAGCCGTTACGGTCGGGGGTGGCCGCCATGCCGACGATCGGCTTGTTCAGGTGGGTGCCGCCCATCGAGCCGTAGAAGGTGGCGTTACCGAAGCTGAAGATGCCGCCATCGGATGCCACTTCCCAATAGCCGGTGGTTGGGGTTGGGGTTGGGGTTGAAGTTGGGGTGGCCGAGGCCTCATTGGAGGCGACCGAATTGCCCACCGAGTTCACCGCCTGCACGTCGAAGTAGTAGGTGGTCCCGTTGGTGAGGCCGCCCACGGTGTACGAGGTGGCGCCGATGAGGGTGGTGCCGTTGACCGGGGTGGTCGACTCGCCGCCTGGAGTGGTCCCCTCATAGACGTCGTAGCCGGTGATGGTCGAGCCACCGTTGCTCGAAGGAGCGGTCCAGCTGAGGGTGGCCGTGGTGTTGCCCGGGGTGGCACCGAGGCCGGTCGGGGCACCGGGCGCGGTGGCAGCGGGCAGCGCCCCGGCGAACACCGTGCCAGAGAGGTCGGCGATCGTCGGGGAAGAGGTCGAGCCGAGCGTGGCGGTCACACACTGCGGCGGTCCGGCCGAGTAGCTCTCCGGCGACACCGCCAGCCAGGCCGAGCCGTTCCACCACTCGAGGCTGGTGGCGCCATTGAGGTTGCAGTCGGTGATCGTGAGGCTGGCGAAGCTGCTTCCCGAGGCGACCTCGACGTCGAGGTATTCGCCCGATGCTGAGAAGGTCGGGCTCCCCACCGGGTCCGAGCCGTACTGGGAGTCGGTCAGCGATCCCTCACCGCTGGCGGAAACCGTCGTGCCGTCGTTGGTGCAGTTGGCCGTGCCCAATGAACTCGATGAGGAGCAGCTTTGCGAACTGGTCGCGCCCGACGGAGGGGCAGGAGGAGGTGGTGGAGGGGGTGGAGGGGGAACAGTAAGTGCATAGGCCCCCATGTCGCAGGGTGCCGCCCGGGCAACACCTCGCTGATCGGGTTGGCTGCAACTGGCAACAGCTTGTCCGGGAGCCAAGAAACTGGATGGGATGACGGCTTGTGCGGGATTGGGAACTGCCACAGTGCCTGGGAGCAGGGCAATGGTCTGCGTTGGGCCCCCGTTGTTCGCCAGTGCCCCCAAGTAGCTGCCCATGGCGGTCGAGCCGCTGACACTGCCGGTACCAGTCAGACCGCAGGTCCCGTCATCGTCCACGTTGTAGCCCGCATCGGTGAACGCCGCACCGCTGCACTCACCTCCGCCAGGAGCGCCACCGGATGTCGCCAGAATGTCCCCGGCCAGCGTGGCGGTTCCCACGTTGAAGATGGCGCCACCCTGGCCACCCGGGGCCGTGTTCCCCGAGATGGTGGAGTCGGTGACGGTGAGGGTGTCGTAGTTGTAGAACCCACCGCCGCGCTTGAACGCGCTGTTGCCGCTGACGGTGGTCTCAGAGACGGACGCGGGGCCGTCACTCAGGATTGCGCCGGCCGCCGCCTGGCAACCCGGGGACGGGCACTTGTTCGGCGTGGCGTTGTCAGCGATGGTGCTCTGTTTGATGGTGAGCATGCTCGAAGGAGACGTCGTGTCGTCGACGGCCAGCACGTAGCCTCCGTTGCTGATGCCGCCCACCCCATTGACGTACGGACCGGTGCACGAATTGCCCGACACCGTCGTGTTGGTGAGGGTCAACGTCCCGTCGTTGGCAATGCCACCGCTGCACGCATCGCTGTTCGAGGCGAAGTTGCCGGTGATCTGACTGTCTTCGAGCGTCAGGACGCCAATGTTGACGATGCCGCCTGCACCGTCGATTCCGTAGGTGAAGTCGTTGCTGGTGACGGTCACATGCTGCAGGGTGAGCCCACCGTTATTGTTCAATCCCGCCGCATTGTCGAGTCCCCCGGCCCCGTACTTCTCGTTCTTCGCCTTTCCACCGGTAATGGTCAGATTGCCAAGGGTTACCGTTCCGGCGTCAACCACCACCACGGGGGAGCCGGGCGAGCTGCCGTTGAAGATGGTCGCGCCCTGCCCAGCGCCGTCGATGGTGACGCTCTGGTTGATCACGAGGGGCCCTGAGTATTCGCCCGCGGCCAGCGAGATCGTAGAGGGGACTGCGTGTGGTATCTGGATGAGCGCCGCGGCCAGGGTGCATGGATCCGAGGTGGGACAACCCCGGGCATCCCCACCTCCCGAGGCCACGACGTGGAGCACGGAGCCCTGCCCAGCGACCGATGTCACCGGCCGGTCGTCTCCGACTGCGGACAACAGGCCGACGACAACGGTAGTTACCGCCATCACCGCACCGGCCCGCCGAACGGCACGTCCGGCTGACGAACGCTTCGTCGGGGTCTGCTTCATGGCTTGCGGCCCCCCGCACCTACCGGAACGTCCAGTCCCCGATGGTGACCTCCGTGTGCCTGTCCGGCCCGCGCCCGGGCCAGCTCACACTTCACGCGGTAGGAAGGGTCTTCCGGCGCACAGCCGGCCGCGGCCGCATAGGCCTCGGCTGCCCGGTCGTAGGCGCCAAGCCGGAAAAGGCATGTGCCCTTGGCGTCCCAGGGCAGCTCCCCGACCAGTCGCTGGTCGTAGGCCGGGCCCGAATCGCGCTGACTCTCCCAGTTGACCCTCAGGATCTGGTCGAGACGCGCAATCGCCTCGTCGTAGTCTCCGGCAGCGATCAGGGACTGCGCCTCCAGCCACAGTACGACGCAGTTGTCAGGGAAGGCGGCCCGGGCCTCGGCCAAGAGTGCCGACGTGTCCACACCCTGGCCCTGGTGGAGCCGAATGAGATCGGCATACGACAGACAGGCCACCGGATCGTTCCGCCCGGATGACCGCGCCATGTCGACTGCACTGACGAGAGCGCGCTCGGCCTCGTGGAAATCTCCCAGCGCCCACAACACTCGGGCCAAGTGGTGCCAGGCGAACGAGTTGCCCGGCTCGATCTGAAGCTGTCGACGGAGCAACGGCAGGTTGCGCAGGTGCTTCTTGGTCTGATCCCCCTCGTAGCCGAGATGCACCAACATGAGGTCGGCGTTCCCGATGGGGCGCTGGTCCTCTTCCGCCACCCGGTGGATGGCAGGCACCACCTTCTCGTGGATGATGCCGTCGAAGCGGATCCGGGGGTCGTTGCGCCACATCCGATATTCCCGATAGGGGGTCGTGAGCACCAAAGGCCGCAGCAGCAACCGAAAAGCCACATGATCGGCATGGCGGAGAAGGTTCTCGACGTCTGCTCGACTTGTGTCAACCAGCCGTTCGTCGGCGTCGATATAGAGGATCCAGTCCCCCCGGGCCAGGTCCAAGGAGACGTTGCGTGCCTGGGAGAAGTCATCGGCCCAGGGGTGGTGGACCAGCCTTGCCCCAAAGCTCCGGGCGATGTCGGGGGTATCGTCGGTGGATCCCGTGTCGACGACCACCGTCTCGTCGACGATCCCGGACAGCGACGCCAGACAGTCAGCCAGAAAGGCCGACTCGTCACGCACAATAAGTGCCGCCGTCAACAGTGGTGGCACTCGAGGCTTTCTGGTCGGTGCATGGACGGGCTCCTCCGGTTAGGCCGGGAGCTGGTTCGGGTAGTACTGGTTGGCGAAGGTCTGGTTCGGGAAATAGTTGGTCGGGACGCCCTGGTTGGAGAAGAACTGATTCGGGGCGATCTGGTTGGGGAAGTGCTGGTTTGCGCTGAATTGGTGAGCGTCGCCCGGTCCCACCCCAACCGGGTGGGCCGCGGAGTCGAGGGTGAACGAACTGACCACGGGCACGGCAAAGGCGAGCGCGGCCATGCGTCTCAGGAAAGCCCGGCGCGAGACTCCGGCGGCAGCGCTCCGGTCGTCCCCATCGTCCATGCCGTGAGCCCCCCGATCCGTCGGCCTAGATGGAAAGTATCGGATAGCACACGCCATGGCAAGAGCTGGCCCGCCCTACCCAAGGGGCCAGTCTCCAGCGGACCCGGGAGCGCCGAGGCCCCTTGCCACAACCGGGCGGTCCGTCCGATCGCGCTCCCGGGGAAGGACCTGCGCCGACACTCCAGTGAATGAGGCGCTCACGCTCCAGATGCTCGATGCATTCCTTGGTCTCGACGGTGGGCGGCGCGGGCAGGTGGAATACCTGCCCCACCCGTAGTGTCCGAAAAAGCGACCACCCCCTCCATCAGGGACGCTGCAGAGCATCGATCGTCTCGGCAACCGTCGGCCCAATGCGACGGCACTCGGCACGTGGCCAGATGTGGGCCTTCATCTACCGTCGTACACCTGCTTGAGTTGGTCCTCCTGTTCTTTCGTACCGAACAGTCCAAGGAGGTCGAGCTGCTCGCCCTGAGCCGCTTGCTTCCCCGTTCACATTGGGGAATCTTCGGTGTGACGCCTGGCACCTTGCTGGCCTGGCACCGCCGGCTCGTTGCCAAACGCGGGACGTACCCCCGCCGGTCACCAGGTCGTCCGCCCATCGACGACCAGATGGCCGCACTCATCGTCCGACTGGCAAGGGAGAACCCGAGATGGGGTTACCGGCGCATCCAAGGTGAACTGCGCAAATTCGGCGTGCGCCTGGCCGCGAGCACCATTGCCAGGGTCATGAAAGACCACGGCCTGGGCCCTGCTCCCCGGCGCAACGGCCCCACCTGGTGCCAGTTTCTGCGTGCCCAAGCGTCGGGCGTCGTAGCGACGGACTTCGACCATGTCGACACTGTGCTGCTCAAACGTCTCTATGTGCTGTTCTTCATCGAACTCGGGCGCCGGAGAATCTGGATCGCCGGCGTCACCGCTCATCCCGGCACGGAGTGGGTCACCCAGCAGGCGAGACGATGTTGGTGTCCCACGACATCCGACGGCCCCAGAAGGCGCCCAGAACTAGGACAAAAACTAGGACAAGGATCGCAAACCGTTGGTGTGGTCGAGGGGCGTCGAGCCGACTGCCGTTGCCAGGCTTGTCACAGGTGACGTCCTTCCCCGGCGGGTTCGAGCAGTGGACGGTGTATACCTGCCTGCTCGGCCTGATCGTCACCTCGCACCGGGACAGAAGCAGTATGTGATCGCCTCGGCGGCGGTGTCGGTCGTCGGGTGCACCCAGGGATGGTGCGAGGGGCGCGTTGCACATCCAGGCGACGTCTCCGTCGCGCTCAGGACCCCCGCTCGAACGAGTCGACGAGCAGCTCCCCGGCCCGTCGCAGCTGCGCCGCCGTAGGGACGTTCGACTCCGCCACTCCCGATCGGGCGATGATCCCGAAGGTCCGGTCCGCCTCATCGAGCATGCGTCGCTTGATCTCCCGTAGGCACCAAGAACCGAGATCGTGCGGAGCCTCACGCAGCGAGAAGGCGATCGGGCGGGTCATCGCCGGATGGGACACGAGACGAAAGAGGTCGAGGTAGTCACCTCCGGCCTTGTGTGTGCGTGCCGGACTGCGCCGGGGCGCCGACTGCAGCTTCATGGCTACGAGGCTCGCCGGACTGGCGAACCGACACCGCACCTGAGTGGCAATCGAGCCATCTTCCTCGGCGACGAGTGTGAGCTCCTCCGCCGTGTCGAGCGCCCAACGGTGTGCCAAGACGAATATCCGGTCGTCCTCGGCATCGGGAAGGTGCTCCGCTAAGAGTTCGGCTGCGGGAACATCGCCCACTGCAATGCAGTCGATCTTCGTGCCCCCGAGCAAACCGTCAACGCCGTCTGCGGCGACGACCGCCTCGACCGCGGTCGGCTCGTCGCCGTGCTGCGTGGCGACGGTGTCGAGATCGTCGGTGACACGGTGCGCTCCTTCGAGGCGCGCCAGGACCGCCAGCCCGCCGATCACGGCGAACTCCGTGGTCGGCGCCCCCTCGGCCAGCGCTGCAAGGGACGTCACCAGTGTCGTGATCCTCGGGCCCTCCAGGCGAAGTTCACCAGACACGGGGAAAACCCTCCGGATCCCAACTCTCGAGGACCTCGTGACCGCGGGCCCGGTCCTGGGCGAGGTCGAGGGCAACGACGAGGTGGTTCGCCACCAGGTAGCCGTCGCGGCGCGTCGTTGACCCCCAGGTAAATCCGAACCGGGACGGGCACACTGCTACCTCGGATCCCGTCCATCCAGACCCCGCGCCATAGGCGCTGAGCACGGTGGCCAGGTCGACGTCGTCGGCGACGTAGAGCCTTGGCCATGTTCCCTCGGCGCCAACGACTAGAGGGACGGCGAGCGCCAGCGCGCCAAGCGTGCCGCTCAGGCGGTACCGCTCGGGCGGCTCGGGAGGGGGTGGAGAGGACATCGGCGTCCAGCGAGGCTTCCACTCTTCTGACACGGCCCAGAAGAGCTCGGGGACGACCGGGCGGTTCTCTGTCCCGACGAGCCCCTGGGACCGAAGTGCGGAGAGGATCTCCGACACCCGACCAGGGGAGCGATTGATCTCCCGAGCGAGCTCGTGCACGCCATGCGGCTCATAGGGAGATCGAAGCAGCGCCAAGGCGACATCCAGGCCGGTGCCACTGAGGACTTCGACGACCCTTCGAGACGGCGCCACTACGCTGGGCGGGACGTCGGCGTTCACGAAGAGCCCCTCCGTGCGGATCCACAGGTGCCCCCGGCGATCCAGCCACGCCAAGCCGACCCGGCTCAAGTCCGCTCTCGCCGCCTCCGAGATACGGTCGGCCACGATGATCGTCGGCGGGCCAGTGTTCGTCTCGTGGAAGTGCGCCAGCAGCACCGCGTCGGTCTCCCGTACGACTTTCAGCTGCTTGACGGTAAAGGGCGTGCCCGCGATCTCGACCGTGTCGTCTTTTCGCCAGCGTGCCACCACCCCGGCCTGCTTGAGGGCTTCGGCCAGCCCAGGTGAAGCATTCGCTGTTCGTGGCACCACGACTAGAGAATACCACTTCGTCGAAGTGGGAACCAGGCTCGCGCCTGTGGGTGTCGAGAACCCCATCCAACCCCTCCACCAGGACTTTCGCCGACGGCGGTCAGCTGAGAAGGTGGGCCATGGCATTGTCCTTCCTCTACGCTGGCCTTCGTGCGCATGCTCCAGCTTTTCCGGTTCCACCGCACCGACCGGGACGACCTGGCGATCGAGGTCGTCGTACTTCGTCGTCGTACTTCGACACGAGATTTCGATCCTGCGTCGCCAGGTCGACCGTCCGACGTTGAGGCCAGCCGACCGTGCGGTCCTCGCCGGCTTGAGTCGGCTGATGTCCGAGGTCCGCCGGGGTCGGTTCCTTGTGCAGCCCGGAACGATGCTCGGCTGGCATCGAGATCTGGTCCGTCGCCGGTGGACGTATCGTCAGATGGGCCGTTTGGGCCGGCCAGCTCTGATGGCGGGCACGGTCCAGTTGGTGCTGAGGTTGGCCAGGGAGAACCCCACCTGGGGCTATCGAAATCCAGGGCGAGCTGGCCAAAGTGGGCGTGGGTCTTGCCCCGTCTTCGGTGTGGGCGATCCTGCGCCGCCACGGCGTCGAGCCATCGCCGGAACGCTCTGGTCCGACCTGGTCGGAGATCCTGCGTGCCCAGGCGACGACGATGCTGGCAGGTGACTTCTTCCCTGTCGACACGGTGCTGATGCGCCGGCTCTACGTGCTCTTCTCCATCGAGATCGACACGAGGAGGGTGTACGTCACCGGCATCACGGCCAACCCGGTGGGAGAGTGGGTCACCCAACAGGCTCGCAATCTGAGATTCGACCTGGCCGAGCAGGGTCGCCAGGCGAAGTTCTTGATCCGGGACCGAGATGCCAAGTTCACCGCCAGCTTCGACGAGGTGTTCGCCCCTGAGGGCATCCGGAACATCGCCACGCCGATCCGGTCCCCTCGTGCGAACGCGTCCGCCGCGCGGTTCATCGGGACCGTCCGCCGGGAGTGCCTCGACCGGATGCTGGTCTTCCATCGCGCCCAGTTCGAAACGGTCCTCAGCGAGTTCGTTGATCACTACAACGGACATCGTCCTTCACCGCTCCCTTGGACAGCAGGCCCCGCTCGCAGCAGAGAAGAAGCCGCTGCACATCGGCGATCCGGATCCAGTCCAGTTGCGACGGCGCGACAAGCTCGGCGGTCTCGTTCACGAATATCGACTCGTCGCGTGAGCTGGCCGGATGGGTTTCTCGGCACCCACAGGGTAGGAGGTGGCATGTCGGTGATCGAAGAAGGAGGCGGGCCGGCCTTCGAGGACCTCACCGCTCGCGCTCGAATCAGGAACGCTGCGCTGAAGCACTTCTCCGAGGAGGGATTTGCGCGCGTAACGATCCGCGGCATCGCCCGGAGCGCCGACGTGTCCCCGGGGCTGGTGTGCCACCATTTCGGCTCCAAGGAGGCGCTGCGTGAGGCGTGCGACGACCATGTCGTGGAGGCGATGCGCCGCGTCAACGGGACGTTCTTGGGCAACGCGAGTTTCTACGCCGGAGTCCGACCCGGACTGCAGCCCTTCCAGCGGTACCTCTTGCGTGCTCTGATCGACGGGTCCACCGCAGCCCGGTCGATATTCGACGAGATTGTGACGATGACGGAGCAGTGGCTTGCCCGCGCCGATGAGAGTCGCTCCGATCCTCCCGAGGTAGATCAACGGGTTCGGGCAGCGGTGGTCACCGGCATGGCTGCAGGCGTCCCGCTCCTCCACGAGCACGTGTCTCGAGCATTGAGCGCCGACATGTTCGCTCCCGAAGGGGACACGAACATCGCTCTGGCGCTGCTCGACATCTATGCGGACAGCCTTATCAGCGCGGAGCTTGCCGCCTCCGCGCGAGCCGGCTTCGACCCGGCTCAGAGGCATTCTTCAACCGGCCGGCACGACGCCGCGCCCGACTATCAACAAGGGGAGCACCACCATGACTGATGTCGTCTCTGCGGCAGAACGGGTCAAGCCCCAAGGGGGGTGGACTGCGATCCGAACACAGGGCCTGTCCAAGCGCTATGGCCCCGTGGACGCGCTCAAGAACCTCGATCTCGAGGTGTCCGAGGGCGAAGTGGTCGGCTACCTCGGCCCGAACGGGGCGGGCAAGACGACGACCATCCGCTTGCTGCTCGGGCTGGCCCGCCCCACGGCTGGGCGCGCCGAGATCTTCGGTATCGACTGCCAGCGCCAGCCCGTCGAAGCGCACCGACGAGTGGCCTACGTGCCGGGCGAAGCGAGCCTGTGGCCGTCGCTCACGGGCGCCGAGACGCTCCATCTCCTCGGCCGAGTGCACGGCCGGGTCGACCCCGTCTACCGCGACGAGCTGATCGAACGCTTCGACTTCGACTCCTCCAAGAAGGTCCGCGCCTATTCCAAGGGCAACCGACAGAAGCTCATCCTCATCGCCGGCCTTATGACGCGCGCCGACCTGCTCCTCCTCGACGAGCCGACGGTCGGTCTCGATCCCTTGATGGAGCAGGCCTTCCGCCACTGCATCCACGAGGCCCGCGAGCGCGGGCAAACCGTCTTTCTCTCCTCGCACATCCTCAGCGAGATCGAGGCGCTGTGCGACCGGGTGGGGATCCTGCGGGAAGGGGCGCTGGTCGAGATGGGGACGATGGCGGAACTGCGTCACCTCTCCGCCCTCACCGTGGAGGCCACCTTCGACGGATCCGTCCCCGACCTCACCGGGGTCGAGGGGGTGAGCTCGATCGAGACCGTCGGGCGCGTCGTGCGCTGCCAGGTGCGTGGGTCCGTCGAACCGCTGCTGCAGGCGCTGGCGGTATCGGGCGTCCATAAGCTGCTCAGCCACGAGCCCTCCTTGGAGGAGTTGTTCCTGGCACACTACGGGCAGCGCGCGGAGACCGAAGGCGCCACGGCAGATGCCGGCTGACCCCGCCGTCTCCGCGCCGGCGCCGGCCGGGCGCTCGCCCAGCACCGTCATGGCGCGCCTGACGGCTAAGAAGGCGGTCCGTTCAGGCGCGCTGTGGGGCTGTTTCTTCGGAATATGCGTGGCCTCGTCCGCGCTCACGTACCTGTCGAGCTACAAGACCCCGGCGGCCCGGGAGAAGCTGGTCGCGTCCTTCGGGTCGAACACCGCGTTGGCCTCCCTCTTCGGACCCGCCCACCAGCTCCAGACGGTCGCCGGCTTCACCGCGTACAAGGTCCTGGGGTTCTTGAGCATCGTCGGCGCCGTCTGGGGGCTGTTGGCCGGGACGCGGCTGCTGCGCGGTGAGGAGGACGCCGGGCGCTGGGAACTCCTCCTCGCCGGTCAGACCACCCGGAGGCGCGCGGCGGCCCAGGCGCTCGCCGGACTCAGCGCTGGAGTCGCCGCCCTCTTTGCGGTCACCGCGCTCGTGACCGTGGTGACCGGGCGATCGTCGAAGGTCCACTTCGCCGTCGGTGAGGCCCTGTTCTTCGCGCTGGCGCTCGTGTGCAGCGCCGCGGTGTTCCTCGCCGTCGGGGCGCTTGCCAGCCAGCTGGCGGCCACCCGCCGCCAGGCGGCGGCCTATGCCGGCTACGCGTTCGGCGCGTGCTACGCGCTGCGCATGGTGGCCGATTCCGGTGTCGGCCTCGACTGGCTCCGATGGGCGACGCCGTTCGGATGGGTGGAGCTGCTCCAGCCCCTCACCGCGTCGGACTGGCTCCCGCTCCTCCCAGCGGCCGCGCTCGTCGTGGCGCTCGCCGGCGCGACTGTGTACCTGGCCGGGACCCGCGACCTCGGCGCCTCCACGTTCCCTGACCAATCGAACGCCCCACTGCGGCCCCGGCTGCTCAACGGGGCGTTGGGGCTTGCAGCCCGGCTTATGCGTCCCACCGTCGTCGCCTGGGGGGCGGCACTCGCTGCCACGGCGTTCATGTTCGGGTTCATCGCCAAGCCGGCCGGCGCCGCCCTGTCCGGCTCCAATAGCATCAACCGGGTGCTCTCCCATCTCGGAGCGCACGGGGCCGGTGCCAAGGCCTATCTCGGTGTGGCGTTCCTGATGATGTCGATCATGCTGGGCTTCATCGGTGCCGGGCAGGTCACCGCCACTCGGGCGGAGGAGGCCGAGGGTCGCCTCGACCACCTTCTCGTGCGGCCGCTGTCGCGCCGGTCATGGCTCGGAGGCCGGGTCTTGGAGGCCACCGCGGTCCTCGTGATCAGCGGCTTGGGCGTCGGCGCATTCACCTGGCTCGGCGGCGCCAGCGGGCACGCGGGGCTGCCCTTCTCGAGCGTCGTCGAAGCGGGGCTCAACATGGTGCCTCCGGCGTTGTTTGTTCTCGGCGTCGGGGCGCTCGTGATCGGGGTGTGGCCACGGGCCACGTCGATCGTCATCTACGGCCTGATCGTATGGTCGATCCTGGTCACGCTGGTCGGCGGGTTTTCGAACAACAACCACTGGCTGCTCGACACCTCTTTGTTCCACCAGATGGCCCCGGCGCCCGCATCCGCCCCGAACTGGACCGCCGGCGGGGTCATGATCGCCATCGGCGCAGCGGCCGCCATGGTCGGCGGGGCCGCGTTCCGGCACCGCGACCTGGTTGGTGAATGACCGGTTAGGAATCGCCGCCGGCGCGCTCGGACCCGCGATGCCGCACAGAATGACGCCGCACGGAGTCGCTGCGGCAGCTGCTCGACACGGCACGTGGGGAACTCACACAGCTCCGCGCCGACAACACGCACCTGCGCGATCAGCTCGCCCGATCGCTTGGCCAGCAACGAGCCCAATTGTGAACCGCAAAGGGACCAAACCACCGGATCCGCTGTGCCAGCGACAAGTTTACGGCGTGGACTCCCTGATCAGATGGGCATTCTGGCTGAAGACTGCGGATAACCTCGATCTGTATGGTTGCCCCGTCGAGACGGGACGGTGTTCCGAGCGCGCGTTCTGTGTTCCTCGGCGGGCCTGAATACAGCGTGTATGGATGGCAGTGCGACAGATGTGTGTGGGTGGCTCAAGGGGGCGGCCGTGACCTCCTGGGCGAACCTACCGTCGAACGGATGACGGCAACCGACTGGGGTTGGACATGTGACCGTCTGATCGGGTCGGCTACGGCCTGCTTGCTTTGTCACGGACTAGTCGCCCAAATGGGTTGATCTGCCCACCGTTTCGTGGTGGCTGAGCCAGCCCGAAACTCGCTCCGAGTTGGCGGTAGAGCGTTCACCCGTAGGACGAGTACTCGGCCACTTGCAACGATCCGGTGGCTCCCCCGGAAGGCACGGCGCTGAGGAGCACCCCAGGACTCAACCTAGTTGGCGTCCAGTCGATACCTGGCTCTCGTCGGAAGACTTCATGGAAGGATGCGGTCCCGTTCATCGCGACCCTCTTGCGAGCAAGGGTCGTTCCGCTCCATGGACGCGGTCGACGGCCCAGGGCACCAGGAGCGAAGCACCCGTCGCGGTTGCAGTCGCGCCAGTGGCGATGCCCCACCCGATGGGACCGAGGGGGGTGCAGCCAAAGAAATGGCTGACCCCAGGGGTCTGGACGATGCCGACCAGTGCTGCCGCCGAGACCACAGTGGAGCCGAGAACGATGGGGCTCGAACCGCCCATCAGAGCGGTCTGGCCCAACTGGGTACCCACCAAAGCCACCAAGGCCACCGTGCTAGCCCGCCGGCGGGTCCCACTGGCCCGGGCGATGAGCCAGGCGCCGGTGGCACCACCGGCTGTGGTTGCGGCGCGCAACACGACCTGCTGGGCAAGGGCGACTCCAAGAGACGTGTCCGGCCCTTCGTGAAGCAGAAACTCCGGAGAGCGGTTCGCCGGAGGCCGCAGGGCGATCGTCATGGCGGGGAGCATGTCGGTCAGTAGGTTGACGAGCATAAATTGGCGGGCACCGAGGGGGGCCTCGCCGGCGATGGCGGTCGCCGCCAAGGTGAAGCCGACCTCGCCGAGGTTGCCACCGATCAATATGGCCAGGGCATCGCGCACCGACGCCCACATTGCTCGACCCTCGACGATGGCATCGAGAATCGTTTCAATTCGATCGTCCACGACGACCACATCCGCTGCTTCGCTGGCGGCGGGCGAGCCTCGTCCGGCGAGTGCAATGCCGGTGTCGGCGAGGCGGATGGCCGGCGCGTCGTTGGCGCCGTCGCCGGTCATGGC
>PLZF01000034.1:0-9396 GCA_003152015.1 Acidimicrobiaceae bacterium | reverse complement strand
CCAGGGTGATCACCGGTGATCATGACCACCTCGACACCCGCGGCACGCAGATCGGCGACAGCTGCTGCCGCGGTCGGACGTACCGAGTCAGCCAACCCAAGGAAACCGAGGAGCACCATGTCGGCGATCCGTTCATCGGCGATCTCTGCTTGGGCCGTAGCAGGACGCTCGGCGACCGCTAGGACGCGTAGCCCGCGTCGGGCAAGACGCTCGACCTCGGCATCCAAGCGGCGCCGAGCCCGTCGATCGAGACTCACGGTCCCTTGGGGACCTGCCCAGGTGGCGCACCTGGGAAGGATCACCTCTGGCGCCCCCTTCACCGAAACGCGGGGCCCGTCAGGGCTCGTACCGACGACGGCGTGAAACCCGCGGGCCGAATCGAAGGCGAGCTCACCCAACACCGTCCATCCTCCGAGACCGTCGCCCGGGGCCACTCCGACTTCGATTGCGCCTTGAAGAACGGCCCGGTCCGTGGCGTGCGGGAGCAGCGACGCCTTGTCACCATTCGCCTCGGGACTGGCCCGTACCGCGGCGGCAAGGACTTTTCGTCCCGCATGGCCAAGGGATTCGACCGACTCGTCGGAAACACCGTCGGACACGCGTTGCAATGAGATCTCACTGGCAGTGAGGGTGCCCGTCTTGTCGAAGCAGAGGGTATCGACTCGGCCGAGCGCTTCGATCGTGCGGGGATTGCGCACCAGAGCGCCGCGCTCGGAGAGACGGCGGGCGGCGGCGAGCTGGGCCACGGTGGCGAGCAGGGGCAACCCTTCGGGAACCGCCGCCACCATCAGACTCACACCTGAGGTCACCGCTCGGCGCATCGAGCGACCACGAAGGACGCTCATCGCGGTGACTGCCGCCCCACTCGCGGCGACAGCCGGCACGATGACGGCAGTGAGCGCACCGAGTCGCGCCTCGACGCCACTTGGTGGTGGGGTTGGTGCGTCGGCCAAGCTCTGCCCGACCTCGGTTTCGGCTCCGACTGCCACCACCACGGCAAGAGCGCTCCCGTTGGCGATCGTCGTGCCCTCATAAAGCATGCAACTGCGCTCAGTGACAATGGCGCCAATGACCGGCGTCGACATCTTGGCTACTGGTAGGGACTCCCCGGTCAATGCCGACTCGTCCATTTCGCAGGACTCTGCTTCGAGAATGCGACAATCGGCGGGCACGACATCGCCGGCGAAGAGCTCGACGACGTCGCCGCGGACCAGCTCGTCCCGCTCGACACTGACCCCAAGGCCCGCTCGGCGGATCTCGACGACGGTGTTGCCCACCTGGAGGAGGCGCTCGATGGACACCTCGGCCCTCATCCTTTGGACTCCACCGATGATGGCGTTCGCACCGGTGACCCCGGCTACGAGGGCGGCATCAGTTGTCGAGCCGACGGCGGCGGCAAGCCCGGCGCCGACGACCATGACTGGCGTCAAGGGATTGGCCAACTCGGCGCCAATCGCCTGGGCCATCTGAAGCGCCCTCGGTGGCTGCGCCATGTGGTGTTCCCTGCGGCGGTGGGCCTCGGCAACATCGAGGCCTTGTGCCGTGGTACCGAGCGCGGCAAGCACCGCGGCTGTCTCCATCGTGTGCCAGGGCGTGCGCGACGTCGGGGTCGGGGTTGGCCGGCGCCCCAGCTCGGTCGCCGACAGGAGACCCTGGCCCTGAGCGACTAGCGCAGCGGCGTTCACCGACAGGGCTGCTCGCCTACCCGCGCTGGCGGCCGGACCGAACATCGACCAGGCACCTCCGGCCCCAGACCCGGCGAGGGCCACCAGGGAGCTCCGACGGCTCACATGGCGAGCTACCGGTACAGCCTCTACGATCAGGTAGGCGTCCGCCAGGCCTGCGGAAGTGACCAAGTCGGCTGACCAGGGGTGCGGCCGACCTTCGCCAGGCAAGCCAATGGCGCAATCGGCCGCCCTCAGGGCAGCGTGGGCGTGCCCCCCCGAGATCACCAGCACTCCCTTTTCCTCACGTTGCAGCGCCCGGATCGATGCCGCCAACCGGTTGCCCCCGGCGACAACGCGGTCCGCCCCGAGTTGCTCGGCGACCCCGCCCTCTGGGCTGGTCCGTCCGCCGGCGACGACGAGAAGCAGGTTGGCGCGGTGAATAGCTCTTGCGAGAGGTTCGGCCAGCGGATCGATCTCAGCCTCCAGTGCGGCCAGCCCCACCACCGTCCCCTTGTGGGCGATACCCACCACACCGGCGTGGCCACTGGCGAGGACCCGAGCTTGGGTCGTCACCCCACGCGGCATCTTCACCGACTCGGCACGCAATCCCGCTAGAGGCCCGACGACCCAGCCGCCACGGCACGCGATCCGATCCGGCTTTTGTGGATCGAACAGATTGGAGACCTTCGCCTGGACCGCCGCCAGTTCCGTCGCGTCGTTGCGAAGAATCTCCACTTTTCCGAGAATCGTCCGGCCGGTCATGAAAACGGTGCCGTCGAGGACAACGGTGTCCATGCGGTCAAGCCTGCGCAGGACGGCGCCATCCATCACGATGACGTCACGTCGGGCCAGTTCGCGGCCCAAATGGGCAGCGAAGGCTTCTCGCCCGAGGCGGGCGGCCTTTGGCAGACCAGCCACTAGGGCACCTGCGGCACGCCGAGGACTCCCCGTGGCGCCCAGGGCAACGCCGAAGGCACCCAAAGAAGCAAACGCGGCGCGGTCCGCATAGCGCTCGACGGGCCCACTCGGCAGCGGCACGGGGCGCGTCCCGTGCGAGACTGCCTCAATCGATTCATCGGCGTCCTGATGACACATTTCCCGTTCGCGACGGGCGAAGGTGGCCCGGCGCGCCCGGAGCTCACCGACGACATTGGCTCGGTTCGTCACGTCGACGACAAGCCCGAGGGGACCTTGGGAGATGGCCTGGACGAAGGCGTTCGAAAGTCCGAGACCTAGGTCGGTGGCCGGGGCGCCGAGGTGGTTCTCAAGGAATTGACGAATGCGGGGTTCGCTCTCCGCCAGCGAGACGACCCAAGCAAGCTCGGTTGGAAACGGGCTGAACCGAAGGAGCTGACCAACGACGCTGGCACCGAGACCCGCGACATCCGCGCCGATCGCAATGAGGTTGCGCCGGAGCGGCTCGAAGTCTCCAGGGTGCTCGGGCTGATCGTGGGAGAAGCGCTCTTCGTGAACTTCATGAGCTTCTTCCACGCCTTCGATGACACCGAGGAGGTCGTCGGTGTCGACGCCCTCGGGGTCGAAGACGACGACGACTCGCCCGACGACGGCGTTTACTTGCGCCCAGTGCACGCCCTCGACGTCGCGCAATGCCCGCTCGACGTGGCGGGCTATGTGCTCGTGGCCCGGACGGCCGACGGCACGAACCTCAATGTGGGCCCGACCACCGGCCACCCAGACGCGGCGGTGGCCGCGACCCGGGCTCATTCGATCAAGGGCGGAGCCAACCGTGGCCCCCACGGCATCGCCCAAGGCCGTCGCAACGGTTCGAGGCACCTCGCTAACCGTGCGGAGCAGCCCGAGGGGATTCATGCAACCCCGAGATGGGGCTGACAACCGGGGTGCGGTTGCCGCCTGCCGCCCGTCAACCTGTCATTCGGAAAACTCGACCAACCTCGGGGGCTATGCCGCCAAGCCGGACCTCTCCATTGCGTCGCCCTCGGCTGAGCGCGTGCGGATCCACCTGACCAATCGCATGATGGCCACCTGGAGAGCAATGGCCGCCAGCTCAAGGAGAAGTCGCTGCAGAAATACTTCCATCGAAGGCCTCCCATTCGTCCGACACTTTGGGTGCTGCTTCGATGGTAAGGACAGAAGGTGAACGAAAAGGGACGGGATCGAGACGTACAGGTGAGCATTGGATGAATTCTTCGGTGTCCGTTCCCTGATCGCACTGGCGAATACGCGTCAGCTGTCTATTCCGAATTGATGCGCTCGGAGAAGTCGGTCAACGGCCGCGTCGGTGACGAGCCACGACTACCCCCACGCCGACGAGGACCGCCAGCGGGGCATCGATGACACCGAACGCGACCGTACCCGCGAGACCGCCCCAAAATCCGAGCTGCACAAGCGGCGCAGGGATGCGCGTATGGACGAAAGGAACGACGTAGCCGCCCGGGCCGTGGTCAGTGGGAGGCTTGAAAGCCTGTTCCGTACGCACGGGCGCCAAACGCTTGCGGGCGCCGGTAGTTGTGGCCATGATGATTCTCCTTCCGGCCTTGGCTCATGCTACCTCTCACTTCGACTTGAGAATGACCGCTCACCTTCGCGACCGGGGAATTCCTGATCCGGTCAGGGGGACCGATTCACGAGCTGCCGGGCTGTGGACATCTCGGGACATTCGGCGGAGTGAACCGCCCTGGGTTGCGCCACGTACTCAAACTTTTTGCAGCTGTCGAGACGGTCGGACATCCGATCTCTGGCTGCTCGGGGACACAGCCGATAGAGTTCGCGCCACCGAAGCTCCGAGGGGGTCCGCTCCACAATGGTTGTGCTGATCATCGTCATCGTCATCGTCGTGCTTCTCGTCCTCGGCTTGTGGACCGCTTACAACGGCCTCGTCAAGAAGCGCAACCGGACCCAGGAGGCGTGGTCCGAGATCGACGTCGAGCTCAAGCGCCGCCACGACCTCATCCCCAACCTGGTGTCGACGGTGCAGGGCTACGCCGCCCACGAGAAGGGGACCTTCGAGGCGGTCACCCAGGCCCGGGCCAACGCAGTCACTGCCGGCGCGACGGGCGACCCGGGTCAAATCGCCCCGGCTGAGAACGCTCTGTCCGGGGCGCTGCGTTCGCTGTTCGCAGTTGCCGAGAACTACCCCCAGCTGCGGGCGGTCGAGAGCTTCCTCCAGCTGCAAGAGACGCTGACTGCCACCGAGGACAAAATCGAGTTCGCCCGCCGCTACTACAACACCAGCGCTCGGGACTACAACACCGCCCTACAGACGTTTCCGCGCAACCTGATCGCGGGGCCATTCCGCTTCAAGGCGGTGGCGTTCTTCGCTACCGACGAGGATGACCGCGCCGTACCTCAGGTGAATTTCTCCGGTTCTGGCCCAGGTGCGCCCGGTCCCGCACCTTCGGGACCCCCGCTTGCTGGTGGCCCCGAGGGGCTTCCGCCCACCGCGGCCCCCGAGGCCCCCGAGGGACCGCCGCCAGCCAGCTGAGACGATCGAGTGGGCTGCCCGGCCGGTCAGACGGACTGGCCCGAGGCGATCTTCTCGAGCTCAGCGATCCGCTCCTCGATGGGAGGGTGGGTGTCGTACAGGCGGTGGTACCAAGCCTCGTGGTGCTGCAACGGGTCGTCGATGCACATCGCCGCGGTGGCGTGGTTCATCTTCTTGAACGGCTTGTCGTTCTGCTGCAGCTTCTTGAGGGCGCTCAACAGCCCCGCCGGGTTGCGGGTGAGCTCCACACCGCTCACGTCGGCCAACGACTCGCGGCGGCGTGAGAGTGCCAGGCGAATGAGTGGACCGAAGATGAAGCCGACTACAGCGAGCAGCACGCCGGCAGCGAAGACCACGAGCATGAGCTGGTTGCCCCTGCTGCTGCCTCGCCCGCCTCCGGCAAAGAATGCGCTCCGCCACAGGATGCTGGCCAGCAGGGCGGCCATGCCGATCATGGTGCCCACCACGAGCAGGAGACGGATGTCGTGGTTCTTGATGTGGCTCATCTCGTGGCTGACCACGCCCTCGAGCTCCTCGCGGTTCATGATGGCGAGCAGCCCCGTGGTGAAGGTGATGGATGCCTTGTTCGTGCTGACCCCGGTGGCGAAGGCGTTGGGCGAGGGGTCGCTAATTACGTAGACGGCGGGCTTGGGAATCCCCTCGCCGATGGCCAGGGCCTCCACCAGGTTGTGCAGCTGCGGGTACTGGGCTGGGTCGGCCGGCACGGCCCCCGAGACCCGGAGCACCAGCGCCGCTCCGGCGCTCAGGGAGTAGAGGACCCCGCCGACGGCCAAGAGACCACAAATCACCATGCCGATGATGACCGGGGCCCAGCCGTAGTTGGTCGGCGGGACGGTCGCGAAGCTGGTGTTGACCGAGTGGCGGTAGACGGCCTTGAAGAGGAAGCCACAGGCAGCTCCGATGGCCAGCCATATCACGAAGAACAGGACGATGAAGATGACGCTGCGTCGCTTGTTGCTGGCGATCTCGCTGTACACGTGCTGAATCCTACGGCAACGGAGGTACCCCGACTCCGGAGCAGCAAGTCAAGTGAACATGATGTCAGCCGCCTCCGGCCGGCGGTCCGACCTCAAGACGTATCCGCCCTCGTCGGCCCGCCTTTTCGCTATCCCCGAGGTGCTGTTACACGGACAAGCAACGATCGCGAGCGTGGCCGTCGCCGGATCGGCTTCAAGCCTCCCGGCGCTCATTTTTCGCAAAGGTTTGTGAAGTGCCCCAGTCGGCTTGCGCTCACGCCGTTGCACCATCAGGAAGGGGCGCGGGAATCCCGGAGCCTCTATGAAACCCGGGCCCGGACGGCAAGGCACCGCGTTTCGCTGGGGACTCTTCCCAAGGTTCGAGCCACTCTGCCGGCCAGACCAACGTCGGGTGTCCCAGAGAGAACCCCGCCTGAACGGCATAGCCGCAGGACCGGACCATCGGTGTGCTCTGATCTGATGCATGGACTATCGACCGCTGCCTCGGGCGCCAGAATGGTTTCTACGTGCGTTGGCCATCCCGCAGACTGACATTGAAGTCCGAGTGGACGGCTGCACAATCCATGCCTTGGCGTGTGGAATGCCAGGTGCACGTGGACTCGTTTTTGTCCACGGCGGAGGTGCCCATGCCCATTGGTGGACGCACGTGGCTGCGACTTTCAGCCAGAACTTCAGGGTGATCTCCCTCGACCTGTCTGGGCACGGGGACAGCGAACACCGCTCGCGGTACTCCCTTGAGCAGTGGACAGAAGAGGTTATGGCCGTGGCCGCGGCTGGACAGATCAACGGTCCGCCTGTAGTGATCGGGCATAGCATGGGAGGGTTCGTCACGATCGCAACAGCCGCACGTCACGCCGACCTGGTGAGCGGGGCAATCGTGTGCGATTCGCCAGTGACAGAGCCCGATCCGGAGATCGGGGCGTACCGGCTACGAGAGGCGTTCGGGCGTCCTCGGATCTATCCCAGCGTGGAAGAAGCGGTGGAGCATTTTCGCACCATTCCGGCCCAAGAGCATTACCTTGACTACGTCATCGACCATGTGGCTCGCCGCTCGGTCCGCTCAGTGCCCGGCGGCTGGCAGTGGAAATTCGATCGAGAGGTCTTCGCACAGTTCGGCGGCGGACTTCGGGGGGTGGCTCTCCCCTATCTCTCACGCGTGCGCTGCCGATTCGCCCTACTCCGGTCCGAACATGGCCTCGTCACCGCCGACATCGGGCGATCTATGTACGACGAACTGGGCCGGGTCACACC
This sequence comes from Acidimicrobiaceae bacterium, assembly GCA_003152015.1. GTDB lineage: Bacteria > Actinomycetota > Acidimicrobiia > Acidimicrobiales > RAAP-2 > DASZIT01. The sequence continues at coordinate 2,017 of PLZF01000034.1, read as the reverse complement.
AGTCATCGAGATCCCCGAAGCGGGGCATCACGCCATGCTGGACCAACCCCTCATCCTGCTCACGGCATTGCGCGCACTGCTCGCCGACTGGGACCATTCGGAGCCTCGTCGAAGAGAGTCCGGGGAACTGCCTCCGGTTGAATGAGGCGCTGCCTTCCAGTGCAAGAGGCAACCCATGGTCAACTTCCTCAGCACACTCGGCAGGATTCGAACCTGCGACCTTCTGAACCGTAGATCTGCACGACCCACTTTCCGTCGCACACCACGAGTATCCGGGAGGCTCATGTATGTTCCATGAGCTGGATTATTTCTCGTTCTCAATCGGCCAACATTTACCACCATTAACCGTCACTTTCCACGGTTTACGGACGTTTGGTTCTCACCGCGGTTCTTGTCGGACTGTCCGTCCACATTGAGCGCGTGCACATCACCGTCGTCACTCGCTTGGTGGTTCACACACGATTCCGAGTTGCCATCCACGGTCTGACCCTTCGAAGCACGGGCTTTCCTCAAGCAGTCCTTCAACGTCGGACTTGACGGGCTCGGAGCCCAGTGCATCAGAAGCCACGGCTATGGTGACCTCCTTCGCGCCGAGTGGCAGCGAACTGGCTGCGGGCACCTTTGCGACCCTCTGTTCGAGAACTGGAAGCTTTGGTGCCGGTACGCACCTTTCGTCAAGTATCGACTTGGCCTCGTTGGCGTCGTGCACCGTCTGAACGAGAAATCCTCCAACTGGTCGGGCAGCCCCCGCAATCAGCTCTCTGCTTTTCGCTGATCGCAGTATGAAATAGCCCGCAATTAGGGCAACCACGACAAGACCCGCCCAGGCCCAGGCTGGATTGATATCGAGCTTGCGGGCGACCCACTTGACGCCTTGATCGATGTGTTGCACGCTCGCCACAGACACCTACCCTGTCGCTATGAAGGTGGCGTCGGCCGGCTCACCCACCGGTGTCGGATCATCGAGACCAAGGGCGAGAGCTACCGGCTCCAAGATGCCAAGGCCCGGAACGGGCGTGCCAAGGCCGGCAGAAAGGGATCTGGTCACAAGCTGGTGGAGGGTGACGGCGGGTCCGTGGACGAGGCTCCGTGGACGAGGCTCCGACTCCCGAGTAGCTTCTGACCATCGCGCTACCGTTTTCGACCGGTGCGCGCTACTGAATTGGACCGGTATTCACATGTGCCCTCATTCACTGAAAAATGTGGTCGTGATATCGACGAGGCAATGGCGCAAGACGGAGGCAGATGATTATCGAGCAGGATCCTCAAGCCACTGACGCGCTGGCTAGCTTTCGCCTTGACGGTTGCCGGGCCGTCGTCACCGGGGCAAGCTCAGGCCTTGGTTGGCGATTCGCCCAGGTACTAGACGGCGCGGGTGCTCGGGTCGCAATCGTGGCACGACGCGCTGATCGCCTCGAAGAGCTGGCAAAAGAGCTGGCTGATCCAGTCCTCATCGTGGCTGACCTGACAGAGAGCGGCTCTCCTCAACAGGTGATCGAAACAGCGGCGGCGGAATTGGGCGGCATTGACGTCTTGGTCAACAATGCCGGCAGGGGCGATATCGGCCCTGCCGAGGACGATACGACCTTCCGAGCAATCGTGGAGCTCAACTTGAACGTCCCTTTCGAACTCGCTCAACGCTGTGCGCGCCTCTCACTCGCCGACTCGTCCAAGCTCTCAATTGTCAATATCACTTCGATGTTGGGCACCGTCGCCTCCCGGTCGTTGCCTCAGGCCTCCTATGCCGCGAGTAAGGCTGGCCTCAACCATCTCACCAGGGAACTGGCCAACCAATGGGCACGATCGGGTATCCGGGTGAACGCCGTCGCTCCCGGATGGTTCCGCTCCGAAATGACTGCTGAAACCATGATCGATGACCCGAAAGGGGCGAAGTACATCGAACGCTATACGCCGATGGGACGGCCTGGCGCCGTGAATGAGCTCGACGGGGTCCTGTTGTTCCTCGCTTCGGACGCCTCGTCGTACGTCACGGGCCAGGTGATCGTCGTCGATGGCG
>PLZF01000061.1 GCA_003152015.1 Acidimicrobiaceae bacterium | reverse complement strand
CCTTGGGAGCAGCCGAGGTGGCGGCAGGTGCCGGGGCGGGAGCAGCGGCGGGCGCACTGGCGACAGGAGCAGACGGCGGCGGCGGTATCGGCGCTGCGGTTGGTGCCTTGGGAGCAGCCGAGGTGGCGGCGGGTGCCGGGGCGGGAGCAGCTGGAGTCGGGGCTTTGGGGGCTGGACGCTGTTCAGCGATGAACCGACCCTCGACAACGGCATCGGCGACGACCCGGCAGAGCAGTGCTCCAGAGCGAATTGCATCGTCGTTACCCGGAATCACGTGCGTGATCACATCAGGGTCACAATTCGTGTCGACCACCGCCACAATCGGTAGCCCCAGCTTGTTCGCTTCGGTTACGGCAATGTGTTCTTTGTTTGTATCAATGACAAAAATCGCATCGGGGAGTTTGCTGAGGCCGCGGATGCCGCCCAAGTTGCGCTGCAACTTCTCAAGTTCCCGGCTGTGACGCAGCGCTTCTTTCTTGGGCATCGCCTCGAAGTCGCCAGCCTTCTCCATGGCTTCGAATTCCTTCATGCGCTTCACCCGAGTCGAGACGGTCTGGAAGTTGGTCAGCATGCCGCCCAACCAGCGCTCGTTCACATACGGCATTCCACAGGCATCGGCATACGCAGCGATTGGGCCCTGTGTCTGCTTTTTGGTGCCCACAAAGAGGATGCTTCCACCCCCGGCGACCAGGTCACGGGTATAGGCGTACGCCTCCTCGATGCCCTTCATCGTCTGTCGGAGATCAACCAGGTAGATCCCATTGCGCTCGCCGAGGATGAACCGGCGCATCTTGGGGTTCCAACGGCGGGTCTGGTGGCCAAAGTGGACGCCAGCACTCAATAGTTGCTTCATCGTGACGACAGCCATGTTCTTGCTCCTCTGACGGTTAGTCCTCCCCGGCGACAACACCCCCTAGAGGGCGACCGTAGACGCGGCCGGGTGCGTGATGATTTCTCGCGTGTGCCTACCGAACGGTAAGGCGGCACAATGTTAGTGCCCGGGGAGGTGCCTTCTCCACTCGCGACCCGAATTGGAGGGAGATCCCATGGATCTGCCGGGTGACAGGGGCGACTTCAGCTGGCTTCGACGTCGACGGCTGGAGGCACAATCCGGCCGTCGCCATCAGCACCACCATCACTGGATCCACCCCTGTTGGGTCCTACCCCCTCTGGCCGGTCGGCCAGTTTGGTCCGTAGCTGGAGCACGGATTTGGTGTGGATCTGACTTACTCGGCTCTCGGTGACTCCGAGGATCTCCCCGATCTCGGCCAGGGTCAAGCCCTCGTAGTAGTAGAGCGTGATGACCGTCTTCTCGCGATCGCCCATCTCGTTGATGGCATAGATCAGCACCTCTTTGTTCTCTTTGACCTCGAATATCGCCATGGGCCCAGCACCAATATCGGGGAGAGTTTCACCCAACGGACGGTGATCTGACCGGTCGCCACCCCTAAAGACCTGGTCGAGTGCCGCCATCCCGGTGAGTGAGACCTGCTGCAATACATTCCGAAACTGGCTATCGGTCATCTCCAGGTCGACAGCGACCTCGGCGTCAGTGGGGGTCCGGTGAAGGGTGGCTTGCAGCGTTGCGTATGACTGCTCGACAGCCCGGGCCATGGTTCGCACCGAGCGTGGAACCCAATCAATCGACCGGAGTTCGTCGATAATGGCCCCTCTGATGCGGGGCATGGCGTACGTCTCAAATTTCACCTTATGACCGGGGTCGAAACGTTCGATGGCATCGATCAATCCGATGATGCCGTAGCTGGCCAAATCAGCCCCATCGACATAACGCGGAAGCCCGGCCGATATTCGCCCGGCCACGAACTTCACCAACGGTGCGTAGTGCACGATCAACTGGTCGCGAAGCTCACGAGTCCCCGATTTTTTGTACGCCGTCCATTGGACCGCGACACCATGACCTTCGACACCGTGGTCATTCGTCTCAGTGAGCAAGGCCAATACTCCCCCTACGCTCGCGGGTGCGTTCCTCCATAGACAGCAAGCAACCGGTCCTTGCTGACATGAGTGTAGACCTGCGTGGTCTGGAGATTTGCGTGACCCAACAGTTCCTGGACAACTCGGAGATCCGCCCCTCCATCGAGCAGATGGGTGGCAAAGGTGTGACGCAGGGCGTGGGGGTGGGTGGGAACTGGCGATCGCCGGTCAAGCAATCGCCGAACGTCTCGTGGGCCCAGCCGATTTCCGCGTGCATTAAAGAAGAGTGCATCCCGGGGACTGGTTGGACGGGACATGAGTGCTCGCGCGTCTTTGATCCATAGCTGCACCGCCACCGCGCACCGTTCGTGCATTAATACCTGACGCTGCTTCGAGCCCTTTCCGATCACGGTGACCACCCGGCGGTGGAGATCAATATCATCGAGGTCGAGGCCGCACAGTTCAGCCACTCTCAGTCCGCTGCCATAGAGCAATTCCAGGACGGCATCGTCGCGATGATTGATCTCGGGAGGCATCGTGCGGGTCGGCCCCACCTTCGGATTGGCGGTCTGAGACGGGTTCACGCCCGGATCGAGCAGCTGACCGATCTCAGACTGACCGAGAATCCGGGGAAGCCGGGAGTCCGGCGCCGGAGCCGAGAGCCGGGCAGAAGGATCGGTGGTGATCAACTCCCGGCGAAGGCACCACTGGAAATACGAGCGGAGCGATGCCGCCTTCCGGGCGATGGACGCTTTGGCGTAACGGCGGGTGGCCAGGTAGGCGAGGTAGCGGCGCAACACCAGCCGGCTCACGTCGCATGGTCCGCTAGCTCCACCCCGACCGGCCCATTGGACGAATCCGTCCACGTCGGCGCGGTAGGCCTTCACCGATGCCGGGGACATTCCTTCCAGCGAAAGATGGAAGGCATCGAGTTCCCACGACATACGACCAACAGTACCCGTACCCCGACGCCAAACCCTGGTTATCCCCGTTCCCGTACCCGATGGTGATAGGACATACGACGTCACATTGTCATCACCACGATTTCAGGGGGAAAACATGGCTGAGCGCATTGACCGACGTTCGTTTTTGGCCCGTGGGGCTGTTACCGGAGCGGGGATCGTCGCCATCGGCGCCTCCGGTGGGCTTCTGGAGGCATGTAGCTCCGGGTCCAGCACCAAAACATCCACCGGTTCCGGTTCTCACCCCAACGGAGTCTCGACCGCCACTCCCAAGCCCGGTGGGAAACTGATCTTCGGGGTCGAAGCCGAAGAGAAGGGGTTCGATCCCACCACCGGCACCTACGACAGCACCGGGATCCTCTACGCCCGCACCGTCTTCGACCCACTGGCGGCCATCGCTGCCGACGGGAGCGTGCAGCCCTATCTGGCCAAGTCCATCACCCCGAACGCCGACTACACGGTGTGGACCATCGTCATGCGTCCCAATGTCGTCTTCCATGACGGCACCCCTTGCGATGCTGCCGCCGTCGCCTACAACTTCAACGCCCACAAGGCGTCGGGTCTGACCGGACCGGCGGTGACAAACATCGCCACCATCGCCGTCGCCGATCCGATGACGGTGACCGTCACGATGCACACCCCGTGGGTACCGTTCAACTACTACCTGTGCGGCGGGATAGGCGGTCAGATCGCATTCATCGCCGCCCCCAGCATGTTGAAGAACAAGAATGGCACCATGAACCCGGTCGGTACCGGGCCGTTCGTCTTTGGCGAATGGGTCCCCAACGACCACTTCACCGGTACCAAGAACCCCCACTACTGGCGGCCGGGATACCCCTACCTCGACACCATCCAGTACAAGCCCATTCCCGACAGTGACCAGCTGCTCAACAGCCTGATGTCCGGGAGTGTCGACATCATCCACTCATCCGCATCGGTGGTGACCAAAGGCCTGCGTTCTGATTCATCGCTGGGGTATATCGACGACTCGACCCACGTGGCCGGTGAGCCCGACATGGCCTGCCTGCTTCTCAATCTGTCCAAGCCACCGTTCAACAACCCGCTGGTGCGCCAGGCCGCGGCCATGGCAATCGACTCGAAGCAGTACTCCCAGATAATCGACTCGGGCGTCAACCCGACCTCCAACGGTCCCTTCGTGCCCGGCTCACCCTTCTATGCGCCGGACGGATATCCGGCCTACAACGTGACCAAGGCCAAGCAACTGGTCCAGCAGGTGCAGCAGTCCACCGGTTCGCCGGTAACGGTGAACCTCAACCACGTGCCCGATCCGTTCACCACCAAAATTGCCCAATACCTTCAGCAACAGCTGAACGGTGTGGGATTGACCACCACCCTGACTCCGGTTCAGCAGGCACAGATCATCAACTCCGCGCTGCTCGGCGGGTTTGAGGCCCAGGTGTGGCGCCAGTTCGGGGCCATCGACCCCGACCTCAACTACATCTTCTGGAGCCCGACCCAGATCAACCCGGTCTTCTCCATCAATATGGCACGTAACACCGACCCGGCTATGGAGACTGCCCTGCAGAAGGGACGCCAGACCGCCGATCCGGCGGCGCGTTCCGCCGCATATCAAGAGGTGGCCTCCTTGATGGGGAAGGACATCCCCTACATCTGGACCGATCGAGCCGTGTGGTCGGTCGGCGCCCAACCCAAGGTTCAAAACTTCGACAATCCGACATTGCCGGGGGGCGGAAAAGCCTTCGGGATGATCAGTGGGGTGATCTGGCCGACCCAGGTCTGGATCGGTAGCTGACCGGAGACGACCGACCGGTCCACCGAGGCCGGTCCGTCGTGCCATGATCATCGGATGAACCGCATCCTGGTCGTCGAGGATGACGAACGGATCCGACTGTCCATGCGTCTTGCCCTCGAAGACGAGGGGTACACGGTTGATGACGTGGCCAGCGGTGAAGACGCTGTCGCCCATTTCGCCGACGACCCATCCGAGTTGGTCCTCATCGATCTCATGCTCCCGGGCATGGACGGTTTTGAAACCTGTCGCACCCTTCGTAAACAGAGCACGGTCCCGGTGATCATGGTCACTGCCCGGTCGGATACCCATGACGTGGTGGCCGGTCTCGAAGCCGGAGCCGACGACTACGTCACCAAGCCGTTCGTGGCCAAGGAACTGGCCGCCCGTATCCGAGCCCTGCTCAGGCGAAGCCGACCAACCGAAGCGGGTGCCTCGGTCCTCGCCTTTGGGGATGTCGAGATCGAGCCGGATGCGGGAGTGGTCAGGCGGGGTGGTGAAGAGGTCCACTGCACCCGTACCGAATTCCGGCTGCTTTGCGAACTTGCCGTCAACACCGGGAAAGTCCTCAGTCGCGAACAGCTCCTCGAGCGCGTGTGGGGTTACGACTACTTCGGTGATGGGCGGCTGGTCGATGTTCATGTGCGACGCCTGCGCATCAAGGTGGAGCCCGACCCGGGAAATCCTCAGTTCATCCTCACGGTCCGGGGTATGGGCTACAAATTGGCGGTCTGAGCGTTGGGGGCGCAGAGTCGTACCCACCTGTTGAATCGGCTCGGCCTACGGGCGCGGGTCACCGCCGCCTTCGCCGTCGGAGCCTTCGCCCTGTCCGCGGTATTGGCCGGAATCACCTACTTCACTGCCCGGCAGAGCTTTCTCAATGAACGCCAGACGGCCGTACAACGCCAAGCATTCGTGAACGCCTCGCTGGTCCAGAACTCATTACGATCGCCGGGCACCCAGGTAAATCAGTTGCTCGAATCTGTCGACACACTTCCCGGTTCGAGGTCGGTCCTTCGTCGGCAGGGTCAGTGGTACGCAACGTCGATTTCGGTGGGCCAGAACACCATCCCCGCCGAGGAACGGGCATTGGTCCTCGGGGGCCAGCCGGCGTCCCAACGGTTCTCGCTCAACGGCTCAGTCGAGCTGGTGGTGGGCGTGCCACTTCCCGCTGTCCACGCCGACTACTTCGAGGTCTTTTCCCTTCAGGAGCTGGCGGGGACGCTGCGGGCGCTGGCATTCGCCCTTGGGGCGGCAGCGCTGGTGACCACCGTGGCCGGCGCCGCCGTCGGACGCTGGGCCAGTGGCCGCGCCCTGCGTCCGCTGGTGGGCATCACCGATGCCGCCGTGGCCATTGCCGGCGGCCAACTCGATACCCGGGTCGAAGCCGGCGAGGATGCCGATCTTCTGAAACTGGCATCGGCATTCAATCGAATGGCCGGCAATCTGCAAGCCAGGATCGAGCGCGAGGCCCGCTTCACTTCTGACGTCAGTCACGAACTCCGTTCTCCTCTTACCACCCTGTCAGCGTCGGTCGGGGTGCTTGAAGGCCACCGGGATGAACTCGATCCCCGGGCTCAGCGGGCGCTCTCGCTACTCGACGGGGATCTTCAGCGTTTCAAGCGGATGGTGGACGATCTTTTGGAGATTTCGAGATTCGATGCCGGATCGGCGGAACTTTCACTCGACGAAGTGGATCCGGGCGAACTGGTGCGTCAAGCGGTGACAGCCACGTCGCCGATCGGAGAGGACGGGAGGCGAATTGAACCGGTATATCCGGTGGAGGTAGCCCCCGGCGTCGATGGCTTACGGCTTCGAGTCGACAAGCGTCGATTCGAGCGGATCATGGCCAACCTTGTCGACAATGCAACGCGTTATGCCGGTGGGGTGACCCGGGTCATCGTTGATCGCGACCCACCAGGAACCGGCCAAGGCGCCAACTCCATCCGCGTGATCGTCGAGGACCATGGTCCCGGGGTTCCACTCGCCGACCGAGCAGACCTTTTCGAACGTTTCTATCGCGGCACTCGCTCGGGTCAACGAGCGTCGGGTGATGGTACCGGGCTTGGCCTGTCATTGGTGGCCGAACATGTGCGCCTTCACGGCGGCTCTGTCCGAATAGAAGACGCGGCCTCGGGTGGGGCGCGTTTCGTCGTCGAACTGCCTCTTACCGCTGGCGGTGGCGATGGCAGTGGCGATGACGGTGGCGATGGCAGTGCACAAGGGATCCTACGGTGAGTCACCTTCGTCGTCGGGTCGGATTCGGAGTCGTGGGGTTGATCCTGTTCACGGCGATTGTGACGGCTTCGTGCGGTATTCCGACCGAAGCCGTCCCCTCAACGATCCCGACCAGAGCAGTGCCTTTTGATCTCCTCAACCCCAGCTCCCCCACCACAACCATGGTCACGGTCCCTCCGGTCGCATCCGTTTCCGAACCGATTTACCTGGTAGCTCCGACCCAGCATGTCTCTCCGGTTTTGCGGAATGTCGCACCCCCGGCAAACCTCACTCAGATACTTGGCGCTCTTCTCGAAGGTCCCACCTCCGCAGAGTCAGCGACCGGTCTCCAGAGCTTTCTAACCGGCAAACCCAATGATGTTGTTGCGACGGAAGTCAATGGGATTGCCACCATCAACTTCACCACCAGCCCGGTGCAGGTGGTGGGGCCCAATCAAATTCTGGCTATCTCCCAAGTGGTATTCACCGCCATGGCTCAGCCAGGCATTACCGGTGTCATCTTCGAAATCGCCGGCACCTCCGTCGAGGTGCCCACGGCGGGAGGGGCACAAGTGCCCGGTCCGGTGAACGACGCCACCTATGCACCCCAGGCGCCGCTGGTCCCCCCTGTCACTCCGACGACAGCCCGCTGAGCGGCTACCCACCGAGAGGCTGTCCTGATCTCGGGGCAGACCTTCGACACATCCGTCAATCGCCCTTCGTGAGTCACGATCGAGACCCAGCCCGAATCGATCGCTGTATATCCCATTGGTGGTGAAAGGCGTCGTGGGCGTTGGATCGGACCACATCGACAAGGCTCTGCTGACCCCTGTCAGGGTGGACAAGGACAATATCGGTTACAGAAGCCTCCTCGACCGCCCGTTTCCACTCTTCGACTGCCCGTTCGAGTGACCACATCGCCGCTTCGATCGCTATCCCTTCGTATGCCCTCGCCACGGCCAGAAGTCCCTCATCGTAGGATGCGACCACGGAAGAAGCCCCCCGACAGACACCTGCCAATCGCTCCGCCCAAATCCGCATGTTGTCGCCCACATGGCAGATGTAGGCACCAACTGACCATGTCAGTTCCGGATCCCTCTCAGACCCATCAGCATCGGCATCGGCAAGCACCTGGGCATACGAACGAGGCGTGTTCACTACCGACTTGATCGCTTCGTCGTGGGAGATGGCCCAGTCAAAACCGCACTCATGGCACGGATCTCCGTACAGGTTCTCGCCCCAATCACTCACCGTCGAAGTATCGCGCGGCACGTCCTTTTGGCACCGACCTTCTTGCACTTCCCCTGCCCGGCCCTTCCCCTTCTGACCGAGCAATACACCCTCCTGTCATCATGGGGTGCATGGCGTTGGCCACCCACAGAGAACCCACCACGAGAGCCTCCACCCACACGGAGCCCACCCACGCAGTGCCCACCCACGCAGTGCCCACCAGTGCTGCTCTTATCCGGGCCATCGAGACCATCGCTTCGTTTGTGGGATCCTTCGAGCCCGACCGCTACTGCGGAGATGACGCAGCCCAGTTGCTTTCCTCGTTTACCCGGGGGGAGCGGCTCTGTGCTGCAGGCAAGACCCTGGCAGCCAAACGGGCAGCTGAGTCCAACCAGCACCAACGCCATGGCCACCGCTCGGCTGCCCACTGGTTGGCCGACCTCACCGGTGAATCGGTGGGAGACGCCATCGAGGTGCTGTCTCTCGGTGACTCTCTGCAAGCCCATCCCGGGGTCGATTCTGCCTATCGGGAGGGCAGGCTGTCGAGATCAAAGGCCAAGGCCATCTCCGGGGCTGTAGGGGTCAATCCAGGTAGTGAAGACGAACTGGTGGCAGCAGCCGAGGCCGAGACACTCCGACAACTCCGGGACCGGTGTCTGAGGGCCAAGGCCCAGGGACGGTCCAAGAGGGATGCCAAGGCCGCCCATGAGGCCCTCCATCGCTCCAGGAGCTGTCGCACCTGGACAGATCCCACCGACGGGGCCTTTCGCCTCGATGCCCGGCTCACCCCCGACGCGGGTGCCTCACTGTTGGCATCGCTGCGGGCCGAGTCGACAAGGGTCTTCGACCAGGCCAGGAAGGACGGCCTGGTCGAGTCCTCCGATGCCTATGCCGCCGATGCCTTGGTGGCTCTGGTCACCGGTCGGGGGAACGACAGCGGCCACAGCGGTGGTGGCACCGACACCGAGGATCCTGGCAGCAACCGGCAAGCGAAGAGACCCGGTCTCCGGGCCAGTGTCCATGTCCGGGTCGATCTCGATGCCCTGCGGACCGGGGTCATAGGCGATGGCCAGATCTGTGAGATCCCCGGGGTGGGCCCCATCCCGGTCGAGACAGCCACCGAGCTGATGGGAGACGCCCTCTGCCACCTGGTCATCACCAACGGGATCGACGTGACCACCATCTGTCACTTGGGACGGTCGATACCTGCCGCGTTGAAGATCGCCCTGATAGAGCGGGACCCCACCTGTGTGGTCCCCGGCTGTGACGTGGCTACCAGGTTGGAGATCGACCACCGGATCGTGCCCTTTTGCCAGGACGGGCCGGCCTCGATGTGGAATCTGGCCCGTCTCTGTGGACATCACCACTATCTACGCACCCACAAAGGCTTCGAGCTCACTGGCGGGCCCGGCA
>PLZF01000030.1 GCA_003152015.1 Acidimicrobiaceae bacterium | reverse complement strand
CCTGCGCCAGCATCGCGGGCCCCGGACCGGGGAGGCCTCATCCGGCAGGTTCCACCTCACCCCCGGCCAGCCGACGGCCGGGGGTGAACAGGTCTTTTGCCTCTGTCGGCGCCGCCGTCCTCGCCGTCTGCTCAACTACAATGATGTTGTCATTAGCGTTTAGGGACGCCCACTTGAAGAAAGTATCAGCCGGAATGGGGACGACTTAGGCTAGCCAATGAAAGGGGTGGGAGCTTCCGAACACCACGGCGACAGCGTTCGAGAGTCTCGTCAGCTCGGTGCAGAACTCCGTGGTGGCCAGCGACGTTCGTCGGATGCCCGCAACTGTGCCCAATGGTTCGCCCGCTTCGATGAACGCTGCACCGAGCCCACGAGGCCCGCAAGCCGCTACGACGTCCGACTGCTCGAAGAGAAACTTGAGGCTGTGCGTCGTTTGGTCACCGGTGAACAGACCTCGTAAGCCACCGAGCAACGTCGCAGTGCCGCATCCCGTGGCTGGCGAGCAATAGTCATTCGATTCCAGAGGGCAGCAAGATGATCACCATCCTGCAGATCGAAGGAGGTCAGATCAAAAGGAGCCCACTACTGACATGCTCAAACCCAGACCGGCCTGGAATGATTGCGCAGCAGCCTGCGCTCGGGCGTCCGTAGTTGCGGTGTTGGCCACGAGGATCATCGAAGCAATGGCGTACCCGAGCTGATCGGCGAGGGTTTGCGGATTCATGCCGGCGGCGAATTTGGTTTCCGTCCAGTGCCGTCGGCCATGTAACCGGATTGGCCACTTGGCCGGCGCTGTGCCTGGGGTCAGGACAACCGCGGGATGCCAAATTAGGCGTCGACGAGCTCTCCGTCACGATGCATCGTGCATTTGACCCAATCGATCTTCCATCCCGGGGTGGCGATCTCGGCAGCGTGAAAGGCTGCTCGAATCGTTGCCCCTCCGTCCTCTTGGGCTTCCATCAAATCCGCAGATTCCAGAGAGATTGACACATCGATTCGAGAGGTCTCGAGGTTGGTCGAAACATCGATGTCATCTGCGTTCAGCTGCTCGAGTTCGGCCACAACGAGATCGATGTACTGCTCTAGCCCTTTAGGGCTGTGGTCGCCAGCATCGGTGCGCACAAGAACTCCACAAAAAGTCGTCTCATACCGCTCCACATCCGTTTGAATTTCGCCAACTTGTTCTTTGCGTAGCCAGGCGAGAAGGGCGTCTGGTGAATGTGCTCCATGTGGATGCCACACTCGCATTTCGCCTTCCAGATGTTGCTCTTCCCTGCGGGCGGTGTCACCGACCAGCCACCGGCCTCGACCTCTTCGATGAGGGCTCGAATAGCCCTGTTCGATGGTTTTCGGGACGCCGCCATAAGGGCTGAGCACTACATGGGACGTCGTCACCATACCCATGTAGTCGACATCAAACCAGGGCCACTTGAGAGGCACGTCCAGCGATTCGGGAGCCGCAGGCACAATTGCAGAACAGTTGAGAGTGGCTCGCGAGGTGATTCGGGTCGAATTACAGATCTGTTGTTCCGGCCGTGGGAACGAGAGTGCGGCTCTATCCACCAGCGCCGGCAGAGAGCTTCGGCAACTTCAGCCCGGCCTCGAGTGAGTCGGCGGCGGCCTGGGCCTGCGCGCTGGTGTTCGCGGTGTACACCCGGAGTGCCACCGACGCGTCGGCGTGGCCAAGTCGATCGGCAACTGTCTCCGGATTCATGCCGGCGGCGATACTGGGTAGCTGTGTAGTGCCGGAGGTCATGCAACCGGAATGGCCACCGTTCTGTGTCTGCGATGTCACGGCCGGACTGCTCAGCTTCCGCGCTCGCTGGCAATTCCATTCGCCGACACAACCGCTCGAATGCCTGGGTCACTGAGTCAGGGTGTAGCGGTCGAGCTCCGTCCGGATCGGCGCTGAAGACGTATCCGTCCGGAGATAGGGCCACGGCGGCCGCTGTAGCGTCCGCCTCCGCCCTCGCATGCCTACCGCCAAGAACCACCATGGCTTGCTCTCCGAGGACCAGGCGTCGGGCCTGGTGACTCTTCGGACCCTTCGTCCCGATCCCGTCAGGTGTCTGCCAAATTGACCGCCGAACGACAACCGCCGCGCTCTGCCAGTCGATGTCGCCCCATTGGAGTCCACACAGTTCTCCCCGGCGCATTCCAGTCAGTGCCGCGAGGATAACGATCGTGGTCAGCTCAGGATTCCGAGCACCTGGACGAGCGGCCTCGCTGATCAGCGCTGTCACCTGCTCGGGCGACGGTACCTTCGTCTCTGTCTTCCGAGCCGCCGGCGGTGTGGCGTCCTCTGCCACGTTGCGGTCGACCCAGCCCCACTTCCTGCCCTGCTTGAGCGCCGCGCCGATGATGCGGTGGTGGTAGAGCACCGTGCTCGGGCTCAGGCCGGCAGCAAGCTGGCTCGCATAGAGTCGGTCGAGGTCATGGGCCGTCAGCTTGTCGAGCGCCTTGGCGCCGAGCTTCGGGCGGATGGATGTGTCGATCTTCCGCTTGTACTCGTGAAGGGTCTTGGGGCTGCGGCCCATCCGCTCGGAATGAGCCAGCCATTCGTCGAGGAGGCTGCCCAGCGTCGATTGGGTGCCGCCGTACTCGCCGCGCTCGACGGCGGCCACCAGACTGGCCAGCTTCTTCTCGGCCGCCCGCTTGCCGGCCCCGGGCTCCCGACGGTCGGCGGCATACGACCGGCTGAGCTGTTTCGGCTTGCCCGTGACCGGGTCCCGGCCGACGAAGACTCGAAGCTGCCAGTGGCCCGGTGAACGCTCTCGTATGGTGCCAGCCATGGAGCCTTTGTAGGCCATTTGTAGGCCAGACCGGGGTTTCCGGCCCTAAACATGGAGCCTGGGAGGAGAATCGAACTCCTGACCTACGCATTACGAGTGCGTTGCTCTACCGACTGAGCTACCCAGGCGCGAGGTGCCACGCTATCCGAACCCCGGAGACTGCGATTTCGCCGTCCCTCTCCAGCGTCGTCCGACTGACGGCCGGGCCGGCGAACATGCTTCAGTTCGCCAGTCCCGACAATCTGGTCATCAGCGCTTCCATCAACAGGGCCTCGTTGGGGTTACGTCCAAGCACGCCGGCAGCCCGCTCGATCGCCTCCACATCTCCCACCAACTGGCGGCTGTCAGCCTCGGCACCGGGCGAACTGGTGCCGGTGGGTGCATCGGCGGCGGTCACCAGCCGGTCACGGTAGACCCCGGCCAAGGTGGCCAGCCCCGTCCTCAGCTCGTCGGTCCTCCATCGCCGCTCTTCGCGCTTGTGTTGATCCTCAACCTCCTTGCGACCCGGGATCCCCTTGGCCCCCACGGCTTCGGCCCGCTCGGACAGCGATGCCAGTTCAGCGGCGTGTTGCTCTCTCAATGGTCCCAGCAACTCGTCAGCCGAGTTGAGTAACTCAGCGGCCACCATGGCGGCGGCGGCGCCGGTGCCGTCCAGGCGGGTCGGGACCGATCTCCATCGCTCGATACGTTCGGCGAACCCCGGATCGGTAGCCAGCAATTTGGCCCGATCGAGCCGACCACCCGACACCACGGCCACCGAATGGGCAACCTCGTCACTCACCCCGTGGCTGACCAACCATGTCGTGACCGCATCGACCGGAACTGGATCGAACGCCACTTTCACACACCGACTGGCGATCGTCACCAGGCTCAGGGGCAACTCGTCCCCCACCAGTACGAAGACCGTCGAGGCGGGCGGCTCTTCCACCGTTTTGAGCAGTGCCGGTGCCGACTGGCTGGCCAGGTGGATGTCGGTGACCACCAGCACTTGACGTGACGCCTCCATCGGTCGACGCTGGGCCCGGGTGCCGATGGTGCGGGCGTCCTCGATGCTGATGGACGCACCTGATCGCTCCACCACCACCAGATCGGGATGGGTCCCGGCCAGCGCCCTCCGACACGTGCTACACGTCCCGCAGCCACCCTGAGGACACAACAGGGCGGCCGCGAACCCACGGGCAGCCGCCCGCTTGCCCGACCCGGGCGGACCGTGCAAGAGATATGCGTGCACCGGTCGGCGAGCCGAAGCCCTCAACTGGGCGACTGCGGTGGGCTGACCCACCACACCCTCGAACAGCGCCGCCACCGGCACCTCTGTCGACTCTGGTTCAGCCACCGGCCGGCTCCCCCAACCGCTCCCGCACCGCCGCCCACACGCTTTCGGCAATGTCGTCGATGTCACCAATCCCATCCACCACTACCCACGTCTCGGGGTCACCGGTGGCCAACCGATGAAACCCATCGGCCACCCGCTCGAAGAAGGGTGTCCCCAGCGCCTCGAAGCGATCGTCACGTCCACCGGCCAGTCGCCCCTCCGCCAACGCCACCGGCACGTCGATCAACACCGTGAGGTCCGGGCGTAACCCTCCGGTCGCCCAGGCGACCAGCCTCCCGAGCTCGGAAACATCCATGCCCCGCCCATACCCCTGGTAAGCAAGGGTCGATCCCGAGAACCGATCGGTGACCACCCACCTCCCTGTCTCGAGGATTGGACCCACTTCCTCGGCCACGTGTTGGGCCCGATCTGCCGCCATCAACAGGGCTTCAGCCCGTTCGGTCAAGGGAGGCAGATCCGGATCGAGGAGCAAGTGACGGAGTGACCTACCCAGCGTGGTGGCTCCCGGTTCGAAGGTGAGTAAGGCGCCGAGCCGGGTTGCCAGCATCTGAGCCTGGGTGGACTTGCCACAGCCGTCAATCCCTTCGAGGGCGATCAGGCGTCCGCGGGACCCATCGGTCACTCTGACCCGGCGACCATCTTCGGGTCGCCGACCGCCTTCTTCGCCGGTGACTTCTTGGCTGCCGCCTTCTTCTTCGCCGGTGACTTCTTGGCTGCCGCCTTCTTCTTGGCCGGTGACTTCTTGGCCGTTGCCTTTTTGCGGGTCGACGGGCCCGCGGCCCGTCGTTCCGCCAACAACTCGGACGCCCGTTCCACTGTCAGGGTTTCGACGTCGTCCCCCTTGCGGAGCGATGCGTTGGTGGTGCCGTCGGTGACGTACGGTCCAAATCGACCGTCCTTGACCACCATCGGCAATCCGGTATCGGTGTCGGCTCCCATCTCGCGGAGCGGCCCGGCGGCATTGCGGCCCCGCCTGGTCTTGGGTTGCGCGAACAGGGCCAGGGCCTCGTCCACCGTCACCGTCAGGATCTGCTCTTCGGTGAGCAGGCTTCGGGTATCGGTGCCCTTTTTCAAATAGGGGCCGAATTTCCCGTTGTAGGCGACGAACTCCTCACCGCTTTCGGGATCCGGGCCCACCACCCGTGGAATCCGCAGCAGTTCCAGCGCCTGTTCAAAGGTGACGGTGGCCGTGACCATCGAGGTGAACAGCGATGCGGTGCGGGGTTTCGGGCCTCCGTCGACCACCTCACCCAGCTGGACATACGGTCCGAAGCGGCCGGCTTTGACCTGTACGGCCAGACCGGTCTCCGGATCCTCTCCGAGCACCCGATCCGACGATGGAGCCTCGAGAAGCTCTTCGGCGCGCGAAGGTGTGAGCTCGTCGGGCGCCAGGTCCTCGGGGATGGAGACCCGGTCCTCGCCGCGCTGGAGATACGGGCCGTAGCGACCCACCCGGGCCACGATCTCGACTCCGTCGCTGCCCTTCCCGATGGGGATGGAGTTGATCTCGCGGGCGTCGATCTCTCCCAGGTAGGTATTCACCTCGTGCTTGAGACCGAGTCGGCGGACCTGCGAACCGTGGCCCGAGATCACCCCGTCCCCGGCACCCGTGCCGTTGGCCACCTCGTCGCCGGTGCCGAAGTAGAAGCGGGTCAACCAGGGCAGCGCCTCTTCATCCCCCGAGGCGATCGCATCGAGGTCGTCTTCCATTGATGCAGTGAACCCGTAGTCCACCAGGTCGGCGAAGTACCGCTCGAGCAGCCCCACCACCGCGAAGGCGGTGAACGACGGGACGAGTGCGGTTCCCTTCTTCCATACGTAGCCACGGTCGAGGATGGTAGCGATGACGCTGGCGTAGGTCGACGGGCGACCGACGCCGAGTTCCTCCATGGCCTTCACCAGTGACGCCTCGGTGAAACGGGCCGGTGGTTGGGTGGCGTGGGACCCGGGCTCCAGTCCGTCCACCGACAACGGGTCACCCTCGGCCATCGGGGGAAGGTGCACCTCGCGATCGGCCAACTCGGCGTCGGGATCGTCCTTACCCTCGACATAGGCCCGCAGAAACCCGGGGAACTGGATGACCTTTCCGCTGGCGGAGAATTCCGCCTCACGGTCGTCGCTGCCCGCAGGGTCAACGGCGGTGCCAACCAGGCGCACCTGCGCGCTGGTCCCGTTGGCGTCAGCCATCTGCGAGGCGACCGTCCGCTTCCAGATCATGTCGTAGAGCCGGAACTCGTCTCCGGACAACGACCGCGATGCCTCATCGGGCGTCCGGAATGACTCACCGGCGGGCCGGATGGCTTCGTGAGCCTCCTGGGCGTTCTTCACCTTCCGCTCGTACACACGCGGCTGGGCCGGCACGTACTCGGATCCATACAGTGACGCGGCCTGGGCCCGGGCCGCGGCCAACGCCTCATTCGACAACGTGGTCGAGTCGGTCCGCATGTAGGTGATCCACCCCTGCTCATAGAGACGCTGGGCGATCTGCATGGCGCGCTTCGAACTGAAACGGAGCTTGCGGCCCGCCTCTTGTTGCAGGGTGGACGTCATGAACGGGGGTGCCGGGGACCGTCGGAATGGTTTGTGGGTCATCGACTTCACCGCGAAAGGGGCGCCCTCCAGGGCCGCCGCCAACACTCGGGTTTCGGCCTCCCCCAACACCACCACCGAACCCGAAGAGGTCAGTGCCCCGGTGTCATCGAAGTCACGACCGGATGCCAACGACACGCCGTCCACCGCCACCAGTGACGCAGTGAATGAGTTGGGGATTCCCTCGCTGGCCGGGGAACTGGTGGTGAAGGTCCCGTCAAGGCCCCACCAGTCGGCGGAACGGAACTTCATCCGGGCCCGCTCCCGCTCCACCACCATGCGGGTGGCCACGCTCTGGACCCGACCGGCGGACAGCCGGGGCATGATCTTCTTCCACAGGACCGGCGACACTTCATAGCCGTAGAGACGGTCGAGAATGCGCCGAGCCTCCTGGGCATCCACCAAACGGCGATCGAGCTCCCGCCATTCGGTGACGGCCCGCTCAATGGCCGGGCGGGTGATTTCGTGGAAGACCATCCGCTTCACCGGTACCTGGGGCGCCAGCACCTCAAGGAGGTGCCAGGCGATCGACTCCCCCTCGCGGTCCTCATCCGAGGCCAGGTAGACCTCGCTGGCCTGCTTCACCAATTGTTTCAGCTTGGCGACCTGAGCTTTTTTGTCCGAAGACACCACATAGAGCGGTTTGAAGCCGTTGTCGACGTCCACGCCGAGGCGGGCCCAGGCCTCGCCCTTGATAGCGGCAGGGACCTCATCGGCCCGGCGGGGCAGGTCCCGGATGTGCCCAATGGACGACTCCACCACGTATCCAGGGCCGAGCAGTCCGGCGATGGTCTTGGCCTTGGCCGGTGATTCCACGATGACCAGGGGTTTTGCCCCACGTGGGGCAGCCTTCGACTTCGACGAGGAGCCCTCGGCTTGGTCGACGTCTTCGCTCGTCTGCGTCAGGTCAGTGGATGTCATAGTTGTCGCGACAGGGTGAACTGCGCGGTTGCCCGCTGTCAACCCCGGGTACCGCCGCCAGACCGGAGCCCCCGTCGGCGGAGAACCTCAATCGTGGGTGGATCCCACCGCGGCGGCGGCCGGCTCGTTCACCACGGTGGACCCCGACGTCGGTAGTTCGCTGTCCATGGCTTCCGACTTCCGCTTGGAGAAGGCAATGGAGATGAGCAGCACGACGAGGGCGCCACCGGCAATGGCCAAACGGGCGCCGGTGTGGGAGTGAAGGGTGATCACCGCGGGCAGAATGAGGAGGGACACCAGGTTCATCACCTTGATCATCGGGTTGAGCGCCGGTCCGGCGGTGTCCTTGAACGGATCGCCGATGGTGTCACCGATGACCGCCGCCTTGTGGGCGTCGGAACCCTTCCCGCCTTCGTGCCCGTCCTCGATGTACTTCTTGGCGTTGTCCCACGCCCCACCGGAGTTGGACAGGAAGTTGGCCATCAACTGCCCGGACAGGATGGTCCCGGCCAGGAAGGCACCCAGGGCGAAGTAGCTGATGCCGAAGCCGACAATCACCGGGGTCAGCACGGCCAGCAGCGCCGGGGTGGCCAACTCGCGTTGCGAAGCGGAGGTGCAGATGGAGATCACCCGGCCGTATTCCGGCTTTTCGGTGTAGTCCATGATCCCCGGATGCTCGCGGAACTGGCGGCGGACCTCCTGGACGACGGTGCCCGCGGTGCGTCCCACTGCCCGGATGGCCAGTGACGAGAAGAGGAAAGCGATCGAGCCACCGATGAGAAGTCCGATGAAGATGGTGGGATGCGACACATTGATCTGGGTCTGCGCCTGATTGAACAGCCAGTTGACGTCGTACCCGGGGCTCCCGATGGAGGGGGCATGCAATCCCAGTTGGGATCCGACGGTCTCGATGAACGAGGCGAACAGCGACACCGAGGCAATGACCGCCGAGCCGATGGCCACACCCTTGGTCACCGCCTTGGTGGTGTTTCCCACCGCGTCGAGGCTGACCATCACCCGCTCGGCTTCACCGGTGAACTCACCCGACATCTCGGCGATCCCGGCAGCGTTGTCGGATACCGGACCGAAGCTGTCCTCGGAGACGATCATCCCCGCCGTCGACAGCAGCCCGATTCCGGTCAGGGACACCAGGTACAGGGTCAACTCGATATTCCCACCGCCCAAGCCCACCGACACCGCGATGGCGATGGCGATGGCGACGATGGCCCACACCGACGACTCGAGGCCGATGGCGATGCCGGCCAGGGTGGTGGTGGCCGGTCCGGTCCGCGCCGCTTCGGCAATCTCTCTGACCGGGCCGCGTTCGGTGGAGGTGAACTGCTCGGTGATGGCACTGGCCACCAGCATGAGGACCACGCCGGTCAGCACGGCGAAGAACGCCTTCCAGTAGTGCAGATAGGCGCCGGCGACCACCGCGGTACCGGCGATGGTCAAAAGGGCGGCGACCCATACGCCCCGGTTGATGGGGGCCATGGCGCTCTTGTCCTTGGGCCGGGCCCGGACGACGAACACGCCGACAATGGTGGCGATGATGCCGATGGCCGGCACCACCAGGGGGAACACCACGGTGCGGGCCGCGAGGTGACCCTTGCCGATCGACATGAAGGCGG
>PLZF01000024.1 GCA_003152015.1 Acidimicrobiaceae bacterium | reverse complement strand
CGCCGGTGGGCGCTCCTCCCCCGGTGGGCGCTCCTCCGAACGGTCAGCCGCCGGCAGGCGCTCCCTACGGCTACGTGACCGGGCCCGTTGACAGCCAGGGCCGTCCCCTGGCCGAATGGTGGCAGCGAGCGGTGGCCATCATCATCGACGGCATTATTCTCTTTGTCCCGAAGGCGATAATCATTGCTGCTGCCTTTAGCTCAACTATTTCGGGTGGGGGTTTCTACACAACCGGTTTCGGTATCTCCGTCATCTTGATCGGGTTGGTCTTCACGGCCATCGACATCGCCTACTTTGCGATTCTCAATGGCAGCGAAAAGGGCCAGACGGTCGGTCAGATGGCCCTCGGGATCACCGTTCGAGATGAGTCCAATGGCGGGGCGATCGGTCCGCAGCGCGCCGGCCTCCGCATCCTCGTCCTGGAGCCTGGGATACTTTTGAATTGGATCCCGATTATCGGGTTCATCGCATCGCTGTATACGTTGGTAGCTGCACTGTCACCCCTCTGGGACGACCGGCGTCAGGGTTTCCACGACAAAGTGGCAAAGACCTACGTCATCAAGGTGCGCTGACTGGCAGTCCCGATTGAGGGTTCGATGCATTATGGACCCACGTTCGCCGACGGCTCCGGTGGAGCCGACCATACATTTTGAGACCGACGGACCACCATGACATCTGATCTGTTCCTACGCCAGGGTCGTCGTCCGCGTCCGCGTCCGCGTCCGCGTCCGCTTCCGTCATTGCGCCCATCGTTCAGTTCCATTGGGTTGGTAATCTTGCTGACGTTCGGTGCCACGGCTTGCTCGAAGGGCCCAGCGGTGGTGGGAACACCGTCGACCACCCAAGCCACCATTGCGTTCGCCTCTGGATCGCCGTGGAGCGGCTCGTTACTACCGGTGGCGGCACCAACCCCCATCAATTCAATTGTGGCGGTCACCTGTGTCACGGCCTCAAAATGTTGGGGAGTCGGCTCGACCGTCGGTAGTGGCGGCGCACCCAACGGTGCCGCAGTCATCGCCACCGTCAACGGAGGAAAGAGCTGGTTCAATCAATCCATCCCGGCCACTGCCGGATACCTCGCCCACATTGCCTGCAGCAGCCAGCGCCAATGCGTGGCAGTGGGCCAGGGTCAGGGCAATCAGGGCGTCAGCATCATCACGACCGACGGTGGTGCCACCTGGGCCCAGTCTCCGGTGCCGCCCACCATCAGCGACGTGACCGCGGTGTCCTGCAATTCCGATCGCCGATGCATGGGCATCGGGACCCTCATTACCGGCAATGCCGCACTCGTCTCGACATCGGCGGGTGCAACCTGGAATCAGGTGGGCACCTTGTCGAGTGGCGCCATCGGGGCCAGCGGTGTCTCGTGTATCGACGATCAACATTGCTGGGTGACAGGTCACACCATCGTGGGCGCTAACCAGGTGGCCGGTGCGGTGGTTGCCACATCGAACGGTGGCACCACGTGGATCTCCCTGCCGATTCCGGTTGGATCGGGCTTTCTGAATGCAGTCTCGTGTGTCCAGGGACCGGCCGACAACGACGGTTCATTGCCCGGCAGCCACATCACCGTCCCCACGACACCCATGACACCCACGACACCCACGACACCCACAACCAGCCTGCCGACGGTCGGAGTGGCCGGAGTTCGCTGCACGGTGGTCGGCACCACCGCCAATACCCAGGGTGTGGCTCGCACCGGCCACGGATTGGTCTTCACCACCGACAACGGGGGTGGCACTTGGGCCAGCCAGCCGATACCCCCCTCGATAGCGGGACTCTCCAGTGTTTCGTGCGTCGCCGACTACACGTGCGTGACAGTGGGAAGCACCATCACCACCTCACCGGCGGCCGGGGTCCTGCTCTTCACCGGACCGATGGCCAAGGCCTGGAAACATGCGACCACCATCACCTCACCCGAACCACTCTTAGGGGTCACCTGCATCTCCACGTCGCACTGTGTAGCAGTCGGAGAGTCGATCATCGAGAGCCTGACCGGGGCGTGAGCGGCGGTTCGGCCGGACACATACCGGGGCGACCACTGTGGCGGCGAACCTATGTCTGATGACAGGACCATGGTCACTGAACTCGGGACCGCGCTCGGCACCCTCGGGTTTCCCGACCTCTCCAGCGCATTGGCCGGGCGACCTCACGAACTGAGGATCGGAAGTGAGACGTGGGATCGGCTCGAGACTGTCCACGCCGAAAAGGGATTCGCGGTTGAATTCGGCGTTGCCTTCGAAAACGGGCAGGCTCTGTTGGCGGCGCCTGATGGCTTACGGGGTCGCAAGCCCAGGATCATCGAATGGACCGGCGGTCGCCGGGCCCCGGGTGACGAAGTTGCACCGATTGATCTCCGCATCGACCACGTGTACCTGATCAGTTGCAAGTACGAATCCGACATTCTGGCCAATACGTCCCCCGCCCGCCTGTTTGAAGGCTTGCTGGCGATGTCGGGGACGTGGAATCGCGATGACTGGTTCGAGGCGGTGGCGTTCGATGAGCTCATATCGCTCTATACCGGTTGCTTGGCGGCTACCGGGCTGAATCATTTCCCCGCCACCCCCGGTCTCTGCACCCGAGAGCAGCACCGGGAGCTCCGGGACGCCCTCACCGGTCGCACCTACCCGAACGAGGAGACCAGGGCCGCGTACGCCACGCTGTGCCGGACGGTGAGCACCGTGTCAGCCCAACGCTGGGAGAGTCGGCTGCGGGACGCCGATATCGGATCCGAGCTCATGGTGTGGCGCCTACTCCGGATCGGCAGTGCTCCCTACTTCGTACTCGGAATTGACCGGCATACCGGGCTACCCGTGCAGTACCGGATCGCCAGCCCATGGGACTGGCGGGACGAGTTCGAGGTTCTCGAATTCGTGGTGACGGCTGGGGCGGCTGGCCAACCCCGCGTCGACTGGACATGTCGCTACCGTCCTCGCCAACCCGGGCCCCAACAGCCGCGCACGGTCGCCGGGCACATCGAGATCCGGTGGAGCCACGGGCGTTTCGCCCAACCTCCCGAGGCCAAGATCTACCTCGATACACCCATGGACGAACTGCCGGGGTATCACCGACTATCCGAGGTCGACGAGCCGCAGCTCACATTGTGGTCAACGACCCCATAGATCACCCCATACCGAGAGGGTCGGCGACGAGGGCCCGGGCAACAGGATCACTGACCACACCATTGACCCCTCCCACCAACCAATTGCGGTGATGGGCGACGATTTCAATCCGTTCGCCAACCACGTTGGCGAGGAGACCTTCACACATGGTGATCGACTTGCATAAGATCTGTGGGGAATCGGTCACGTACCGAGCAATTTCGGTGAATGACAAGTCGGCCAGAGCCACAGCGATTCGCGCCGCCACTCGTAAAGGTGCCGTTGTCAGGAACTCTTGTGATCGGGAACCCGCGCTTGCACGGGACTCATTCGGGAGAAATTCCTGAAGGACCCAACGCCGGGGGTGGAACCTCGTCAGGATGGGCCGGCGTGTGCGGTTCGGACGGCGCGGTGCCGGTGGAGCCTCCCGCCTCCGCCTTGGCCGCATACCGCTGCAAGCCGCGTAAACCGGTGACGGGAAAGATGAGCACCGAAAGGATGCCGACGGCGATGAGAGCTGCGGCGTTCTCGGGCGCCATCCGGTGGGCGGAGACCCCGATATCCGCAATCACCACGATGAGAGGCAGGCCGGTGGCCGAGAAGAGTGCCAGGGGGATCAACTGACCCTTGGGTAGGTACTTGCGGCACACATACAGGGCCGGCAAGCCCCTGATCACCAAGAAGAGAAGCAGGAAGAGTGGGATCTGAAGGAGAGCGCTCGGTTTGTGGATAAGGGAATGGAGATCAAATTGCATTCCACTCACCACAAAGAAAATCGGCACCAGAAATCCAAATCCAATGGCCTCGAGTTTTTCGCGGATCACCACGCTGTCTTCGCCGGCGGAGAACAGACTCACCACAATCCCGGCGGCGAACGCCCCCAACAGCACGTCAAGGTCGAGCTCGAAAGCCAAATAGACCAGCAGCAGGATGAGGAGCACCGATACCCGGACCGGGAGTTGCGCACTGGAGTGGGATTTCGTCTGAGTATGGCCACCACCCGAGGTTGTTGGGTACGGGTGGCCAACAGCGCAGCCCCGACCGCAGTGGCGACAAAGAAAAACAACAGGGCAATGGTGATCAGTGGATCTCGTTGGGTCAGGAATACGGCAACCGCCACGATCGGGCCGAACTCACCAACAGTGCCGACCGCCATCACATAACGACCGAATTCGGTGTCGAAGACGCTGGCATCGCGAAGCACCGGCAACAAGGTCCCGAGTGCCGTGGTGGTGAGGCTCAAACCCAACACCACCGGGTCATGTACCAGCCCTGTCGACACCACCGCCAAGGCAATGGCCACGGCCAGACCGGCTGAGGCAACCCAACCCAGAGAAGCCAGGCGCAATGGCCGCCCCCGAATTCGCAGGAGATCCAGCTCCAAGCCGGCCAGGAACATGAGAAAGGCCAGGCCCATATCGGAAAACCCATTGACCACACCACTGGTGTGGGCCAGCTTCAATACATCGGGTCCCACGATGATTCCCAGTCCGAGTTCGAAGACGACCCCGGGGATCCCCGGGTTCCGGTCATCTCGACCAGAATCGGTGAGATCACCGCGATGCAACCAATCAGGACAAGGGTGGGGATCCAGGAAGAGACCACTGATACCTACCGTCGTCGGGGAAGTGCGGTGACACCCCGGCCCGACTCCTCGACCGGTGATGGGAATCCGCACTCCACGGCCGGGCAGTGTACTTGGGGACCGGGAAGGACATCTTCTGGTCCGGGGTGGATGCCCGAGGAGGCGCTGGTCACAGGGCAGGATGTGGCGCGCGCCCCTTGCCGGTCACGCCCCAGCTAAAGTTGACACCCTGGTGGCCGATCCTTATGAAATCGCGGGAATGTACCTGACCGTTAGCGCCACTCGCGCACTACAGAATCAGCCCCAGTAGCCAGTGTTGGTCCACCGTACGCGATTGTTGCTCCGCTCTCCCCGCGCCACCTAGTCGGGGTGGGCATGCAAGATACTCAGGAAATTCCTTTGGTAAACACAGTTGAACGCGCCGCACAGTCGCAGCCCGCGCCAGGTCGCCCCAGCCGGGGCCGGGCCCACCGTGTCCGCCGCGGAAACCTTCGCCGGGTTCGCGCCCGTCAGGAGAAGGTCTACCGCCGGCGCCGGATGATGGCCATCTGCGCGGTCATCCTGACCGCCGTGATGATCTGGTTGGTCATCTCCCTGGGAGGGGCGCTGACCAATCCCACCTATGGAAGTTCGATGAGCGCCCGGTTCGCCGAGTGGGCCCGTCAAAACGGAGGGGGCTCCATCGTCAACAAGATCGAGAACGCGTGGTACAGCCACCACGCTCCCAAGGTCGGAGGCGTGGTTCCCACGGGGTCGATCAAGACACCCGTGACCACTCCGAACACGGCGGCCGCCGGGCCGCCCCACCTCCCGGCTCCCGCCGCCGTCGCGCCTTTCGCCAGCCCGGCCCTTACCGGCGAGGGTCAATGGTCCCCGTCGGGCCGATTGGTCGACGGTGTCCCGGCCGTGTACACCACGGAGCTCCGTCCCGACGCTGTCCACACCAGTTACGTGGTGGGCGTGGCATGGATGGATACCAAGTTGCTCCACGCCAATCTCTATTCGGGTAGCCAGATCCCCGGTGGTGGGCCGTTCACCCATACCGCCCCCGTCCAACCGGCCGCAGCCAACTCCCTGGTGTCCGCGTTCAACGCCGGCTTCCTGTCGGCGCAGTCAGCTGGCGGTTACTACACCGATGGCAAAACTCTGATGGCGCTACGGCCCGGAGCCGCCTCGGCGGTGATCTACAACGACGGAACCATGACAGTGGCCAACTGGGGGCGCGATGCTTCTCTGACTCCAAACGTGGTGGCCGTCCGCCAGAACCTTGCCCTCATCGTGGACGGAGGCCAACCCGTCTCCGGGCTGAACGCCAGCGACACCACGCGATGGGGAAATACCCTGGGCGGCGCTGTCTACGTCTACCGATCGGCCCTGGGTGTCACCGACAACGGCGCCCTGGTCTACGTCGGTGGTCCCGGTCTCAACATCACCAACCTGGCCAATCTGCTGGTGCGGGCAGGTGCGGTACGGGGAATGGAACTCGACATCAACACCGACTGGGTCAACTACTCTTATTACAACCCGGCCTCTCCCTACGGTCCGGCGACAGCAGCTAACGGAACGACGCTGCTCCCTCAAATGACAGGCACCGCCAGCAGATATTTCGCCTCGTACTGGGCCCGGGACTTTTTCACCATGTCTTCGGCATACCCGACCCCTCCGGCGCCGACCACGACGACTACCAAACCGCAACATGGGAGTCCGAGCCACTCCTGAACGTTCCCTGAACAGTAAGGTCACCATCACGACCGGATGGAGTTCGTCGTCAACTTCTCCATCACGACCGGATGGTTCCCGGTGGTAGTGATCACCGTGGCCATCGCATCGTTGCTTCTGTCGGTCGGATGGCGGTACGGGTCTTGGAAGGCCCAAGTGGTCGCGGGCCTTCCGGCCGCGTTTGTGATCACCGTGTTGGTGGCGTTGGCGATCCACTTCTTCCAGTTCGTTCCTGAAGACTTCCCCCGCACCTTCTGTATCTGGTGTTGGCTGGTCATCTTCTCGTTGGTGGTCACCATCCTCGGATGGCCCAAAAGCCATCGGGCACTCCGCCTGGTATCGGTTATCGCCATCCCACCCACCAAGTCAAAGTTTCAGGCTTCGGAAGCCGACGTCTACATCCCCCCGGCTTGGCTCCACAACCCTGAACCGGAACTTCCTGTCATCGAACTGATCGCCGGCTATCCGGGTCAGCTATCGGACTGGACCCGCGCCGCCTACGCCAACACGACGGCCACCGATTTCGCCGCCAAGCACGGAGGGACCGCCCCGCTCATCGTCATGCCGGATGCCAATGGAGCGGCCCAGGACACCGAGTGGGTGAACAGCAAGCTGGGCAACGCCGAGACCTATCTAACCCAGGATGTACCCGCCTACATACGCACCGAATTCAACGCAGCCACCGGCGCGCATTCCTTCGCGGTGGCCGGCCTCTCGGCCGGTGGAACCTGTGCGACGGTGCTGGCTCTGCGCAATCCCAAGGTCTTTCCCATCTTCGCCACCTACTCGGGCTACAACGTGGAGACCTTTGAGTCCGGCAACAAGCAGAACACCATCGCCACCCTGTTCAATGGCTCCACCGCCGAGTACAACGCGCACAATCCCACCATCTTGTTGACTGGCAATAACTTCCCGGGCACTTCAGCTTGGTTTGAGGCTGGACTGCAAGACCCGGTCCCCCTCTCCGCTGCAGACCGGCTCCACACCCTGGCCGACAAGATCGGTTTGGCCCAGGCCTGTCTGTTGACGCCCAACGGCGGGCACGACTTTCAGTTCTAGGCGCAAGCATTCAAAGACTCGCTGCCCTGGCTGTCGTGGAAACTCGGACTCACTCCGGTCCCAACCGAATCTCCGGCCGCCTGCACACCACCGATCCACTGATGCACCGCGTGGGCGTAAAGGGCCAACACCCGGTTCCGGGTTGGCAGAAGACCGCTTGCGGCCCCTCAACGCCGTTCATATGATTGCCCGGCGCCCCTAGCTCAACGGTGGAGCAGCGGATTCTTAATCCGCAGGTTGGGTGGTTCGAGTCCCCCGGGGCGCACCAG
>PLZF01000064.1 GCA_003152015.1 Acidimicrobiaceae bacterium | reverse complement strand
GGGATCTTCAGCTTCGGCGATGCGCGCTTCTTCGGCTCGGAGGGTGGCACACAGCTCGTGGCCCCGGCCGTAGGGATGGCGGCCACACCCAACGGGGACGGATACTGGCTGGTGTTCGGGACACTGCGGCCGCTGGCCGGGAAGATCGTCGGGATCGACCCTGGCCACAACGGGCTGAATTACACCGCTCCCCAGATCATCAATCAATCGGTCTGGAACGGCCAGCAGGACGAAGCTTGCGACACCACCGGGACCGAAACGGACAGTGGCTACACGGAAGCGCAGTACAACTTCAACGTCGCCACCTACCTCGAAGCCGACCTCGAAGCCGAAGGTGCCAAGGTAGTGATGACTCGCCCGAACAATTCCGGGATCGGCCCATGCATCACCACGAGAGCGGCCATCATCAATGACGCACACGCCGATGTGGCCGTTGATATCCACGCCGACGGTGGGCCCGCCGACGGGCGGGGCTTCGCCGTCCTCGAGCCAGTGGCCGATGGGCCGAACAACGCCGTGATCGCGTCGTCGGCGGCCTTCGCCATCATCATGCGCAACACGTTCCTGGCGGACACAGGCATACCGGTGAGCACCTACGACGGGGTCGACGGGCTGCAGCCCCGGGACAACCTGGCCGGACTCAATCTCACCACGGGTGCCAAGGTGCTCATCGAATGTGGCAACATGCGCAACGCGTCCGATGCGGCAATTCTGGTCACCCCCGCGTTCCAGAAGTCGGCGGCCGAGGCCATGGCGCAGGCAATCACCATCTACCTGACCGGTCAGACGGCGCCCACTTCCTGACTTCAGTCGGGACGGCTCGGCTGCACATGTCGATCCAGCGGATCACGTATCCCGTTCGGCAGCAGGAGAGCAACGCGTCAGTGATGGACCGCGCGGTCGAGGTCGTCCTTGGAGCCTCCCGCCTCCCCGTAAGAGCTCGTGGGCGAAAGCTTGATCTTGGTAGGGGCCCCGTTGGAGTGGAATGCAAACTCGACCCTGGCGTCCGCACATTCGGGGACAGCTTTCGTGGCCGATGGCGAGCAGTTCGGAGGAGGAAACCGTTGAGATTACCGGGGGACCCCATAACCACACCCGGCCAAGGGTGGGATTGACCCCGTCCGACGGACGGGTGCCCCATAATGTTGAGGCGGCGAGGGCCGCGGAGGTAGCCCCGACGCTAGATCAGCGGTATTTTCCGGTGGATCCAGCCTGACCCACGCCCGTTGGCAGGCGGTCGATAACAGGCCGACAATGGGCGGATGCACGTATGCGCCCTGGCCATAGAGCTCCACATCGCCGACAGCACCTCGCTCAAGGCCAAGCGAACAGTCATCAAGCACTTGATCGAGACCAGCAAAGTCCGTTTCGGGGTGGCCGCGGCTGAGGTCGGTTTCCAAAATCAGTGGCAGCGTTCGGAACTGGGTTTCGCCGCGGTGGCGGGGTCGCCCGGGCATGTGGAGGAGGTGCTCGACTCGGTCGAGCGGTTCGTCTGGTCCCATCCCGAGGTGGCAGTGATCGGAGCCAGCCGAACCTGGCTGGATACCGCGCAGTAGGACCCAGTCGCCCCACCTACCGCTGGACCTGACCCTGTCGTAGCCTCGGGCTATGACGGAATTCTCTGAACTGCTCGATGATCACGAGGCCGAGCACCGGGACCTGCTCCGGCTGGTGAAGCCGCTGGCCGGCGATGCACCCGAGTGGGACCGGATGACCCCGGCGGAGGGTTGGGCGGTACGTGATCAGATCAGCCATCTGGCCTATTTCGACGCCGCCGCACACCTGGCCATCACGGAGCCGCAGAAGTTTTCACTGATGGCGGAGGCCTTCATGGTGCAGACCGGAGATCCGATGGAGGGGCACCTGGTGCGGGGGCGGGCCATGGATGGGACCGAGCTGGTCGAGTGGTGGGAGCGGGCCCATGGAGGGATGTCGGAGGCTTTTGCCGACGCCGATCCGAAGATGCGGGTCCCGTGGTTCGGCCCGCCGATGGGTGCATTGTCATTCGTGACCGCGCGTCTGATGGAGACCTGGGCCCACGGGCAGGACGTGGCCGATGCGCTGGGAGTCAACCGAACCCCGACAGATCGCCTGCGCCACATTGCGCACCTCGGCGTACGGGCTCGGCCGTTCTCGTATCTGGTTCGCGGGCAGGAAGCTCCCCCCGGGAAGATCGAGGTGGTTCTGGTGGCTCCATCTGGTGAGGAATGGACCTGGGAAATCGGTGAGTCGGACGAAGGAGAACCGGTTTCGTCGGTCTCCGGCCCGGCGGAAGACTTCTGTTTGGTGGTAACTCAGCGACGCAATGTGGCCGACACATCGCTCACGGTCACCGGAAGTGGTGCGGAGGAGTGGATTGGGATTGCCCAGGCGTTCGCCGGTCCTCCGGGTAGAGGGCGGTTGCCGGCGGGGTAGGGGAGAAGGATTCCGGTCGGGTCGATCAGACGGATTCTTGCTGTCCTCTCGGCGGGTGTGGCTTCGCAAACGGTGTTGCTGTACTGGGGATGAACGTGTCGGCAAGGTACGGGGCAAGGTATTGAGCAACTTGCCGAGCAAAGTGCGGACGGCAGTGTCACCGCTGTGTTCCTTCCACCACTACATCGCGCCGCGAGTTGTCCACCGAGTGCCAATTCATTCGAAAGATGGTCCGAACGTGGTTTCGCTCTTTCTGCTTGGGGTATTGCGATCTCCAAGATGGTGATCCACATTTGGCGCTCGATGGCAGGTATGCGCCATAGGAATGTGACGCTGCGGTCCGGACCAGCACGGGGTCTTTCGTTGGTTATCTGTGCGGCAGTGTGTTCGTTGTCGTTGGGTTCGTGCCGCGCGTCTTCGACGTCGTCGCCGGCCCCCGCAACTTCAAGAGCCCACGCGGGCAGTACTACGACCACCAGTTCGACGACCCCCGCCGATGGTCAGATCATCTCGGCCTGGCTGGCCGCCGAGCAGGCGTTTCACGACGCCGCCCTGACCTCCGACCCCAATGCTCCGGAGCTGGCGGCCACCACGATTCCCCCCATTCTCGATACCGTGCGAACCTCCCTGGCCCAGTTTCGGACTGCTGGCGATATCGCCAAGGGACCGAGTGAGTGGGGTAACCCCCACATCACCGCCCGAGGGCCCGGAAAAACTGAGGTCGTCTCGTGCGTCCACGACGAGGCAATTGAAATCGTGGTCAAGACCGGCAGACCGCTACCCGGGGTCCTAGGTCAGGCCGCCTTTGAGCTGGTCACGTCCATCATGCAGTCGACGGCAGCCGGGTGGAAATTGGCTGGTCAGAACGTAGAGGCGGGCAAATGCGCCGCCTCCTGAACTTGCTCGCCATTTTGTCACTTGCGTCGGCAGCGTTTTTTGTCGAGGTGCCAGGTTCCGCTTTCGGTGGAGACGTCGCATCGGAGTCGGGCAGCACCATTTCTGTAGGCGTCTCTTCCGATTCCAGTTCGCCAGGCAACACCGGGACCACTGCGGGCAACAGCACTGTTGGAGGTGGCTCAGACACGGGTGGTGCAGCATCTTTCGTTCCAGTTTGCACATCGACTGTCTTGGCTTTGAACAATGACGTTGGACCCCCTGCCGGCGTAACCACCCCGGGGAGTTGGTACTCGATTGTCTGCACCACCAGCAGCGGGGGCACCACTACCACCAACCCCTGGATTCCCAACGGATCAGCCCCTACGATTCCCGCTGCCACTCCGGCAGTGAACCCGTACGCATTGGCCATGCAGGCCGAGAATTCGCTACAACTGCCATCACCGACCATCAACTTCAATCCGGCAACCAACGCAGTAGTCAATCTTCCGACCTGGCTTTGGATCGACCCCGCGCTGTGGCACCCCTACGTCGTGAATGCGACGGTGGGTACCGTGACAGCGACAGCGACGGCGACGCCCGAATCGGTCTCCTATAACCTCGGTGACGGCGACGCGCTCACTTGTCCCGGTCCCGGAACGGCGTACAGGACCGATCAGCCTTCGGCGGAGCAACAGACGTCCTGCTCCTATGCCTATCCCTCCACGTCTTCCGCTCAACCGTCGCCTGATGGTAATCCGAACGATGGCGCCTTCAGGGTGACGGCGACAGTGACGTGGCAGGTGTCATGGTCCGCCCAAGGTGCACCCGGGGGCGGTGGTCTCCCGTCTTTGACGACGTCCTCGGCGACCAATCTGCGAGTCGAACAAGTGGAAAGTGTGAACTCATGATGTTGGGACTTCCCGCCACCTTTGGCATCGAAAGTGAGGCATCTGCGTGACATCTCTTCTCGAGCGGTTCACTCCTTCATCCGAAGAATCTCGTGCCGCGGCCGACCGGCTTCCTTCACAGGTACGGGTACGTAGGCCAGTCCTGGCCATTGCATCAGTTGCCCTTGTTTTCGCCAGTATTGCCATCTTCGTAAGTATCTATTCCAGCGCAAACCATCAGATAGCCGTCATCGCCATCACCCGTCCGGTCCCACTGGGGCAACGAGTCACGGCAGGCGATCTGGGAGTGGCAAATGTGGTGGTTTCGGATTCGGTATCACCAGTTCCCATTGCCGAGGCCAGGGATGTTGTCGGAAAACTGGCGGCTGTGACTCTCGTCCCGGGGTCACTTCTGACCATGGCAGACATTTCGAGTTCACGTCCTCTCAAGTCAGGTGACGCTGTTGTGGGCATCGCTCTCAAGCAGGGACAGCTCCCGTCATCGGGAGTGGAACCAGGCGACCAGGTAATGGTCGTACAGACAGGAACCCCGGGTACGCCGGCGCCGAACACCGCCCTGACGCCCGGCGGGACAGCGACAACGACCGGGGTGCTGGTGCCGAGCGCACAGGTGTACGCCGTTGCTACGCCTCCCGCCGGTTCATCGGGAAGTGCTACACAGCTGGTATCGATCGAGGTCTCTATGACAGTCGCCGCTGAGGTGTCCGTTGCGGCGGCGGCGGATCAGGTGAGCCTGGTCCTCCTTCCTCAGGGAACTGCTGGTACGTGACACTCATTACGTTCGCGTCGATCAAAGGATCGCCCGGAGTGACGACTTTGGCCTGTCTGGTGGGTGCCTCGTGGCCGGTCGGGCGGCGAGCGGTGATTGCCGAATGCGATCCGAGTAGCGGTGACCTGGCGGCACGGTTCAGTCTTTCGACGAAGACAGGATGGTCGTCGTTGGCTGCTTCGGCGCGTCGAGGTGATGCGGAAGCATCCATCGAATCTCATCTGCAGAAGCTTCCGGGAGGACTCGAGGTGCTGGTGGGGCCTCATGGAGGTGATGTGGCGGGCGCTGGGCGAGTAGCCGGTCAAGAAGCAGGACGAGCCTTGCGCGAATTCGCTAAAGGCGCTGAAACCGATGTCATCGTGGATGTTGGACGATTGCAGCTCGACTCGACCGACGCCCAAGAGTGGCTCGCCCATTCATCGACCGTGTGCATCGTGTTGCGGTCTGATGCCGCATCGATCCTCCATGTACAGGGACGCTCCAACGCGTTACGGGAGGCGACCGGAGATGCCGCGTCACTCGTGGTGGTGGGCGGAGGACCCTATTCGACCTCGGAGATCGAGCGGTTTACCGGAATGCCAGTGATGATTGATATCCCTGAAGACTCTGCGGCCGCCGCAGTGCTCACCGCTGGTCACGGCTCGGAACGACGGTTGGCTCGTTCTGTACTCGTGAAATCGGCGCGACGACTCGCACTGACGCTGGCCGAGCTCGGACCGGGGAGACCCTCTCCGGAAGTTACGGATAGCTCAGTATCGACAGGCGAAGGGTCCCCATGCCGCTCGGCGCGGGACGGCGCCAGGGTCGAGCCAGCCATTCCCGATGCTGCAGCACCATCAACAAATGGGCGGCTGACTCTTCAGGATCAACCATGACCGGAAACCTCGCCGGTTCGTTGCGTCGGTTAGTGGCTGAAGACCTTGCTGCGTTGGATGATATTGACCTGGAGGGTGACGATCGCCGCGAATATGCCCGCCAACGGATATTCGCTCATTTAGACGCGATGGTCGTTGAACACCCCGGCGATGGCGAAGACACGCGTACGGTGTCGGAAGAACAGCGCTTGGCCCAGTCGGTGCTTGATGCCCTGTTTGGCATGGGTCGTCTTCAAGCACTCATCGACGACCCGGCGATCGAGAATATCGATGTCAATGGTTGCGACAGGGTATGGGCCACATTCGCTGATGGCTCCAAGCGGATGATGGCGGCAGTCGCAGATACTGACGACGAGCTCGTTGACATCATGCGGTCCGCGGCTAGTCGTTTCGGGCTGTCCGAGCGCAGATTCGACGTTGGCCGCCCCGAGCTTGATCTGCGTCTTCCCGATGGGAGCCGACTCTCGGCGTTGATGGCCGTCTCGGCACGACCTTCGATATCAATCAGGCGACACCGATTCGCCGACCTTTCGATCGCCGAGTTGATTGCTCTCGGCACACTCGATGACGAGATCGCTTCACTCTTGAGCGCGGCGGTACGCGCCAGAAAGAACATTGTGGTGGCCGGAGCCATGAATTCGGGGAAGACAACCCTTCTACGGGCCCTCGCCTCGGAGATCTCCCCTCGCGAGCGAATTGTCACTATCGAACAAGCATTTGAGCTGGGTCTCGACAACGCACCAAAACGACATCCAGACATGGTGGCACTCGAGGCACGGCCAGCCAACGTGGAGGGCGAGGGGTTGATTTCGGTCGCCGACCTGGTGCGTCGGGCGCTCCGCATGAATGCCGACCGGGTCATCGTGGGAGAGGTTCTGGGGGATGAGATCCTTCCCATGTTGAATGCCATGAGCCAGGGCAGATCCGGCTCGATGTGCACTGTCCACTCCAATTCATCAGCTGGAGTGTTTCGACGGATTGCGTCGTATGCGGTGCAGGCACCGGAGCGCCTTCCGCTTGAGGCAACCAACCTTTTGATTGCCGGAGCTGTTCACTTTGTGGTGTTTCTCGATAGCGATACCGATCGCGGGCTCGACGAGGACCTCGGTTATGTGGGAGTTGGGCAAGGGTGGGACCGTTCCGAATATTCGGACCAGTGCGGCGAGGGTGCTGAATTCGCGGCCCAGTCACACCGCCGCCGGTTCATCTCTTCCATTCGGGAAGTGGTGGATGCGGAAGGGATGCAGGTGATTTCCAACGAAATCTTTCGACCGGGATCCGATCGCCGGGCCGTGGCCGGATCACCTCTTCGGCCGCAGACTCTCGATGAGCTGGTTCGATTTGGATACGAGCCCATGGGCAGCAATCACAGGGTTGGCACCTGGTGATGATCATTGTCGTGTTCCTGTGCGCGTTGTGCTTCGGGCTCGGCACGATCGGCACTATCAGGGCCTGTGTCGGCGGCCGGTTGGCGGCCGGTTGGATGCCACGGGGAGGATCTGTGCTCAGGGTGTCCAGTGCGCGGTCAATCGTCGTGTCATGCGTGGCCGGTGCACTGGTGGCTGTGGCGACCGGATGGCCGGTGGCGTTTGTTATCGCCGGGATCGGGATGTATGGGCTCCCCAAACTGTTCGGGCAGACATCTGGTTCGGTATCTGCAGTGAAGATCGAGGCGATCGCCACATGGACCGAGATGCTCCAGGGAACGATGGCCGCCTCGGCGGGACTGAATCAGGCCATCATGGCCACCGCTCCATTGAGCCCGTTGCCAATTCGCGAGCCGGCAATGGCACTGTCGGGACGAATCGGCGCGGGAATGCACCCAGAGGAAGCATTGCTGCGCTTTGGTGACGAACTCGCTGATCCGTGTGCGGACCGTGTCATCTGTTCGTTGATTCTGGCTGTGTCCTCACGGGCACAACGGTTGGGAGATCTACTCGCCGCGCTGGCCGATTCGACGCGCGATGAGGTCGCGCTGCGACTTCGGATCGAAACCAGTCGGGCATCCATTCGGAGTGGCGTTCGGACAGTCCTGGTGTTCTCAGTGGGGTTCGCGATTGTGCTCACGGTGTTGGCCCACACCTACCTGGCTCCATTCGGAAGTGCTGCGGGTCAACTGGTGCTTCTGGTCGTTGGGGCGCTGTATGCCATCGGTTTGACCTTGATGGTGGTGTTGTCTCGGCCACCGGCACCCGTCCGACTGCTTGGACATCAGGTGGTGGAACGATGACCGCGGCAGTCGTGCTCGGCTTACTGGCTGGTATCGGATGCATCGGCACTGTCTATGGCGCCCGAGCGACTCGCCCCTCCCTGGAGGCCATCGCGCATGCCGGAGCCCGTCCCATCCCAGTGGTGCCAACAGTGCTGGCGCGCCGAAACTTGTTCGGAAGGATGAGCGCTCACTGGGTGGACGCCGCCGCCACCAAGGGTCTCCTCCGACACCCCCGATGGGTGGCACTGACGCCCTCGTTGGCTATCACCAAGACATCACCTGCTGAGCTTGTGTCCCGTGTATTTGCGGCCACCGGCATCGGAGTATTGGTACCACCGGTGTTATGGGCAGGTGCGGAGGCTAGAGGAGTGTCGCTCCCTCTCGTGTTCCCGATCCTGTTGTCAATCGTGCTGATTCCCTTAGGGGTGGGGATTCCATTTCTGATCATGTCGGCCGAGGCCAAAGAGCGGAGGCAGCACTTCCGAATCGTGATCGGAACCTACGTGGACCTGGTCGTTCTTAGCCTGGCTGGTGGCACCGGCATTGAAGGAGCTTTGCTATCCGCTTCGACCGTGAGTTCCGACTGGGCGACCAAACGAATATCGAGAGCGCTGCTTCTGGCTCGCGATACCGGTGAAACGGCATGGGAGGCGCTGAGCGGCTTAGGCCGCGAGTTGGCGGTACCCGAATTGATAGAACTGTCGGCAACCCTGCAGCTTGCCGGCACAGAAGGGGCGCGCGTTCGCCAATCACTCAGTGCCAGAGCGGTGTCGCTGCGCCGACATGAGCAGGCGGAAGCGGAAAGTGCGGCCAATGCGATGACCGAACGACTCTTTCTGCCTGGCACCCTCCTGCTCATCGGGTTCTTGCTCTTCATCGGATACCCGGCCTTTAGTCGGATTCTGGCGGGTTTCTGATCGTGACCGGTGCGCAGAGGATGGAGATGAATGCGATGTCCAGGTTGGAAGGAGATCCCTTCATGGGAGTTACCGAAATGACAGTTAACGAGAGGAGCAACGAAGATGTCCATACAGATCGTGGCGATCTGGACCTACCTGCGAGCAAGAGCGGGAGTGTCAGGTGGTTTCAACGACGCCGGAACAGCCGTGGAAAAAGTCATTCTCACGGCAATCTTTGCAGCAATGGCCCTGGCGGTAGGTGCGATCATCGTGACCAAGGTGACGGCCAAGGCCAACTCGATCAATCTGAACTGATCGGGACCGCAGGACTGGATCACCGCAGGCAATGGGAGCCAATCCCGATCCTGGCGCGTTGGGTACTCTGAACGTGGGCACGGGTGCTCACCAATGCGCGTATCGGCGTCTCCGGGGCGACAGAGGTTCGGCCGTTGTTGAGGCAGTTCTCGTGATTCCGGTGCTCATGCTCTTGCTTCTCATCGTTGTCCAGTTCGCCCTTTGGTCTCACGCCGCACAAGTGGCTCAACTGGCCGCTTCGGCAGGGGACCGAACTGCTCGTTCAGTCGGAGGTGGGCCCGCCCAGGGGGTGGACCGGGCCCGGTCGGTCCTGGGCGGACCAGGCTCGGATGTCATCTCTTCGAATGTCACCTCCGAGGTGCTCCCAGGCGATTTGGTGGAGATGACGGTTACCGGAAAGGCAGAGTCGATACTTCCCGGCCTGTCATTTCCGGTATCAGCCAAGTTGGTCGGGCCGATTCAGGAATTCCGGGGTTCGGAATGACAGGTGGTTGGCGAGGAAGTGAAACTGGCAGCCTGGTGGTCGAACTGGTGGTGCTGACGCCGGTGCTGTTTGTACTGGCGTTGTGCACGCTGGTGTTCGGGCGAGTGTCAGAGGCCCGCCAACAGGTGACCGAGTCCGCTCGGGCCGGTGCCCAGGCAGCGGTCGTGATGCCAAGTGCTCAGAGTGCGCAAGAGGCCGCCAGTGAAAGTGCGGTTGTCGGCGCGAACGGTCGCCCACACACGTGCACCCGCGCTTTAGTGGTGACGGACGTGAGCCACTTCTACCCCGGGGGCTACGTGCGAGTCACCATGACGTGCGCAGTCGACCTCTCGGACCTTTCGGTACCCGGAGTCCCGGGTTCAACAACCATCAGCAAGTCGACAACGGCCCCAGTAGATCCATACCGGTCGGTGCAATGAACAGCGGACGGCTGGTATGTCGATCCGCCCCATCCCTTCGTGCCGGTGGGAGGGATGGGCAATGCGGAGAATGGGGGTCGATCAGCGCTTTTCTGGCGCTGTTTCTCATTGCCCTGTTCGCGTTGATGGGATTAGTGCTCGACGGCGGAATGGCCATCAGTGCACAGCAGTCGGCGTATGACGAAGCAGAACAGGCGGCGCGGGCTGGAGCCGGGGCATTGTCCGTCGATGGCCTTCGCACCGGATCCGTGACTATCGATCAACAAGCTGCTATCGCAGATGCAGTGACGTACACAATAACGTCAGGCCACCCCGGGACTGCCTCGGTGGCCAACGGGGTTGTCACTGTCAACGTGCATTACAGAGTCTCCACATCAATATTGGGGATAGTGGGCATGTCGACGCTACCGGTCTCAGGCTCGGCTTCGGCGACCAATGTTCACGGCGTCACGAAGGAGGATTGAATGAAACAACACCTTCTCCCACAAGGTCAACGAGCCCGCTCGTTGGTGAGATCTCTCCTGTCCGCCGGGGCACTCGTCGTGGTGGTGGTGGCCGTTCCGGTGGTGCTGGTCTCGGAGGGCGGCTCACCGGTGCCGAATGGCGGCATTCACCGTTTGCGCTTGCTTCTGATTTCTCATCAGGGGTTCGATGTTCATATCGCAACCAGTTGGTTAGTCCACGGTGCCCTCCTCCTCGCGTGGGCAGCTTGGGTATGGATGTCCGTTTGCGTGGTCATTGAGTTTCGTTCGTGGGCAACCGGGCGGTCCCCGACCCGGCTGCCGGGAAGCCGAACCATGCAGGCAATGGCCGCATGCTTGGTTGGAACGTCTTTGGCACTGATCTCGATGGGGCGGACTTTGCCAACGCCGACGCTGGGGCAACGCGCGGCAACTTCCGCCACGTTTGCCCGCTCTCCGAGCATGTTGACCCTTCGGGTGATCGATGACTATGGATTCGGTTTAGGCCAACCAACCGCTGATGGTGCATCATCGTCCGGCATTAGTCTGGTTCCGCTACAGCAACCTCTGAGCTCGGTGACAACATCGGGGTCACCCGAAAACCTCACCGCTGAAGCCGAGGGGAGGAAAGCACCGGAACGTACCCACACGGTCACCGGCCGCGAAACGCTGTGGTCAATTGCCGAAGCCAGACTTGGTTCGGCGCGCCGTTGGCGTGAACTCGCGGCTCTCAACTATTCGGTTCCGCAGCCCGATGGAGGAATGCTCTCCAAGACGCACTGGATCGAACCGGGATGGAACCTCATTCTCCCGCCAACTTCTGCGACCGCCTCGGCACATTCGGCAAATCAAAAAGAAGTTGGATTGGCCAGTGGGACCTCAACACTCAATCCAGATCCAACCTCCACTCACCCGGGTCCGGCTGCCCCCGAGTTTGTGACGACAGCGGTAGAGACTAAAGCTTCGACCGGGTGGATTGCGGGAGTTGAGCGTGAAGGAGAAGCGCCATTGTCTCTGGTCGGAGCCGGTCTGTTGGGTGCTGGGGTTGTGACTCTTCTCGAGAGGATGCGCCGAACTCAGCAACGTCGTCGCGCCGAGGGTGGTCTCATCAGGCTGCCGGACGCAAAGCGCACGGAGATGGAGCGCCGCCTTCGTAGTGGTGATGGGAAAAGCACAGCCGGCACCGTGGATGTGGCCCTCAAACTCTTTACCCGCGCGTGTGTCGGGCAGGGGGGAC
Source organism: Acidimicrobiaceae bacterium (assembly GCA_003152015.1). Lineage (GTDB taxonomy): Bacteria > Actinomycetota > Acidimicrobiia > Acidimicrobiales > RAAP-2 > DASZIT01. The sequence goes on along the minus strand of PLZF01000064.1, from coordinate 4,711 downwards.
CGCCCCCACTTGTGCGTGGGGTCGAGGTCCATGCCGACGATATTGAGCTCGTATTAGATCGGTCGGTGGATCCCGGGGCGGTACCTCATCCTTTCGAATGTCGGGTAGGCCGACCGTCCGTGTTCATTGCCAACACGGAGTTACAGGAAATTCTGGACAACGCCAATGCCCCATTCCCTATTCTGGTCACAGTAGGTAACGGAGTAGACGGACCCCAACTGATCAACATGGAAGCTGTCGGTTCCCTGGCGCTGGTGGGAGATGCGCACGCCTGTGACGGAGTGGTCCGCGCGCTCGCTCTCGAAATGGCGACATCACATTGGGCCGGCCAGTTTGACTTGGTGTTATTTGGTTTCGGAGATGAACTGGCACGATTCGATCGAGTAGGGGCTGTTTCGGATATGGACACGCTGCTCCATCGGCTTTATCACCGTCGATTGAACGGTGAGGCTCTACTCCGATCGTCGAGCTTTCGATCGTTCTCCCACGCCCGCATGTTCGAAGATTCAGATACGTGGGATCCGTTGGTTGTTGTATGTGGCCCCTGTACGGGAGTTGATGACTTTGCCGAACTCGTAGCCATTGCCTCCGACCCTTGCACCGGTACGGCAATCATTGCCCCAGGGCCTGGACTAGCCACGAGTCAACTATGGGACATTTCAAGTGGTGAACGTTCGTCTTCGTTGGAATTGTTCAGTTCGGTTGTGTTCCCGCAAACAGTGAGCTCGGCCGAGTTGGCCGACGTTGGAGAACTGGTCGACACAGCGACTGACTGTGAACCCGTCTCTGTGAATGCCCATCCATATGGGGCCATGTCTATCCCGATGCCCAGCCAACATCAGGAACATCTGCCTCCGAATGACAAGGACACGGCTGGATTGGATGCAGTGGGTGGGAACAACCAAGCCACGCAATGCCGTGAAAGACGGACTGACAATGCCATCGACGTGGAAGTTGCTGTGTTGGGGCCGGTGGAGGTTCGCGGCGCGGAGCATCAGTTCACCAGAGCCTGGGCCGAGGAACTTGTGATTTACCTGGCCATGCACCCGCATGGTGCCTCTAACGATGCGTGGGCCACTGCCCTGTGGCCAGATCGGCTGATGGCTTCGTCGAGCCTTCATTCGACAGCATCGGTGGCAAGGCGATCGTTGGGTCATGCTCAAGATGGTCAAGATCATCTTCCGAAGGCTCACGGCCGGTTACGCTTGGCCGGGTCCGTAGGTACCGATTGGGCCCAGTTCGTGCGGTTGGCCGATACGCATGGGGCTGGCCAGTGGAAAGAGGCGCTTGAACTCGTTCGGGGAAGACCCTTCGAGGGACTCCGAGCCTCGGACTGGCCGATTCTCGAGGGCATCGCACCAGCCATGGAGGCGACCATTGTCGATGTCGCTGGCCGATTGGCAGGTGCCTACCTTCACGAAGGGAACCCGAGTGGCGCCGAATGGGCCGCCCGAAAGGGCCTCCTTGTCAGTCCCTACGACGAACGCCTTTACCGGATGCTTCTGCGGGTTGCTGATCGGGCCGGAAACCCGGCAGGGGTGGAATCCGTCATGTCGGAGTTGATCCGGTTGGTCGCCGACGAGGTTGAACCGTTCGACTCCGTACACCCGAGCACTATGGAGCTGTACCGATCTCTTTCCCGTCGGAAGACGCTGGCGACAGTGCCACATTGAACCAATCGTCTCGGCATCGTTTACTCAGGTGCCGATTCGACTTGCTCAGACGACTTCCTGAGACGACCTCCTCCGCCTAACCCACTACAGCACCAACTCGGCCATGGTCCGCAGGGTGTCGGCACTTCCCGAAACGAGGAGGGTGGTGGCGATGGACTCCCTCCACCCCTCGAGATCGTCGCGGACCTTCTCCTTGGGACCGATGAGGGCGGTGTCCTCGATGAGGGCGGTCGGCACCGCGGCGGCGGCTTCATCCTTCCGCCCGGCTAGGTAGAGCTCTTGGATCTTGCGCGCTTCTGCCTCGTAGCCCATGCGGGCGAATACGTCGAAGTGGAAGTTCATCGACTTTGCCCCCATTCCTCCGATGTAGAGGGCGATGTGGGGTCGGAACACGTCAGCGGCCCGCTCGATGTCGTCATCGATCACCGTGGTGGCCAGGGCGATGACCTCGAAGTCGTCGGCGGTGTGACGGGCACCGGGTCGGGCGAATCCTTCTGCCAGTGAGGGCTCGAACGCCTTGACCGCGTTGGGAGAAAAGAAGATCGGGAACCATCCCTCGGCGATCTCTGCGGCCAAGGCGACATTCTTCGGTCCCTCCGCCCCCAAAATAATCGGGATGTCCTTGCGCAGCGGGTGCACGATGGACTTCAACGGCTTGCCCAGGCCGGTCCCGCCGGGGAAGGGGAGTGGGTAGTTGGGCCCGTCGTTGGTGACCACTCCTTCGCGGGCCAGCACTTGGCGGACGATGTCGACATACTCACGGGTGCGGGCCAACGGCTTCTCGAACGACTGTCCGTACCAGCCTTCGACGACCTGTGGGCCGGAGACCCCGAGCCCGAGGACCACCCGGCCACCCGACAGGTGATCGAGGGTGAGGGCGGCCATGGCCATGGCTGTCGGGGTGCGGGCGGAGAGTTGGCACAGCGACGTTCCGAGGCGCACCTTCTTCGTCTGCGATCCCCACCAGCTGAGAGGGGTGAGGGCATCGGAACCGTAAGACTCGGCGGTCCATATCGAGTCGAATCCCAGTCGTTCGGCCTCGGCGATCAGCTCCATGGCGTTGGTCGGCGGACCGGATCCCCAGTAGCCAAGTTGTAATCCGAGCTTCATGTCCTTCATCGGTATCCCCCTGAGGTGAGTTCTGGCCACGACCATAGCTTCGGGCGTGGTTGGGGGACAGATCGGGGCATCATCTCCGGGGAAAGCAGGTACCTACGATCCGGGCGTGAAAGGGATTGCTATCAAATGGGAAGCGCTGCCATCATTTCGGTCGTGAAGCAGATCATTACCCGGGTCGACCTTGAGCTGGCGAGTGCCCTGAAGCGTCAAGCAGCGAGGACGGGCGAGTCGGTCAATGCCTACGTGAACCGCCTTCTTCGTGTAGCCGTGGTCGGACCAGATTCCCCCCGTCACATGTGGAAGGCGGCGGCAGTGGCCGACGGTCGATTGATGCCGCGCGGGATGCGAACCGGGAGGCCTCGAAGCTGGGCGATGGACTTCAAGACGGCCGTCAACCCGCGCGCTGGCTACGCCGCCGAGATGGTCAGCACCGGGCGAAAAGAACGTTGATTCTGTTTACCGACGCAAGCGCACTCGGGAGTGCGTATCTGGGTGACGAAATCGACGCCGAATGGATTGGCAATGTCCTCTTCGAGGGGTCCGGTCCCATCGTGATCTGCGAGTTGGCTAAAGTCGAGTTCGCGAGCTTGCTGGCGCGTGCGAAATCCGACGGCCACATCGATGAGGCCGCAATGACCGAACGTCTTGATGCCTATAACGACCACACCGCGGACGACGGTCCGATCGGCGTAGTGCCACTCATCCACGCCACGCTGGTCCGAGCACGGGAATTGGTGTTGCGGACTTCAGTGCGGACGCTCGATGCCTTGCATCTGGCCGCAGCTGAACTCCTTGCTGATGCAAGCGATGACACCGTAATAATCCTCACCAACGACGTTCGCCAAGCCACCGCCGCCGAGGCCCTCGGCTTTACCTTGTACGCGCGCACGTAGCCGCGGTTGAACGAGAAGGCGGCCCGATCGACGTCCTGGTGGGAAATGCCGGAGTCACGCCCACCGGGCCATGTCTGGACGAGGCCTCGCTCACCGGTTGAGCCAGACGTTCCACCACCGGCTCCAACTCTGATTGTTATGGTGCCGGAGAAGCGAGAGGTGCCCCATGCATCTGGCATTGACCGGTCAACAACAGGAATTGAAAGACGAACTGCGTTCGTACTTCGTCCGCCTGGTGGACGAAGTAGAGGGAACCGGCGACGGGGAGCCGACCTATACGCGCTACATCCGGCGGATGGGGGAGGACGGTTGGCTCGGGCTGGGTTGGCCCGTCGAGTATGGCGGTCAGGCCCGGGGCGCCATCGACCAGATGATCTTCGTGGAGGAGTCCCACTGGGCGGGAGTCCCGCTTCCGCTCCTCACCCTCAACAGCGTCGGTCCCACACTCATGGCGCTCGGCACCGACGAGCAGAAGAACCGAATCCTCCCCGGCATCCTGCGGGGAGAGGTGCACTTCTCCATCGGTTACACCGAGCCCTCGGCGGGAACCGACCTGGCGTCGCTCAAGACCCGGGCGGTCCGGGATGGCGAGGAGTACGTGATCACCGGCGAGAAGCTCTACACCAGCGCCATCCAGTACGCCGACTATGTCTGGTTGGCCGCCCGCACCGACCCTGACGCCCCCAAGCACAAGGGGCTGTCGGTGTTCATCGTCCCGACCAATGCTTCCGGGTTCCATTGGACGCCGTTGCGCACGACCGCCGGGGACTTCACCAGCACGACCTTCTACGACGACGTGCGCGTCCCGGTGGACAACCTGGTGGGTGCTGAGAATCAGGGATGGAAGCTCATCACCAACCAGCTCAACCACGAACGGGTCGCCATCTGCCCCGCCTCCGGACTTCTGCGGAATCTCACCGAGGTGCGGGCGTGGGCGCAACACGAGAAGCTGGCCGATGGCCGCCGGGTCATCGACCACGAGTGGGTGCGGGTGCACCTGGCCCGGGTGCACGCCAAGATCGAGGT
>PLZF01000012.1 GCA_003152015.1 Acidimicrobiaceae bacterium | reverse complement strand
AAGTCGGATGCCCACAGTTCCGGTGTTCTGGGGCAGTGCCCATCGGTGCGCCGTGCGACGCAAAGTGGGCTACTCGGGATCCCATGGCAAGCGCTCGACATACTGATTCGGGATCGCCCTCTCCCACAGGAAGCTCTGCACGTCCGCCAACGTCGTCGCTACGAGTTGGTCGGCCACATAAGTGTCGTAGGCCTGTTCGTTCTCTGGCTGGGGCCTGGCCCTCGGAGCCGTATCAGATCGCCGTAGCCAGACAGGGGCGAAGGGAAACGTCGCCGGGAATGTCACGGGGAACGTCAGGCCGCCGCCATCTCGATGAAGATCCATAAGTTGGTGCACCCCTTGGTTCCTCGCCCATCGAAGGCCCCTCAGGACTCTTCCACCGGGATCCTCACTGCGCCGCTCCTCGTAGTCTGGATCCATCTTCGGGAGAAGCTCGTCGAGCGCACAGGCCCACATGGTTGTCTCGACGTAACCAACGAACACGAGATCATTGTCCCGCAGATCGCTAGCCTGTCTCGTTCGAGCGACTGCGTGCCGGATCGCGGTTTGCACTCTCCGGACAGCAGAGAGGTCATCGGTAGGGATCGCCACACACCAATCTTGCCCGAATGACGGAACCGACTCACGAACTACCGACGTGCACAGCCAGGTCACTAACCACGCCCAGGCCCGGTAGTAGGGGATACCCCTGGTCGATTCCTGATCGCTATAAACGAGACGCCGTCGGAGAGCTTCGCTTCACCGGCTCGACCCCGAGTGACCCGGAAGCTGCAGCTCGGCTATGGCTCGTCAGTCGTCGATTGCCTCGATACCAAGCTGCTTGAGGCGTTCGACGTTGTCCTTCATCGCCTGGAGGACATCGGGGTCGTGCCCTTCCCAGATCGTGACTTCGCCCGTAACCACCAGCCGTTCTCGAGAGCGGTACGACTTCGTCGGGTTGCCGGGGAACTTCTTGTCCGTCAGATTCGGGTCGTCCTCGATGGGGCCAGTGGGCTCCACGACGTAGATCCTGCCGGGGCCGTCGCCGATTGCCAGCTCGGCCCCCCAGACAGCGGCATCCAACGTGGCCGTCAGGTAGACGTGGTTGGCCTTCCGGCGGCTGCCAAAGTTGGAGTTGTAGCCCGGTTGGATCAGGTCTCCAGGCTTCAAGTCGCCACATGTGCCGTGGTAGTAGCGCTCCTGGCTTTCGTCGCTCATACCCCCATGGTGCCATGCGAAGGCTTGGCGGCATGTGAGACCTCGGAGGGCGTCCACTGCGCCTATCCCACTCGTGCCGGTCGTGGGCAGTCGGCGCTTGGCAAGCGTTTTCCGGTCGACAACCGCCGCCGAGCCGGTGATCAGGGGCACTCCCCAGGGCGAGGGCTCGGTCGAGCGGGTACCGAAATGGGTGTAAACCTGAAGGTGTCGGCACCCAGGAGGGCATACGGACATCCCAGCACCGCCCGGTCCCGAAGGCTGACCAACCCGCAACGACCAAAGGAGACCCTTGTGATTGTCCTCGGCATTGTCCTTATGGTGATCGGCTTCATCGCCAAAATCGCGATCTTGTGGGGCATTGGCATCGTCGTGCTCGTGATCGGCCTGATTCTTTTGATCCTCGGGGCCATGGGTCGCGCTGTCGGGGGACGCAAGCACTACTACTGAGTCCGAGGATTTGGATGCGCTTTGAAAAATGGATCTTGATCGCCTGCGTAGGAGCGTTGNNTGCAAGAGCACAGCCAACCGCTGTTGGGCGTGCGGCTATCTCTGGACGCACGATGTCTTGGTCGCCGTAGCGAACGAAAACTATCTAGGCCGCCGAGGAACGAGGCTCAAATGTGATTGTCGACGACCTGATCTCGGGTGGCTATGTCACGAAGGAGAGGGAGGGCCATCGCAACTGGTACCACATCCATGGCGATAGGAGCCCTCCCTTCACCATCCCCGAAGTGTTGTTACACGGGTGATCCACGGGCCCTGGACTCGGGACCATCGAACCACAGTCAACCTGCGCCGTCGACGTCCTCGATGAGCTTCTGGAAGAGCACCGCTCGGCCTGTCTGGTCCTGTTCGACAGCGTGGTCGCGCTGACGTCTGAGGATCGGGATGAACTGCGGGCCGGTCTCGAAGAAGGTGCAGCGTTCACAAGCCGACTCGAAGGAGCAGTCGAGAGCGACCGGCCTCGTGCACATGCCGTTGCCGAGCATCCGTCGGTGGTCGGCCGCCAGCTTGCGCATGTTGGCCCCGGCAGTGCTGTCGGGCAGCACGTCGGTCTGTCCGTAGTTGGCCTCGACGGCCTCGGTCACCCGGAAATACTCGTCGGCGACGGTGCGGTCCGAGATGCGGGCATAGGTCATGGTCATCCGCATCGACCGGTGCCCGAGCAGGGCGGCGATGGCCTCCAAGCTCATGCCCCGGTTGATGGCCTGGGTGGCGAGAGTGTGGCGGAGCTGGTGAGGGTGGATGGACGGGATGCCCGCCCGCTTGGCCACTGCCACCACGTAACGGTGGACGGTCCGGCGGTCGAAGGGCTGGCCGTCGTCACGGTCCACGAGGCGACCGGAGCGGCTCGGGCCCCGGGTGCGCCGGTAGTCCGTGATGAGGTCGACCAGGACCGGGTGCAGCGGCACATAGCGGTCGTTGTGCAGCTTGCCGACCGGGATGCGCAGCCAGAAGGTCTCACTGATCTGGACCATGGCGTCGTCCTCGAGGGCGGCAAGTTCGCCGACCCGCATGCCGGTCCGGGCCAGGAGCTCGATCATGAGCCGCCGGCGCTGGTTGGTGTCGGCCGTGACGGCGGCCATGAACCTGGCCATGGTGGGGTCGTCGAGGAACTTCGGCAGCGGCTCGTCCGGTTTCGGGAAGTCCCCAGGGAAGATCGGCACCCGGGCCGGGGCATCGTCATAGCCCCACTCGATGATTCGCTCGAAGAAGGTGCGCAGCAGTCCCAGCCGGTGCCGGATGGTCGTGACCGATAGCGACTTCCCCCGCTTGCCCGGGCGGGCGGCCTGCCACGTCTTGAAGTCCTCGACGTGGCGGCGACCGACATCGGCCACAGAACGACAGGTGGGATCGGCCTCGGTCACCCGACCGGCGAAGAACCGCAGGGCGATCTCGAATGCCTCAACTGTCGCTGGCCGGGCCGACACGGACAGCTGTTCCAGGTAGGCGGCCATGGTCACGGCCATCTGGGGCGCACGCTGGGCAATCTCGTGCCAGGTGATCTCCTGTCGGGGGGAGGTGGTCCACTGAAGCACCGGTGGTGCGAAGAGCCGATCGGCGAAGGACGGCTCGGCGAAGAGGGCGCTCATCGGGCCACCCCCACGTTCGCCTGGGCATCGATGGCCTCGGCGGCCCGTCGATACTCGTTGGCCAGCCAGTCGCCTCCCAGGTGGAGGTAGATCCGGGTCGAGGCGATCGAGCGGTGACCGGCCATGGCCTGGATGGCTTCGATGGCCATGCCCGCTTCCTTCAGTCTGGTGAAGCAGGTGTGGCGCAGCTCGTGGCAGGTCCCATGGGCGAGCCCGGCCCGGGCCCGGGCGGCGCTGAACACCTCGTCCAGCCCGTCGACCGAGAGCGGCTGTCCCCGCCTCGGTCCCTTCAGGGCGACGAAGACGCGGTCGGTCGCTGCATCGGCCGGTCGTTCCTGGTTGAGGTAGTCGGCGACGGCGGAGAAGAACGTCGGGGAGATGGGGACCTGGCGCTGGTGTCCGCCTTTGCCCTCGGCGATGAACAGCTGGCGCTCGCCGACTCGGAGGTCCTCGAGGCGGAGCCCCAGCACCTCGCCGCGTCGCAGACCCCCGAGCAGCATGGCCTGGGCCATGGCCCGGTCCCGGTCGGTCCGGAACGATGACACCAACAGCTCGACCTCGTTGACCGCCAGGATCCGGGGCAGCCGTCGCACACCCCTGATGAGGGGCACGCCTCGCTGCTCTCGGTGACGGCTCCGTCGGGTGGGCATCCCCCGGGGCACCGGGTTGGCGGTCACCCCGACGTCGCCTCGGATGACCAGGTAACTGAAGAAGCTCGACACCGCGGCCAGTCGTCGCTTGACCGTGGCGGCCGACAGGCCCGAGACGCCATCACTGATCCGCACCACGTTGTCGGCACCATTGCGCGACCACTGCTGGCCGACGATGAAGGCGAGCACGTCCTTCGGTGTCACCTCGGCGGGCTCCTTGCCGACGAAGGTGAAGAAGACCTTCAGGTCGTGGGCATAGGCCCGCACCGTGCTCGGCCGACATCGAACCGATGCGAACTCGAGGAACTCGTCGACCAGCACGTGGCCGACCCGATAGGCCTTCTCGCCGTCAGGACCGATCGAACACTCGAATACTGGACTCCACGTCACACCGCACCTCCTGGTTGGACTTCCACCCGAGGAAGGCTCCTCGTGTGGTTAGTCCAGAGGGCGGATCACCCGTGTAAGTGCCGGTAGGGGTCACTCGCGAATCGGCGGCACAGGCTTCTGAGAGCTCGTCGCTGTGAGCTACGAACTACCGAAGCTCCCGATCTGCTCGATGGGCGAGGCGATCTCCTAGTCTCAGTCCGGTGCGGATCGAAAGCGCATTCATCGCCGACCACGTCGAGGTGGATCCGACCACTGGGACGCTCGACGTTCAGTCTGGATTCCAGAACTACGTCAAGGTGCCGAATCTTCCCTTTCGCCACGTCGTGGGTTTGGCCATCGTCGTCCAGATTGCCTTCGACGAGTACGACCACTCGTTCCGTCTTGCGATCGACGTCGAGCGCGTCGACGACCGACCGGTGATGCACCACGAAGAATTCACCTTCGAGATTCCCCATGGGATCGGAGCAATGGATGGGATCAGCCACCACTAACCGTTTGCCTTCTCCTTGCCGGTCGATCTTTACGAGGTCGGACTCCATTGAGTCATCGTCGGCGAAGTTGAGACCACCAGAGTGGTGTACGAGGGATAGCCCGACCTGAGGGTCCCCCCGACGCGACGACCACCGCATCAATCTTCAAGTTCCGTCCAAAGAACACGAAGGAGAAGATGCGGTGGAAGTCACCAACACGATGGGCGCGGCAGCGTTCGTGCGCAAGTATCTGGAGTCCGATGCCGGCAGTGAGCTACTCGCCGAGATGGTGAAGATGGCAGCGGAGCTGCTGATGGACGCCGAGGTCGACGTGCTCTGCAACGCCGGCTACGGGGAACGCACCGAGGACCGGGTGAACAGCCGGAACGGCCACCGGGAGCGGCGCTGGGACACCCGGGCCGGGACGATCAACCTGGAGATCCCCAAGCTCCGGAAGGGCAGCTACCTGTCGAGCCTGCTCGAGCCCCGCCGGCGCGCCGAACAGGCCCTGGTCAGTGTGGTCTGCCAGGCCTACGTCGAGGGCGTCTCGACCAGGCGGGTCGACGACCTGGTCAAGTCCATGGGCATCGACGGCATGTCCAAGTCCCAGGTCTCCGAGTTGGCCAAGAACCTCGACGCCAAGGTGGCCGAGTTCCGCAGCCGGCCCCTCGATGCCGGTCCCTACACCTACGTCTGGCTGGACGCCCTGTTCCACAAAGTCCGAGAGGGCGGCCGGGTGGTGAGTGTGGCCACGGTGATCGCCACCGGGGTCAACGCCGACGGCCACCGGGAGGTGCTCGGCGTCGACGTGTTCACGACCGAGGACGGGGCCGGCTGGATGGTGTTCCTGTGGGGCCTGGTGGCCCGGGGCCTGTCCGGGGTGGCCCTGGTGATCTCCGACGCCCACGAGGGTCTGAAGAACGCCATCGCCTCCGTCCTCCCGGGAGCCTGCTGGCAGCGGTGTCGAACCCATGCCATGCGGAACCTGTTGACCCGGGTGCCCAAGGCCGCCCAGGCCATGGTGGCCACCCTGGTGCGGACGATCTTCGCCCAGTCCGACGCTACCCAGGTGCGGGCCCAGTTCGCACGGGTGGTCGACCAACTGGAGGACCAGTTCCCGGCGGCTGCCGAGTTCCTCACCGACGCCGAGGCGGATCTGCTGGCGTTCGCCACCTTCCCTGTTGAGCACTGGCGCCAGATCTGGTCGAACAACACCCAGGAACGGCTCAACAAGGAGCTCCGCCGACGCACCGATGTGGTCGGGATCTTCCCGAACCGGGCGGCCCTCATCCGCCTCGCTGGTGCCGTGCTCGCCGAGCAGCACGACGAGTGGGCGGTCGCCCGGCGCTCCATGTCCACCGAGTCACTCACCAAGGCCCGCATGCACCTGATTACCGGCGAAGTGGCCGGAGCCGAGGAGGTGACCACTGCCCAACTCGACGTAGCCAGTTAGCCGATCAACACGATTGGTGCGGTGGTCGTCTTACACCACGTGTCTGGACTTGACCGTCGGCGACGAAGGTTCGGATTGTGCAGACATCCCCTTCGTCGTACAAATGGTGACATTGGAAGATGGCTGAGTTCAGTCCTCGGGTGCGCAACATTCACCCAACCCATGTCTCCTCCGTGCGACCAGAGGATCCGAAACCATAGGTTATCTGGCCTATACGCGCAGGGCGATGTCCGCCTTGCTCGGCATTCAGTTAGCCCATGTCTCCTTCGGGCCGGCAGGTCAGCGGGCTGATGGCGTTTGCACATTCAGGAGTACCGTCCGGCAGCGGCATCGCTACTGCACCTCAGGCCAAGGTGGCACTTGTCCGGTCGGCGAAACAACCACCGGGAGTCATTGTCGGGGTTTCGCTTCACGCTTCCCGTCGCTCCTTTCTGCAAAGACGCGTGGAGTGCCCCAGTTGGCTCGCGCTCGCGCTGTCGCACGGCCAGGGAGGGGTTGGAAATCAGGGCTGAGCGGCCCGATCGGAATTTTGATTCCCTTCACTTCACTATGGTTGGCGAGGATTGTCGCGCCAAGGGGAGGGTGCCGTGTCCACTGGCGACAAGACCGCAGACGACATGGCCAAGGATCGAGTGACGGACGACGATACGGGCATCGACGCCGACAATGAGGCACACAGCGAATTCGAAGCCGCCGACAACGACGCACCGTCCACCACGGTTCCCGCCAGTGGCGGGTCAGCCGCCCCCTCCGGCGGTGGCATCTGGAAGGAGTTGACCGACCGTACCCTCGATGAGTATCCCTCGCCGGGACCCCGGTACTTCTATCTGGCCGTGGTGAGCCTGGCGTCGATCGTGCTGTGGTACCAGTACTACGTCCCGACCAGCGTGGCCCCGCTTCTGCTCTCCTACTACCACCTGTCGTTCCACTTCTACGTGAACGTGATCGTGCTGTCCAACCTGGCCGGAGTGGTCGCCGCCCTGGTCGGCGGCATCACCGACCGCATCGGCCGCGCCAACGTGGTGATCTTCGGCCTCCTCGTCGTGGGCCTCATACAGTTCGCAGCCATCCCTCACACCTCATCCAAGGGCTTCTTGGTCGCCGAGCTCGTTGCCATCGGTCTGTTCGAGGGCATCATCCTTGTTGCCACACCCGCCCTGGTCCGCGACTTCACCCCTCAGCTGGGCCGGGCGTCGGCCATGGGATTTTGGACACTCGGTCCGGTGGCAGGCGTGCTGGTCGCCAGCCTGGTGGGAAGCCACGCACTCGGTGCGGCGTCGACCGACTGGCAACGAGTGTTCATCATCTCCGGTGCCGCCGGATTGGTCGTGTTTGTACTGGCACTGCTTTTCCTGCGCGAATTGTCGCCCAGCATTCGAGATCAGCTCATGGTCAGCTCGCGCGACCGAGACCTCATCGAGCTCCGGGCCAAAAGCCTCGACGTGGAGTCGGCCATCCGCAACCCGTGGCGCCAGGTGCTTCGATTCGACGTGATTCTCTCGGCCGTCGGCATCAGCGTGATGCTGCTGATCTTCTTCACCGCCTCGGGCTTCTTCACCGTTTATCTGTCGACCGCATTCCATCAGGGCAACTCGCACTTCAGCCTGCCTGAAGCCAACGGCATCGATACCTGGATTTGGACCGCGGACTGCATCGGCCTGGTCGTGTTCGGTATCTTGTCCGATCGGGTGCGGGTGCGAAAGCCGTTCATGATGGTGGGTGCGATGGGCGGCATGGTGATGATGGTGGTGCTCATCGTGGTCACTGGGCACCCGGACACCCACTACTACACCCTGGTGTGGATCGCCTCCCCGCTCTTCCTGTTTACCGCCATGGCGTACGCCACGTGGATGGCCAGCTTTACCGAGACTGTCGAAGCTCGGAACCCGGCGCTGGTGGCCACCGGCCTGGCCGTATGGGGAGGCATCCTGCGCCTGGTGGTCGCCATCAGCATCTTCGTTCTGCCCTTCGTGGTCACTTCGGCCGGGGACGTGGTGAACAACGGGGCATTCATCAACCAGAACCAGGCCGAGGCCCTGGCCATCGAGAACGGCTCGTACAAGGAGCAAGTGGCCATCGTCGTCGCGCACCAGCGTCTGTTCGCCAAGCTAGCGACCTATGCCAGTCCCTCCGCCATCCCGCCGGCACTGCTGAATGAGGCGGTCCAAGCTGCCGGTGGCGGCGAAACGGGCTTCAAGAACTTGACGATCATCAACAACATCAAGCCGCAACTGAGCTACTTGGAGAAGGTCGGTCCCAGGCTCCTGGCGCTGCAGGCGACGTCCAACGAGTCGGCTGCCGAATGGCAACACTGGTTCTGGGTGTGCTTCGGAGGTATTGCCGTGTTCCTTCCGCTGATCTTCGTGCTCAAGGGGCGCTGGAGCCCGATGAAGGCCCGCGAAGACGAGGAAGCCCACAAGCGGTTGGTCGAAGAGGAGCTGGCTCGGCTCCAGGCGGAGAAGGCCACCACCACCACCACCACCACCTGACCGGCTGAAGGGGTGAAGGGCACCAATGTCTCCATCAGGCGGCTGAGCTGGACCACATGGCGCCGCGAGGTCGGCCGACATCCGCGGTGACCTTCTCTCAGGTCCATTTCGGCATGAGCGACCCTCAGCTTGGAGAGCATTCAGCTAACCCAGGTCTCGTGAGCGGTGACCGAAACGTCGTCTCAGGCGTGAACCAGCAGTTCAGAGGGCCACACGGCCAGATTTGCCCCGGTTCACTGGTTCAGTCACCCGCCGGCGTGTCGACGTCTGACGGGTTGCTCACGAAAGTTAGCGCCTAGGCCAATTCGGGCCGCAGGAGGGTGTCATTAGCCCGGCCGATCTGGGCAGTTTGGAGCCCACGAGGAATTCGACCCCAACCCGGGCGTTACTGAGTCACCCGCTCTGGGGTCAGTACCAGCAGCCACACGGCGAGTTGCCAGGACCTATTCCTCTGGGCAGGCCATTGCAGCTACGCCAGAGTGGGACGTGTGGTTGCCAGCCGACTTCGGTGGGGCGACGTCTCATGACCAAGAGAGGCGATCCACTATGGCAGGAAAGACTGAGCAGGTTGAGGGCAAGGCCAAAGAGGCATCGGAACCTGACAGGCAACAAGGACCTTGAAGCCGAAGGCAAGGCTGACCGTCAGGCTGGAGTGGCCAAAGAGAAAGTCGGCCATGCAAAGGACAGAGTCGAAGAGGTAATCGAGAGGGTGGAGCACAAAGCTAGAGAAGTGATCGACAAGACCAAGGACACTACGCATTGGGACTAGCCCCGCGACTCGCGGGCATGAGCGGATTACCCCGCCCCTACGCCACTGACCTCGCAGCGAGGATCCCGAGGCGGCGGCCATGGAACCGCGATCACTCCAATGCAACTTGCTTATCCGCCACGGCGGCGAGCCCGGCGGCTCCCATCTCAATGAGATTGCCGGGCCTAAACTCGAGAAGCAGGGAGATTCAGTCCCCTGATCGTGAACGTAGCCATGTCGGCGGGTTTGCCCGAGGGCTCGTCGAGGTGGTAGTCCCGTGCGCCGTGCTTCAGACTGCCAGGTAATGACGCCCCGGGCACGAAGGCGGGGACGGGCCGCGCCATCAGAGGCCGTCAACGCGCACTTTCCGCGTCTGGGCCAATGACTGCCCTACTCGCGCTGACAACGGTGCTGGCATGGGGCTTTTGGATACCGGCGGCGCAAGCGATACCGGGAGTGCCGCAACGTTCACGGGTGTTCTACGTCGCTCTCGGAAATGCCGCCTTTGCCCTCGGTGCCCTGGTCATCGGTGGCGGGCACCTCTCCTTCGGGTGGCGTCCATTCTGGTTGCCACTCGTCGGCGGCGTGGTGTGGATCGGCGGAAACTATTTCGCCTTCAGGGCGACGGAGACCGTCGGCTTGGCTCGAGCCAGCGGCTCTTGGACGCCGTTGAACATCATCGTCGCCTTCGTCTGGGGGGCGTTGCTCTTCGGAGAGCTCAGCAGCTTCACCACAGCCAACTTTGTCGTGCTCGGCGCCGGGATGGTGTTGATTTTGGCGGGCATCTTGCTCATCGTCGGTTCGCAGAATGCTCAGGGCGGCGGTGCAACGGCAGTCGAGGTGCATGGCGAAGAAGCTGGCTCCGCGAACGGATCGTCGATCTCGGGAACGGCTGACAGCTACCGGCTCGCGTATCTGTTCGCCGGCGCTGCCGGCGTACTGTGGGGCAGTTACTTCGTGCCTGCGCAGTGGGCGAAGGTATCGGCGCAGCTGGGAAACTTCCCCCTGGCCCTTGGCATACTCGCCGCCGGAACGGTACTGGTTGCCACAGCGGGTGGGCCGGCAAAGTTGAGCCCTCGGGTTACGGCGACGCAGATCTCGGCCGGCGTCCTCTTCGGCATTGGCAATCTTGCCCTGCTTGGGCTGGTGGCACGGGTGGGTACCGGCGTGGGTTTCACGATCGCTCAACTCAGTCTGTTGGTCAACGCAAGCGTTGGCATTTTCGTCTTCAAAGTGCCTAAACCAGGGTCCAAGGCGGCGCGAGTAGTCATCGTCGGCATCTCGCTTGCCGCCATGGGCGGCATCCTGATCGGCAGCCTGGGATGACAGGAGCAGGTGTTGCACAAGCTGATAGCTCCTGCTCCTTTCGGGGCGGACCAGGAGACCGGGAAGTCCCGTCACATGTTGCGCTCCCAATTCGAACCGGACGAATGCAACATCACGAGCGCGGGTTCAATGGTTAATCCCAGCATTGCGGAAGAGCCTCTAAGCCATGGGCCATCCTCCGCCGCCATCCCCTCGGTTCCGAGGTTCCAGAGCATTCAGCTAACCCATGTCTCGTGGTGGGCTCTCTTCCCGCTTCCTCTTCCAGCAAAAGTGCAGGTCAGTGGCCCTGGACACCGCGAAACTCTCCGGATCCCCGTTTCCATAATGTATTGCTCGCCTCGAGCGAGGTACAGATCGAGAGCCCGCCAATCCCATCCCAACCGGGGAACTTCGTGGCCGTAAGCAGCTGCCGCTCAGACCGCCGGATATCTGGAGCTGGTTGAGACCCTGTTGTTGACGTAGCTGACGAGAGCTTTTGGGTCCGTCAGCGACTCGTTATCTGGAGTATGTCGCTGACGCTGTCGTCGGCGAGCCCACAGTCGTGAAACGAGCTGATCCCCGTCCAACCCCTCCAAT
>PLZF01000069.1 GCA_003152015.1 Acidimicrobiaceae bacterium | reverse complement strand
GGGCTGAAGCCCGGGGCTTGCGCTCGCGATTTGGTCATCGTTGGCGTTTGCCGAGGCTAAGAGCTTGCAGATCCTGAGGAGCTGACGCCTCCAACATCTCGATCACCGCGTGGATCGGCTTCTTGGGTCCACATACCTGCTTCAGTGCCTCCGCCCCGGCGCTTCCCGCCGTCGGGGTGTCGGTGGTGAGGAGGACGAGACGGGTGTTCCCCAGTTCGCGGAGGACGGCTGCCTTGCCGATTGCCTTCCACAACGAGTCGGTCCGCTTCAATCCGGATCGCTGACTGGTGAAGGCCCCCGAGACATCGAAGTACCACAAGTTGTCGGCGCGGTCTCGGGCGCTGAAGTTGACTTCAACGCCACCGGGCAGGCGTTGGTCCTCGCGGATGTCGCCGAAGCCATTTGCCGCGATCAGGATACGGGCGATCTCTTTGGCTGCTTTGCCTTCCCGAATGGCCCGGGCTTGGACGTCTTCGCCTTCGTTGGACGGGGTGGGGATCGCCGGCAAACTCACACGTTGAGGGCTGTCCGCCTCCTCGACCGCGAGCCGCTGGCGTTCCGTGTCCACCCTTGTCTCCGCCAAACGGATATATGCCTCGTCGAGGTCGTAGCCCACATAGCGCCGGCCGGTCCGTACCGCCGCCACCGCCGCAGTCCCCGATCCGACGAAGGGATCCAGAACTAGATCGCCCTTGTAGGTATAGAGATTGATCAGGCGAGAGGGGAGCTCCACCGGAAAGGGGGCAGGATGCCCGACCCGGGTGGCGCGTTCCGACGGGATCTCCCACACGTCGAGGGTGTTCTCCATGAAGTCTTCGCGGGTCATCGTGACCTCCGATGGGAGATCCTTCCGATAACGCTCACGGGCGGGGAGCGCCCTGTCGAACCGGCCCTTGCTCGCCACGATCACCCGTTCGGTCAGATCCCGCAACACCGGGTTGGCCGGGCGTTGGAAGCTTCCCCAGGCACACGAGCCCGACGATCCCCGTTGCTTCATCCAGATGATCTCTCCGCGGAGCAAGAGGCGCAGATCGTCCTGAAGGATGCTGATGACATCGGCCGAAAGAGATCGGTAGGGACGGCGACCGAGGTTGGCAACATTGATGGCGATCCGGCCTCCCGGCTCGAGCTTGCGCACACATTCCGAGAACACGTCTCGGAGGAGGTCCAAATATTCGAGATAGGTGGCGGGGATCCCGCCTTCGCCCAGTGCCTCCTCGTACTCCTTGCCGGCAAAGTAGGGCGGTGAGGTGACAACCAGGGCCACCGACGCGTCAGCCACTTCGTCCATCGACCGGGCATCTCCCCGGATCAGCTTGTCGAACCCATCGCTTGGATGCAGGCTGGCGTCGGTTGACTGCTCGGGGGGTGTGAATCGGTTGTAAAACCCGGAGGCGTCGTGGCTCTCACGCTTGGACACCCCAAAAGCCGAAGTGGAGGTCGAGCGCTTGGTCATCCAGGCGATCCTACGTGGCGGCTGTGACGACTTGGGGTACCGAGGGCTGCCGGGCTGTGGTGCCACCACCTGATTGTCGGGTGGTGCCCGCGTCTTTGTGTGCCTCAGCTGAGAATCTTTGCCTTTTGGGCGTCGAACTCTGCGTCGGTGATCACGCCCTTCGATTTCAGGTCGGCCAGCTTGGTCAGTTCGTCGGCGCTACCACCAGCCCCGGACGCGTGACGCACGTAAGCATCAAATGCCTTGTGTTGCTGTGCCGCCTGGCGCTCGGCGCGCCGTGCAGCGGCATCGAGGATGAACCCGGTCAGGGTCTGGTTCGTCAGGCTGGCGGCTTGCTTCAAGAGCGCCTCGCGCTCGGGGTCGGTGCGAACCTCGATCCGTGCGGTCTTCGACATAAGGCCCTCTCCCTGCTCCAGCAGTTGTACGGACAGTGTGCGGAAGCGTCGAACGGCTCGGATGACATTCTCGGCACCCACAGGCCAAGGACTCGAGCCGGGCGGACATCGCCCGTTCCGTCGGAAAGGTGCTTGACGACGGCGCCTGCGGCGGCGGCCGGCCAGGGTGTCAGCGCATCGGGCCCGTCAGAGGCTCGATGGCGTCGATGACCGAGTCGATGGGCACCACAGCCACCGCCGCGCACCGGTCCTCGACCCCGAAGCTGAGCAGGAGGTCGCTCCCTCGGCGGGCCAGGCCGGCGCAGAATTCGATGCCGTCATGGACAAAGGCGAACGGCGCCGAGATTCCAGACGGGGAGAGGGAGCCGTCCACGGTCATGAAGCGGTGGAGGTAGCGGCGGCCCCCGGCGCTCGGATGGGCCTCGTGGACGACGAAGAGATATCCGTCGTCGACGGCCAGGCCCTGCGAGCTGCCGCGCAGGCCGGCGAACCGGTGATCGGTTGGGATCAGGCGCACCCGGTCGAGGCGGTGCGAGGCCCCGTCCCATCGGAGGACGGCAAAGGGCCGGCAACGGTAGACGAAGTGGAGCTCGTCGCCGACCACAAAGGGCATCCAGTTCTTTTCGTGCCTCTCGGGCACCGGCCCCGGTAACTCGGCGATCAACTCCCAGCCACCGTCACCGATGGCCAACAGCACCATGCGGCACAGGCCTGTGGGGTCCAGGTCGCGGCTGGTGGCCACCGCCCACCAGCGGTCCCTCCAGGCGAAGAGCCGGCAGTCCTCGAACCCGGCGACACCGGTGGGTTGGCGTATAGGTTCGACGGGATCGCCCAGTACCCAGTGGTGCAGGAGGCCGAAACCGGGGTCCAGCTCGACCAGTGTGTTGACGGTGCGGACTACCCCGGCGTCGTCGTAGATCCGGTAACCGTCGTCGACGAACTCGTAGTTCACCGATCGGGCGATGGCCGCCAGACCGTTCGGGCCGTTGGCGATGCTGGGATTGGTCTGGGACCAGCCGGGTGCCGTCGGCACCCTGGGGAGCGGCACGATGTCGGTGCCCGGGCACGCGGTGCCGAGCAGGGGGGCGGCGCCCGAGCGCGCCACCAGGCCTACCGGGGTTCCAGCTGTGTCCTGTTGCAGGAGCCACTGCCGGTTCAGGTGCAGGGCGGCCTTCACGTCGTCGGGGAGGCCGTCCTCGAGGAGTAGCCCGTCGGTCAGCGCCAGAGCCTCGTCGATGCGGCCGGTCCGTCCGGACACGATGGACCGCTCGAGGCGCATGCCCCACTCGTACACCCACCCGTGGACGAACAGGATGTCGTCGGGCATGGGGAGTTCCACGCCGATGGCGGTCGCCCAATCGGCCACTTTGAAATCGCCGATGTTGCGGGCCCGCACGGCGATCTCGTACAGGGGCTCGGCGCGCGAGGGACGCATCTCCCAGGCGTCGACCAGAAGGGCAAGACCCACGGGCCACAGATCGTCTGCCACCAGCGTCCCCCGTTGCAGTGCGGCGTAGAACGCCTCCTGGTCCCAGCCTCCGAGGTCCACTCGTCTGCGGTAGAACTCGGCCGCGCTGTCCTTGTTACCGAGGTCGCGGTAGGTCTGGGCCAGGTAGAACACCGTGCGGGGATCGTCGGGCGTCGCCTCTAGCTGTTGCTCTAGGAGCGCCCGGTCTCGCGTCAGCTTGTCTGCGCGTGAACCACCGTCGCCGTGATGCATGACCGACCAGGCGCCGAGGCGCTCCGGGACGAAGGTCTGGTCGCTGCTGAGGTACTCGTGGGTGGCACCGACGTAGTGCCATGGACGGTCGCCGCGGACGAGCCTCGGCACCGAGTAGCGGAACGATCCTTCGTAGGCCACCAGGTACGCATCGGCGGTGAGGTTGGGGAGCTCGTTGTGCATGACGAGCGTCATGTCGGCATCGAGGAGCAGGAGGTAGTCGGTCACCCCGCGGGCCAATTCCAGGAGCTGCGAGCGGTTGGTGGCGAAGTCCCGCCAGGGTCGATGGTGGAGCTGGCCGGGCACCCCGGCAAGCGCTTCGCCGAGCACTGTTTCGGTGTCGTCGGTGGAACCGGTGTCCACGATGACCCAGGTGTCGATGACGTCACGCACTGACACCAGGCAGCGCCGGATGACCGCCGACTCGTTCCTGACGATCATGCACAGGCCGATGGTGATGGGCCGGGCCGGATCGGGGGAGGGCGGGTGTGACCGGCACACAGCCATGGCATCACCGATGCAGCAAGTGCGTGGCTGCGTCTCCGACGATCGGCGCCGGACCACGGTGGTGGAAGGGGGAGCCAACGTCGCCACGTTTTCCGGTGCGGTGTCGTCGACACGCTCGAGCGGTCCCCACAGTCGGTCGAGGTAGAACGAGCAGGACACGGCGTTGATGGTCGGATCGGCGAAGTACGGCAGTTGGCGGTGCAACTTGTCGGGCAGCCATCGGTCGGTCGGAGCGATGGCTGCGACGAGCGGTGCCCGGCCGAGGCCTGGAGCGGCGGCGAGCGACAGGACCCGGCCCGGCGACGCTGTCGACACCGACACCCGGGGGTCGACGGCCGCCAGGCGGTATCCCGCTGCTTCGGCGTCAGTACCGACCTCGGTGACCACCACCAGTTCGAGGTCACCAGCGGTCTGCTCGAGGACGGACCGGGCGGCACCCTCGACGCCGGCCGCGCCTCCGGTCGCCGGGAGGACCACGGTCACCTGGGGCGGTGATCCCGGTGCCGGGGATGGCGGTCGCACGGTTCGCAGGTGGGCAGCGACGATCTCCTCCTCGGCCACGAACCATTCCTCGATGCGTTCATCCAGCGTCAGGCCGCCCGTCTCGACCGCTCGGCGGAGTATCTGACACCGCCGTCGCGCCTCGTGCCAGCGACCGAATCGGCGGCAGTGGGCGACGTTCTCGAGTACGATCCGCCCGTCGCACCGCACCACGTCCCAGTTAATTAGGATGCTCGAGTAGTCGCCGAAGGTGAAGTCGAACAGGTCGGGGTAGCGGGCGCTCATCGCGCTGAGCACGGTCTGGTCAGTGGGTCGGCGCCCACGGTCCACCACGCTGTCGAACTCCTCGTCGAACAGTCGTGCGAGCTCCAGGAGCTCGCGGGCCGCACCCCTGACGAATCCGCCCGCCAGCCGGCCCCGCTCTAACCGGTGGAAGTCCTCGTCGAGCTCCTCGGGGAAGACCGGGACCATCTGGAGCACGGTGGGACGGTCGCAGGGTTCGGGGAACGTGATGGGCGAGCGAGCAGTGTGGCCCAGGCCGACGTCCATCCAGGCGAAGCGTGCCGTCCCGTACGGGTCGGCGGCCGCCACCTCCGCCAGGAGGCGGAGCTTGGACCAGTTCACCAGCTGGTCCCATCCGCAGTCCTTGCGCGGGCTGCCGTTCTCGATGCCGGGAAGACGGTCCAGCTCGGACAGCCGCTCGGCCCGGGGCAGCTCCTCGAGCGGCCGCTCGACGATCGTGGTCAGGTCGGAATGTCCGAACTGTCGCCGGCAGGCCGCCACCCACTCGGCCAGGTGCGGGTCCACGAAGGCGACAAGGGGCGAGGGTTGTGCCAGCGTCAGCTCGGCGTTTGCCTGGTAGTAAGCGACCGGTCGCGCCTGCGCTCCGTCGCGGCGGGCGACGTCGAACAGACACGTGACCAGGGTCTGTGCCGCGTTGGTGGTCAAGACGGTGCCGCGCCGGGAGAAGGAGGCGATAGCGGCGGGCCGGCCACCCGCTAATTGATGAGCGGAGCCGAGCCGGTCGAGCCGGTGGGCCCGGTCGACCCACTCGACCCGTTCGACCCGGTGGGCCCAGTCGACCCAGTCGAGCCGGTCGGCCCGTTCGACCCAGTCGACCCGTTCGACCCAGTCGAGCCAGTCGACCCGGTCGAGCCTTGGATGCCCTGCGCCCCGGCGGGCCCGGTCGCCCCGACGATTCCGGCCAGGGTCTGGTCGTAGCTGGCCATCGTCGCTGCCGTGCCGTCCACGTCGTTGCCGTACATGCGCTGGACGGTGAATCCCAGGTCCTGGATGGCGGTCACCACCGTGTCGGAGATGGCGAGCGGTCCGCCAACGACGACGACGAGGTCGGGGGCGAGGCTCTGCAGAGCGCTGCTGGTCGTGCTGGACAGTGAGGTCGGTGGCGTGAGCAACAGCGGCATGCCGACCTTGCCCGCCACCGACGCGGCGACCGCTGCGTCGAAGGCAACGTCGTCGCGGGCGACGAAGACGACCTTCTGGGTCGAGGCCCCGGCACTGAGGAAGCCGAGCCCGCCCGTCGCGGCAAGGACGCCACCGAGAGCGGCACCACCGCCGCCGAACAGGATGGTCCGGCGGGCGAGCCGGCGAGACCCTGGGTCGCCGCCGTCCTCGTGCCTGGTGTCATCGTGCTCGTGTCCAACGTCCCCCAACTCATCCATCGTGATCCCCCTCCTCCCACGATCCAGCAGAACTGTATCGGAACGCCCGGCTCGAGGCAATCATCTTGTGAGACGGTTGCGCTGGGTATCCACCGATCCCACCTTGTCGGGCGCAACAACTTCAGTTAGACCCTCACCAGGCCCTCTGGGAGGATCACGCACGTGTTGTTGTCGACCGTCTACATGCTCGCCCAGCGTCTCTTTGGCCTGATCGCCCTACGAGGCCGCGGTGAAGCCGCCAAGGATGTCGAGCTGCTTGTCTTGCGCCATGAAGTTGCAGTGCTGCGTCGTCGGATCACTCGCCCTCGCTTGGAGCCGAAAGGCCGAGTGTTGCTCGCCGCACTGTCTCGACTTCTCCCCAGGGACCGGTGGCATGCCAGGATCGTGACGCCGGCCACGCTGCTGCGTTGGCACCGAGAACTGGTGGCACGACGCTGGACCTATCCGAGCCTTCGGGTACTCCGTGGCGGTTGGCCGCCAACAGCGGTTGTGATACGCAAGCTCGTTGTGCGGCTGGCTCGAGAAAACCCGACCCGGGGCCACCGACGAATCCATGGGGAGATCATCGGGCTCGGCTACAAGGTGTCGCTAGGAATCCCCTGGATTTATCCGTGAGGAGAATTCAAAACCCGGAGGCGTCGTGGCTCTCACGCTTGGACACCCCAAACGCCGAAGTGGAGGTCGAGGGCTTGGTCGTCCAGGCGATCCTACGCGGCGGCTGTGCCGACTTGGGATACCGAGGGCTGCCGGGCTGTGGCGCCACCACCTGATTGTCGGGTGGTCACCGCCTCTTCGTCTGCCTCACCTGAGAATCTTTGCCTTTTGGGCGTCGAACTCTGCGTCGGTGATCACGCCCTTCGATTTCAGGTCGGCCAGCTTGGTCAGTTCGTCGGCGCTACTACCAGCTCCGGACGCGTGACGCACGTAAGCATCAAATGCCTTGTGTTGCTGTGCCGCCTGGCGCTCGGCGCGCTCATGCATGCTGCCGCCGCGGGCGATCAGGTAGATGAGGACTCCGAGGAACGGGAAGATGACAACGAAAATGACCCACAGCGCCTTGGCCAGACCGCCCATGTCGTGGCTGCGGAAGATGTCAGCGAAGATCCCGACGAGGAGCCAGATCCACACGAAGAAGAGGAAGAACTCCAACATCGTCCAGAAGATGCTGAGAAGCGGATAGGTGTAGGCAATCATGTTCGGTGTCGCTCCTTGGTTACGGGGGGTCATTAACAAATTGTGTGCATGGTCTTCCCACATGCGAGCCCTTCCGGCGCAGCTCAGATGGGTATGGATCCGCAGCGAAAGGGCAGGCGCCAACGTACCATGGGGCGCATTTCCGTGGCTTGGTTGTGGAGCGACGCTACGAGCCCCACGACACGTTGCCCGATTGGTTGTCGTCGGGTCTCTGCTACCGGCGGCGGATCTTCGAGTGGGATCCACCCTGGCGAACCCATCACCTAGCCTTGGCCGTCTCGGTACCTTGGTCTTCCTCCTATCGTTGGAGAAGACAGCGAACACCCGGGACACTCGGTCATGGGTTCGGGGGCAGGTCAGGTCTTCGGGAAGTCGGCGCGGGCCAAGTAGCGGTTCCATTGCCACTTCGGTGAGACTGTGGCCATGGCTTTCGGTCAACAGTCGGGGCCGCCGGCGCCGGCGAGACAGGTGCAGGAGCTGTTGGCGCTCATCCAGGACGCCGGTCACACCGACTTCCGAGACGCGCGTGGCCCAATGGGGTTCACACAGCGTCAGGCCGCCGGCAAGTTCACTCGCGACGAGGCAGCAGCGTTTATCGACCGACTGCAGGAGGCAGAGATCGATGGGGGTGCCCCGGTCGCTGCCGATCCGCCGGAAAGGCTGTCGACCGTAGAGCAGACGATGCGCCGGATGCCTGCCGAGCAGCTCGCCGCCGAGCTTCAGCGTCGCGGCTGGACCGTGATCGAGCCGTAGCACTGACGATTGGGGGCACGCGCGTCTGCTTGCTACCACCGGCGCGTCCCCAACGCCGATAGCTCAGGCGGGGATACGCGAAAGTATCTGGGCGAAGCTGGCGGGAGCGATCACCGGAAGTAGGTGACCCGAGTCGACGCGGACATCAGTGCACCGGCTGCGGGAGTGGCTGCGCCATCTCCTCCTGAGTCGCCGGTGGTACTGGGCGGTCGCGTTCGTTGAGCACGTAGGTAATCGGAACACCGGTTGCGACCGACCAGTGCACCGGCTGGAAGTAGTGGTGCACCGTGTCTTCGACGCAGCGAATCGGATCGACCACGAACGCCAAGGTGTCGTCGTCAAGCGGATCGCCGCCATAGGCCTTGCGGAACGACTCGGGATCGTCCGGTGGTCCAGGAAGGGTGATAGTCCTGTCGTCACGCGCGGCTGCCGAAATGGACAAGAGCAGACCCTCACGGTGACGCCCCTTCATGCAGTCGACCCCGAGGCCACCCTCGGCAGCTCGCCGTAGGGTTCCCTCGCTGTCCGCACTGACCCGGCGTGCTGGGGAATCCATCCTCGATGAAAGGGGCGAAATCGCGCATCGACTGAAACACGGGAAAATAGAAGCCATGCACCTTCCAAATCGGAACAAGGGCGAGATAGTCGCAATGTCCGTATGGCTGTCTGACAGCCATTCCGAGTGGGAGAGGCCGTTGATACGTGGACGGCTCTTCGTAACAAACCAACGGCTGGTGTTCCATCCTGATTGGCGATACCGGGCATTGCGGCGGTCAGGGTGGGAGATCGAGTTGCATCAGGTAGATCGAGCCGAAGTCGTGGATTGCAAACTACGGTCACTCCTCGGCCATCGTAACTGGATGGCTGGAATTCGAATCGACGCAGGCGAAGCCGAGACCAAGACGCTGGTGGTGAGACCCAAGCTGGCCGAGCCAGTGGCGGCAGCGATCAATGCAGTCTTGAACGTTGAGGATGTCGGGCTGGCGAACTAACCGAGACCGTTACCTTCACTGGGCGGGGGCACCCCGTAGCCGCTTCGAAGTTGGTGGCTACGACCTGTGGGCCGACCGGCTCCTTGGCGTCGATTCCCCACGAGCAATCGGTCGCTATAGTCTGCGTTCGACCTAGCGGAGGGTAAGGGTATGACAGGGACGCTGGTGGTTGGCGGGACCGCGGGACTAGGCCGCGAAGTCGCACAACAGTGCGTCGACCGAGGCGAGCGCGTCGTGGTCGCCGGCCGCGATGCTGAGCGGGCAAGAAGGGTGGCGGAAGAACTCGGCGGTGACACGACTGGGATCGCTGTCGACCTCGCCGCACCAGAGACGATTGCGAGTGCCCTTGGCGACGTCGGGCGCGTCGACCACCTTGTGATCTCAAGTGCGGAGGGTTATCCAAACGCTCTTCGGGACTACGACGTGGCTCTCGCCAGTCGACTCGTCACCATCAAACTAGTTGGCTACACGGAGGCAATTCACGTCCTCGGCCCTCGTTTTGGCCCGTCAGCGTCCGTCGTACTTTTTGGTGGTCAAGCCATGATGCGCCCCTATCCGGGTTCGACCATGGTCACGACGTCGAATGCCGGAGTGTCCGGGTTGGTTCGGACCCTCGCCAGCGAACTGGCCCCGGTGCGAGTAAACGCCGTGCACCCAGGCGTGATCGGTGACAGTCCGAGGTGGGTGGATCAGGACACCAGCGCCTCCGTCGCCCGAAGCCCGATTGGTCGCCTTGTGACGATGGCAGAGGTCGCCAACGCCGTTTTGTTCCTACTCGACATTCAAACTGGGTGCGTCCCT
>PLZF01000032.1 GCA_003152015.1 Acidimicrobiaceae bacterium | reverse complement strand
GTGCCGTCACCGGCGACATCGTCGGTCTTCTTCGCCACTTCTTTGACCAACTCGGCACCAATCCGCTCAAAGGGATCTTCGAGGTCGATCTCCTTGGCGATGGAGACGCCGTCATTGGTGATGGTCGGAGCGCCCCACTTCTTGTCGAGCACAACGTTGCGGCCTTTCGGGCCGAGGGTGACGCGTACGGCGTCGGCGAGCTTGTTCATGCCGCTCTCGAGTGACCGGCGGGCCTCCTCGTCGAACGTGATCAACTTGGCCATCTGGTATTCCTCCGTGGGTTCTTCGCTATTAGCACTCTGGACTGTCGAGTGCTAATAGCAAACCATGCCCGACGGAAATCCGCAACCGCACCCCGCCCGAATTGAGCGTCTTTCCTGGTCAGCTGCCGACCGCGCCACTTGGCCGGGTGCGACCCCAGAGCCGGGCTCATCCGCTGCTGGTCAGCCTCCGACCCCGCTCCTNNCGACCCCGCTCCTGGTCAGCCTCCGGCGACGGCCGGGACGATGGAGAGGGTCTGGCCGTCGGTGACCAGCGTGTTCAGCCCATCGAGGAAGCGCACATCCTCGTCGGCCAAAAACACGTTCACGAAGCGTCGCAACTGGCCGGCATCGTCGAAAAGACGCCCGGCGAACCCAGGATGGGCAGCATCGAGCGCCTTCAGGGCCTCGCCCACGGTTGACCCATCGACAGCCACCTCACCGGCGCCACCCGTGAGGGTACGAAGCTGGGCGGGAACGCGGATAGAGATCCTCATCAGTTGCTCCTTGCTACCTGGACAGAAAGGTTGGCGGTGGTGGGACCACCTGTCGAGTCAAACTCCTCGAGCCGGTCGAAGGCCTCGTCAAAGGCGTCGAGGGTCGGGGTGATGGTGGCGGAGGGCCCGGCGGTTCCCGACAGTGCCTCCACGGTTTTCAAACCGTGACCGGTGACCATGGCCACCACCCGCTCATCGGAGCGAACCACGCCCTGAGCTGCCAGTTTGGCCAGCGTGGCGATGGTCACTCCCCCGGCGGTCTCGGCGAAGATCCCCTCGGTACGGGCCAGCAGGCGGATCCCCTCGAGGATCTCGTCGTCGGTCACCGACGCACACGATCCCCCCGACTTGCGGATGACATCGAGTGCGTACCAACCATCGGCCGGATTGCCGATGGCCAGCGATTTGGCGATGGTGGAAGGCTTCACCGGTCGGATGGCATCGGTTCCCTCGGCGAAGGCCGTGGCCACCGGGGAGCACCCTTCGGCCTGAGCCCCGGAGATCCGGACCGACGGAGCCTCGTCGAGCAGACCCACCCGGCCCAACTCGTCGAAGCCTTTGGCCACTTTGGTCAGCTGACTGCCCGAGCCGATGGGCACCACCACGTGGTCGGGCGCCTGCCATCCCAGCTGCTCGGCCACTTCGAAGGCCAGGGTCTTGGACCCCTCGGCGTAGTAAGTACGCACATTGACATTGACGAAGGCCCACGACGGCCGCTCGCTGGCCAACTCGGCACACAGCCGGTTGACGTCGTCATAGTTGCCCTCGACGGCAATGACCCGGCCGCCGTAGACGGTGGTCATGGTGATCTTGGCCGTCTCGAGATCAGAGGGGACCAGCACCACCGAATCCATGCCGGCCCGCGCCGCGTGGGCGGCGACCGAGTTGGCCAGGTTCCCCGTCGAGGCACACGCCGCCACCTTGAAGCCGAGCTGGCGTGCCTTGGTCAGCGCCACCGACACCACCCGGTCCTTGAACGATCCCGTCGGGTTGACGGTGTCGTCCTTGATCCACAACTCGCCCAAGCCCAGCTCCGCGGCCAACCGGTCGGCCCGCACCAGTGGGGTGAACCCGGCGCCCAGGTCGACGGGGCTGGCATCGGCCACCGGCAGCAGGTCGCCGTATCGCCAGATCGTCCGGGGGCCGCTTGCAATGCGCTCGCGGGTCACGGTGGCCCCGATGCGCTCGTAGTCGTAGGTCACTTCGAGGGGCCCGAAGCAGTAGTCGCACACGTGTAAGGCTTCGGCCGGATAGGCGCGCCCACACTCTCGACAGCGCAGCCCGGTTACAAAGTCCACGTTCGTCTCCTCATCGCTCGGGCATTGGCACCTGGCACGACCCCCGGCCCATTTGGGCGAGTCGGAGTTCGTTCTGGTTGCCGCGGCGTCACAGGGCCCGGTCCCTCAACCGCTCTGGATGATGTCCTCTATCGTGGACGATCCGAGGCCCCGCGTCAATATCGGGCCTCGGATCACCAGTGGATACCCGCGCATACAGTGGTGCCACCATGCTCCAGCTGCTCGACGACGACTACCAGATGTTGGCGGTTCCCTCCCTCGGTGCCGGGGCGCGCCGTTATCCCCACGCCCGCTTCGATGCCCCGACGTTGGTGGAGGCCAAGGGCGATCGCTATATCTCGGTCTGCATTCCGGCTCGCAACGAAGCCTCCACCGTGGGCACCATCGTGGCGGCCATTGTCAACGCCCTCACCGCCGTCACCGGCGGAGTGCCCCTGGTCGATGAGGTTCTCGTCGTCGACGATGGTTCGACCGACAGGACCAGGGATAGGGCGCAAGACGCGGGAGCCTGGGTGGTCCCCGCCGAACCCGGAGCCGCCGGGCCGACTGCCGGCGGCAAGGGACAGGCCATGCAGACCGCACTGGAAATGGCCCACGGGGATCTCATCGCCTTTGTGGACGCCGACGTCACCAACTTCGGCCCGCACTTTGTCACCGGGCTGCTCGGGCCGCTTCTGCTCGACGACTCCACCACGCTGGTCAAGGGGTATTACGAGCGCCCGCTCCACGGCGCCCCGGAAGGCGGGGGCCGGGTCACCGAGCTGGTGGCCAAACCGCTCATCGATCTGCTCTTTCCCGACCTGACCGGCATCATCCAACCGTTGGCCGGCGAGACTGCCGCTCCCCGATCGGTCCTCGAGAAGTGTGGCTTGGCCGACGGGTACCAGGTGGAGCTGGCCCTGTTGATCGACGTGGCCGCCAACTTCGGAGCGGAGACCATCGCCCAGGTGGACCTCGGGGTCCGGGTCCACCGGAACCGGCCTCTTTCGGAGCTACGCCCGCAGGCCACCGACATCCTGCGGACCGCCCTGGCCCGGGCCGACGTGAACCACACCCACTGAGCCGGGCCGGAACACACCGATCACCTCCAGCGGGGACTGTGGATGGAGCTGGATCGGCCCCTCCGACCGAGGCATCGGCACCTCAAATCGTTCCACCTCGCGGCGAAAGGGAGCACTTCTGTCGGGCGAGATGACACCCAGGTGTCGGTTACCTCACGAATCGCAGCAATTAGAACTGGTGCTGGTGCCAATTCGCCGGGAGGCGGAATGAATCAAGTGTGCGGCCCTTCGCCGGCCCTGCCCTGTCCCCACCAGATCCCCGCGACATTCTTCGGTGGGCTCGACGCCGACGATTGCTGTCAGCCGCCGGCGGCGATTCCGTAGACCCGACTCTCGAGGACCTGATTGGCCATGGAGCCGAGGAACGGAGCATCCCCAAAGGCAAATACACCCCCGTCCTGAGCCACGGTCCAGTAGCCGGTCCCGTCCGGATTGGCGGCGATACCGATCGTGAGCGCGTTGAGCGGCTTGCCTCCCATGGATCCGGAGAACCTGGCGTCGCCGAACGAGAAGACGCCACCGTCCCACGCCACGAGCCAGTAACCACCACCGTCGTTGGTGCGGGCGATCCCCGCGACCGGGGCGTCCGGCCGATGACTGCCCATTGACCCGTAGAAGGTGGCATCCCCGTATGCGAACACCCCCCCGTCGACACCCACGAGCCAGTACCCACCTCCATCTGGAGTCGACGCGATTCCCTGGAAGTAGTCGATTGCGCTACCGAACGGCGGCCACGTCACGACGTGGAGGCCCAGGTTCGAGCCGTCGCCGAACCACGTTGCGTCACCGAAGGGCACCACGGTGCCGGTGGAGCCATAAAGAATCCACCCTCCCTTGCTCGATGGAGTCGAGGCGACGGCCGTAGCATCGCCACCTGCGTTGGGCACCTGAACGTCGAAGGCGCTGCCATACCCGTAGAGCTCGGTCACCTCGGGGTCCGCCTCTGGGAAGAAATCCACGACCCAGTAGCCCTTTCCGTCAGCAGTCGCGCCGAATCCAAAGCACTCGAAGGTGCAGCGCTGGGTCGCGGACCCGAGGAACGGCGCGTGTCCAAATGCGAACACACCCCCGTCTGCAGCCTCCATCCAGTAGCCAGGCCCGGAGGACGCCGACGCCGAAGCCGGACCAGCGCCGATGGCGGTGCTCACCAGTAGCATCGAAATCAGGAGAAGCATGCTGCCCGGTCGCACCAGGGCGCCCGTCATGCACCTCACACTCATCCGGTCATTGCCGGTGCGGCGCTGATGACGAACACCGGATCATTCAGAGGTTGGCCACCCATGGAGCCCAGGAAGGGGGCGCCGCCGAGTGCGAACACCCCGCCGTCGGCGGCGGCCAACCAGTAGCCTGACCCCGACGGGTCGGCGGCGATGCCGATCACCGGCTTGGCCAGCACTGCAGTGGCCATAGATCCGCCGAAAACGGCGTCGCCGAAGCTGAACACGCCGCCGTCGGGGCCTGCCAGCCAGTAGCCCTTGCCGTCGGGAGTGGTGACCATGCCGACCACGGGAGCGTTGAGCGGCTTGCCACCCATCGACCCAAAGAAGGTGGCGTCACCGAAGCTGAACACCCCGCCGTCGCTGTCGACGATCCAGTAGCCCTTGCCGTCGGAGGTTTCGGCCATGGCCGCTGGGGTGCCGACGTGCCCCGTGGCGTGGGCGATCGTGATCTCGTCACCGTAGAAGGCGGCATCGCCGAAGGGCTGGACTGAACCCAAGCCACTGAGCCCTTCTTCCAACACCCAGTAGCCCCTGCCGTCGGGAGTTGCGATGATGCCGATGCTGTTGGGCCACAGATCAGCTCCTCCGCCGTAGGCGGCCGTGTCGGCGGGCTGCCCGTAAGAGACAGCGTCACCATAGGGGTAGATGACCCCGCTGTAGGCGTTCAGGATCCAGTACCCACCGCCGTCAGGAGTTGGGGCCATGGACCAGCATGAGCCGTTTGGCATGGACCGCGCCGGGGGGTTGGGCGGGCAGCGAGTGATGTCCGAGGCGGCCGAACCGTGGAACGATGCCCCGAAGGCAAACACGCCACCGTCTCCGATCCCCAGCCAGTAGCCAGTACTGGTAGGGGAAGCCGATGCCTGGTGCAAGCCAATTGGACAGAAGAAGACCAGGGTCAAGGCCAAGCCGAACAGACCACCTGATCGGAGCAGTAGTTTCACCGTCCACCTCCCACGTACGCCTGCAGCGGCAGGGCCACTTCATCGGAACCGTGCTCATAAGCATCGATGATCCAATGACCAACTCCCAGAGGCGAAAGTCCTTATCGGCGCCAAGGCATGCCACCACCTGGAATCTGACCGGTGTCCCTGATCCCCAAGACGGGGTCCCAACTCACAAACCGTGCAAACGTCGCCAGACACGGCACCGGTTGCCTTCGGTGTGGCGGCAACCAGCACGGCGGTGCGACGCTCCTTCGCTGTCCGGCGAGCGGAAACCATCAATCCGCGGTTGTGTGTGCTAACTCACTGACTTGTCGAGTGGTCACGCTTCAGGCTCGGAAGTGAGGACCCGGCCCACCGGGTAGCGTCGGGGCATGGCAGGCGTCCTTTCGGCCCCCCTCGGCGACCATTCTCTCGCCGACACGGTGATCGTCTCGAATCGGGGGCCCCTCTCGTTCCACGTTGAAGATGGCCGTCCCGTGGCCGGCGTGTCAGCTGGAGGCATGGCCGGTTCCCTCCATCCTCTGGTGACCGGTACTGGCGCCACCTGGGTGGCCTGTGCCCTGGGTGATGCCGACCGGATGGCCATCGCCGAGGGAATGACCAACGAGGCCGGGCTGCATCTCGAGCTCCTCGAGCCCGACCCGGCGCTCTACCAAATGGCCTACGACGTGGTCTCCAACGCCACCCTCTGGTTCTGCCACCACCATCTGTTCGACGCCGCCCGCCGGCCCCGCTCCGACGGGCACTGGTCCGAAGCCTGGCATGCCTACCGCGACTACAACCGTCTCTTCGCCGATCGGGTCGCCGAGGTGGCGCCCGACGGGGGGCGAGTCCTGGTCCACGACTACCACCTCTCCCTGCTGGGGTCCGAACTTCTCCGGATGCGGCCCGATCTCCGCACTGTCCATTTCACCCATACCCCGTTTGCCGACCCCTCGGCTCTGCGGATGCTCCCGGCGTCGGTGACGGATGAGCTGCTGACCGGGATGGCCGGGTACCACGCCCGCGGTTTCCACTCTGAACGCTGGGCCAGCGGTTACCGGGCGTGTCAACGCGAGATAGGCCCGAGCCGACTACGCCACGGCGACCATCTCTCCACCTTCACCTCCGCGCTCACCCCCGACCCCGAACAGTTGGCTGCCTCCGCCGCCGAACCGGCGGTGCAGGTGGCGTTGGAGGCCCTGGAGGAGGCGATTCGGGGTACGGATCGCAAGGTGATCGTGCGGGTCGACAGGATGGAGCTCTCCAAAAACCTCCTCCGAGGTTTCTGGGCCTTTGAGGAGCTCCTCGAGCAGCAGCCGCGCTGGCGCGAGCGGGTGGTTTTCGTGGCCATGGCCTATCCCTCCCGTCAGGGTCTGGCCGAATATCTCGCCTACCAGAACGAGGTGGAGTCCACGGTGACCCGCATCAACGAGCAGTGGGCCACTCCGGGTTGGGATCCGATCGTCCTCTTCGTCGAAGACGACTACCCGCGGTCGCTGGCCGCCCTCACCCGCTACGACGTTCTTCTGGTCAATCCGATTCGCGACGGATTGAACCTGGTGGCCAAAGAGGGGCCACTGGTGAACACCCACAACGGCGTGGTGGTCCTGTCCCGGGAGGCGGGCGCCTTCGATGAGCTGTGGCCAGGGGTGCTCGAAGTCAATCCCTTTGACGTGGCCGGCACCGTCGAGGTGCTCAACACGGCACTCGACATGGAGGCCGCCGAGCGCGCCGCCATGGCCAAGACCCTCCGCGAGGTCGTCCTCAGCCGGAAGCCGGCCGCCTGGTTGCACGACCTGCTCGAAGCCGCCGACTAGATGATCAGCGCCGGCTGTCCGCGGCGTGGTCAGCCAGCCACCTCAGCACGTCGAGGGCTCCTTGCGGGCCGCTGACGACGACATCGGCGGCGGCCTCCATCTCCGGCGGGCTCTCGTTGTCGACAGCGGCAATCGTCACCGTGGAGATCCCCTCTGCGGCGGACGCCCGGTCGAGAGCCGCGAACGCCGGGAGATCGCCGAGGTCGTCGCCCACGAAACAGGCAGCCGAGTACCCATGCACGAGTGCCCCTACCGCTGAGCCTTTGTCAATATCCAAAGGCGGTCGCAACTCAAGATTCATCCGGCCTTGATGGGCCTTCAACCCGGTGCCGGCGGCTTCACGCTCCACCGCCGCGGCAGCGATGCCGGCCATGGCCGGCACCGACCTCCAGTGGACGGCGACCGTCAGCCCCTTCGATTCGACAGTCACATCGGCCGGAAGTTCCTCCTTGAGGCGTCGGGCGGCGTGCTCCACCACCGAGCGCCACTTTTCAGCCTCCGGTTCGACGATCACCTCGCCCCGGGCTCCCGAGCGCTCGAACCCGTAGAGACCCACCAGAGCCACCTCATCTACGACGGTAAGTCGCTCGGACAGAAAAGACACCGGTCGGCCCGAGACCACCGCCACCAGTCCGAACTGCGCGGCCAACCGATTGAGGGTGGACGCCATTCCGGGCAGGGGTTGCACCGCGGCCGGGTCGGTGATGATGGGGGCCAGGGTGCCGTCGAAGTCGGTGAGGATGGCGGTGGAGGAGGGATCTGCCACCAGAGGGGACAGCGCGGCGGGCACCTCGTCGCCCAGGCCGGCTCCACCCGCCTCTAACTTGCTCAGTGGGATTTGGCCTTGGTAGTGGTCGTGGTGGCGGCCTTGGTGGTGGTCGTGGTGGCGGGCGAGCTACCCCTCGACGCCACGTCAGGCCCGACCACCACCACCACGTTGGCGGTACCCACCTTGCCCACCGGGGCCGAGGAGGTGAGCGGCTGCACCGCGGTGGTGCCAAGACCGAGAGACTTGGCAATGACCACCGCCGACGGCTGGTATCCGGCCACGTAGTAGACGACCGAGGCGGTGACATTCGACGAGGCATTCACCGGCGGCAGCAGCGTCCATCCCCCGGCCTGCAGTTGGGTGGAGGTGGTGCCGGCCGCACCCGAGACATTCGAACCGTTGGCCACCAGCACCGACACCTTGGCCGGAGGGGTGGTGATGGTCGGAGGTGTGGTGGTGGTCGGGTGCGCACCCGGATGGGTGGTGGAGGTGACCGGCGCTGTCGTGGCAATGGTGGCCGAGGTGGAACGGGCGGCCGGATGCTCCTGCCCGAGTGCCACCGCGGTGGCAATGATGAAGGCGATCAACACCATCGCCGCCCGACCCACCAGGGGGGCATGTTCCGGTTCCGGCGTATGCCCAGAAGTTGGTCCGCCGTGTTCGGGATGGTCGGTCATTCCGGTCCAGCCTGCCAACCTCGGGGTTCCGATGCAAGCGTTTCCGATTTGGGGGTTCTTGGCGACCGCCGGTGGAAGGCCGGGTCGGCCCAGGATCGTCTGCTTTCGACCGGTAAGATGCCCGAGGAATCGGGGCCGCCCGGTTTCAGGCCGGTGTGGCGCAGTTGGTAGCGCAGACGATTTGTAATCGTCAGGTCGTGGGNNCGTGGGTTCGATTCCCACCGCCGGCTCCTGGGGTCACCGAAAACCCTATCCGGGCACCAGCTGGACTTTCCGGCGGGCAGTGTCGGCCGTCCCGAAGGGCCCCGACGATACGTCCGCCGGCGGCGAACGAGATCTCGACGCCAGCGGAGCAACGTCTCGGGCTGNNCGGGCGTGTTATCTGACGACGGAGGTGAAGGGCACCACTATCTCGATCAGGCAACTGAACTGGCACTTCGCCGCGAGGTCGGTCGACATCCGTTGAAGAGATCCTCCCCCACTACGAGCCATGCTGAATCCTCGGCTTGCAGAGGATTCAGCAAACCCATGGCTGCCAGCGGACGCTGTACGGGTGAGAAACAGCGCCTGAATCTGGTTGCACAATACGGGTCCCGGCGCTTTCGAGGGACGGTGCTGCCGCCCCGGATCAGCCGGGGACCGGCGCAGCCCCGAGGTGCTCGTTGTGGCGGAGGAGGATGATCGAGTGGGCGGTGAGGTTCACCGTCGACCGCTGGACGCGGCGCGCCCCGGGGGGCCGGGCCGTGTTGAGGAGCTCCTCCCAGGCCCCCGGCCATTCGATCCGGGGCAGGGTGTAGAGCCGTGACCGGTTCCCCCCGTTCAAGAGGAGGAGGATCGTATCGCCGTAGATGGGACGGCCCCGCTGGTCGATCTCGTCGGTGGCCCGGCCCGAGAGGATCATGCCGATGGAGCGGAGCTCGCGGTCGGACCATTCGTCCTCGGTCATCTCGTCGCCGTCGGGCCGGATCCAGGTGACGTCCTTGGTGCCCGCCGGCGTGAAGGGCCGGCCGTTGAAGAAGTCCCNNGGCTCCGGCCGAACTCGTCGCCGCCGAGCAGCATCCGGACCCCCTGGGAGAAGAAGAGGGTGGCCAGCATGTTGCGCTTGATGCGCTCCCGGCGGCGGACGACCCGATGCGAGTCGGTGCCCCCCTCGACTCCCCAGTTGCGGCTGTAGTTCTCGCGGGACCCGTCCTGGTTGCCTTCGCCGTTGGCCTCGTTGTGGCGCTCCTCGAAGCCGACCACATCGGCCAGGGTGAAGCCATCGTGGCAGGTGACGAAGTTGACGCTGGCATAGGTCCGGCGGCCGCTCGGGCTGTAGATGTCGCTGGAGCCGGTGAGCCGGGAGGCCAGCTCGGGGATCATCCCCGGGTCCCCCCGCCAGAACCGGCGGACGCAGTCCCGGAAGGCCCCGTTCCATTCGGCCCAGCCCTGCGGGAACCGACCCAGCTGGTAGCCGTCGGGGCCGACGTCCCAGGGCTCGGCGATGAGCTTGACCTGGGAGAGGACCGGGTCTTGCTGGATGACCTCGAAGAAGGCGCTGCGTCGGCCGTCCTCGAGGCCCCGGATGAGCACCGGGGCCAGGTCGAAGCGGAACCCGTCGACATGCATGTCGGTCACCCAGTACCGCAGGCTGTCCATGATGAGGGCGATGGTCCGGGGGTGGACGATGTTGAGGCTGTTGCCGGTCCCGGTGAAGTCCAGGTTGAACCGCTTGTCGTCGGGTTGGAGTCGGTAGTAGACGGAGTTGTCGATGCCGCGCAGCGAGAGGGTGGGGCCGAGATGGCTCCCCTCGCCGGTGTGGTTGTAGACGACGTCGAGGATGACCTCGAGCCCGGCCCGGTGGAGGGTCTTCACCATCGACTTGAACTCGGCGACCTGCTGGCCGTGGCCGCTGGTGGCGTAGCCGACGTGGGGAGCGAAGAAGGCCATGGAGTTGTAGCCCCAGTAGTTGGTCAGGCCCTGGTCGACGAGGTGCTGGTCGGCGACGAACTGATGGACCGGCATCAGCTCGACGGCGGTCACCCCGAGGGAGAGGAGGTGGTCGACGACGGCATTGGAGGAGAGGCCGAGGTAGGTGCCCCGGAGGTGCTCGGGGACCCCGGGATGGGTCATGGTCATGCCCCGGACGTGGCACTCGTAGATGACGGTGCGGTTCCAGGGGGTGAGGGGGGGGCGGTCCTCGCCCCAGGTGAAGGCCTGGTCGACCACCACCGACTTGGGCATCCCTCCGGCCGAGTCCCGCGGGTCGAGGACGAGGTCGCTGTCGGGCCCGGCCGGTTCGTGCCCGAAGTACTCCTCTCTCCAGCGTATGGGCCCGCTCACCGCCTTGGCGTAGGGGTCGATGAGGAGCTTGGCCCGATTGAAGCGGTGTCCCTGGTCCGGGTCCCAGGGTCCGTCGACCCGGTAGCCGTAGAGGCAGCCGGGCCGGGCGTCGGGCAGGTAGCAGTGCGAGACCCGGTCGGTGGCTATCGGCATGGTGACGCTTTCCACCGGGACGGCGTCGTCGGCATGCTCGAAGATGCAGAGCTCGACGGCGGTGGCATGCTCCGAGAAGAGGGCGAAGTTGACCCCTTCCCCGTCCCAGGTGGCCCCGAGTGGGTGGGGCCCTCCGGGCCAGACCCGCATGCTCACGTCCCACCGTCAGGTTCGCGCCGGAACAGCACCACGGCCAGCGGCGGGGCGGTGAGGTTCACGGTCTGGGGCTGCCCATGCCAGGGGACGGCCTGGGCCTCGACCCCGCCGAAGTTGCCGACCCCGCTGCCGCCGTAGACGGTGGCGTCGCTGTTGAGGATCTCCCGCCAGTACCCGGGCTCGGGTACCCCGAGGAGCATGTTGTGGCGGGGCACCGGGGTGAGGTTGCAGACCACCAGCACCGCGCCGCCGGCCTTGGACCGCCGGAGGAAGCTCAGGGTGGAGTGCGAGGCGTCGCCGGCATGGACCCATTCGAAGCCGGAAGGTTCGGCATCGAGCTCGTGGAGGGCGGGCTCCTCCCGGTAGATCCGGTTGAGGTCCGAGACGAAGCGGAGCACCCCGGCGTGGGGTGCGTGGTCGAGGAGGTGCCAGTCGAGGGAGCGATCGTGGCTCCATTCCTGCCACTGGCCGAGCTCGTCGCCCATGAAGAGGAGCTTCTTTCCCGGCAGGGCGTACTGGTAGCCGTAGAGGAGGCGGAGGTTGGCGAACTTCTGCCAGTCGTCTCCGGGCATGGCGCCGAGGAGGGAACCCTTGCCGTGGACCACCTCGTCGTGCGAGAGGGGCAGGACGTAGTTCTCCGTGAAGGCGTAGAGACCGCGGAAGGTCAGCTGGCTGTGGTGGTGGCGGCGGTGGACGGGGTCCCGGCGGAAGTAGGCCAGGGTGTCGTGCATCCAGCCCATGTCCCACTTGTA
>PLZF01000081.1 GCA_003152015.1 Acidimicrobiaceae bacterium | reverse complement strand
TGCAGTTCGTCGATGAACAGGATGATCTCGCCGGCGGCGCCACGGATCTCGTCCATGACGCGCTTGATGCGCTCCTCGAACTCGCCGCGGTACTTGGCCCCGGCCACCATCGAGGCCATGTCCAGGCCGATGACCCGCTTGCCCTTCAGCCCCTCGGGTACGTCACCTTCTACGATCCGCTGGGCCAGGCCCTCGACAATGGCTGTCTTGCCCACTCCGGCCTCACCGATCAAGACGGGATTGTTCTTGGTCCGCCTGGACAGCACCTGAATCACCCGGCGGATTTCTTCGTCCCGCCCGATGACCGGGTCCATCTTCCCCTGGCGGGCCAGGGCAGTGAGGTCGCGGCCGTATTTCTCCAGGGCCTGAAACGAGGCCTCGGGATCCTGGGAGGTCACCCGATGACTCCCGCGCACGTCGCGCAGAGCCGAGAGCAGGGCCTTCTGATCCACCCCGATCCGATCGGCCATGGCCAGCACCAGATGCTCCACCGACAGGTACTCGTCGCCCATGTCGCGCCGCAAGGTGTCGGCGGACTCCAACACCTCGCGTAGTCCCCGGTTGATGCCCGGAGCCTCCCCCCCGAAGGACTGGGGCAGCCGGGCCAGTTCGCCTTCGATGCGGTCGCGGATGACCGCCGGCTCCACCCCCACCCGGGTCAGTACCGGACCGGCGATCCCATCCGTTTGGCTCAGCGCCGCGGCCAGCATGTGGTCGGGGGTGATCTCGGCATGGTTGTCGGCCTTGGCCCGCTCGGCCGCGGCGCTGAAGGCCTCCTGGGTCTTGAGCGTCCATCGCTCGGGGTTCATGCTCATCGGATCACTCCTCCTCTGGGGGTGGCCCGGCCCTGAGGCCGGGTGGCCACCATGGATTGGGACACGGGCACCAGGTCGCGTCGGTACTGCTGGTGGGCACGGGCCACCGCCTC
This sequence comes from Acidimicrobiaceae bacterium, assembly GCA_003152015.1. Classification (GTDB taxonomy): domain Bacteria; phylum Actinomycetota; class Acidimicrobiia; order Acidimicrobiales; family RAAP-2; genus DASZIT01. The sequence goes on along the minus strand of PLZF01000081.1, from coordinate 3,103 downwards.
ACGGGCATCGGCGCGGGTGGCGTCGAGCTCCATCTGGAGACGGTCCAACTCTCGTTCGAGCTCCATCACCCGCTTCACCCCTTCGAGGTTGAGGCCGGCGTTGGTGAGGACTTGGATGTGGCGCAGGCGGGCCAGGTCGTCCTCGCTGAAACGGCGACTCCCGCCCTGGGTGCGGCTGGGGTCGAGCAGTCCCTTGCGCTCGTAGACCCGCAGGGTCTGGGGATGGACCCCGGCCAACTCGGCAGCCACCGAGATCACGTAGACGGCCCGGCTACGTGGATCGTCGGTCATCTCATACCCCCTCGAAGTCCCGTGGCGCTTCGTCGAGCAGCCCGGCCAGGGTCTCCACCGTCGACCGTTGTTCGTCGGTGAGGCTCTCGGGCACCACCACCTCAGCGGTCACCAGTAGATCGCCGACGGTGGTCTTTTTGCCGGCAGGCACCCCCCGGCCCTTCACCCGGAAGGTACGCCCCGACGGGGTCCCGGCTGGGATGCGCAGGGTTACCGGATCGGTGAGGGTGGGCACGGTGAGGGTGGTGCCGAGGACCAACTCGGGGTAGGTGACCGGAACGGTGAGGGAGAGGTTTTTCCCCTTGCGGCCGAAGACCGAGTGACGATTCACCCGGACCACCACGTAGAGATCACCACTGGGCCCGTTGCCACGTCCGGCCGCTCCCCTGCCCTTCACCCGGATGCGCTGTCCGTTCTCGACCCCGGACGGGATCCTCACCTTCACCGCACGGTCGCGGTGCTCGATCCCTGTCCCTTGGCAGGTCGGGCACGCGGTGGTGACGATGGTGCCCCGACCGCTGCACTGCGGGCAGATCTGGCTCAGGGAGAACAGCCCCTGATTGTCTTGGAGGGAGCCGGTGCCGTTACAGCGCGGGCAGGTAACCGGATGCGTCCCGGGGGCGGCGCCCGAACCCGAGCAGGTATGACACCGGGCATCGGTGGTGAGGTGCACCGAGGTGGTGACCCCGTGCACCGCATCCTCGAACGAGAGGTTGAGCTCGGTTTCGACGTCGGAGCCGCGCTGGGGGCCAGTGCCGGCGGGCGCGCCGCGTCCCCCTCCCCGCCGTCCACCTCTCCCGAAGAGGCTGCCGAAGATGTCCCCCAGATCCCCTACGTCTTCGACCCGGTATCCCCCGCCACCGGCACCCCCGAAACCACCGGGGAACCCGCCGCCGCCCGACATCGGGCCCATGGTGCGGACCTCGTCGTACTCCTTCCGGGTATCGGCGCTGTTGAGCACGTCGTAGGCGGCGGAGACCTCCTTGAACTTCTCCTCCTGGCCCGGGTTGGTATCAGGGTGGTGCTTTTTGGCCAGCTTCCGATAGGCGCTGGTGATCTCCTTGGGCGTGGCCGTATCCGACACTCCCAGAACCTTGTAGTAGTCCTTTTCGAACCATTCGCGCTGCGGAGCCACCGTCTTAGCCGTGCACCATCACCATGGCCGGACGGACCACCGTGCCCTTGAAGCGGTAGCCGGCCCGCATCACCTGGCCCACCACCGGACCCTCAGGGGCAGGCGCCTCATCGCTGGCCTCATCGGTATCAGGCTCCGTATCCGGCTTGGCCCCGGCGGGAAGATGCCCCACTGCTTCGTGGGCATTGGGATCGAAGGGCTGACCCACCGGGTCGATGCGCTCGAGGCCTTCCTTTTCCAGGGCGCCATTGAGCAGAGAGGACGCCGCCACCAAGGCCCGGGCGTCGTCGGACTCGGCATTACCGGAGTGGGCGGCGGCCAGGTCGAGGGCGTCGAGCACCGGTAATAGCTTGTCCACCAGGGACACAGTGGCCCGCTCGGCTTGCTCGGTCTGTTGTTTCGCCACCCGCTTGCGGTAGTTCTCGAACTCCGCCTGCAGACGGCGGAGCGAATCGAGGTACTCGTCACGTTGGGCGGTCACGGCCGCCAACGGATCGACCACTTCTCCGTCGATCACCTCGTCGTCGCCGTCGTCGGCATCGGCGTCGACAACCGAGGGGTCGATCTGCTCGCCGGCCACCCCGAAGGCGCCGGCCCGCGAGGCGGCACCGGCACCGGAAGCCACCTCGGCTCCTGGTGCGTCCGCTCCGGGTCCATGAGGTGTCTCATAACTATCGGTCATGGATGATCAGCTCTTGGGGGTCTCGGGCTCGGCGTCCACGATCTCGGCGTCGACCACCTCATCGTCCGACGCCTCCTCGGCGGCAGCCCCGCCTCCGGCGGCGCCACCCGACTGCTCCTTGGAGGCCTCCTCGTACAGACGTTGGCTGAAGGACTGGCTGGCGGTCAGCAACGTTTCGGTGGCTGTCTTAATACCCTCCACGTCGGTGCCGGCCAGAGCCTCTTTCAACGCACTCAGCGCAGACTCGACCTTCTCCTTCTCGTCGCCCTCGAACTTCTCGCCCTGATCCTTGAGCAGCTTCTCGGTCTGGTACACCAGGGTGTCGGCGTTATTGCGCACCTCGGCCTCCTCCTTGCGGCGGCGGTCGTCCTCGGTGTGGGCTTCGGCGTCTTTCACCATGCGGTCGATTTCATCCTTGGCCAGTGAGGACTGTCCGGTGATGGTCATCGACTGCTCGTTGTTGGTGGCCCGGTCCTTGGCCGACACATGCACGATCCCGTTGGCATCGATGTCGAAAGTGACCTCGATCTGCGGGGCGCCCCGGGGTGCGGGCGGCAGGTCCACCAGCTGAAACTTGCCCAGGGTCTTGTTGTACATGGCCATCTCCCGCTCGCCTTGGAGCACGTGGACCTCCACCGATGGCTGGTTGTCGTCGGCGGTGGTGAACACTTCGCTCCGCTTGGTGGGGATGGTGGTGTTCCGTTCGATGAGACGGTGCATGACGCTGCCCTTGGTCTCGATGCCCAGCGACAGCGGNNGGTTGACGCCCTTGTGGGCCTCTTTACCGGTCATGGACTGGACCAGCTCCTGTACCGCGGGGATACGGGTGGATCCGCCCACCAGCACCACGTGCTCGATGTCGTCCGTGGTCAATCCCGAGTCGGCGATGGCCTGGTCGAAGGGTCCCTTGCACGCCTCGACAAGATCCTTGGTTAGCTCGTTGAAAGTAGCCCGGGTGAGTTTCACATCGAGGTGCTTGGGGCCCTCGGAGGTGG
>PLZF01000098.1 GCA_003152015.1 Acidimicrobiaceae bacterium | reverse complement strand
CCGCCTCCGCCGCCTCCGCCTTCGCCGCCTGGGTCACGGACTTGCCACGGCCTCCGGCGCCGATCCCACCCGTGCCACGGACTCGAAGGATTGCCCCGGTAGGCTCCCGCCCTGATGAGGGTGCTTGTCGTCGATGACGATCCAGCTGTGAGCGGGGCGCTGCACCGGGCGCTGAAACTCGAGGGGTACGACGTGTCGTTGGCCATCGACGGTCCGCAGGCCCTCGAAGACATCGCTATCCGGCCCCCGGACGCGGTAGTCCTCGATATCGGGTTGCCGACCATTGATGGACTCGAAGTCTGCCGACGCCTTCGGGCCGCGGGCGACGACACCCCGGTCCTGATGCTGACGGCCCGCGATGCCATCAGCGATCGGGTCCAGGGACTCGATGCCGGCGCCGACGATTACCTCGTGAAGCCATTTGCCCTCGCCGAGCTTCTGGCCCGGTTGCGGGCACTCCTGCGCCGTCGCCACGATGATTCGAATGAAATTCTCCGGTTCGCCGACCTCAGTCTCGACCCGGCCAGCCGCGTCGCCTCCCGGGGTACACGCGAGTTCTCGCTCACCCGGATCGAGTACGACCTGCTCGAACTGTTGCTTCGTCACCCTCGCCAGGTCTTGACCCGCGAGGTGATCCTCGACCGTGTATGGGGGTACACCTTCGACTCCGGCACCAACTCACTGGCGGTCTACGTGGGCTACCTGCGGCGCAAGACCGAAGAAGCCGCCGAACCTCGGCTCATTCACACTGCCCGGGGTGTCGGCTACGTACTGCGTGAAACATGACGTTCCGCACTCGCCTGGTGATGGCGGCAACCATCGCCGTGATGATGGCGGTGGTCCTCGGCTCGATCGCCGCCTACGTGGTGGCCCACAACTCGTTGGTGGGATCGATCGACGTCAACCTCTCGCAAGGGGCGCAGTTCAACGTGAACCAGCAAAACATTCCCAATGCCTGCAGCCCCACCACCGCCGGCCAATGCTCACAGGTCGTGTGGGCGAACGGTGCCGTCAATCCGAACGACCCCCAATCGCTCCCCATTCCGGCGGCGGTCAAACAGATGGCAGCGTCACAAGGAAACGGTTCACCCCTTTTCTTCTCCACCACCGTTGACAACAACGGGACAACAACCGAAGTCCGAGAATTGGTAGTGCCACTCGCCCCCGGCTACCACTACCAGGAAGGCTACAACTCGTACTCATATGAGATGCCTGCGGGGGGAGCTCTGCAGATGAGCTCCCCCCTCACCGGGGTGAACCAGGAGCTGGGACATCTGGCCCTGGCGTTGTGGATCATCGCCTTTCTGGGGGTGGCCCTGGCTGTGCTACTCGGTCTGGTGGTGGGTCGCGCTGTCCTCGGGCCCCTCAACAGCCTCACTTCCACGGTGGAGGAGTTGGCCGATACGACTGACGTCTCGCGGAGGCTCGACCCCGGCGGGATGGACGAGTTGGGACGCCTGAGACGGGCGTTCAACCGCTTGCTGGAAGCCCTCGACTCCTCCCGCGACTCGCAACGACAGTTGGTATTGGACGCATCCCACGAACTGCGGACCCCACTGACCAGCCTTCGGACCAATATGGAAGTGGCGCGTCGCATGGATGAGCTCGAGCCGGTCGAACGCGAGGTGCTGATCGGTGACGTCCTTACCCAGCTCGATGAACTGACCACCGTGGTTGCCGACTTGGCCGAGCTGGCCAGGGGGGAGCAACCTCCCCCGATCTCAGAGCCGGTGGGACTCCATGCAGTGGTGGAGGAAACGGTCGGAGTCGCCACCACTCATGGGCGCAGTCGCGGAGTGACGTTCAATGCCTTCATCGCACCATCGTGGGTCATGGGCTCGAAGCCTCGCATCGAACGGGCCATCGGGAACCTGCTCGACAATGCCCTCAAGTGGAGCCCGGACGGAGGTTCGGTTGAGATCAGTTGCTCGGGCGGGACGGTGATCGTTCGGGATCACGGTCACGGCATCGACGAATCCGACATCGATCACCTCTTCGACCGTTTCTACCGGGCCCCTACTGCCCGTGGCCTCCCGGGTTCCGGTTTGGGCCTGGCCATCGTCGCCCAGGTGGCTCGGGAGGAGGGAGGATCAGTGGAGGCGCAACAGGCGCCTGGTGGTGGCGCACTGTTCCGATTCAGCCTTCCTGAGATCACTCCTCCCAAGGAGGCAGGTCTCGAGGAATAGCGGGTCTTTGGATTCGGGTTGGGTCTGGTGGCGGCAGCCCGGTTCGCCGGTGTCACTATGGGATCGCAGACTCCTGTGGTGCCAAGGCTTCTACCCATGCCAAGGACTCCCGGATGGAAGCCATCGCTCATCGCTTCACCGGGTACTGGATTCCACGCATTGCCGGAGTGCCGGGATAGCAACCTCGAGTGTCATGCCGGCTCACATGGCGCTGAGCGCCCCGGACGACTAGCCTGCCGCACGACATGGGATCACTGATCAAGAAGCGCCGTAAGCGCATGCGCAAGAAGAAGCACAAGAAGATGCTGAAGGCCACCCGCTGGCAGCGCCGGGCGGGCAAGTAGCTCCGTAACGATCCTGACCCTGGTCCTGCGGGGCAGGCCAGCCGGACGGCAGAACTCCCCCGTCAGGGCGGCGGGCGATTACCGGACTGGGGTGTACTGGGCGGGAACTGTCCTCACGCTGATGAGCTGGGCCGACGTCCGACCCAATGCCAGCGAACGTCGACCGCCGAGCCCCAACGATTCCAGCGTTCCCTCGACAAACCAGGTCGATCCGCTTCCGGCCAGCCGTGGTTCCGCTCCGGTGGCGGTTGCGAACACGTCACGCCAGAGGGCAAGCCGGGGTTCTACCGAAATCGCCGGCATCTCGAGGTCATTGTTACCTACACCCGCTGGCGGAGACGATCTCTGGAGAGCCAGCGAGTCCCACGCCCTGTAGACCGCACCGGTATCCACCCCGAACGGCAGCAGCAGAAGGGTGAACGCCTCGTCTTTATGCACCAGCGGTGTCACTGATTCACCAATGCCCTTCACCAGAGCCCGTCCTCCGGCTACACAGAACGGGACGTCTGCCCCCAGATTCGCGGCCACGTCGAGATCAGTGCTTCCGGCCCACCGGAGGATGGCCGCGGCGTCGGCGGATCCGCCTCCGAGCCCGGCACCCACCGGGATCCTTTTGATCAGCCGGACCCGAGCGGCGCGATCGACGGCAAGCAGAGCCCGAATGACCAAATTATCGGGGCCGGTCGAGAGCGCCGAAACATCGGCCGCCAAGTCATCGGGTGAGCCCGAAACTTCAGCGTCACGAGGCCTTTCTCCACTTTCGATGGTGAGCCCGTCCCCCAGGCCGATCTCCAGCGTGTCAGCCAGGTCGAGGGTGACCATTTCGGATTCGATCTCGTGATACCCGTCGGGATGGACCCCCGTGACCGTCAACGACAGAGTCAGTTTGGCCGGAGCCGACACTTCGGTAGTGCCACCGGTCTCGCTGGTCTGGTCGTGCCCACTGCGCTCCCCGGAATCACCCTGTCTCACGAGACGCTCGGTTCCGTCGGGTTCCACGCCGCCAGTCTCCCCCACTCGTCCAGGCCCAGTTCCTCCGCCCGGGCGGTCGGTGCGATGTCTGCCGCTTCGAATGCTTCGGATTGAACCAGCCCGTCCAAGGAACGGCGGAGCATCTTGCGACGGTGGGCAAAGCCGGCTCGGACGACAGCGAACAGACGGTCGTACGACACGTTGGCACTGTCTCCCATTGGAGGCGGCCGGCGGTCCAGACGCACCAGCACCGACTCTACCTTGGGACGGGGGATAAAGACCGAAGCCGGTACCCTGCCGACCACAGAGGCGCGAGCCCAATAGGCCACCTTCACCGATACCGCCCCGTACGCCTCATCTCCGGCCTCGGCCGCCAACCGCTCGCCGACCTCACGTTGGACCATGACCATCAACGATGAGACCTGCGGCGCCTCCTCTAGTACCCGGATGACCAACGGAACGGCCACGTTGTAAGGGAGATTGGCCACCAGGGACCATGCCGCGTCCGAAGACCCGCCCTCGGCATCGGCGCCGATCTCATCTTCCAAGAGGGCCTGCCAGTCGAGCGACAGTGCGTCTGCCTCGATAACCCGGACACCGAGTGGTTCGACCTGGGACCGGAGCACCGGAAGTACGTGCCGATCGATCTCCACGGCGGTCACGGAAGCGCCCGCCTCGGCCAACGCCAACGTCAATGATCCGAGACCGGCGCCGATCTCCACCACCCGGGATCCCGGACCGATACCGGCCAGGTGGACAATTTTCCGAACCGTATTGCCGTCGGCCACGAAGTTCTGTCCGAGGGCCCGACTGGGATGGAGATCATTTGCCTCAAGCAGTGCATGGATGTCTGCTCGGCGGTGGGTCACACGCTCAGTGTGTCACCAGCTCAGCTCGGCATTGGAAATGACCCCCTGGGACAGAGGGGCGATCTGAGCGAAGGTGTCAGTGGCCAGGTCGATCTGTCGCGACGTATCGGCCTCGCGGTCGTCCACTGTGCAGCTGACCGTCTTCCCGTTTGCGGGATTGGTGATGGTCACCACCGTGCCGAACGACAACGTGGGGCTGGCGCACGTTCCGGGGGTGGCGTCGTAGTAGGTGACGACGCCCGTCCTCGAGTTGGCCGCTGGGGCCTGAGCCGGGGCGGCGGCCGGGGCGGCCTGAGGAGCCTGGGTGGTGGTCGGAGCCGGCACCGTGGTCGGTGGGGTCCACACCCGCTGAACCTGGGTGGTCGGCGCGGAGTAGATGTGGGCCGGCACCGTGGTCGGTGGGGTGGTGGGTGGAGGGGTCGCCACCGTGGTTGGTGGGGTGGCCGTTGCGTTCACGCCGCCGGCCGCTGTGCCCGCGGGGCCGGATGTCTTGATGCTGTCTGCAGCCAGTTGCCAGGCAGGGAAGTACCCCCCATGGCTTGGCGGGGCCGACGCTTGGTGCGCGTGGCCGTGGCCGGGCCCGGACGCAGACAAATTCGAACCGGTTTGGATGACGATGAGCGGCACGATAAGTAGCGCTCCACAGAGGAGTAGTGCGGCACCGGGCCGACCACTCCGTTCGATTGAGGTCCTCAGAACTCCACCTTCGTTGGGGACGTATATGGACACATTCAAGCCGTCTCCTCCAAGCCGACTTAAATGAAATCGACCGCTATAAACAGCGGCCGTAAGCAATACGCTAGACAGGTTTGTGCGCGCGAATCAAACGCGGGACGCCAAAATGGTTACCGCTGGTAACAGTTAGTGCACAATTTCACAAGCCGAAACTGGCTCTGGCATTGCGGGTCGAGACCTCAGCCACCAACTCTCTGCTTACCCCTTTGACGGCGGCAATTGTTGCTCCCACCAGGGGTACCCGGGCGGGCTCGTTGGGTGATCCACGATGGGGCGCCGGGGTCAGAAACGGGGAGTCCGTTTCGATCAACAGGCGGTCAATCGGGCAGATTTGGGCCGCTTCCCGGACTTCGACCGCGGTTTTGAAAGTAACCACCCCACTGAAGGAGAGCGATGCCCCGAGGTCGAGACAGCGGCGAGCCTCCTCGGGTCCTCCGGTGAAGCAGTGGATGATGGTGTGCTCAGGGACGCCGGTGGCGACGAGGATATCGATGGTGTCGTCCCATGCCTCGCGGGTATGGATCACCAGGGCCAGGCGGTGGCGGAAGGCCAATCCAATCTGTGCGGCGAACGCGGCACGCTGCGCGTCGCGCGGTGAATGATCGTAGTGATAATCGAGTCCGCATTCTCCTATACCGACCACAATTGTCGATGGATTATTCGCGTCCGATCCGACGTCCGAACCGACAGCTGAAACGGCGTCCGAACCGACAGCTGAAACGGCGTCCGATCCGACGGCTGAACCGGCGTCCGATCCGACCCCCAGATCCGGCAGTTCGGCACCGAGGATGGAGTCCAAGGTTTCCACTCCGTTGATGGCATCGTGAGGATGAAGCCCAACGGTTGCCCACATCTGGACCCCCACAGCCGTGGCCACCGAATCGGCTCGGGCCATTCTCCGGACCAGATCCACTGCCTCCCGGGAGGTGGTGGCGTCAGTTCCCACGCAGACCATCCGGGTCACCCCGGCTTCCGATGCCCGGGCAATGGTCGCGGCCAGTCGGGTGGCATGAGGCTCTCGATGGGTCTCCGCCTCTTGACCCCCGGCCCCTTCTTCGTCTGCGAGGTAGTCCGATTGAAGATGACAGTGCGAGTCAAACCACTCGACGACGGCATCGTTGGGCCGGCCGCCCTGGTGTCCGTCACTGCCCGTGGCACCCAGATTCGCCCCGGTGAGGCTCATTTCCGTCGTGGAAAGAGCGGGGCACCCTTCTCCACGTCCAGGCCCCCGGGATAGCCGCCCCAAACGGCTGCCTCGGGCAGGCGCTGGTCAGCCGGAGATCCGCTGAGTCCGATCCGTCGCCATATCTGCTCGGCGGTGGCGGGCATGGCCGGCACAACCAGGACCGACACCAGGCGGAGTACCTCGAGGGCGCTGCCCAATACTGCGTCGACACCCGGGCCGGGGTCGGCCTTCCAGGGCTCGGCGGTCTCCAACTCGGCGTTGGTCTCCCGTAGGAGTCTCCAGGTCGCTTCGAGGCCCAGATGGGGTTGCCCGGCGTTCCACGCGTCGGTCACCTCGGACACCACTTCGACCGCCACCGATGCCAGACGACTCTCGGGGTCCGGAGCGGGACCCGTTCCTCCGCATTTGGATCCGACCACCGTGGCTACCCGCGACAAGAGATTCCCCAGATTGTTGGCCAAGTCGGTGTTGTAACGACTGGCTATCCCTTCAGCTGAGAAGTCCCCGTCCGACCCTAACGGGGTATCTCTCAGCAGGTGATAGCGCACCACATCAACGCCGAATTCGGCGGTGAGCTCGCCGGGAGAGATCTTGTTGAGGCTGGATTTCGACATCTTGACGCCGCTGACCAGTAACCATCCGTGGACCTGCACGTGCGCCGGAGGGTCGATGCCGGCGGCCATGCACATGGCGGGCCACCACACGCAATGGAACCGGATGATCTCCTTGCCGATGAGATGGTGAACCGATGGCCACCACTGCTCGAACCGCTCCATGTCCTGGCCATACCCAATGGCGGTCAGATAGTTGACCAGCGCGTCGTACCAGACATAGAAGACGTGTTGCTCGTCCCACGGGACCGGGACACCCCAGTCGATGGAGGTCCGGGTGATGGAGATGTCCCGTAAGCCACCCCTGATGAAGCTCAGCGCCTCGTTTCGCTTCGATTCGGGGACCACCGCCTCTGGGTTCGCCTCATACCAGTCGATCAGCCGCTGTTCGAAGGCACTGAGCCGAAAGAAGTAGTTGTCTTCCTCGAGAAGCTCCACCGGGCGAAGGTGGACCGGGCAGAGAGTGCCGTCGACCAGCTCGTCTTCGTTGTAGTACTGCTCGCAGGGTACGCAGTAGAGACCACGGTAGGTGTCCTTGACGATCCACCCGTTCTCATGGATTTTGGTCAGAAACCGCTGCACGGCCCGATGATGACGGGGCTCCGTGGTCCGGATGAAGTCGTCGTTGGAGATGTTGAGGTCGGCCCATGCCGCCGCGAATCGCGGGGACAGCTGATCGGTCCACTCCTGGGGGGTGACGCCGTGTTCTTCAGCGGCCCGTGCCACTTTCTGGCCGTGCTCATCGGTACCGGTGAGAAAGAAGACGTCATCGCCGATCAGCCGGTGCCAGCGGGCCAGTGCATCGGCATTGACGGTGGCATAGGCGTGGCCGACGTGGGGCGCGTCGTTGACGTAGTAGATCGGGGTGGTGACGTAGTAGCGGGACACTGCCCAGTAGCGTACCGATCCCGCCCCCGGTCGCCGACCGCATCATGGAGTTGTCGAGCGGTGCGCCGGTCCGGCGCTGTCGGTTACTTCGTTACTTCCGTCAGCTATGCGGTCACCAGTTGGCTACGTGGCAACCACCACGCCCGGTTCGTTCGGAAAAATGCTGGTGGTACTCCTCGGCGGGCCAGAAGGTGCTCGCCGGCATTACTTCGGTCACGATGCGCCGCTTGAATCGCACCTGATACTCGTCGAGGGAGGCCCGTGCCGCCTTCTCCTGTACTTCGTTGCGAGTGAAGACAGCCGAACGGTACTGGGTGCCATGATCGGGTCCCTGTCGGTTGAGGGTGGTGGGGTCGTGGTGGCGCCAGAACTCCTCGAGAAGGGTCTCGAACGAGACCTGATTCGGGTTGAAAATCACCAGCACCGCTTCCGCGTGCCCGGTTCGGCCCGAACACACCTGCTCATAGGACGGGTGGTCGACCTCACCTCCCTCGTAACCGGAGATGGCATCCACCACCCCGGGTATCGCCCGGAAGAATTCCTCAACGCCCCAGAAGCAACCGGCGGCGAAGGTGGCGCTGTCCAACCCTTCGGCGACGTCGTCGGGTCCGATCCCTGACGCCTGCGTCTTGTCCAACTCAGTTCGCCCGAACATCCCAGCCTCTCTCGGTCAGTCCTAAACGCGATCGCTATCTTGTCCCCTCAGGTACAACACCGGGGGTCGGGTCGTCATTCCGGGCGGCGAGGGCCAGGTCATACACCCGACGACGGGCGATTCCGAACTCGGCCGCCACCGCATCGACCGCCCCTCGCGTTCTCTCGCCGGCAGCGAGACGGACTTCCAGAGCCTCGATCAGAGGCCCGTCTGCAACGTCATCCACCTCCACGTCAGGAGCACCGGCCAGCACAATGACCACTTCTCCCCGAACTGGCATTGACGATGCCCACGATGCTGCGCCGGCGGCCGTGCCGCGCCAGATTTCCTCGTGGAGTTTGGTCAACTCCCGGGCCACAGCTACCTCCCGGTCGTCACCACACTGGCGGGCCAGGTCAGCCAAGGTGGCAGCCAGGCGACCCGGTGCTTCGTACAGCACGGTGGTGCGAGACTCCTCGGCCACCGTCGTCAGTCGACTTCGTCGCTCTTTCCCCGACCGCGGGAGAAACCCCTCGAAACAGAATCGCTCGGTGGATAACCCGCTGGCTACCAGCGCAGCCAGCCCAGCCGAAGGTCCGGGAATCACCGAGATGATCAGGCCGGCTGCTGCGACCGCGGCCACAACCCGACTCCCGGGGTCGGATATCCCGGGCATACCGGCATCACTGACGACCGCCACCGTCCGGCCTCCGGCGACCGACGCAATCACTTCGTCGATCCGGTCGACTTCATTGTGCTGGTGGAGGGAGCGAAGCCTCACCCCCGAGATGCCGGCGTGAGTCAGGAGTTTACGGGAGTGCCGGGTGTCCTCGCAGTAGATGACGTCGGCGGTGGACAGAACGTCGACGGCCCTGGGCGACAGGTCACCCAGGTTGCCGATGGGGGTTCCGACGAGGACCAAAGCTCCCCTTTCAGCACTCCCCTGCCCCACCGACCCCACCCCATCTGAAGCCGTCCCCCCGTCGTCGTCGTCGTCGTCGTCCCAACCCTCGAGCTCTTCAAGGATCTCCGGGTCGATCATCACCGGAGCTCCAGGTGGTCGCCGACCCGGAGCCCCCATCGTTCGAATGCCCCGGCTTGCGCTTCGATCACCGAACGACCCCCCCGGCGGGGCAATGACATCCGCCAAGGTACCAACGTTGTCACACCGACCACCACCATCTCCTTGTCGCAGAAGGCCACGTCGATCCCGAACTTCATCCCCAAGGTATGCACGGCCCGGGTGTGGGGAAGCACCATGGCCCCTTCGTAGGCGGTCCGCCCGAGAAGGCCCTTGGATCGGTGGCCAAAGTTCGATGCCACCTCCGCAGTCGCCAACACATCTCCTTCGCGCAACAGCCAGGTCACGAGTGGCCGCCCGTTGGCTCAGGGGCCCGTATCCCGACTAGCATCTTCAAACTGTGTCCAAGCGAACCAACAAGCGCAAGCTGCGCGCCAAAAAGAAGGCCAACCACGGCAAGAAGCCGAACTGCGGTCGGGGCTGAGCCTTTCCGGCTCGTCTGTCTGACTCCGACGTTCACGCTTCTTTCGTCCCTGGTCGCCACGCTTCCGGGCGGGCGTTGAGTACGCCGACCAAGGCGGTAGGTCGATCGGTGATGATGCCGTCGACCCCCAGATCGCACAAGCGTTGCATCTCTGATTCTTCTTCGATGGTCCACACGTGGACCGCCAGGCCCTCCCGGTGGGCCACTTCGACGAACCTTTCGTCAACCAGCGTCAGCTCACCGTAGGTGGCAGGCACCTGTAAGGCGACGTGGCGCATCGGAAGCGGGTCGTCACCCGCCCTCACCGCCTGAAAGAAGGCAGCCACCGCCATGGTGCCGGCTGACGTAGGGATGTCGGGGGCAAACGATGAAAACGAGTCGGTGGCACTGTCCAGAAACGACGCCACGATCACGTCGTCACCTCGCCCAAAACTCTTCAGCATGATGGCCAGCGCCTCTTCGTACGGCTCCACCATCGGGGAAGTTTGTTTGATGTCGAGGTTGAGCACCACCCCCGGGAATTCTTCGAGCACTTCTTCCAAAGTGGCGACCCCGAAGGCAGGATCATCGGGGGCCCGGCCACGAAAGAGGTAGCTGTTCGGCTCCAACCCGGGTGACACGTCGGCGCCGGGTACCCACCAATAGGCATTGTCGAGCGTGCGCACCTCGGCCAGGGTCAGGTCGGCAAAGTTTCCCGAGCCGTTGGTGGTGCGGTCGACCGTCGGATCGTGACTAACCACCAGATGGCCGTCCGAGGTGGCGTGCACGTCGAGTTCGATGCCGGTGGCCCCGGCGGCCAGGGCGGCCCGGATCGCATGCAGCGTCGACGAAGGGCCCTCCCATGCCCCACCTTGATGGGCGTAAGAGATGACCCGCCGGAGCATCCAGGGAGATCGCCGGCTCGGATCGGGTGAGTCGTCCACGGAAGAACGGTAGCCTCTGCCCCGCCATGCTCGACCATGTGTTCGCCCAAATCGTTACATCCCATCGCCGATCGTTCGAGGCAGCGCTGCTCCAGCGCCAAGCCGTCGAGGAGCGGTTTCAGGTCGACGTCTTCCTCGGGGATGTCAGTTTCGAGACGTCCTACAGCCTGCCCGGGGAGCCGCGCCCGGCGCGTATCCGTGTCGACACCAGCTTCGACTGGCCCACCTGGAGCCAAACCGCTTACCGGAGTTGGGCCATCGACGACGACTCCGACGAACTCCCCGAACTGTTGGTGGAAATCGCCTTCCGGGTGCAGGGGCTGGATGTGGCCCCCGAACCGGGTCTGCTCCTCGAGGTGGTTCCGCACCATCTCGATGTACTGGGCGACCAGCCGCTGAACCGGGGTGCCACCACCATCGAACAGGTTGTCAGCGAGGGTCCCGGTGGGTCGGAGTACGCCATTGAGGTGTCCTACGAGGGATCCTGTGCCATCGAGGAGTCCACTCTCGAAGACCCGACGCAACTCGATGACGCCCTGGCCCCTCTCGGGCAGGCAGTTGCCTCGGTGCTGGTACGGATCAGCGATCTCCCCTTCGTCTTCCGCCCGGTCGAAACGCCGCAGGGCTAAACGGCTACTTGGCTGGCCGGCAACACCAGCGTCAGCCGGCAACACCAGCGTCAGCCGTTCAGCCGTTCAGCCGGTCGATCGAGCCCACCCAGAACCATGTGGCCGTAGCCATCGTCCTCGAGGCAGCGACCGATGCCAGACCTCGCCCCAGATGATGACGCGCACGGTCCACGTCGCCCAGGCTGCGATAGACCTCGCCGAGATTCAGATGCAGGGACGGGTAGAGAGCGCTCACCGGACTGGTGAGCCCCGCCTCTAGGGCCCGCTCATCAGTGATCAAGGGACCGTATCCCTGGGCAGTGACAACCGAGCCGGCGCCGGAAACTCACGGGACGAGTCGACCGTGCGGCGTCAGGCTATGGAACCGAACTGCTCAGCCGAACAGGTCAGCCGAACAGTCCCGCCGCCACCGCCAAGTCCCGCAGGTTGGCCAGAGGCCGGGCTCCGACGTGGGCGATGATCTCCGCCGCGCACACCCCGCCCAAGCGAGCCGATGCTTCCGGGGACAGCCCATTGGTGATCCCGTAGAGGAAACCCGCGGCGAACAGGTCACCGGCTCCGGTGGTGTCGACCACCCGATCGACCGGAGCGGCGGGGACTGCGATCGGCCCTGACGCGGTGACCACCACGCAGCCGGCCGAACCGCGGGTGAGCACCGCCAGGATGCCCGTCTCGGCAACAGCCTCGACGGCCGTATCGAAGTCCGCGGCTCCGAACAGCAGGGTGATCTCCTCTTCATTGGCGAACAGCATGTCGAGGTCGCCGTTGAGGAGCTCGAGGAACTCGGCCTGGTGACTCTGGACGCAGAACGGGTCGGACAGAGTGAGGGCGACCGCGGCGTCATGGGTGTGGGCGATGTCGATGGCCTCCCGCATCCCCGCCTTGGCCGCCGGCTGATCCCACAGGTATCCCTCGAGATAGAGCACGTGGGCGGAGGACAGGTGGGCACTGTGGAGGTCGCCGAGACCGAAGTCGGACGCCACCCCCAGATGGGTAGCCATGGTGCGTTCGGCGTCGTCGGTCACCAGCACCAGGCAGTGCCCGGTCACTACGCTCCCGGCCACCGCTTTGGTGGGTGTCGGGTCGAAGGCCACGCCGATGGAGCGGATGTCGTGAGTAAACACCTGCCCGAGTTGATCGTCCGCCACCCGGCCCAGAAACGCCGCCCGGCCACCGAGGGCGGCCACCCCGGCCACCGTGTTGGCGGCCGAACCGCCCGATGCCTCCGTCGTGGGCCCGAGCGTGGCATAGATGGCTTCCGACCGGGCCAGATCCACCAGCGCCATGGTGCCCTTCACCAGTCCGAGCTGGGTGAGATCGGCGTCCTTGGCCAACGCCAGCACATCGACCAGTGCGTTGCCGATGGCCACCACATCGAGCGTCGGGCCCTCCCCGGATTCGACCTCCGAGGTCCCGGCTTCCTTATCAGGGGTGTCGTCGTGTTCGTTCTGCACGGTGCGACGGTAGCCTGCCCGCAATGAGTGCAACGACAGCTGACCCATCCACGTACCGTCTGTCCACCACTGTCGAGCCCCACCGGTACCGGTTGGTGCTCACCCCAGACCTCGTTGCGGCCACCTTTGCCGGTGACGTGGAGATCGACGTGACTGTCCACCAAGCTGTCGACACCATCACCCTGAACGCCGCCGAGCTCGACATCACCTTGGCCGAGCTGACCCCGGGCAACCCCGCCGGGAATGCGCTGAGTCCGACCGCCATCGACCTCGATGAAAAGGAGGAGCGGGCCACCCTCACCTTCGGAGAGCCGCTGGCGCCCGGTTCGGCCACACTGCACCTCACCTTCGCCGGAATCCTCAACGACAAGCTTCATGGGTTCTATCGATCCACCTTCACCGATGAGGCCGGCGTCGAGCACGTGATCGCCACCACCCAAATGGAGGCCACCGATGCCCGTCGGGCCTTCCCCTGCTGGGACGAGCCCGATCGCAAAGCCACCTTTGAGGTGACCCTGGTGGTCGACGAGAACCTGGCCGCCTACTCCAACGGGCCGGCCGTCGAGGAGACCGCCGCCCCCGGAGACAAGAAGGTGGTCCGGTTCGCCCCCACCATGGTGATGTCCACGTACCTGGTGGCATTCATCGTCGGGCTGCTCGAGGCCACCGAGCCGGTGGATGTGAACGGCGTGCCCCTGCGCATCGTGCACCCTCCGGGTAAGGCCCACCTCACCCCGTTCGCCCTGGAGGTGGGAGCCCACGCCCTCCGATTCTTCACCGGCTACTTCGGCATCCCCTATCCGACCGACAAGCTCGATCTGGTGGCCATCCCCGACTTCGCCTTCGGTGCCATGGAGAACCTGGGCTGCGTGACGTTCCGGGAGTCGGCACTACTTGTCGATCCGGCCCAAGCGGCCCGCACCGAACTCGAGCGGGTGGCTGACGTGGTCTGCCACGAGATCGCCCATATGTGGTTCGGGGACCTGGTCACCATGAAGTGGTGGAACGGCATCTGGCTGAACGAGGCATTCGCCACGTTCATGGAGGTGCTGGCGGTCGACGCCTTCCAGCCCGAGTGGCAGCGCTGGGTCAGCTTCGGCGTCGAACGCGAGGCGGCCATGGCCGTCGACGGTCTCCATGCCACCCGGCCGGTGGAATTCCCGGTCGGGAGGCCCGAGGAGGCCCAGGGCATGTTCGACGTACTCACCTATCAAAAGGGTGGGAGCGTGCTCCGCATGCTCGAGCAGTTCGTGGGCCCCGACGTCTTCCGGGATGGCATCCGCGACTACCTGACCATCCACAGCCACTCCAACACCGAGACCTCCGACCTGTGGGACGCCCTCGAGCGCTCCAGCGGGCGGCCGGTGCGCGACATCATGGACACCTGGATCAACCAAGGCGGCTATCCCCTGGTCCGGGTGGGCGAGGACGGGAGCCTCTCCCAGACCCCCTTCTCGTACCGTGGCGATCCGGGTGGCGCCATCGGCTCGGCGTGGAAGGTTCCCGTGGTGTCGCGTTCCCTGCAAGAAGGTGACCCTGACCCCGTACCTGTCCTCTTGGACGGAACCGGCGGCGGAGCGGCCGGGACCGTGGGTAACCGACTGGTCAACGCGGGTGGATCTGGTTTCTATCGGGTGTCCTACCCATCGGCCACGGTGGAGCGCCTGGCCACCGGCATGGGTGACCTTGCCCCCCTGGAGCGATACAACCTGGTCTCCGATGCCTGGGCGGCGGCATTGTCCGGACAGGGACCGTTTCCCGACGTGTTGCGCCTGGCCCGCGCCCTGGCCGATTCGGGTGAAAGGGATCCGAGTGTCTGGTCGGTCATCCTCGGAGCCATCGGCATGGCCGATCGGGTGATCCCCGATGCAGACCGTCCGGTCCTACAGGGGGCGATCCGTGCCTTGTTCGGCCCGTTGGCCGCCGAACTCGGGTGGGACCCACGGCCCGACGATTCGGAGCGCACCCCGTCCCTTCGGGCCTCGCTGCTCCGGGTGCTCGGGACGATCGGGGCTGATGTGGCGGTGCGGACCGAAGCCCAGCGTCGGTTCGCGGCGGCGGCCACCGTGGCGCTCCACCCCGACACCGAGTCGACCATTCTCGACATTGTGGCCACCACCGGCGGTGAAGCGGAATTCGAGTCGTTTCTCACCCGTTACCGAAATCCCTCCACCCCACAGGAGGAGAACCGGTACCTCTACGCACTGGCCTCATTCGACGATCCCGAACTGGCCACTCGCACCTTCGATCTGGCCATGGGCGAGGTTCGTACCCAAAATGCCCCGTTCGTTCTCCAGTCGTTGGTAGCCAACCGGGTGACCGGCCCGGCCATCTGGCAACGGATCACCGGCGAGTGGGACACCATGGTGTCCAAGTTCCCCTCCAACATCCTGCCCCGCATGCTCGACGGGGTTCGGGTGCTGTGCAATCCTCCGTCTCTGGCCGCCGAGGTCACCCGGTTCATCGAAACGCATCCACTGCCGGCCGGTGGCAAGACAGTCGAACAGATCCTCGAGCGCCTGGCCGTCAATGTGGCGTTCGGGGAGCGTGAGGGTGGCCAGCTGGCCGGTCATCTCCACCAAGCGTTGGACCCGCTGACCGATTGACCCGGTTGCCGAGGATCAGGCGTTACCGGTACTGACGATCAGCACGTCGCACTCGGCGTGGTGAGCAATGCGGTTCGGAACACTCCCCAACAGATAGCGTCGGGCACCTGTCATTCCCTGGTTGCCCACCACAATCAACCCGGCGCTGACATCGGTGGCCACGTCGAGGATGGCATCGGCCGCCGATACGTCGAGTGCGTGGACGTGGACGTCGGTGGCACCACCCTCGGCGGCGATTTCCTTCCCGCGTCGCAGAATTGCATCGGCATCCTCGCTGGGGCCGACCTTCCAGTCGATATCCGACGGAATCCCCTGGCGTTCACTCTCCAGCCGATCCTTTTGAACCGGCCGGTAGGCGCTGACCAGATGCAGTCGGCAGCCGGGGTTACTGGCCGCCAGCTCGGCAGCCCTTCGCACCGCGACACTTGCCGTCATCGAGCCGTCGGTGCCTACAACAATGGCGTCGTACATCGCTGCTTTCCAGCCTCTCATCATCAGTCGGTTTGAGCGCCCATGATAGGTCCCCGCAAGGTTGGCGGGGTCCCAAAGTGACCCCGTGCGCCTCGGGGTTCTCCGAGTCCGTAACCTGAAGCGGTGATTCTCGGCGTCACCCTCACAGTTTTCATCCTCATCTTGCTGGCTGAGCTCCCCGACAAGACCATGATCGCCGTCCTGATCATGGGGAGCCGCTACCGGCCGGTGACTGTATGGATCGGCGCCACCCTGGCCTTCGCCGTCCATGTCACGGTGGCCGTGGCGGTGGGGCGCCTCCTGCAGCTCCTTCCCCATCGCTGGGTCGAAGGGGTCACTGCCGCGCTCTTTGCCGCCGGTTCCGCCTACCTGCTCTTTGTCCCCGAAAAGGAGGAGGAGGAAAAGGGCGAAGAAGAAGCTGACCAGGCCCGCCGGGGATTGAGAACCGTCACCGCGGCGTTTCTGGTCATTCTGGTGGGCGAGTTCGGGGACCTGACCCAGATACTGACGGCCAACCTGGCCGCCAAGTACCACTCGGCCATCTCGGTCTTCGTGGGGGCAATGGCCGGACTGGCCGCGGCCGCGGCGTTGGCTGCGTTCGGGGGCAAGGCCCTGCTCCGGGTATTGCCGGTGGCCATCATCCGCAAAACCGGGGGCGTGGCGCTGGCGGGATTCGCCGTTTACACCCTGGTCACCCTGGTCCGGGGCTAGCTCGGCCTCGTGCGTTTCTCCAATTCGGCCACATCAGGCGCCTGTCTACCGGGTCGCCCCAGCCGTGCGAGGCTGCACGGATGGACGTCACCCTCACTTCCGCCTCCGATGGCGGATCCGCCCAAGCCATGAACCGTCTCGACCATCTGTTCGATCAGGCTCGGGCCACCACCGGGTTCATGCCCGACGACGAAGGTGAGGCGCTCTACTCAGCCGCCGTGCGGGCCGGGGCGACGTTCGAGGACGCCACATTCGTCGAGGTCGGCGCGTGGTGCGGCAAGTCAAGCGTCTATCTCGGCGCCGCCGCCGAAAAGACAGGGGCTGTGCTCTTCAGTCTCGACCATCACCACGGATCCGAGGAGAACCAGGCCGGGTGGGAGCACCACGACACCACGCTGGTGAATCCCGACACCGGCCGGATCGACACCCTCCCCCACTGGCGGCGGACCATCGTGAGTGCCGATCTCGAGCTTTCGGTGATCGGCCTGGTGGGTGACTCGCCCACCGTTTCCTCACGCTGGTCGACCCCGCTGGCGTTCTGTTTCATCGACGGTGGTCACGGCCAAGAGCCGGCCTGGGCTGACTATCGGGGATGGTCCCCCCATGTCGTCATGGGCGGGTGGATGGCCATCCACGACGTCTTTCCCGACCCGGCCGACGGAGGACGCCCTCCCTACGATCTGTGGCGGGGCGCCCTCGATTCCGGTGAGTTCGTCGAGGATGGCGAGTGGGGCTCTCTGCGGGTACTGAAGCGGGTTAGGAACGGGTACTGAATGAATCGGGCACAGCCTTGGTCAGCGTTGGCGGCGCATAGCGGTGGGTGATCACGCTGCCCCGCCGAAACGAGAGGCGGTGCCGGGGGTGAACCCGCCGAAGAGGTCCATCTGACCGGTGGCCGGGGATTGCTGGGTCCAGGTCGGTGCTGGCACTGGCGAGGCTGAGGTCGGCGGACCCTTTGAACCCGCCCTGCCATACGATCCGGGACGCGTTCTGCCGGTGACGCCCACAGTCAGGCCATTCAGTTGCTCCGACCATGCGGTCCCGACGGCGTGGCGCTGGCCCAGGATCTTGGTCGCCTGGTGGCCCTCAAACCGAAGGCGGAATAATGACCCGTCCGACATCGCCCTCGGCACAGCCCGTCAAGCCGTCGAGCGGGCGGGCCGCTGTGTGGACATCGCTCGCCGAGTGCTCGCAACTCACAGGTAGGTCGTTCCCAACGGCCGGATCCTGGTGAATTAGCACGAGGCCTCACTGACGGCAATAGAAAGGGCCAACAGATCGGGACACAGATCGTGGTGCGGGGACACAGTCGCGGAGCCACCGCGATCTAGTGGGCGAGAGTTCCTCTGTAGCCATCTCTCCGGCAGGAGAACTGTCCGGAGACTCCGGTTAGGACCCCGACCCCGGCAACGGATAGGCCGGTTCCATCGGCGCTTCGGGCGCTGGCTCGGTCAGGTCGAGGTGGGTCGGCAGACCCTCACCACGGAACAACCCCGATGCCAAGGTGGTCCGGCTGAGGGCGTCGGCGGCCAAGACAATGGCCCCCGCCGTGTAGGTCGACCGTTCGAGCGGTGGGAACGTCGCCTCTTCGGGATACACCATGCCGGTCCAGTACGAACCGTCCTCGTTCCGCAGAGCTTGGACCCAGGTGAAGAGTCGGCGGGCAGCATCGCTCATGCCGGCGGCATCCAGCGCCAGCACGCACTCAGCCGTCTCGGCGGCGGTGACCCATTCGCCGGTCGACACGCACCGGACTCCGAAGCCCTCCATCACAAACGTGGACCACGACTCCTCGATGCAACGTCGTGCGGCCTGGCCGGTGAGGGCGCCCGACAACACCGGGTAGTACCAATCCATGGCGAACTCCACCTTGGGAGCGAATGCTGACGGGTTGTAGGCGATGGCATGGGCCAGGCGACCGGCGGCGAACTCCCAGTCGGGTCGTTCGTGACCGAGCCGTTCGGCGCAGGCAATGGCACAACGGAGGCTGTGGTAGATCGATGATGAACCGGTGAGCAGCGCGTACTCCTCGACGAAGCCCGATGCGTCGAGCGACCAACGGATGGAACCGTCGTTCCGCCGCCAACGCAAGACGAAGTCCACGCCCGCCTCCACCACCGGCCACAGCTCCTCGAGTCCCTCGATCTCTCCGGTCGAGATATAGCGGTGCCAGGCACCGGTAGCCAGATATGCACAGACATTGGTGTCGAGACGGGCGTCTTTGACCCCGCTGGCCACGTAATAGTTGAACCAACTGCCGTCGGGAAGCTGAGTATCGACCAACCACCGGTAGGCCCGGTCCGCCTCGGCATCGAAGCCGCAGGCGGTAAGGGCCATGGCTGCCTCCACATGGTTCCAAGGGTCACAGTGACCCCCGCGGAACCACGGGATCATGCCGTCAGGAAGCTGGAGATCGGCGATCGACTGCGCAGTCTGCACCACTTGGGAAGTGCTGAGAATGCCCGGAACCTCGGGGATCGTCCTCACGCCCCGACCCTGGCCCCTACCTCGACGGCCGTCATCGGGTCAGATGCCGATGCCGCAGCCGATGCCGATGCCGATGCCGACACAGCTGGCTCAACGTCGAATCGGCTGATGGTTCTCACCATGGTGTCATCCGAACGGTACTGAGCCACCACTGGCTTGTGCAGATACACCACCAGGCTTTTGCCAATCAGCGGGTTGAGCACGCGCTCGGTATACCGGGTGACCTTCGGCGCTTTGATGATGTCCCACGCCAACAGGCGGTGGTAGGCGGCGACCGCCGGATGATCATCCTTAGATGGTCCGACCAAGCAACGGAGCCACCAATAGGGCGAGTGCAATCCGTGGGCGTGGTGGCTTCCGACCTCGTTCAACCCGGTAGCTTCGAGACGCCGCGAAAGTTCGGTGTGCCGGTAGATGCGGACATGGCCGCCGGGAACGTTGTGGTACTCGTCGGAGATGGCCCAGTTGACAAACTCGGGTCCACACCGGGGCACGGTGACAGCCATGGAGCCGCCGGGACGGAGCACCCGGGTCAACTCGGCCATGGCTGTTTCGTCCTCGGGGATGTGCTCGAGTACCTCGGACGCGATGACCCGGTCGAACGAACCATCGGCAAAGGGGAGGCGCAAGGCATCCCCCTGGACGGAACCGACCCGGCTCTTTACGGCGTCGAGTTCTCCGGCATCGACCATCGCCCCGAACGTGTCGAGCACCTGGCGGACCTCGTCGGCGCCGGCGTCGAACGCCACCACCTGGGCCCCGAGACGGGCCGCCTGGTAGGCGTGGCGACCGAATCCACAGCCCAAATCGAGCAGGCGATCACCAGGCTGTACGCCGAGTTTGCGATAGTCAACTGTCAACATGTCAACGTCTCCGTAAGATCAGTCACCGCGCCCGGGCCGGATCGGTGATCATCGAGAAGCCGGCGGTACTCCGCCACGGTGCCGGTG
The DNA here is from genome assembly GCA_003152015.1 of Acidimicrobiaceae bacterium. Lineage (GTDB taxonomy): Bacteria > Actinomycetota > Acidimicrobiia > Acidimicrobiales > RAAP-2 > DASZIT01. The sequence goes on along the minus strand of PLZF01000098.1, from coordinate 104,718 downwards.
GCGGTCACCTTCCAGGTGAACCGACCGAGTACCCGCTCACGCCCGGCAGTACCCAGCCGTTCCCGCAATCCGGCATCGTCAAGCAACCGTTTGATGCCTCCGGCCAGGGCACCGGGATCATCGGGTGGAACCAGAAGTCCGGTCACCCCATCCTCGCCCACCACCTCGGGAAGGGCTCCCCCGGTGGTGGCGACCAGGGCTACACCACAGGCCATGGCTTCGATGGCCGGTAGCGAGAAGCCCTCGTAGAGAGAGGGCACCACCGCCACTTGAGCCTGGGCATAGTTGCAGGCCAACTCATCGTCGCTGATCCCTGACACGCAATGGACGATGGGCGCCAGGTCGAGTCGTTCGATAGCCCGGGCGACCCGGCCCTCGGGCCGAGGATTGCCCACTACCACCAATTCGATCTCCCGTTCGGTACGGAGCTTGGCCACCGCCTCCAACAGCGGCACCAATCCCTTCATGGGGACATCGGAAGACGAGGTGACCATGATGCGACCGGGGACGGGCGTCACATCGGGTCGTGGTCGAAAGACTGAATGGTCGACGCCCACCGGGACGACGGTCATCCGCTCAGTCGCCACCCCCAACTGCGCGGCGATATCGGTCTTCGACGACTCCGACACCGTCACCACCCGGGGAAGGGCCCGGGCCACCCGTACCTGCATCCGCAGAAAGCCGAACCACCGGCGTTGGGTGAAACGTTGCCATGGGTTGGTGGCGTGGCTGAGGGCCAACTGGCGATCGACGGTGATCGGATGATGCAAGGTGGTGAGCAGCGGCCACCCGTCGTCAATCATCCCCAGCATCCCCTTGCCCAGGCATTGATTGTCATGGATCAGATCGAATTCGTGGCGGCGAGCGGCCAGCAACCGGCGGGCCCGGAGGCTGAACGTCCACGGTTCAGGAAAACCAGCTGTACACATCACCCCGAACTCGAGGGCGTCGATGCTCGTGTGGAATTCACGGGGGTGGGGAACCCGAAATGGGTCGGGATCGCGATACAGGTCCAGACTGGGCACCGGAGTGAACCCGACGCCTTCATCGACTTCGGGCCAGGGTTGGCCGGCGAATACCTCAACCGAGTGGCCCAGGGCCACCAACTCCCGGGTGAGATGGCGGGAATAGACGCCTTGACCGCCACACCGGGGATTCCCCCGGTAGACGAGAAAGGCGATCCGTAGACCACCCGGGCCCGGAGGGCGGGCCGGGATCCGCTCGGGAACCGGGGGTGGCCTTTTCGGGCCCTTTACCTTGGCTCGGCGACGACCGAAACTAGGCACGGAATCCCCTTGCATCTGAGCGCATAAGGGTGCAAGCCTCCCCCGCCCCGGCACTTCGGCGCAAACCGTGCCACCTGAACTGTGGAATGACAAGGCAACCCGACCATCATCCATCGTCATCATCAGTTGCCTCGCCCGTCGTTGACGAGGCACTAGGGTTTGCTCGGGATGCCGATTCAGGACATTGAGGGAGCCGTGACAGTTGAAATCCTCCATCTTTCCAGTGTCATCAAGCGTCCCCTGGTCGATCGGGCGGGCGACCGACTAGGGCGCGTCCAAGACCTAATTGTCCGGGTCGGGGAGCAGCCTCATCCCCCGATCGTGGGCCTGGTGGTCACCATCGGTGGACGTGACCTCTTCGTTCCGATCCGGAAGATTTCCGGGTTCGAACCCGGTCGCGTGCGATTTGAGGGCGAGCGGGTCGACCTGCGCCGATTCGAGCGGCGTCCCGGTGAGCTGTTGCTCGCTCGGGACCTCATGGCCCGACATCTCATCAACTTCGTGGGCGGTCGTCTCATCCGGGCCAACGAGATCGAGCTGGCTCGGATCGATGGCGTTTGGGAAGTTGTGGGTGTTGATCCGTCCAGCCGACCCGTCCTCCGCCGCTTCCTACCCGGGCGCCTCGACCAAGGAATTCGGTCGGGAGCGATCGTCGACTGGGAAAGTATCGAGCCCTTCGTCGCCCACGTCCCGTCGGCTCGCCTCCGCATCCCCTACCGCAAACTGGCCCGGTTGCACCCGGCCCAGATCGCCGATCTGGTTGAGGCAGCCTCCCACGAGGAAGGCGAGGAAATCATCGAGGCCGTCGGCCAAGACCGAGAGCTCGAAGCCGACGTGTTCGAAGAGCTCGACACCGAGCACCAACTCGAGTTTGTCCGAAGCCGATCGGACACCGATGCCGCCCAGTTGCTCGCCTCGATGGCGCCCGACGATGCTGCCGACCTCATCGCCGAGGTTGATCAGGAACGGCGGCTCCCTATCCTGGACCTTCTCCCCGAAGTCCAACAGCGCAAGGTCCGCTCGCTCCTCAGCTACAACCCCGAGACCGCCGGCGGGCTCATGAGTCCGGACTTCCTATGCCTTCCCGAGTCGGAATCGGTGGCCAACGCCTTGGCCGCAATTCACACGAGCACCGCGCCCCCGGAGACCTTGAATGTGGTCTTTGCCACCAATGTCGAGGGAAGCGTGGTCGGGTCGGTCTCCGCCGTTCGTCTCATCCAAGGTGAGCCCACGGCACCGCTGACTTCGGTAATCGGGCCCAACCCAGCCCACGTCCATGCCGATTGGGACCTCGGGGCCACCGTGCGCAAGATGTCGGACTTCAACCTGACCGTCGCTCCAGTGATGGATGGCGATCACCGGAAGATGCTCGGCGTCGTCACGGTCGACGATGCGCTCGAAGTTCTGTTGCCCAATGGATGGCGCCGAGATTTCGGAATCACGGCAGCAGAGGACTGAGGGATGCTCCGAAAGCGAAGACCCGCGACATTCACGGTCCGCCGAACACGATCGACAGCCGATAGCTGATCAAGTGTTCGGCCCACAAAGGCCTGTGGGCCGGCATGGGGGCAACTCCTGCCCCAACTCCGAAGGTCGCCGAGCGTGTCCATAGACCGAGGCGGCCACACATGGGTCTTATGAAGGACGAGCGCTGAGCGCTCGCAGTCGGTAACAGAACCGATGACAGGCATACTTGCTCGGTCGCGGTATGGATGCGCTTGCTCGCCCACGTCCTGAACGGGCGTCTGCGTGCCTGTCATCGGGTGCACACAGGCGACACAACCGTCGGGAGGTGAGATATGGCCGAAGAGCCGAGGGAAGTCGAGAACGCCACCGCCGTCCTGGACGAAGCCCACGTGGGCGACATCCACGGCGCGTTCGGCACGATCCGCCAGCACGACACCGGTGCGCGACGATCGTGGTCGACCCGGCTTTTGACCCTCTTCGCCATCATGGGGCCCGGGCTGATCGTGATGGTCGGCGACAACGACGCCGGGGGGATCTCGACGTACACCCAGGCCGGGCAGAATTTCGGCCTCACGCTCCTGTGGGCCCTTCCCGTACTGATCCCAGTCCTCATCGTGAACCAGGAGATGGTGGTCCGCCTAGGGGCCGTAACCGGCGTGGGCCACGCCCGGCTCATCAATGAGCGGTTCGGAAAGTTCTGGGGTGCTTTCTCTGTAGGCGACCTGTTCATCTTGAACTTCCTCACCATCGCCACGGAGTTCATTGGAATCAGCCTGGCTCTCGGTTACTTCGGGGTGAGCGAGTACATCTCGGTGCCCATCGCCGCAGTCCTCTTGATCGTCATGACCGCTACCGGCAGCTTCCGTCGTTGGGAGAGGTTCATGTTCGTATTCATCTTCGCCAACTTTCTGGTGATCCCCCTGGCCATCTTCAGCCATCCAAAGGCGGGTCCCTTCTTCCACGGCTTTGTGGTCCCTGGCGTCAAGGGCGGGTTCAACTCCACCTCGGTCCTGCTCATCATCGCCATCGTGGGCACAACCGTGGCTCCATGGCAGCTGTTCTTCCAGCAGTCCAACATTGTGGACAAGCGCATTACGCCGCGCTGGATCAACTACGAGCGGGTCGACACCGTGCTCGGATCCCTCATCACTGTCTTCGCTGCTGCGCTTCTCATGGCCGTCACGGCTGCGGCCTTCAGCCACACTTCGTTGGCCGGCCATTTTACCGACGCCGGGGGCGTGACCCGTGGTCTCAACCACTTCGTGGGCCACGCCAGCGGGACGATCTTCGCCATCATTTTGTTGAACGCCTCGATGATCGGGGCAGCATCGGTCACCCTGGCCACGTCCTACGCCTTCGGCGACGTGTTCGGGGCTCACCACTCGTTGCACCGGAGCTGGCGAGACGCCAAGTTCTTCTATGGGGCGTTCAGCGCCATGGTCACTCTGGCGGCCGTCATAGTCATCATCCCAGGCGCCCCTCTCGGCCTCATCACGACAGGCGTCCAGGCGTTGGCGGGGGTACTCCTGCCGAGCGCCACAGTGTTCCTACTGCTGCTCTGCAATGACAAGGAAGTGCTCGGTCCTTGGGTGAATCGCCCGTGGCTGAACGCGCTCGCCACCGTGATCATCTCGGTGCTCCTCATGATGTCGCTTGTCCTCATGGCGACGACCCTCTTCTCCCAGATCAACGTAAATCTCTTGGCGATCGTCCTCGGTGGTGTTCTTGTCGTGGCCTTCGCCGTCGGAGGGTTATTCATGCTCCGAGCCCGGTCGAAGCGAACTCCGACACCGGTGATGTCCAAGCAGCATCGGGCAAACTGGCGGATGCCGCCCCTCAACTTGCTTGATCGGCCGAAGTGGTCGCGGGGCCGGCTAATCGGGATGTATCTCCTGAGGGGCTATCTGGTTGTGGCCGTGTTGATGCTGCTGGTCAAGGCCATCGAGCTCGGAGTCAATAAGTAATCAGAGGTTCCGGTCTCCGACACTGGGACAGACGCTTCTTGAGGTGGCACCCTCCACCTGCACAACATGTGGCGCCAGTTCGGAGGTGCGGGGAGGATGACCGGGCAGGTGGCAGTCGATCCGAGCGTCCGACAGCCTGCGGGTAATGTGATCTGCATGGATCTGAACTACCCACCCGAGACGGAACCGTTCCGCGCGGAGATCCGCGCCTGGCTCGTGGAGAATCTGCCCGACGGATGGGGAACGCCGGAATTCTCCATGGCGCCCGACGAGAAGAAGGCCTTCAACAGTGCCTGGACCAAAAAACTCTACGACGGAGGCTGGATCTGCGCCTCCTGGCCAAAAGAGTACGGCGGCAAGGGCCTCACGCTGATGGAGTCGGTGGTGCTGAATGAGGAGTTCGCCCGGGCGGAGGCACCCCTTCGGGCCGACTTCTTCGGCGACACGCTAGTGGGCCCGACCATCCTGCAGTGGGCATCGGAAGAGCAGAAACAGCAGTTCATTCCCAGGATCCTCAACGGGACCATTGCCTGGTGCCAAGGATTCTCCGAACCCGACGCCGGGAGCGACCTCGCCTCGTTGAAGACCCGGGCCGAGCTCGACGGCGACGAATGGGTCATCAACGGTCAAAAGGTGTGGACGACCCAGGCCCAGTTCGCCGACTACATCTTTTTGCTGGCCCGCACCGACCCGGATGCGCCCAAGCATGCCGGCATCTCCTATCTCCTGATGCCGATGAAGCAACCGGGCATCGAAGTACGGCCTATCGAGCAGGTCGACGGAAGCGCTGATTTCAATGAGGTCTTCTTCACCAATGCCCGGTGCCCTGTCGAGAACGTCGTCGGCGGGGTGAACAACGGGTGGAAGGTGGCGATGACCACCCTCGGATTCGAGCGAGGCTCGTCGGCCACCACCGGACACCGCCGGTTCCTCCGAGAGCTCGATCAAATCATCGATGAAGCCAGAAAAAATGGCCGGAGTGCCGATCCACTCATTCGACAACGGCTGGCGACGGCCTGGACGAACGTCAAGATCATGGAGATCAACGGATACCGTTCGTTGACCGACTCTCTCAACGGCACCCACCACATGGCCGCACTGGGTGCGTGCAACAAGATGTTCTGGTCCGAATTCCATCAGGACACCCTTGATCTGGCCATGGACATCCTCGGCCTCGACGGTCAGATTCTCAGTGGTTCACACGACGACTCGGTGGATGAACGTGTTCGTCGGGGTCGCGACGACTACCCGGTCAGCGATCTGCAGTCATCCTTCTTCTTCTCCCGCTCGGAGACGATCTGGGGAGGGACGGCAGAGATTCAGCGCAATATCGTGGGCGAACGGGTACTCGGACTACCCAAGGAGCCAAAGCCGATCGCCGCGGCGGCGACCTGAGCCTCCAGGCTGATTCCGCCGTATCTGGCCTTGGGCAGTACTACGCCGGCCTGGCAATGTTGGACTCCACCTCGATGACGGCTCGGACCTCTGCTGCCCGGGCCGCGGCGTCGGTCGGCCGCCGGTTGCTGACCCCGCCGGTGCCGTGGCGCCACGACAGCACGCCGGCCGCCAGCACGGTAGCCACCCCACCCACCGCAAGGGCGATACGCGGGTTGCTCCACTGGGCGATGGAACCGACCAACGGGGCACCTATCGGGGTACTTCCGAGGAAAGCCATGGCGTAGAGGGACATCACCCGTCCCCGCATGGCCGGCTCGGCCTGCAACTGGAGAGTGGCGTTGGCGGTGGCGATGAAGCCGATCGACGCCGCCCCCATGAACACGATCACCACCGACGCCACTACCAGCGAAGGAGCAAAGGCCACCCCACCTAGGAGCACTCCGAACACCAGGGCCAGTGTGTGGAGCAACCGCCGAGTCGGCTTGGCCCGATGGGCGGCGAACAGTCCGCCGATGATCGCACCCACCCCCATGCACGAGGTGAGGAACGAGTACGTACCAGCACCGCCATGGAAGGTCACCTTGGCCAGCAGGGCCAAGGTGACACTGAAGTTGTAGGCGAAGATGCCGATGACGGCCATGGCGATCAGGGTGTTACGCAACGGCGGGGTCCGCCATACATACCGGAGCCCGTCGCGCACCTGGCCTCTGGCCCTCTCCACCGGTGGGGTCTGATGTAGATCCGCGACGCGCATCATGGCCAGGCCTATGAGCACCGCGACGTAGGACACCGCATTGACAAAGAAGCAGATGCCCAGCCCGAAGAGGACGATGACCAGCCCGCCGATAGCCGGTCCCACCACTCTCGACGCATTCATCACCACCGAGTTGAGGCTCACCGCATTGGGCAGATCCTCGCGTCCAACCATCTCCATCACAAAGGTCTGTCGGGCCGGGTTGTCGAACAGGTTCACCACACCCAGCGATCCGGCCAGCACATAGACCTGCCAGAGCTGTACGACATGGGTGACGGTGAGGATGCCGAGGGTCAGTGCCAACAACCCACCGGCTGTCTGGGTGGCAAACAACAGTTTCCGCTTGTCCAACCGGTCGGCCACCAGCCCTCCGAACGGCCCGAAGAGCAGCACGGGCAGGAACTGCAGCCCGGTCACGATGCCGAGATCCACGCCGCTTCCGGTCAGGTGGAGCACCAACCAGGCTTGGGCGATGGACTGCATCCACGTCCCCGACACGGAGATGAGCTGCGCGATGAAATACACCCGGTAGTTCCTCACCCGGAGTGAACGGAAGGTCCGGTTCCAGGCGTTACGAATGGAGGTCACGACTTGAGCCCCTCCGCCAGTCGCTCGATCAACGCCGTCAGCCCACCCAATGCATCCCGCTCGTCGGAAGTCAGACTGTGCAGTTGGCGAGCCAGAAACACGTTCTTCAGCGAACGATTCTGCTCCAACACCTTACGACCCGCCTTGCTCACCCTCACCCTCGCCACCCGGCGGTCGGTCGGATCGACAACCCGGACCACCAACCCCAACTCCTCAAGGACAGCGATGATGCGGGTCATGGAGGGAGGCTGCACCGATTCGAGGGAGGCGAGCTCTCCCAGGGTGGGCGAGCCGAGACGTTCCGTACTGGCCAGGGCGGCGGTTTGGGACGGGCTCAACCCCCCCACCGACTGTTGGCGGAGTCGACGGTGAAGCCGGGTAACCGCCAAACGCAGCCGGGCGGCCAGTTCTGCCTCCGCGCTCTCGATCCCCTCCGAATCGTCGGCCGCGCCGTTGACATTGATCGGGCCCTTCAGGTGACCGGCATCGATGGGGAAAGAGACTCGACTCATGCCCCCAGTTTAGTTAGTTTCGCTAACTAATGCAATCGGGCCTTGGTTTCGCCCTGGATGGTGCCACTGTCGACAGTGGCCTGACCCTCGGAGCGGCATGCTCAGGTGGCGGCGGCCACCCCATCGGCGATGGCCGCATCCATGGCCGCCCGCTGCTGGATGTCAATGGCCTCGGCGATGGATTCGTCCTCGGCGATGATCGCGTCCAAATCGGTCGACTCGTAGCCGATCACACCCATGTCGGCGAATGTCTGCCGCATCTTCGGGCCCCACAGGCCGACGTCTTTCAGGGTGGGCACGATCCGGGTGAACAACAAGCTGCGAAATACTTTCTGGCTCTCGCTCTGGTTCACGTACTCAAGGCAGTCCTCGGGGTCATAGCCGAGGCACTCCCACAGCTCTTCGCCCAGAAAGCGATCGCGCATCCGGTAACACGCGTCGGCGCAGAAGTCCTCTCGGTCGTCACGCTCGGCTTGGGTCAACTGCGGGTAGTAATCGCGTAGGGCGAGTCGCCCGAACATCACATGGCGCGCCTCGTCCTGCATCACATAGGCGTTGACGGCTTTGCCCAGGGGATCACCGGCTGTATTGCGGATAAGCCCGAAGGCGGCCAGGGCCAATCCCTCAATGAGGACCTGCATGCCCAGGTAGGTCATATCCCAACGCGAGTCACTCAGTACGTCGTCAAGGAGGGACTTCAGGTTGGGATTGATCGGGTAGGCCGTCTCGATTTTGTCGAGATACCGCGAATAGGTCTCCACGTGACGCGCCTCGTCCATGACCTGGGTGGCGGCGTAGTACTTCGAATCTATATCGGGCACCGTCTGCACGATCTTGGCCGTGCAGATCAATGCGCCCTGCTCGCCGTGGAGGAACTGGCTGAACTGCCAGGCCACCATGTGACGCCGCACATTGCCCCTCTCGGCCGTATTGAGTTTGTCCCATACCGGAGAGCCGAAAATCGGGACCAACTCATCGGGTACCTGAAGGGGGTTCTCGGGGTCAGGGTTGTGGGACCAGTCGATCCGCTCTTTGGCGTCCCACTGTTTTCTTTTTCCCTTGTCGTACAAATTGATGAGCTTCTCGCGCCCATCGTCGTAGTCCCACGTGAACCTGGCGGTGCCGGTCTGATCGGCCGTCTGCCACCCGGTCTTGTCCACCGGCAACTGATACACCTTGGTTGTCATCGTGCCTCCCGAGTCTTCGTGGGTGCCATCATGGCGCATTCAACCCTGAAGGGGAAGACAGCCGGCCGTGGGCTGGCCCGGGATCAAAAGCTGGGGACGTAGCCTCCGCGGCCCATGGACTCGCTCTCGAAGGGATCCACCGACTCGTCGACCCCGCCGAGCACCTCTGTCACCCACGGGAGTCGATCGTGGAGAATGCGCTCCACCCCGCCCTGCAACGTCGACGAGCTCACCGCGCACGAGCTGCAAGCACCCTGTAGCTGCACCTCGATAACGCCCGAGGCCACATCGGCGCTCACCAAGGCAAGGTCTCCGCCGTCGGCCTGCACGGCCGGACGCATCAACTCGATGATGCCGTTGAGCTGGGTCAGCCGCTCGGCCCGGTCCTCGTCGCTCAACTCCGCTGGGACCTCCACCGCGACGTCCGAGTCAGCCGTCGCTGGGTTATTCGCATCTGCGAGGCCACCGCTGTCCACTTCCAGGGTCGTGCCTTCGGTGTCGTGTCCGGAATCCACCAGGTCGTCCTCTCATCGGCGGACCCGGGCTGATCTGCCCGAGTCCCGCACCCCCATTCTGCCGTGGGCAGCGCCCTCGTCGAACACCATCGGTCACTCGCGTGATTCAGTCCATCCTGATGGGCGGAATCGGGTGGGCCGGTTGCCCTGGCCATGACCGTGTGACGGATGACGGTGCCGACGGAGCGACCTCGTGCCATTGCGGTTACGATGGAGCGTGCTCATGGAGCGACCAGCGATCGAACTGGGGTCGGTCGGGCTCATTCTTCCGACCCTCCCCCAACAGACAACTCCCAAGTGGGCAACGGTTTCCACCGACGCTACGACTCGTGGAGCCGGAGGGCCTCAGCTGTATGCCGATGACCCGATCAAAGAGCTTTCGGGTATCTGCCAACAGGCCGAAGCTCTCGGAGCCTCAGCCCTGTGGGCGTGCGACCACCTGTTCTGGCATGGTCCTGTACTCGAGTGCATGACCGCACTGACCGTGGCCGCAACCGCAACCGACCGGGCCTTCCTCGGGACCTGCGTCGTGCAACTTCCCCTCCGGCAGGCCCCGGCGGTGGCAAAACAAGCAGCCTCGCTGCAACAACTTTCCCGCGGTCGGTTCATTTTGGGTGTCGGCGTGGGTAGCCACGCCGGAGAGTACGAGCAGGTCGGCGTCGACTACCACACCCGGGGCCGACAACTCGATACCGGCATCGCCGAGCTCCGCCGTTCGTGGCACAGCGGCGAAGGCGTCGCCGCCGGTGATACCGCCGCCGGTGGGGCCTCCCGTTATCGACAACTTCCGGCTCCCCCGGTTGTCCCGGTGTGGGTGGGCGGGTCGACCGAGGCCGCGCTGCGCCGGGCGGCGGTGGCGGCTGACGGTTGGATGCCCCTGTTCCTCAACCCGGCGGAGTACACGGGCGCCCTCGAGCGACTGGCCAAGGAGACCGCCCGAGTCGGGCGTGAATCTGACAGTGTGACCTGCTCGATTGTGCTGTTCATCTCTATCGATGACGATGTCGACAAGGGTCGCCGTCGAGGAACAGAGTGGATGTCCGCCCTGTACGGCATCCCGGCCAAGGCATTCGAACGTCATCTGGTCACCGGGAATGCCGCCGAAGTGGCGCAAACTGTGGCAACCTACCGGCGCGCCGGAGCTGAGCACGTCATTCTCTACGTCACCGATGATGAACCCCTAGATCAGTTCGAACGCCTGGTCACAGCTTTGCCCGCTGTCGGCATCGACCCCCGAGCATAACGAGGACACCATGAATCGCCACGTACACATTGTGGGTACCGGAATCATTCCGATGAACCGTCGGGACAGGACAATCGAAGACATGGCCCACCAAGTGGTGGCCGAGGCACTGGCTGACGCCGACGTGGACCCGGCCGATGTGAACCTGGTGATCTTCGGGAACGCCACTGCCGGGCGCCTGGTGGACCAGGGATGCATCCGTGGCCAGTCGTTTCTGCGACAGGCCGGATTGCGCAACGCCGGAGTGATCAACGTGGACAACTCCTGTGCGGGTGGGTCGTCTGCGCTCCACATGGGTACCCTGGCCACCCTCGGTGGCACTCCCACCGTGCTGGTGGTGGGCGTCGAGAAGATGTGGACCGGCGACCGGGTGGAGACCTTGGCCGGCATCGAAGACGGCGTCCCACTGGTGGAGCGGATCCGCATGCACCGCGACCTCGAGAATCCCTCGGGGTCCGTCCTCATGGCCCTCAACGCCTCATGGTGTGTGAAACAAATGGAGGAGCGCGACGCCACCCCTGAGCAGTTCGCCGCTGCCGCGGTGAAATCCCGCCACCACGGCGCCCTCAACCCCAATGCCCAATTCCAATCGGAGATCACCATTGAAGAGGTACTGGCCTCTCATCCCATCGTGCCTCCGCTGACCCGGCTGATGTGCTCGTCGTTCACCGATGGAGCCGCAGCTGCCGTTCTTTCCCTCACCCCAGACCCCGGAGCACCCAGGATCCGTACCAGTACCATCCGGTCCGGCAATGGTGACCTCGATTACCACGAACGCCTGGCCGAGACGGCCATTGCCGCCTGGGATGATGCGGGCATCGACCCCACCGATGCCGACGTGGTGGAACTGCACGACGCCACCAGCGCCGAGGAATTGTACGCACTCGAATCACTCGGGTTCTACAAGCCTGGCGATGCCGGGCCCGCTACCCTGGCGGGGGACACAGCCATTGGAGGTCGGGGGGTCACTGTCAACACCAGCGGGGGCCTCGTGGCCCGAGGACATCCGTTGGGTGCCACCGGAATCGCCCAGATCGTCGAATTGACTGCCCAGCTGCGCGGCCACGCCGGTCCACGGCAGGTGGAAGGGGCCCGATTGGCGATCGCCGCCAATACCGGAGGCATTATCGGAACCGACGCCGCATTTATTGGTATCCACGTCCTCGAGGCCGGCTGAGCCATGACAACCACACGAGGAGGCATCGTCACCGGTTGGGGAATCGGCGTACCGGACAAGGTGGTCACCAACGACGACCTGTCGGCCCGTATGGACACCAACGACGCCTGGATCCGCGAGCGAACCGGGATCAGGGAGCGACGGATCGGGGGGACCACTTCACAGTTGGCCATCGAGGCCGGATTGGCCGCCCTGGAGCGGGCCGGGCGGCGACCCGACGAGATCGATGCGGTGATTCTGGCTACCACCACGCCTGACCAGATTGTCCCCGCGACCTCGGCCACCGTCCAGGATGGCATCGGAGTCCCCGGCGGTGCCTTCGACGTCAACGCCGCATGCTCGGGCTTCGTCTACGCGCTGACCGCCGCCCACGGACTGTTGGCCATTGGAGCCGAGCGGCTTCTGGTCATCGGGTCGGAGACCCTCAGCCGCATCACCGATTGGGACGATCGATCAGTGGCCATTCTGGTCGGTGACGGGGCGGGCGCGGTGGTCCTCGAGGCAGTGGACGGACCCGGTCAGCTCCTGTCGTGGAACCTGGGTGCCGACGGCTCGCTCCGTCACCTCCTCAAGTGTGATCACGGCGGGTATCTCTACATGAATGGCAAGGAGATCTTCCGCAAGGCCGTGAAGGTGGTCATCGATTCAGCCCAGAAGGCCATCACCGATGCCGGGTTGACCGCCGACGATATCGATCTGATGGTCCCTCACCAGGCCAACCTGCGGATCATCAGTGCGGCGTGCCAACGTCTCGGGATCCCCGAGGAGAAGGCGGTAGTGGTCATCGACCATTACGGCAACACCTCGTCGGCATCGATCCCACTGGCCCTGGCCGACGCTCTTGATACCGGGCGCCTCAACAAAGGCGACAACGTGCTGTTGACCGGTTTCGGCGGTGGCATGACGTGGGCCAGTGCCGTGTTGCACTGGGGCGGCTAATAACTCAGGTGTCCCCCGCCCCATCCTTGGTGGTGCTGGCCGCCGGCATCGCCCGTCGCTACGGCGGATGCAAGCCACTGGCTCCGGTCGGCCCGCACGGCGAAGCAGTCATCGACCTGTTGGCCAGCGATGCGATGGCGGCCGGATTCGGTGATCTGGTGCTGGTCATCCACCCCGAGTCCGGTCCCGCCATCCGCTACCACGTGGAGCGGTGTTGGCCCACCTCGATCCCGGTGTCCTTCGCCGAACAACGGCTTCCTCTGGGGACCACCCATGCGGTGTTGGCCGCCCGGCCCGCCATCAGGGACAATCAATCCTTCGCCGTCGCCAATGCCGATGATGTCTATGGCCTGTCGGCAATGGGCCTGCTGGCCGCGCAGCTGGTCACCGCCACACCCGGACACGCACTGGTCGGGTACCAGTTGGCATCCACCGTGGCCACCGACGCGCCGGTCACCCGAGGAGTGTGTGAGGTCGATCGCGCCGGTCGACTGCTGGCAATTCACGAGCGCCGTCATGTGTCCCGACTCCATGGTGGCGTGGCCTTCACCGCCTTGGACGGTGTCCTTCCCGACACACTCGCAGGCGACCTGTTGGTGTCCGTCAACCTCTGGGGGTTTCGTCACTCGATCTGGGACATCTTTGATGCCGCCATGGACGGATCGGGCCTCGATGAGGATGCGCTCATCGAGGCCGCCGAGTCGGGGGCCGATATCCCCAAGTGCGAGGTGCTTCTCCCCGAAGTTGTCGGGGCCATGATCGCATCCGGCACAGGGGAGCCGGTCCGGGTCCTCGCCACCGACTCGAGTTGCGTAGGCGTCACCCACGCCGACGATCTGCCCCTCGTCCGAGCCGAACTGGCACGGCAGGTGGCCTGGGGAACCAGGCCAGATCGCTTGTGGAGCGGCATCGCCTGAGCCACCGGATCGCCCCCGATCCCCCTGTAGTCTTGGATTCGGCGATTCCATGACCCGAACCCGACGGCTAACTCTGAGCCTTGCCCTCAATGTCGTGTTGGTGGCCGTCCAAATTATCTATGGGGTGGCAGCCCATTCCACCGGTCTGCTGGCCGACGCCGGGCACAATGTGACCGATGTCGCCGCATTGGTCCTCTCGCTGGTAGCCGTCCGATTGGCCATCCGCCCCCGTAGCGCCGAGCATTCATTCGGCAACCACCGGGCCACCATTCTGGCTGCGTTGGCCAATGCCGCCGCCATCACCGCGGTGACGGTTGTCATCGTGTTTGAAAGCGTTCGCCGCCTCTATCACCCCGAACACGTCCATGCCGAGGTGGTCGTCATTGTGGCCGCAGTGGCGCTGGCCCTCAATGGGCTGGCAGCGATGGTGCTCCGCGACGGATCCGGCGACCTCAATATGCGCTCGGCTCTGCTGCACATGCTCGGGGATGCCCTCGCTTCTCTGGCCGTCTTGATTTCGGCTGCGTTTCTCCTGGCCGTGCCCTCCGCCCTGTGGCTCGATCCCGCCTCGGCCCTGGTAGTGGCAGCCATCATCGTGTACGAAGCCGGACTTGTCTTCCGGAGCAGTGTTTCGGTTCTGTTGGAGTCGACGCCGTCGGACGTGGACCTCTCCGATCTCACCGCGGCGATGCGCGGAGTCGAAGGCGTCGACGAGATACATGACCTTCATGTGTGGAGCCTGTCGAGCGAGATGCGGGTGCTCTCCGCCCACCTGGTACTGACCGGACACCCGACACTCGAGGAGGCCCAGGTCATCGGAGACCAGGTCAAACGCACGATCGCCGGATCGTTCTCCATCTTGCACAGCACGCTCGAACTGGAATGTGAGCGGTGCATCGATAGCGATGACGACCCGTGCCCGATGGAGTCCCCGGACTCGCTGCCTACCGGAGCAGTCACCGCTCATCATCATTGAGGTCAACGTCTCGGAGACCACGACGGGTCAGTTCGGATCCACCAACCCGGGTGCTTACGCGACGCAGCCCCGAGTAACCGGACGATCGAAACCGCCCGAGCTTCTCGGGGCCACGTGCTCGGAATGCCCTGGCTCCACTCACGCTGAGCCGTGTCGGACGACCCTGCAGCGAGCACCGATCCGATGCGCTCTCATCGAGCACGCCGGTCCGTCCCCCTGACAACCGTGCCGGGAACCTACTGCCCCACCAACCATCAGAAGCAGGCCTTTCAGCCCGCCTCCTCGGCAGCTCGATTTGGGGTCGGAGCCGGACCTTGCGGCCCTTCCCCTCACCTCGTCGAACGGCCGGCTCGCCGGTCAGACCTCTCGGCCCTTCCTCGTTGCCCGCCGCTGGGATCGGTCCTCGGAACGAGCCTTGCGACCCCTTCCTCGTCCTCCTCCGACTTCCGGTGGAGCTTCGGTTTCCCGAACTACCGACACAGTGCGCCAGCCACGAACCGAGGTCAAGAGGCTGGCGCGAAATCCCTACCTTTTCCGCCGGATTCTTGACCCTTTCCCCAGGAATCGGTGAGATGTCCACCGGTCATCCCCAACCCGGGAGATCGACATTCGGAGCTGGCCTCTCCGATCAGCTCCCGACCGGTTGACCGAAGCGGTCGACACCGCACAGTCTTCTCCACGCTCTAGCCACACGTCCGGTCGGGATGACCCCCGAGGTGACCAGAGCAGCCAACACCGGCCGGATGGCTTGGTGACGCATGTCTCTCTGATGCCGACTCTTGGTCACCGCCCGCCAGGTTGCCATCGCAGGCAGACCGACCGTCTCGAACACCCCGGGGTGGACCATCCAGTCGAACATGGTCCGGATGATGAAGGGAAGGAGGTGTCTGACGGTGACCCTGTCCACCCAGGAGGCTTCCTCCCACAGTTCGGGAAGAACCATCCGGGCGTAGGCCAGATGCCTGGCTTCCTCTTGACGGTGATACCGGTTGACGCTCTTCAGGAACGGGTCGGTGTCAGGGTGTTCGACCAACTTCTTCTGCAGAAGGTCGGGTATCTCTTCACCGGCCAGGACCAACGCGCACAATGTCGCCGGCCGGTGGATCAGGGCCCGGGTGACATGGCGGAATAGGAAGTTGGCAACGCCATGGTCAGCCGGGCTTTTTGCCGTCGGAGCCAACTGCTCGACGAGCCGGAGGAAGAGCCGGGAGTGCCGGGTCTCCTCACCGATTTCGTGAAGCATGTAGACGATGCGGGGATCGCCAATAGCCGAGGAGTGTGCCACCTGCTCGGCGAATCCGGACATCAGAATCGCCTCGAACCGGATACCGGCCACGGTGACCGAGGCGATCTCCTCCCGCGACAACCTCACCTTTTGTTCGTCGGTCAATTCCAGGTCGAGGTCGGCGGTCACCGACAGTTCGGTGGCAAATACCTGGCCCGGCCCAAAGGTGCCGACTACATCGGTATCGGGCTCGATCACCTTGCGGAGCGATGCGGTGTTGAGCCGACCCACCCGACGGTTGGTGGCGACACGCAGGTCACCGTCGCGGGCGGTGTCATGGTCGGTATCGGTGAGTGCATGTTCATTGATCGGGCGCATGTCAGTTGTGGTCATGAGGATCTCCTTCATTTGGGAGCGAGGGGTGTGACGACACCCTCCGCGGGATCGGGCTCGATGTCGGCCGGCGTATGGGTCATGGTGGAAGAGTCGGGTGGAAGAACTGTGTCGGGTGCGTCGCCTCCGGCGGCCGGTAGCCAGGTGCCGGCGGTGCCGAGTGATGCGGCATTCGGGAGTCCGTCGTAGATGAGGCTGGTCAGGTACTCGGCCAGCCGGATCCGGGGCATGGTGGCCCGATCCATCCACCAGTCCCCCGCCGAATGGACCATGCCGACGATCCCAAATGCCCACGGCTCGGCCGGGCCGGAATCGAGGCCGGCGGCCCGCAGTCCCTCTCCCAGCACCATCGCAACTTGGCTTCCCGCTCGGGCGATGTACTCGTTGAGCATTGCCCCCGAATCGGTGCCCTCGTTGCTGGTTCGGTGGACGAGGAACCGGTAGACGTCCTGATCCGATTCGATGAACTGGAGATATACGTCGATGGTGGAAAGGACCATTTGGCGCGGTGTCACATCGGCGTGCAGCGCCTTGTCCAACCCCACACTTACCTGGTTGAAGGCGCACTCGCCGATGGCGGCGACCAGACCGGCACGATCTTGAAAATGACGGTAGAGGATGGGCTTGGTCACCCCTGCCTCGGCCGCCATCCGATCCATCGATGCTCCCGGGCCGTCCCGGCGGATCACCTTTAGAGCGGCTTCGACCAACTCGGTGCGACGGGCGACACGTCGGGCCTGCCGCTCTGACTTGTCGCCGGCGCCCCGAGCGGTCTTTCGATCCGCAGGTGCCTTTTTCGAAGCGATCTCACCCGCCGTGTCCCGCCCCTGCCGTCCCGCCCTTACCATGTTACTTATAGTAACGTTACCCGCCGTAACATGTCAAGAGGCAGGTCAGCCAACCCACGTGCCTAGGATGCACACACCTAGCAAAGGGGTGCACCATGGCCGGTCCCGTTCGAGTCGAGCCGTTGGCCAAAGACCAACGCAGCCAGCGGCAACAGGAATTGGTTGACGAGGCAGGAGGCGAGCTCGGGGTGTTTACGACGCTCGTCCATCACGTTGACCTGTTCGCTGATTTTCTGCCTCTCGGGGGGCGCCTACTCCGGCGGTCGAGCCTCGATGCTGTCGATCGCGAGCTTCTCATTTTGAGAACTGCAGCCCAGTGCGGAGCATCGTACGAATGGTCCCACCATGATCCGATTGGACGCCGCGCGGGACTGAACGATGACGTGATCCCTCTCCTCGCCGACCTGGGGGGCACCAATGGGCTCCGGCCCCACGAAGCACGGCTGGCCCGGGCTGCCGATGAGCTTGTCACTGAACATCGCCTGTCGGACCAGACATGGGAAGAACTCCGACAGGACTATGAGCAGAACCAGGTCATGGAGATCTGCATGTTGGTCGGCAGTTACACCATGCTGGCCGGGACCCTCAACTCGCTCGGAGTGGCGGTAGAGCCCGGCTACCCGGTCGCCCCGTGGGAGCGGGCATGACCGAGGAGATCTATCTACCCCCCGAGGCGGTCGGAACCGCCCCCGGCCGCGGCCGTCTCGTCGGCCGACGAGTTCTGGTGGTTGGCGCGGGGACCCGCCCCTCCCCCGAACCGGATCCACCCATGGGGAATGGCCGGGCCATCGCGGTACTGGCGGCCAGGGAGGGGGCCGACGTGGTGTGTGCCGATCTGAATGAGGCGGCGGCAGAGGAGACCGCCGGCCTAGTTCGGGCCGAGGGGGCCCGGGCCGAGGTGCTCGTGGCTGACGTGGCCGACCCGGCGGCGTGTCAGTCCATCGTCACAGAGACGGTGGACCTGCTCGGGGGGATAGATGGGTTGGTGCTCAACGTGGGGATCGGACTGGGACGGGGTATCACCGGTACCACGGCCGAGCAGTGGGATGAAGTGTTCGCCGTCAACACCAGGGCTCACTTTCTGATTTCGGCCGCCGCACTGCCGGTGCTTGCGCCCCACTCGGCCATCGTCTTCATCAGTTCAGCCGCCAGTCTTCGGGCCGCAACCGGAGTGCCAGCCTACGACTCGTCCAAAGCTGCACTTTTGGGCATCGCTCGCCAGGTCGCCCGGGAAGGGTCTCCACAACGGATCCGGGCCAACCTGGTGGTGCCCAGCCTGGTGGACACCCCCCTCGGCCGGGATGCATCCCGACAAAACCCGACCCGCACCGCCCGACGGCTTCCGCTCGGTCGGGAGGCCACCGCCTGGGAAGTCGCCTACGCCGCGGTTTGGCTGCTTTCAAATGAGTCCTGCTATGTCTCGGCTCATTCCCTGGTGCTGGACGGAGGCGCTACCAACTTCGCCTGAGAGATATATTCCGTCCGATTCTCCCGCGTCGTTCTGATGAATCACACAAGGTTCGAATATCCGCTGCCGATGTAAATCGGCATGCGATCTACCTTCGCTTTCCGATCACTATCGGACCGGAACGCCCACATCCGAGGTAACGGAAGAGGCTGCCGAAAGCTCCATATGCCCCGGCTGCTGGCGATGGCAGTATGCATTGCCTGTGCGGGCGTCAGTGGAATCCTCGGACTCGGTAACGCCCTTCCGACCCCGGCCGGTGCCAGCGTCGGTGTGACCGGTCCCGTCGCCGCGGTGGGCACACCCACGCCCGCCAGTGCCAACAGCGGCACGGGGGGAATCGGCATCACCGGCACCAAGTCAGCCAGGTCTGACATCTGGCCAGGTGTCGGAATCCTGCCTCCGGGCAACCCGCTTGGGAACATCGCTTCAAACCCGGACCTCTTCGCCTCCGGTACCTGCAACCTCATCAGCAGTATATTTTCAGGTTGCCAAAACCCATGCTTTGACGGTGCCACGGCCACGTCGTGGCCGATTCTTGTGTAGACCCTCGGCTGCACCACCTACATCCTGCAGTCGGTGAACAATGCAGCCGCGCAGGAGGGCGTGAGTGCCATGGTTCTCCCATCGAACTTTGTCAACCTGACAGTTCCCGAGCAGCTCTTTGTAGTGGCTGATCTCGAACGGGTCGACCGCGGGCTACCGCCCTACCTCGGCCTGGTTCCCGCCCTCAACGGCGCCGCCCAGCAAGCCGTGGTAGGCCTCTCCGACCCCTCAGTGCCATCCGGCTTCGCGGTGGCACCGACTCGGGGGCTATTCGATGATGGGGGGTGCGTGGGCAGGTGGGTTCCAGTCGGTTCTGGCTGCCGACTACGGGTGGATGTCCGACGATGGTTGGGGCGGCTCGGCGGGAACCACGTCCAATGTGGCGTGCACCAGCGCCGTCGCTTCCGGCTGCTGGGGACACCGCGACGAGCTGCTCGGCAGTGATCCCGGTTTCAACCCCGGCGTGGGCCTCGGCTGCACGAATTGCGTGATAGGCACCCGGTACCCCTCCTCCCAGACCAGCCCCCGGGCCGCCAACGGATATTCATCGTCGTATGTCGATCTGGTGGTGAAGCCAGCCGGTACCGTGCCGGCCATGACCTATACCTGGGCCGACGCCCAAGCCGCCGGAGCTGGACCCGGCGGTATCGGGTCTGGGACCGTTGCAGGCTCGACGACAACGACTGCCCTGAGCGGCAATGGGTACTGGCAAGTGGCGTCCGACGGTGGGATCTTCAGCTTCGGTGACGCTGGATTCTTCGGGTCCGCCGGTGGGCTTCCCCTCAACAAACCCATCGCCGGAATGGCCATCTGACCGTCTGTCAGCCCCGTAGGCGCTGCAGCTCGGTCACCACGGCCTTGCCATTGGCCTGGCCACGGGTCGACTTCATCACCTGTCCGATGAACACCTGGGCCAGTTTGTCCTCCCCCGCACAGTACCGGGCCCACTCGTCGGGATTGCCTTCGATCGCCTGGGCCACGGTGGCCGACAGAGAGTTGTCAGACATGGCCTCGAAGCCCTTTTCCCGGGCGATGGCTGACGGGTCGCCACCGCCCGCAGCCAACAGTTCGGCCAGCACGGTCTTGGCCTGGGTGGCGCTGAGCGTACCGGCGGCCTCCATCGACAACAGGGCCACATAGGACCCGGTGTCGAGCTGGCGGGCGGCCTCCGGGTCGGTGGCCGCCTCGTTGGCGGTCCGAGCCAACGCCAGTGCCGTCGGGATACCACCGGCAATGGCCTCGACCACCAGGTCGTCCAAGCCGAGGTCGACCACCGTCGCTACCTGTTCGGTCCGGGCATCGGTAACGCTCCCGGCATCACTGAGCAGATCGGCCAAGCGAGCGCGGCGTTGGGCCGGCATCATCCCCAGGGCGTCAGCCACTGCCGCCTTCCAATCGGCGTCGGGAACCAACGGCACCAAATCTGGCTCGAGGAAGTAGCGATAGTCGTACGCATCCTCCTTGGAACGCAGCGTCACCGTGCGGCCGGCATCCTCATCCCAATGCCGCGTCTGTTGCATAACCCGGTCCCCCGATTCGATCAGGGCAATCTGTCGCCCGGCCTCGTAGTCGATGGCCCGGCCCACCGACCGCACGGAGTTCAGGTTCTTGATTTCGCATCGGGTCCCGAACGGATCGTCGGCCGACCGGCGCACCGACACATTGGCGTCGACCCGCATCGATCCCTCTTCCATCTTCCCGTCCGATGCCCCTGTCGCCACCAGCACCGACCGCAGCTCGGTGACGTACGCCCGGGCCTGCGCCGAGGTACGGAGGTCCGGATCACTGACGATCTCCACCAGCGGAACCCCGGAACGGTTGTAATCGACCAACGAATAATCGGCGCCATGAATACGTCCGGTAGCTCCGACGTGGGTGGTCTTTCCGGTGTCTTCCTCCATATGCGCCCGTTCGATCCCGACCCGAAAGCCGTCGGGCAACTCAAGCCAGCCGTCGACGTTGATCGGCTCGTCATATTGGCTGATCTGATAGTCCTTGGCCTGATCCGGGTAGAAGTAGTTCTTCCGGTGGAAGGTGGACGGACGAATGTCACAATTGAGGGCGGTGCCGATGGCCATGGCCAACTCCACTGCCTTCTGGTTGAGCACGGGAAGTGAGCCGGGGAGACCGAGACAGACCGGGCACACATTGGTATTGGGCTCGTTCCCAAACATGTTGGGACATCCACAGAACAATTTGGTGGTCGTCTTCAGCTCGCAGTGGACCTCGAGCCCGATCACCATCACCCAACCGTCGGTCATGATCGGCTTCCCCCCATCGAGGCCGCCGCCGCTTCGATGACGGCAGCCGCCCGAAGCAGTGTGTTTTCGGCCAACGCGGGGGCGAGAAGTTGCACCCCGACCGGGAGTCCGTCATCCCCGCTCCCGAACGGGATGCTGATGGCCGGGTGTCCGGCCAGATTGGTGGGAATGGTGCACACATCCGAGAGGTACATGGTCATCGGGTCCCCGACCTTGGCCCCGATGGAAAACGCCGTCGACGGGGTGGTGGGACCCAACAACACATCACATCTGCGATAGGCACGGGCGAATCCCTCGATGATCTTGGTTCGCACTCGGAGCGCCTGGCCGTAGTAAGCATCCATATACCCGGCGGACAGTGCGTAGGTCCCGAGCATGATGCGGCGCTTGACTTCAGCACCGAAGCCGACAGAGCGGGTGGCGGTGTTCATTGCCGTGGTGTCCTCGGCGTCCACCCGCAGACCGAAACGAACTCCGTCGTAGCGCGCCAGGTTGGACGACGCCTCCGCCGGCGCGATCAGATAGTAGGCAGAAAGTCCCAGCCGGACCTCGGGGACCGATATCTCCTCGACGCGTGCGCCAGCCGCCGCGCAGGCTTCGGCGGCCTGGCGGGTACGGGCGACCACGTCGGCATCGGCATCCTCGAGGAACTCGGTCAATACGCCAACGGTCATCCCTTGGATGCCCTCGTCCAGTACCGACAGGACCCGAGGGGCCGGCCGGTCGAGAGACGTGGAGTCTGCGGGATCGTGGCCACCGATCACATCGAACACCAACGCGGCGTCGGCCACGGTGGTGGTCAATGGCCCTATCTGGTCCAGCGAGCTGGCAAACGCAACCAATCCGTAGCGGGACACCGTGCCGTAGGTGGGCTTCATCCCCACCACCCCGCACAGGGCGGCCGGTTGGCGGATGGAGCCACCGGTGTCCGAACCGAGCGCCACCGGCGCGAATCCGGCCGCCACCGCGGCGGCGGAGCCCCCCGAAGATCCCCCTGGGACACGACTGGTGTCGTGCGGGTTCCGGGTCGGTCCGAAGGCGGAGCTCTCGGTGGACGACCCCATGGCGAACTCGTCCATATTGGTCTTGCCCACCATGACTGCACCGGCCTCACGCAACCGGGTCACCACCGTGGCGTCGTACGGCGGGCGCCAGCCGTCGAGGATCCGGGACGAACAGGTGGTCGGCACCCCGCGGGTGCACAGGTTGTCCTTCAGCGCCACCGGCACCCCGGCCAACAGGCCAGGGTGCTCCCCCGACGCCACCCGTTGGTCAATGGCGGTTGCCTGCGCACGAGCGGCATCCCGGGTAACCAGGTTGAACGCGTGGATCTCGCCGTCGTGGGCGTCGATGACCGCCAGATAGTCATCGAGGACTTCGACCGCGCTGGCTTCGCCGTTGCGTATGGCGGCAGCCAGGTCGAGGGCCGACCGGGGAGGTGTCACGGGGCCTCGCCGAGAATGCGCGGCACCCGAAACCGATGGTCTTCGACGGAAGGAGCGGCAGCGAGGACCTCCGCGCGATCGACAGTCAGGCCGGGGGTATCAGGCCTCAGCACATTGGTCACCGCCATGGCATGGGCGGTAGGGGGTACGTCAGCGAGGTCGAGCAGTGCCACGTCGGCGGCATGGTCAAGAACCACCGCCAGTTGCCCGGTGAACAGATCGAGTTCTTCGTCGGTGAGGTGGAGTCGAGCCAGACCGGCGACATGAGCCACGTCGTCGCGAGTCAGCCGAGGGGTGTCCACGATCAGGACGCCCGCGCCACGCCCGGGCCGCCCAGGACCTCACCGGCAAAGGCCACCACCCGCTCTTCGATCAACGGTGCGTCCCAATCGAGGGTGGCAACGTGATAGCTGCGTTCGAGATAGATCCTCTCGATCGGGCCACCCACCCCATGTTCGAGGACATCGCCGGATTCAACCGCCACCACATGGTCGACCCGGCTGCTCATCAGCAGGGTGGGGCAACGGATCTCCCCCAACTGAGGTTCCACGGTGTCGACCGCTTCGAACAGAGAGAGGGCGGCAGCCAAAGGCGAGGTGGCATACGAAGACTCCACCGGGCCTTCTTTGGCGATGTCCGAGCCGATCCCGTCCACCAGTTCGGTGCCGGCGACCAGCAGATCACGGATGACCGCCCGGAATTCCTCCGGCGGGGGGTCGACCAACGGATTGACGACGGCGATACCGGCGATCTCCGGATGACGGGCGGCCAACCAGCAACTGAGGGTCCCCCCCATGGACAAGCCAGTCACCATCACCTTTTCACACCGGGTTGCCAACGCCAGATAGGCGGTTTCCGCTGCTCCTGACCAGTCCTCCCACCGAGTCGGCACCATGTCCTCGACGGCGGTGCCATGTCCGGGTAGCAGCGGCAGATCGACGGTGAATCCCGCCTTCCCCAACGCTACGGCCAGCGGTCGCATTGACTGCGGGTTGCCAGTGAAGCCGTGGAGGACGAGCGCGCCATGGGATCCACCTTCGGACGACCACGGTTCGGCACCTGACATGATCGGGGCAGTCATGGTTCGGCATGCTATCGGTGATACCGACGGTGTCCGGGCGGCCATGGGTTCCTCAATCAGAGCGGCGCTATGGTTACCCGGCAGGAGAGACCACGTATTGATAGGCAAGGAGCAACTTACCCATGGCCACACATCTTTTTCTCAGCGACGAATGGCTCATCGAGGCTCGGAATATCCGGGCCGAATTCGACGGCAAGGGTGAGCCGATTCCCCACTCGGTAAGGATGAACCTGGTGATCACCGCGGTTCCCTTTGGCGAAGGTACCGTCAACGCCCACATGGACACCACGTCGGGCCAACTTGAGCTCGACATGGAGCACATCGACCCAGCAGACCTCAAGGTGACGCTCGATTACGAGATTGCCAAGGCAATTCTCATCGAGGGAAATCCCCAGGCGGGCATGCAGGCATTCATGTCCGGCAAAATCAAGGTCGAAGGCGACATCGCCAAGCTCATGGCCATGCAGACCGGCGGTGCCGATCCGACAACTGAAGAAGTGGCGGCTCGGATCAAAACGATGACCGAGTAGTTCAGCCGGACGGCGACTCAACGGCGGTGGTCCGTCGGCTGGGACGCGGGGTATTTTTCATGAACATGCCACATCCGGCCGCGGCCACCGCCGTCACCACTCCCACCAGATAGGCGCGGTGGAAGGAATGGAGGGTTCCCACCCCCCCGTGGGCTGATGCCTGCACCGTGACCATGACCTGGATGCCGGCCACCACCCCGATCTGGGTGATCAGCTGTTGGGCTGCACTCATGACTCCGAGCTCATCCGCCTTCACCTCGTTGGAGGCCAGCGAGGACGTCGACGGCGTGAGAATGCCGATGCCCGCACCCGAAAGGGCCAGGGCGACCATGATGATGACCAACGACGGGTGAACTCCGAGTTGGGTGAAGACCACCATTGAACCGGCCAGCGTGACCGCTCCCACCACGGTAGAGATCCGTTCACCGATCACCACGGCTGTATATCCGGCAATGGGAGCGATGAGCGAAAACAGGAGCGGTCTCGCCGTGGACACCAAGCCGGCCCGCGTTTCGCTATATCCATAGATGCCTTCCATCAACAATGGGAACAGAAAGAATCCACCCATATAGGCGAAGTTGGCCAAGGCCTTGGCCACCAGAGGGAATGTGAAGTTTCGCAACCGGAAATAGCGCAGCGGAATCAGCGGATGGTCGGCCCGCTGTTCCTGCAACACAAACCAGATGCCGGTGATGATCGAGACTCCCAAGATGCTCAAAATGACGGGCGAACCGAAACCCCGCGCCGGTGCCAAGTTGAGGGCCATCAATCCCGATGTCACCGAGGCGGCCAGCGTGAACGATCCTGTCCAGTCGAGATGCCGCCACGGACGGTTGCGCAGTTCCGCCATCGGCTCCCCACCGTTGGCGTGCATCTCGAAGCCGTCTTCGGATGAGTGAATTCGGCCCGGCAGCACAACCACGGCGAGCACGGCTGCAACCGCCATCAACGGCAACTCGCCCCAAAAGAGGGCACGCCAACCGAAGTACTGGATGATGGGTGCGCCAACTGTCACCCCGATGACCGGCCCGCCTGCTCCCACCAGTGCCCACCATCCCAGGGCCTTGACCCGATCTTCATGGGAGAAGACCTGGAGCACCAGAGCCATCGACGCAGCTCCGGTGGCGGCTCCCTCTACCCCGTCCAGCAACCTGGCGCCGATCAGCACCCCCGCGGTGGGAGCGGTGGCCGTCAACACCACACAGACCGCGGCTCCGAGCAGGCCCCAGAGGTAGAGGCGCCGATAGCCACCGACATCCCCCAGTTTGCCAAGAACCGGAGCCGCCACCCCGAACGCCAACAAAGGTCCGGTCGACGTCCAGGTGAGGGTGGAGACCGAGGTGTGGAGCTGGTGGGCGACCTGGGGAAGCGCCACCACAAACACTGTGAAAGTGATGTTCACCGAGAGCAGCCCGGCCAACACGGTCCAGAGCACCCACCACTGGTATCGATCCGAGGAGCGGACCCTTCGATGCATCCGGTGGCGGAAGAGAAGGGGCCACGGAACGACGATCCCCCCTTCGGCGCCGGCTCCGGTACCGCTGAGCATCGCCTCAGCCTCGATCACCTCCGGGGAGTCGAAACCGTGATCTCTCCCGGCGGGACCACCTCTGTCGACCGGTGTCACCATTCAGCCACCGAGCCGGGGCATCTCCGTCTGGAGCTGGGCAACTGTCCAACGGTCGTCCTTTTCGAGAGTTTTGGTCATCGTCCATGGTTGGAAGAGGCGAATCTGACCACCGTGGACGAGGTAGACCTTTCCGGTGGTGGGAGTACCCTCGGCGGCCAGATAGGCAACCAGGGGCGACACGTTGCCTGGGTCCCAGATATCAAAAGCAGAGGCATCGGTCGGAGCCTGCACGATCTCCGAGAGGCCGGGCGTCTGCTCGGTCAGACGGGTGCGGGCGGCCGGAGCGATGGCGTTGACCCGGATCCCGTAACGGGAGAGCTCCTCGGCGGCGATGATGGTGAGGGCGCCGATACCGGCTTTGGCTGCGCCATAGTTGGTCTGACCGGGATTCCCCAGCAGGCCCGATGTCGACGACGTGTTGATGACTGAGGCCTTCACCTCGACTCCATCCTTGGTTTGCTGGCGCCAGAAGGCGGCGGCGTGGCGGAGTGGGACGAAGTGCCCTTTGAGGTGGACGTCAATGACCGTGTCCCATTCCTCCTCGGACATGTTGACCAACACCCGGTCGCGAAGAATCCCCGCGTTGTTCACCAACACATGCAGGTTCCCAAAGGTCTCGACGGCGGTATCTATCAACCGCTTCCCGCCATCCCAATCGGTGATGTCCTCGGCATTGGCAACGGCTTCACCTCCGGCAGCAACAATTTCGTCCACCACTAGTTGGGCTGCCGACCGATCACCTCCCGAGCCGTCAGGCGCGCCACCCAAGTCGTTGACCACGACTTTCGCTCCTTCGGCGGCGAAAAGTAGCGCGTGCTCCCGACCGATACCGCGACCGGCTCCGGTGATGATGGCGATCCGCCCGTCCAATGCCCCCATGTCCCAACTCTCCTGTTTGGCCAACCTCGTGTCATTGACCACGCCACGGATAACCCGTTGCCTGCCAATGGTGCGCCTACGTTGGCAGGAGCCTTATGCGATGGTCAAACCGGGACAGTCCCCTTGCGGATTCCGGCCCGTTCGGGTCGTTCCACCGGGATACCCAAGCCGGGTACTGTCACAGCCTGCGCCATCCGTCTGACTCGGTCACGCTCCCCGGCGATGAGAACGTATTCGGTATTTCGGACATGGGACACCGTTCCCACCTTCCGCCCCTTCTGGTTGTGGATGCCGATTCTCGCTCCGACGTAGCGAGCCGAATCGAATGCCAGCACCTCCACGTGCCCTCGAGATGCACACATCTCAACGAGCTCATCGAGGGACAGCCACGACTCGTTGTTGTAGGAAAGGATCACGGTGTCGGCTCGGACTGCAGCGATCACTCCCGCCAGCGCTTCCGGCATGGTCCGGCGGCTATTGAACGGACTCCGCCCGGTTGGCAACCGCAGGTCCTCACGCTTGCAGGCGATGCCGTAGTGGGTCGGAGCATCCCATGCCACCAGCGTTTCCCATACGTGATAGTTCGACTCGTACCGATGTTGGTTGTACGGCGGGTCGAGATAGGCAAGGTCAACAGGGGTGAGAGTGTCGGGGGTCTTGGTGTTGGTGACCAACTCACACGCGTCACCCCGCACCGCCCGACCCGGACCCGACACCAGTTCAGGTATCCGTAACTCCAAGGGACGATGCGCCCGAGACGCCCACTGCTTGAGGTAGGCCATCTGCACCTCGGTGGTCGAGTCCACCCGGTCGGCCGCCTCGAGCAGACTGGTCATCAGCACTGGCCACAGCGGTGTCCCGGCATAACCGGCATCGATGGCGTCGCGGATGGCATCGATGCGGGCGCCGTTCTCCGGTCGGAAAAACCTGGCCGATTCGCAAAACGTTTCCGTCACATACCCGGGACACCCCTCCAACCCGTTGAGGAATGCCACTGCATCGGACACCTCGGAGAGAAATGACGGAGTCTGATTCGGATCGGTGGCCACATAACATTGGGCCAGCACATGAGCGGCACGAGAGCTGTCCACTGCGGTGGTGTGGATCCCCAGCCGTTTCAAGGCCTGCGCCACCCGGGTGGTGCCGGTGAACAGATCGAGAGCGGTCACCGCCCCCGAGGCCACGGCCATCTCGGTGAGGGCGGGTACCAGGCGCCGTTTGGAACCGAGATACTTGATCACCGGTTGGCGGGTCCCAGATTGGCCGACGACCGGGTCACTTGCGGCCGAACCGGCGAAACCACCAGTTGGGATCGCGGGCATGGGCATGGAAGTGGTCGGGGATCTGACGCATCACCCGGTCGAACGACCACCCATCCAAGCCCAACCGGTCGTCGGCCACGGACCCCAGTCGGGCCAGCATGTGCTCCACCTCCGACTCGGGAGGTTCGTTGCCATGGAACTTCCAGACCACCATGGGAACGTCGCACACTTCGCAGTCGGCCACCCAGCACGTGTCGTCCTCGTAGAACCACTCGGTGATCTTGGCGGCTTCACACAGCTCGCACTCGGGGGTGGGGTCGGGTGCGGTCATCACAGGGTATAGATCGTCACTGAGGTGCCGGGGGGAACGCTGGTCCCCGCATCGGGGGTGGTGTGGAACACGCCACCCTTCGCCGGTCCATAGACGTTGCCGAGTGTTAGACCCACTTTCTGGAGCGCCGCCGTTGCTTCTGGAACCGAGTCGCCGGTCAGGTTCGGGACCTTCACCGGTTGCGGCCCGAGGGAGACGATCACCGTCACCGTCGACCCGAATGCCGCCGGTCCGGCAGAGGGGTCCGGCGACGTCCCGATGACCTGCCCGGAGGGGATCGAGGAGCTGTAGGCGCTGCTTTGAGCCGGGACGAATCCAGCCGCGGTCAGGGCGGCGGCGGCAGTGGCATAGGAGGAGCCGGTACCGGTCACCGAAGGGACGGCGACCGGCGCATGACCCTTGGAGGTAATGATGGTCACCGTCGATCCATAGATGGCACTGGTCGCCGGGTTGGAACCAAGGATCCCACCGGCCCGTACTGACGAGCTGTACTGGGCAGCACTGTCCGGGCAGACACCTACCAAATTGACGGCCTTGAGAGCCTGGGTGGCGTCGGCACAGTTGTAATACTGGCTCAGGTTGGTGGGAATTGTCACCGGAGGCGGCCCTCGCGAGACGATGATGTTGATGGTCGACCCCTGCTTGGCCATGGCCGGGTGACTTCCGGCCTTGGCCACTGGTTGCTGACTGAGGATGAGGCCGGGCGCCATGCTGATGCTGTACTGCTCACCGCTCTGATGCACCTTGAAATGATCAGCAGAACTGGTCTTGACCGCCGCCGGAAGCGTGTGCCCCACCAGAGAAGGCACTACGTGACTGGGCGTGAAAATCTGCTGCTTGGCTGCCAATACGACTCCGGCAGCGATCAACGCCGCCACCAACACGATGAGGGCGGTAACCCACAGCCACCGACGCCTGACTCGAGTGCCACTCGTCACTTTGGTCGTAGGGGGGTCGGTTAGAGATCCTTCAGTGGGCGTCTCGTCCGATCCCTTCCGAGGAAGGAGAGGCATCGAGACACCCAGTTCGGTGGCGTCAGTTCGATCCGCGCCGCCGGCCGCGCGAACCAGGGCGCGTTCGGCGTCTCTGTGGTCGCCGACCGGAATCGCTTCAGCCAGTGCCAACGGCTCGGGTTCGGGCAGCGCGATGGCCAGGGCCTGCAGTCTCAGTGTCAGGGCGGCGGCGTCGTAGCGCTCTTCGAGTTCGGGAGCAGCTGCCCACACCAACACCTCGTTGAGGGGTCCGAGCGCTTCGTGCTCAGGCAGCAGGGTCCCCACCCGGGCCATCAATGTGGCGATGGTCGTATCGCCGACGAACGGCGCCTTTCCCGTGACTCCCTCGTAGAGCACCAAGGCGAGAGCGTAGATATCGGCTTTCCCGTCGAGAGTCCACCCCTCCACTTGCTCAGGAGCGGCATAACGGGCCGTCCCCAGGATGGCGCCCTCCGGCTCGGTCCATGTCGCCTCCGCCAGGGCACGGGCCAGGCCGAAATCGGCGATCCTCAATCTCCGCTCGGCATCGAAGAGAAGGTTGGCCGGCTTGATGTCCCGGTGCACCAGGCCGCGGCGGTGGGCGTAGTCGAGGCCGGCGGCGGCTTCGATGCCGATGTGGACAGCCTGCTCGGGAGTGAGCAGAACGCCGGAGTCGTAGACCCGGCGGAGGCTTCCTCCGGCCAGGTACTCCAACACCAGATACGGTTCACCGCCCTCTTCGCCCCAGTCATAGACCTGAAGAATGTTCGGGTGGTTCAGTGTGGCCACCACCCTCGCCTCAGCCCTGAACCTCTTCAGAAAGGACGAATCGCCGGCCAGGGCGGGGTGGAGGACCTTGATGGCCACCCTCCGGTGAAGGGAGACATCTTCGGCCAGATACACGTGCGCAGACGCGCCGGTGCCCAAGGCGGTGACAAGTCGGTAGCGGTCGCCGAGGACCCGCCCGATGGAGTCCGTAATGCTCGGCATCGTTGCCCCTAGGGTACCGATCAGCGGGGCATCAGCGGTGGAGGGTGGCGCTCACCAGGGCATTCCCGTGTTCCGGTACGGGTTGGGCCGGGATAAGGGGGATGGTCCTCGCTCACATGGAGCCATTTCGGAAATCCACGTCTTGTGCCGGTCTCGTGGGTCATGAGGCCACCGCCCAGGGCAGTGGAGGTGATGCCAGCCCGGTCCAACATGATCATGGTGATGAAGCTCTCGGGGTCGTGGAACCCCCGGGCGGCAGACCGGATCCGGCCGATGGCCGGGTTGTTCGACTCCGCGATCCCATTCGTCAGTTCCCATTCGAGGGTGGCCTCGATGGAGGATCGGTAGTGCCGGATCGTCCGGGCCAGCTTCACGAAGTGGGCGAGGCGGGACAGGCTGGCGGGAGGAACCCGACTCACAACTGGACCCCTGTCCTTGCCATGATCCCGACACCGCCGTCCCTCCCCCACTAATTACTCGGGATGCTAAACAAGTGTCGTGGCTTCTGACCTTGATACCCAACCTGACGCGATGAAATCGGCACTGTTCGCTCTGCAGGTGTGGAAGTACAAAGAGGGCGAAGTGCTGTCGTTGATGATCCATCTCGGCGATCGGCTCAGGCTGTATCAGGCAATGGTTGGACAGGGTCCGATGACCGCGGCAGCGCTGGCGGCGTCCACCGGGCTGCATGAGCGATGGTTGCTCGAGTGGTTACGAAGCCAGGCGGCCGCCTCACTCATCGATACGGTGGACGGCGAAGCCTTCGAGTTGAGCCCGGAGGCGGCAACTGTCCTGGTCGAAACCAGCGACAGTTTGTGGTTTGCGGCCGGCGCCTTCCAAGGAGGCGTCGCCGCTCCCGACATTGTCGACCGCCTGGCAGATGCATTCCGGACGGGGATCGGTCTCGCCTATGACGACCTCGGCCCATCGGCCGCTCATACCGTTGAGCGGATGCTGGGTCCCTGGTCCCGATTGGCCCTGGTGCCCGTCGTTCTACCCGCCCTCGATGGCGTCGTTGCGCGTCTCGAACGTGGTGCCCGGGTCGCCGATGTCGGCTGCGGATCTGGTGTGGCTTTGCTCACCATGGCGGATGCCTTCCCCAACACCCGCTTCGAAGGATACGACCCGTCCGAGCACGCCATTGCTCGGGCCCGCGCCAAACTTGAAGAGGGATCCCAGTCCAACGTCGTCTTCCATCTCGCCGGGGCCGTCGACCTTCCGGCCGAACCCAGCTATGACCTCGTATTGACGTTGGACTGCCTTCACGACATGCCCCATCCGGCCGAAGCCCTGGCCGCCATCCGGCGGAGCCTCAATGCTGACGGGACCTTGCTCATCAAAGACATACGGTCGGGCGTCACCTGGGACGAGAATCAACGCAATCCACTGTTGGCCCTGATGTACGGGACGTCGGTCGCCACCTGTATGTCATCGGCGCTGTCAGAGCCCGGTGGGACAGGTCTCGGCACACTCGGCCTGCACCGGGAGCTGGCAGAACAGATGTGTCGGGAGGCTGGCTTCACTCAATTCACTCTTCATGATTTTGACGACCCCGCCAACCTCTATTACGAGGTCCGTCCCTGAACCGCTGAGGTGGGTTAAGCAACCGCCGGATATCCCGAGCCGACTCACTGGTTTTTTGGCATCAGCAACGGCGTGCCGAACCAGCCCCAGTAGATGCGGTGATGAGCAATCCGTGGGCCCTGGAGGTCCATGACTTCGACCCGGTCCACCTGGTGCCCGGCCGGCGTGTGTCTCGGGTACTCCCAAATCAGGGTTTGACCGTCGAAGAAGTAGCGACCGGTGCGGTACCAGCGCACGAGCTCGTTGGGGCGACCGTCGGTCCCGCTCCGGGAAAAGGGGCGGATCTGGTCGTGACCGGTCAGAATCCCACTCTTTTGGTCAAGGACCCGCGGGATCAATGGCGACTCCAGAACCGCGTCAGATGGGTATAGGTCCAGCGCTCCATCGATATCACCGGCTCGAACCCGCCGGTGATATTCGCGGTAGACGAACGGAGCGTCATCAGCGGCCGCTGTCGGAACGGGAGGGGATGAGGATTCGGTCAAGGCATCGACGATAGGGCTCCGAGCACTCGCCCGTGATCAACTACGTATGACGCGGTCCTCCGTGACTCGGTTCGATTCTGAAGAAACGACGGCAACCGTCAAGCGGCGCTGAAGAGAGCAGCAAGCGACGCAATATCGTCGGGGCTTTCGGGCTTGGCCGTAATGCGCATGATGTTGCCGTCCACCTCCTGAACCACGTCCCAATCGACGAAAGCGCAACACTGTCGCTCCGAGGCGACCAGGGCCTCGAGCTCGTCGAACACCCCCGACCCGGATTGGTAGCTGATCTCCAGAAACCGGCCGCTATGGCGAGCGGAAGGGCGGGCTGTCCCGGCCAGACGTTTCCACTGCCGCACCCGGGCTGACCGGTCCTCTTGGCCCAGGGTGCAGGCGGCAACCGTCATGGCTTGACTGCTCGGACGATAGCTCCGTGCATGCCGTCTGCCACTTGGTGAGTAAAAGTCACCGATATCTCCCCGAAGCCGGCGGCGGCCAAGCCAAGCTCATACTCGGACTTCGACAACGCGCCGGCGATACAGCCCACGTAACTACCGCGTTCCCCTCGCTCAGCCGAACTGAGGTCGTCCTCGGCGACCACGTCGCTGATCCCGATCCGGCCGCCGGGGCGAAGTACCCGGAAGATCTCGGACAACACCGCCGGCTTGTCGATGGACAGATTGATCACGCAGTTGGAGACAACAACGTCGATGCTCTCGGAAGAAAGCGGGATGTCCTCGATCAGACCCTTGAGGAACTCCACGTTGGCAGCACCGGCCTCGGCTGCATTTCGCCGGGCCAGCTCCAACATCTCGTCGGTCATGTCCAAGCCGAATGCCTTGCCAGTGGGACCCACCCGTCTGGCGCTGAGCAGGACATCGATGCCGCCTCCCGATCCCAGGTCCAATACCGTCTCGCCGGATTGGAGCTCGGCAATTGCCGTGGGGTTCCCACAACCCAGGCTGGCCAAAGCCGCCATCTCGGGAAGGGCTGCTCGGTCGTCATCGCCGTAGAGGACCTGGCCGAAGGAACTGTCAGCTGTCGGCCCACAGCAATCGGAGTTGAGCGACGGACTGCCGGCAATTGCGGCGGCGGCGTACCGAGAGCGGACCTCCTCGCGACGGTCGATTCCCTTGTCAAGATTGAGATCGCTCATGCATCTTCCTGTTCAGGGCCGACCAGGGCGGCGAGGTGACCCAAGGCGGTTCGATTCAATGAGTACCAGGCCCAGATTCCTCGCTGGTCGCGTTGCAATAGCCCAGCGTCCACAAGCTTCTTCACGTGGTGGCTCACTGTGCCCTGGCTAAGGCCAAGAGGCTCAATCAAGTGGCAAACGCACAGCGGCTCTTCGCTGGTTGCCAGCAGGTTCACAATTCTCACCCGTGCCGGGTCCCCCAGCGCCTTGAACACCGCCGCAGTGGCCACCGCTTCGTCAACTGACATGTCGGATGCATCAAGGCGTGCACCGTACCCGGTCGTTCTCGAAGGTGCGGCATCAAGGGTTGCTTGGCTTGGCATGAGGGACCCTCCTGAATAACCCATCGACCAACATCAATAAGTATGCGCTATCCATCGATATTTGTCAATATAAAGCGTTTCCCCCTCTTCGGCGGGACAAGACCCGCTCTGTAATTCCATTGACCTCTGAGCGAATGCGCATTTCAACTCGCTCAGAGGTGAATGGAATGGCTTTGCCGATGGGTTCGCCTCCGGGTGGCGAGCCCATCGGCAGGTGCGCCGACCTATGAACACGAGCGCAGCGGAGGGGACAGTCCCATTGGTCCCCACTTATGGTCTAGAACCTTGACTATCTATATAATTGACTTTATAGTCACTGCCATGAGCGATGAGCTCCACGGGTACGACGATGTGGTGCTTCCATCGCTTCTCGGAGCCGCCCGACGAACTTACGTCACCGCCATACGCGCCTCCTTGGCCACATCCGGCTTCGATGACATGCCCCGAAGCGGCAGCGCGGTGCTCGGTCGCATTGCCCGAAGTGGCCACAATCTGCGGGATGTGGCCAGCGATCTGGCCGTTTCCAAGCAAGCCGCCAGTCAGCTTGTCGATGCTCTGGTCGCCCGCGGCTACGTCGAACGAACCCCCGACCCCGATGATCGGCGTCGGGTGACGGTGGGCCTGACCGAACGCGGTCACGCAGCTGCAGTAGAGATCCGCATGGCAGTCGAACAGATCGATGCAGAGCTGGCGACCAAAGTCAGCCATGACGACATGGCGCGCACGCGGGCGGTTCTGGGAGCGCTTGTCAACATGGGCCATGACGAGAGCTGACCGGTCCAGACTTTTTGGGTGGGCTCAACCGCAGTTCCGGTGGCGGTGAGTCGGGCGCAAGAGAGTGGTCGGCCTGACCGGTGATTCATCGATCCATTGGCCGCGCACCTGGTACAAACTGACGATCAATGACTTCCCGCTGTCAGTCGAGCTCTCGTAGCATGGATATCGGTTCGGACCCGCTTCCTCGACGAGTTGGCAATGAAGGCGAGTTCCAACGGTGTCCGTCAGATTGTCATCGTCGGTACCGGCCTCGACGGTCGCGCCTTCAGGTTGCCACTGCCCACCGATGCCACCACCTTTGAGATCGACCGGGCCGACATCTTCGAACTCAAGGGCACCTTGCTCACCGAGGCCGGCCTTCTCCCACACTGTCGACGTCAGACAATCGCGGCTGACATCGCCGACCCCGAGTGGATCGCGGCACTCAGTCTTGGAGGTTGGCAGCATGACCAACCAACGTTGTGGCTGCTGGAAGGTCTACTCATCTACCTCAGCGTTGATCCGAGGACTTTTCGGGTAGAAACCCTTCGGGGCGCCGGCGGGCTTCAATGCGTGACGTACTCGAGGTGGGACCGGGCCCCGGAATGACTACCGACCTGTTGCGGGGCCAGGTAACGGCGATTACCGCCGTCGAGGTCGATGACGAGCTGGCCACCAAACTCTCCGTATGTCTCGCCGGCACCAATGCCGAAGTCGTGCACGCCGATGCCACGGCCATGCCGTTCCAAGACGGCCGCTTCACCAGTGCGGTTGTCGTTCACAATGCTGCATCACATCCCCACACGCGAGCTGCAGGATGGACTGTTTGCCGAAGTGGCGCGGGTCCTGCAGACAGGCGGCGTGTTCATCGCCTCCGACAGCATGGCGAACGAAGGACTGGCCGCTTTTCACGATCACGACACCCATAACCCGGTCGATCCCGCCGCCGTCGAGTCACGCCTCGCTGCCGCCGGCTTCGCATCGATCGCAGTGCACGTCACGATTTCGGATGGGCGGCCAAGGCGCACATTGCCACTTGACGATGTGGACAAAAAGCCCGAGCCCATGGTCAGGTGTTGATCGGGGCCACGTCGGGTACGCCTCGTCAACCGACGACCGAATCGCCTTCGACGCAACTTATCCTTTCGATGGAAGCTCTCCCGTCTCGAGCAGGGCCATGAACTGTTCCACGCCATTCACCACCGGAATGCCGAGTTGCTCGGCCTTGGTCACCTTCGAAGCCCCGGGGGATTCTCCCAGCACCACTGCGAACGTCCTTTTGGACACACTGCCGGGTGACTTTCCACCTCGAGCCAAGATGGCCTCCTCCGCCTCCTCCCGGGTCAGGCCCTCCAGAGTCCCGGTCACCACCACTGACTTTCCGACCAGGGTCTGATCTGCAGACAGGACACCTTCAGCGCCGGCGACGACTCCTTCTCCGCCGCCAGGCTCTTCGACGTTCACCCCGGCGCGCCGCAACCGGTCCACCACCCCCCGGTTGACGTCCGAGGCGAACCATTCGGCCACACTGGCGGCGATGATCGGGCCCACACCATCTACCGCGGCCAGCGCCGGTTCGCCGGCCGACACAATTCCATCGAGGGTTCCGAACGCCCGCGCCAGAGCCAGCGAACCAACTTGGCCCAAGTGACGGATACCCAGACCGATCAGAAGCCGGTGAAGTGGACGGGAACGAGAAGCCTCGATGGCCGCCAACAGATTGGCAATGGAGAGTGCCCCGAATCCCTCCATCCCGGCGAACGTGTCCGGGGTGAATGAGTAGAGATCGGCCACGTCAGCGAGCAACCCACGGCCGACGAATAGCTCTACCCGCTGCTCTCCCAGCCCTTCGATATCCATGGCGGACCGGGAACCGAAGTGGGAGATGCGCTGCACCCGCTGTCCTGGGCAATCGAGATTGGTGCAGAACGTGTCGCTCTCACCCTCAAGCCGTGCCAACCGAGCGCCACAGCTCGGACATACAACCGGGAAGGTCCACTTCGGTGGTCGACGTATCTTGCCCTGGGTGCCGACGAGAACCGGCCCGACCACCTCGGGAATGACGTCACCGGCCTTGCGCACGATGACGTCCTCACCTGGACGCACGTCCTTCGCCCGTACCTGGTCCTCGTTGTGCAGGGTGGCCAAAGACACGGTCGATCCGCCGACGAAGACCGGCTCGAGGACGGCGAATGGGGTGGCCTTGCCGGTGCGTCCGATCGACACCTCGATCGCCCGCAGCCGGGTGGTCCGTTCCTCGGGGGGAAACTTGTAGGCGATCGCCCATCGGGGGGCGCGGGAGGTGGCACCGAGTTGCCGTTGCAGCGACAGTTCATCGACCTTCACCACTACTCCGTCGATCTCATATCCGAGGTCGTGGCGGTGCTCCTCCCAGTGTCGACAGAAGGCAAGCGCCTCGCTCAGGCCATGCACGACCCGGTGCTCGGGATTGACGGGAAACCCGCCTCGGCCCAACCATGCCAGCGTGGAAGCGTGTGACGACACCAACTCCTCGGGGAGCGTTGACCCCGGTCGATCAGTCTGGGGCTGAAGGTCACCGACCTGGTAGGGCCAAAATGACAACGCCCGGGTGGCCGTGACGGAGGCATCCTTCTGCCGAAGAGACCCAGCCGCAGAGTTTCGCGGATTTACGAAGAGTTTTCCCTCGGTCTCGGCCTGCCGCCGGTTCAACTCCTCGAAGGCGGCGATGGGCATATACACCTCACCCCGTACCTCTATCACCGCCGGGACCTCCACCGACGAATCGAGAGAGTCGGGGATATCGGCGATGGTAGCGACGTTGGCGGTGACATCCTCACCCACCCGCCCGTCTCCCCGGGTGGCGGCCTGCACGTACCGGCCATTGTCGTAGGTGAGAGACATGGCCACCCCGTCGATTTTCAATTCGCACACGAAGGCAGTGTCGGCGGGAATGCGTTTGGCCAAGCGGTCCGCCCATGCTTCCAGTTCCCCCGGGTTGAACGCATTGTCGAGGCTCATCATTGGCACCCGGTGGACAACCGGGGAAAAGAGCGTGGACGCCGGCGCGCCTACCGTACCGGTAGGAGAATCGGGTACTCGCAGATCGGGGTGGTCGGATTCGATAGCTCGGAGTTCGCGTACGAGCGCGTCATACTCGGCGTCGGGAATCTCGGGAGCATCGAGGTGGTGATATCTGTCGTTGTGATACTCGATCTGGTCCCGAAGTTGTTCAGCCCGGGTGGCCGGATCGATCCCACCGGGAGGGTCGGTCACGCGGCAATACCCGAACCGATCAC
Source organism: Acidimicrobiaceae bacterium (assembly GCA_003152015.1). Classification (GTDB taxonomy): domain Bacteria; phylum Actinomycetota; class Acidimicrobiia; order Acidimicrobiales; family RAAP-2; genus DASZIT01. Next base: position 66,320 of record PLZF01000098.1, on the reverse strand, counting down.
TGCGTCGGGGTTGGCAGGGTCGTAGAGAGCGACCGTCTGACCCGGAGCGATCCGGCGTTGTGCGGTGGCGAACGTCACCGCCAACCTGCCGTTCCCGTCCAGGCGGACCGTGCACTCCACCGGACGCCCATGCGCGCTGCACTGGGCAATGGCCGCGCACTCCCCCGGCCCGGCGGATTGGGTCAGGTCATCATCGACCCAGGTCACCGTGTGCAAATCCACACCGGAGGCGTTGGCCGCCTCGGGGGTGCCGATCCGAACCCGGCGAGCCGGGACGTCGACGGCTGTCACGTAGCGTCGTCGACCGTCGTCCCCGTGGCCCATACCTCGCCGCTGGCCCACCGTCACCAACTCCACCGCTTCGACCGGGCCGAGATCCTCCCCGGTGGCATCGTCGACCAGTCGGCCATCATGAAGCGGAAGCCTGTCTCCCAAAAAGCCTTGACGACCCTCGTCCGAGCGGATGAAACACACGTCTTGGCTATCGGGCTTCATGGCGGTGCGGAGACCCAGGCGGATCGCTTCCTCGCGTACCTGAGCCTTGGTCAGCGTCCCCACCGGGAACAGCGACCGGGCCAACTGGTCCTGTCCGAGCATGGCCAGGACATACGACTGATCCTTGAGGGGGTCGGCCCCTCTGATCAGACGGTGCCGCCCTTCCTCGGTGGTCATCCGCCGGGCATGATGTCCGGTGGCAACCGCGTCGAACCCCAACGACCGGGCACGGTCGAAAAGTCGATCGAACTTGAGGTACCGGTTGCACTCGATGCACGGGTTCGGGGTTCGACCAATGGCATGACCATCGACGTAAGGGGCCACCACCCGCGCTTCAAACTCAGCTGTGAAGTTGAACACATGGTGGACCACGCCAAGTTGGTCGGCCACCCGTCGGGCGTCCTCCACATCGGCCACTGAACAACACCCTGAGTCGGACGACCCACCCCATAACTTCAAGGTGGCCCCGACCACCTGGTCACGACCGAACTCCTCCACCAGCAGGGAGGCGGCGACCGAGGAGTCGACCCCTCCGGACATGGCAACAAGAACTCGCACGGCTCTAGTTTCGCAGGCGGGCGACCACTCCCGGGACAACGGCCAGAACATGATCAACCTCGGCGTCGGTGGATGTTGTGCCCAGCGAAAAGCGGACCCCACTGCCCGCCGCCGCCGAATCCAATCCCATTGACAGCAGGACGTGGCTGGCATCGACCGCGCCGCTCGAGCACGCCGCTCCCGCCGACGCGGCGACCCCTGCCTCGTCGAGGAGCACCACCATCGCCTCGCTCTCGATCCCGGTAAAGCGCAGATGGGCGTGTCCAGGCACTTTGCGGGACCGATCTCCGGTCTCTTCGGCTCCTTCCACCAAGGCCAGCAGACCGTCGACCAGCCGGTCTCGAAGAGCGGTGACCCGGGCCGCGGTATCTGAACGCTGGTCCACGGTGGCAGAGAGGGCTGCGGCCATGGCAACTATGCCGGCGACGTTGTGGGTCCCACTCCGGCGTTCGCGCTCCTGCCCGCCGCCGTGGGTCACCGCGTCGATCGGGATGCCATTGCGGACCACCAACGCGCCCACCCCTTTGGGGCCACCGAACTTGTGCGCACTCAGCGCCAACAGATCGACAGCGGCCGTGATCGGTGTCATGTCGAGCCACGCCGCCGCCTGGATGGCGTCGGTGTGCAATACCGCGCCCGGAGCCTGCGCGCGCACCAGACGGGAGACTTCGTCGAGAGGCTGCACGGTACCGATCTCATTATTGACAGCCATCACCGAGACCAGTCGAACCTCGGACGTGCATGCCTCGGCGAACGAGGCGAGATCCACGATCCCCGACCGGTCGGTCTGCACTTCACGGAGTTCGATGCCACCCGGTTCGACCGCGGCCCGACAAGTATTGAGGACGGCGTGATGCTCCATCGCCGAGCAGACGATGACACCGGATCGGCCGCCGAGAGAAGATCCCCGAGCTCGAAGAGCGCCGGTGATGGCCAAGTTGTCAGCTTCGGTCCCGCTTCCGGTGAACACCACTTCTCCGAGGTCAGCACCGAGTAAATCAGCGATTTTCTCCCGGGCGTCATCCACGGCCAACCGTGCCCTTCGGGACTCGCGATGGCTACCCGAGGGGTTCCCGAACATCTCGGTGCCGCTCAGATACGGCAACATGGCCTCGACAGCCTCTGGTCGCATGGGCGTGGTTGCCGCATGGTCGAGGTAAGCACGCATACCTCCAGTCTGACCGACACGGGACGATGCCCCTGCACCTGGGCACCTGGGCACCTGGGCACCCGACCCTTCTCACCCCCAGCGAGATGGGAAACTTCATGTTCGCCCGCCCACCGCGTCTGGCCATCGATTGGAGCAACTGACCAGTGCCGACCATGAATCGACATTCGCGCCCGAGATTCCACAGGCGACGCCGGTGGGTGGTCTCCATCTCGGTGACGTTGGCGGTCGTGGTGGCGGGTGCGGTGACCCTCATCGGGCTGCTCGGGTCTCCTGCCGTGGCCTCGACGTGCACGTTCGGAGGGCGCTCGGGCGGTGACCCGTATGCGATTACCCCCATCCAAGCCCAGAACGCCGCTCTCATCACCGCCGTCGGTCTGCGCAAGGGGCTACCCGACCACGCCGCCACCGTCGCTCTCGCCACGTCCTTGCAGGAGACCCATCTACAGAACCTCCCCTATGGCGACCGCGACTCGGTCGGCCTCTTCCAACAGCGCCCTTCCGAGGGTTGGGGCACCACAGCCCAGATCATGGACCCCACCTACGCCGCGGGGGCCTTCTACAACCATCTCGCCAAGATCCCCGGATGGGAGTCGCTGCCGGTGACCGATGCCGCCCAACGTGTCCAGCTCAGCGCCACCCCCGACGCCTATGCCCAGTGGTCGCCAGAAGCCCACGCCCTGGCGGCAGCATCCACGGGAGAAGTCCCGGCTGGGCTTGCCTGCCTTCTCAGTAGCTTCGGAGGCGCGGCCCCGAACCATATGGCGCTCACCAAAGCGGCATCCGCACAACTGGGCCCGGACCCGTTCGGCACCCCGGCGAGCACCCAACGAGGATGGCAGGTCGCCGCGTGGGCGGTGGCCAATGCCTACAGCTACCACCTCACCTCGGTTACTTTCGGCGGGCGCACATGGACCTCGATGTCGGGGACGTGGGTGGCGGCACCAGTGGTCAACCACGTGGAGACGTCGACACAGTGACGGGTCAGGCCACCCACACCGACTTTATGTTGCAGAATTCGCGGATCCCATGAACTGACAGCTCCCGGCCGACCCCTGAGGTCTTGATCCCGCCAAACGGCAACTCAGGCATCGACGCCACCATGCCGTTCACGAAGACCTGGCCGGCCTCGAGCCCCTGGACAAACTGCTGTTGTTCATCAGGGTCGCCGGTCCATACGCTCGATCCGAGGCCAAAGTCGGTGCCGTTGGCCACCGAAAGTGCCTCGTCAGCGCTCGACACCCGAAACAGGAGTGCCACCGGGCCGAACACCTCTTCGGTTGCCACCCTCATCTCAGAAGTGATGTCGGCGATCACCGTCGGCAGGTAGTAGTAGCCCGCCTCATCGGATCCTCCCGGGCCCACCATCCGCTCGCCACCGCAGAGAATCGACGCCCCATGGGCGCGAGCGTCCTCCACCAGAGCTTCGATGTTGTCCCGGGCGACCGATGTCACCAGGGGTCCGACCTCGGTGGCCGGATCGAAGGGATCCCCCACCGACAGGGCCGCCACCCCGGCGACAAAGGCGTCGATGAAGGCGTCGGCCACCTCGTCGTGCACGATGAACCGTTTGGCGGCGATGCACGATTGGCCGGTGTTCTGCATACGGGCCTGCACTCCCACCGGGACGGCCCGATCGATATCGGCCGACGGCAGCACGATGAACGGGTCACTGCCTCCGAGCTCGAGGACGACCTTTTTGATGGCCGCTCCGGCCTGAGCCGCCACCGCCCGGCCGGCACCGACGCTGCCGGTCAACGTGACAGCCTTGACTCGGGTGTCAGCGATGATCCCCGGCACCTGATCAGTCCCGATCAACAGGGTCTGGAAGACGCCAGGTAGAGCGCCGGCCCGGCGAAACAGATCCTCGATCAGCAGAGCGGTCCGACACACATTTGGAGCGTGCTTCAACAACCCGACATTGCCGGCCATGACGGCTGGGGCGGCAAACCTCACCACCTGCCACAGGGGAAAGTTCCACGGCATGATGGCGAGCACCGGTCCGAGTGGTTGATAGGTCACCAGTCCCAGGGAGGCGTCGACCGGCAGCTCCTCATCGGTGAGAAAACTCTCGCCATGCTCAGCGAACCACCGGAAGGCACTGGCGCACTTGGCTACCTCGCCCTTGGCCTGGGCGAACGGCTTTCCCATCTCGGTCGTCACCACATGGGCGATATCGGGGAGCTCACCTTCGAGGAGTTCGGCCACGGTGATCAGCAACCGAGCCCGCTCCACGAAACTGGTGGCGGCCCACTCGGATGCGGCCCGGGCCGCAATGGCCAGACGGGCCTCCACTTCGTCGGCATCGAAGGGTTCGAAGGACTGAAGGAGTTCGCCGGTGGCGGGGTTGATCGAGGCCAGTGGTGGTCCTGCGTCGGTGGGACTCATGGAGCGATTCTCCCTCATCAGTGAGCTGGCAAGCTGCCGATCTGGGCGGCGACCCGGTGGCGCTGCACCTTCCCGGTGGCGGTGGTGGGCAGCGCCTCGACGATGAAGTACTGCTTCGGCCTCTTGTATCCTGCCATCCGATCCATGGCGTGGGACCGAAGGGCACCAATCAGGTGCTCCCGATCGATCCCCTCGACGGTGGCATCGGGGACCACCGCCACGCATACACGCTGCCCCCAGGTCTCGTCGGGAAGACCGAATGCCGCCAACCTTGCCACCCCGCCGACCTCGGACATGACGTTCTCCACCTCGGCCGGATAGACGTTGACTCCCCCGCTGATGATCAGATCGTCGCGCCGCCCGTCGAGATAGAGGTACCCGTCGACATCGAGGCGCCCAAGGTCCCCGACCGTAAATGAGCCATCTCGCCATGCCGAGGCGGTCTTGTCCTCGTCCCGCCAGTATTGGAAGCGGGCGAAGGCGGGAGGCCGGCACCACACGGTGCCATCGTCGTCGACTGTGATCGTTCGTCCTGGGCGAGCCCTCCCCACGCTGCCGGGATGAGCCGACCACTCCCCGGGCGAGCACGCGGTGAACTGCCCTTCCGTGGATCCGTAGAACTCCCACAACACTCCGTCATGAACCCGTTCGAGGGCTGCACGTTTGACGGCCTGTGGGCACGGCGACCCGGCGTGGACCAGGAGGCGGAGCGAGTTGAATTGACCCGGGAGGCCTCGGCCGAGGGCCAAGAGCCGGGCCAGGGCCGAGGGGGCCATGAAGGTGGTAGTGGGGATCACACCCGCGCTGCCCGTCAGGGCGGCGAGTGCGGCAGTGGCCTCAAATCGTCCGAGGATGACGCAGGTCCCTCCCCGCAGCAGTGTCCCGGCCGCGAACCTGACCGACACCGAGTGATACATCGGCGAGCACACCAAGTGGACGTCATCCGGCCCGAATGACCACAGGTCGGCCTCATCGGCGAATGCCTCGGCGGCGGCGGACTCGTCCCACACTCCCGACCACACGCCTTTGGAACGGCCGGTGGTACCCGAGGTGTAGTGCATGGGCCGTCCCCGCGGGTAGCGAGGCAGCTCAACAGGGGTTCCAGTGTCGAGTGCCGCCAGTGTGGCGATGTCGGTCACCACCAATTTGGGTTCGGCGTCGGCGATCAGATGGTCCCGTTCATCGTCGAGCAGGGTGGCATTGAGCAGTACGGGAATCACTCCTGTCCGTAGCGCCCCCAGCACCGCGCACAGAAGAGCCGAGGAGGACGGGAGACAGAAGACGACCCGATCGCCGACACGGAGACCGGCCGCTGCCAGATAGCCGGCCGCCCGACCCTGTGCCGCTTCGGCGTCGGCGGACGTCAGAACCTCCACAGTGGTCAGGCCGGTCGATGCCATCTTCGATTCACCGATCATGGAAGCTCCTCGGTCGGGACAATCATCGGCACATCATCAAGTGCCTCCAGCAGTTGCGGCCGGATCATCGCCAACAGACCGAGCACGACCAACAGGATCACGGCTCCCCCGACTGTAACCGCCCGCACCCCGGTTCGGTTGGCGATCAAACCTTGGAGCACGGCGCCGATCGGATAGATGATGCCCAAGGCCATCATGTACAGCCCGATCACCCGGCCACGGGATGCGGCCGGGGCACGCAGTTGGACCACCGTGTTGAGGCCGGCCAACACCGAGATATAGCCGGCACCCACCAGCAAAAACGTCACCAGCGACCACCACAAGGTCGGCGACAACCCGTAGTTGATGAGCAGGAGCGGTAACAAGAACAACGCGCCTCGCACCACCCTCCGCCGTCCCAACTGCTCAGCCAGGGTGGGCAGCACCAGGGCTCCGATCACCGCACCGACGCCCTGGGCGGTTACCAACAGCGCGGTTCCCCCGGCACCGTGGCCGAGGGCCGCCGACATCACCGGCACCAAGGCGATGAACGGCGAGGCGAGGAGGGCCACCACCGAGATGAGGATGATGGCGCTGCGACATCCTGGCTCGCTCATGGCCGTACGGGCACCATCGGCTATCCGGCGAAACATCCCCAGATCCCCGCGGACTGGTGCCGGTTTGGGCAGGCGCACCAGGCTCAACGCCACCACCACGGCGGCAAACGATGCAGCATTGACGGCGAACGTCAGGGTGTAGTCGTGATGGATGAGGGTGAGGCCGGCCGCCGCCGGACCCACCACCCGTCCCAGGTTGAACTGAGCCGATGACAGCGAAATGGCGCCGAGGAGATCTTCTTTCGGCACTAGATCCGGAACCATGGCCTGGTAGGCCGGAAATCCGATGGCCCCGGCCGCACCACCTAAGAAGGCCACGATGATCACTATCCCCGGTTGATCGTGCCCGGTGGCTACCAACACCGTCAGCACGGTGGCGAAGGCCATCTCGCCCAAGGTGGTCACGATCAACCATCGACGGCGATCGAACCGGTCAGCCAGTGCCCCGCCCACCGGGGCAAGCAGGCCCATCGGGATGAACGCCGCTGCCGCTACCAATCCGGTCCAACCGGCTTGGTGGCTTCGGGCGTAGACCAGTACCCCGAGGGCGACGGTCTGCATCCACGTCCCGACGTTGGATACCAGCGCCGCCGACCACAACAGGGCGAAGTTGCGTGATTGAAGAGGGCGAAGGGAGGCCAGGGCCATCGGTCGAGGCTACCGGGCGTCGGGCGATGCCGGCCGGGAGTCGGCGCTTCGGGGGTCGTGCCAAGCTGATCAGATGAGCTCAGTGGAATCCGGCCGCGACCCCGGTGGTGCCACCGGTCTCGGCATCGCCCGGAGTTTGCTGGCCGAGGCCGGCTCGGTGGTTGTGCTGACCGGTGCCGGCATCTCCACCGACTCCGGTATCCCCGACTTCCGGGGCCCGAACGGAGTGTGGACGAAGAATCCCGAAGCGGAAAAGGTGGCCACGTTGGCCAGCTATATGGCCGATGCAGACCTTCGCAGGCGAGCGTGGCGCAGTCGACTCAACTCGCCGACATGGGCCGCCCGTCCCAACGCTGCCCATACCGCCCTCACCGCGCTGGCTGCGTCCGGGAAGCTTCACACCCTGGTCACCCAGAATATCGACGGGCTCCATCAGGTCGCCGGTACTGACCCGGCTCTCATCGTCGAACTCCACGGCACCATGCACCAGGTGATGTGCATGTCGTGCGACCACCGTTCCCCGATGGGAGAGACCCTCGACCGAGTGCGGGCCGGCGAAGAGGATCCGCCCTGTCGTCATTGTGGAGGGATCCTCAAGTCCGCCACCATCAGCTTCGGTCAGGACCTGGTGGCCGAGGACCTGCGGAGAGCCACCCGAGCGGCCTCCGAATGCGATCTGCTGCTGGCCATCGGATCCACCCTGGCGGTGTTTCCGGCCGCCAGTCTCGTCCCCATTGCCCATCATCACGGTGCCGCCATCGTGATTGTCAACGCCGAGGAGACAGAGTTCGATGCCATGGCTCACGCCATTGTCCGGATGCCGATCGGGGAAGCCGTACCCGCCATGATGAGTTGACGGTTCGTTTGCCTGGGCACGATGCCGGCGCCGCCGGAGCCTTACTTGTCGAGTTTGATCTTCCGCCGAGGCCTGAGGGCAAACCACCACACGCTCGCTATGGTGGCGAGCACCCCGATAGCAGCCGCTGGTTTCACAATCTTCCGCGAACGATCTGACATACCTGCGACGTTACCTTCCCGGACCGTCCCGTCGAATGCGGGGGTCAATTTCGAGGATTCTTCTGTGACTCATATGTCCTCCATACTGTTTCCTTAGGTGTCGGGCAGAGACTTGCCGTATGACCGACTACCCGAATCAACTGCCCAGTGGAGCCATCTCCGAGGTGCCTCCTGTCGGAGCACCGCCTGTCAGCGGTGGAGGATGGTCACCGCCCGGAGGTTGGCCCCCCTACGCCGGCGCCCCGGCTTCCCCTGCCCCCTGGCCGAGCCCCGAGGCCGCGCCGAAGGCCAACAAACGTCGGAGAGGCGTTGCTGCAATCACCGTGGTCGCCGTCCTAGTCGGCGGTGTTGCCGGTGCCGGAGCGGTGGAAGCAGCCAATGTCCACTCGACGTCTTCCTCTACTCCCACAACTGCCGCGGCCCCGCCGATCAAAGTTGCAGGGAGCACTTCTTCGTCGAGCGTCTCTCAAATCGTGAAGTCGGTGTCGCCGTCCATCGTGGCCATCACCGCCACCAATGGAAGCCAGTCGCAAGACGAGGGAACCGGCATGATCATCACGTCGACCGGAGAAGTGCTGACCAACAACCATGTCATCGACGGTGCCACCACCATCACCGTGGCGCTCAACGGTTCGACGAAGCAGCTTCCGGCCACACTCGTTGGAACCGACCCCGACAAAGACGTGGCCCTCCTGCAGATCACCAACCAAAGCGGATTACCGGCGGTGAACTTCGGCAACTCTAGCCAGGTACAGGTCGGAGACTCGGTTGTGGCTATCGGAAACGCACTGGCCCTCGGTGATAGTGCCTCGGTCACTTCAGGGATCATCTCCGCGCTCAACCGTCAGATCACAGCCGGCGACAGCACAGGGAGCTCCACCGAGACGCTCACCGGCATGCTGCAGACCGACGCCGCCATCAATCCGGGCAACTCCGGAGGAGCACTCCTGAACTCGTCGGGTCAAGTCATCGGCATGAACACCGCGGCCGCCGGTTCGAGCAACGGATCATCGGCACAGAACATCGGGTTCGCCATTCCCTCCGATGGACTCACCTCACTTGTCTCGGGATTGCGCTCAGGTGGCGATGGGAGCCAGAACAGCCTCGGTTCATCGAGCAATAGCAGTTCAGGTGGCGATGGGAGCTCGGGGCGCTCGGGTGGCTATGGCGGCTTTCCCTACTGAGGTCATGTCAGGGTCCGGATCAGCCGTGATGCGGCTGATCCGGAACTCGGATCCGCACTCCGTCGCTGACCTCACGCCTGCCCTCGACGAGGTCGAGGATGAAATTCGCAACCCAGTCCGGTGAGTTGAACGCTTGTTCTTCGTCCAGTTTGAGGAATCGGGCCACCGAGGGAAACGAGGCGGCTGGGGTTGCTCGGATCTGTGCCTGCATATCGGTATCCACCACGCCCGGTGCGAGTGCATAAGCCCGGAGGCCGTGTGGGCGTTCCTCGGTGGCGACCACCGCTGTCATCATGTCGACCGCCGCTTTCGAGGCGCAGTAGGCGGCCCAGCCTTCATAGATCTTCGTGCCCGCCCCCGAGGAGATATTGATAAGAACTCCTCCTCCTGGTTGAGCACGGACAACCCGGGAAAAGGCTCGGCAACCGAGGAGCACGCCGGTGACGTTGATGTCGATGTGACGGCGGAGGGCCCCGGGATTGGCGTCGACCAGGGGGCCGATCGGGCCGAGCACGCCGGCGTTGTTCACCCACAGATCGACCCGACCGAACCGTTCCACCACCGCGTCTGCAAATGAGTCGACGGCCCCGGCGTCGGTGACGTCCACCGAGGCGGTCACTGCGTCAGCTCCATCGGGCACCGCCGGCACCGTACGGGCACAGAGGCCGAGCCGTAGTCCCGTGTCGGCGAACGCTTGCGCCAATCCGGCGCCAAGACCGCGACTCGCTCCGGTGACGACGGCGACCAGTCCAGAACCGGTCCCTTTGACATTCTCCAGATCATTCATTGGCTTGGCTCCAGGTCGACCCTTGGATAATCGCTGACGTGCTTTACCATTTCATTCTGCAGCCATTTGTGGTTCGGCACCTCAAATGGGCAGGTGGGCTCGGTTATGTCCGGGGTGCTCAACTCATGGTCGATGGTCGGCGCCATCCCGAGACCGTTGCCACCAACGTCACTTCCCTCGACGAAGCGCCCGGAGCTTTACGAAACCACCGTGGTGTCGACGCGGTCAAGACGATCCTTGTCGCCTGCACATGTTCAGTGGGCCCATCCCCGGACTCAACGAGGCGTCGGTACCTTGAGCGCAATGCCCTTGGCGCACGCGTCACACTTGGTCCTAGTCTCCCGGCATGCGTGATTCGGTGACTATCCATATGGCTGCATCCCCTGAACGGGTCTGGATGTTGGTGAGCGATATCACCAACACCGGGAAGTTCAGCCCGGAGACCTTCGAAGCTGAGTGGCTCGATGGGGCCACGGGTTCGGCCGTCGGGGCGCGGTTTCGCGGTCACGTCCGCCGCAACGGGCGAGGGCCCGTGTACTGGACCCAGTGCAAGGTCACCGCATCCGATCCGGGACGCGAGTTCGCCTTCGCCGTCGGAGGTCCGGGCGGGAGGACCGTCAACTCGTGGAGGTACCGCTTCGAACCAAGCGGGGACGGTACCGACGTCACCGAATCGTTTGAGCTGACCGATACGCCGATTCTCCGCCTGTATTGGCGACTTGCCGGGAAAGCGCGTGGACGCACCAACGCCAAGGGCATGCGGACCACCCTCGAAAGGATCAAGGCGGTTGCCGAAGTGCCGGGGCAAACCGAGTAAGCCGATCTGCCGGATCACGCCTCTTTCAAGCAGGTCGGATGACCCCGACACAGTGTGACTCCATGGACACCGTGGCCCCCGGGGTGCACCTCCGAGCGTGTGGCCGAGTGCTCGCTACCCCTACGTCCAGGCCGCCATCGACTTCCTGGTCGACCCCTTCGGCTTCGAAGCGACCACACTCACCCTCGGCGAGATCGAGGGTCACTACGCACATGTCGAGTTGCGCTGGCCCGAGGGTAGCGGGGGCATCATGATCGGCTCTACGGACAACCCCGACGGGTACCGGGATCAGATAGGCGCCGGCACGACCTGGTTGTACGTGGTCACCCAGGATCCTGACGCCCTCTTCGTCAAGTCGACAGTGGCCGGAGCCGAGATCATCGAAGCGGCGGCCGATGAGGAGTACGGCAACCGCACCTTCGCCGTCAAGGACCCGTGGGGCCACGCCTGGGTGTTCGGCGCATACCCCGGGGCCTGACCGGGCCATCCACCTGACTGCACGGAGGTCCCAACCGGATTCCGCCCATGCGGAACCCGGTCCGCCTGACTACCGTGGAGCAATGATCGTCGGCGAGGCCAGTGCCAAAGTCGCAGTGTCGCCCCGGGAAGTCTTCGAGTTCGTCCTCGATTTGGATAGGTATCGGCAGGCGGATCACAAGATCGGTCGGGTTGGCCCGGTGAATCGCGGCGGCTCTGGTGGGACCGCGGTGTTCTCTGGGCGCATCGGAGGGTTGCCGGGACCGAGCGGTACCTACCCGTTCACGCTGACCCCGACGTCACTGCGGTTCAGATCGGCGATCGCTGGACCCGCTCGCTGGTTCTTGGATTTTGAAGGGTCGTTCGAGTGCGAGGAGACCGGAGACGGAACGGTCGTGGTGCATCGCGAAGTGTTCGCGTTCAAACGTCCGTGGCGGTGGTTCCTCGACCCACTCCTGCGTAAGTGGCTGGAGAACGACACCGCCCACGAAATGGTCCGCTTCAAGGACCTGGTCGAAGGCGGGGAGGGTGGAATACCCGGCTCTTCCCAGCCCTGATTGCGCCAGCCCTGTCGATCAGACAGATCAAGAGGTGGCAAGGAAGACATTCTTGACGTCACTGTAGGCATCCAAAGCCTCCAGACCCAACTCCCGGCCAAATCCCGACTGCTTCATGCCGCCAAAGCTTGTCTGCACTCGAACCGAACCGTTGGAGTTCACCGAGAGGTTCCCGGCGTCGACGGCGCGGGCCATCCGCAGGGCCTTGGCCCCGTCACCGGTCCAGATGGAGCCGGCCAATCCATAGGGAGTGTCGTTGGCCAGCCGAACCGCATCGGCCTCGTCTTCAAAAGGGATCACCGCTACTACCGGTCCGAAGATCTCTTCACGAGCCAGGCGCCAATCCGGTTCCGCCGGTGCAACCACCGTGGGTGGAAACCAGAATCCGGGACCATCGGGAACACTTCCCCTCGCCAAGGCTTCGACCGCCCCTCCGCCAGGGTCTCCCATGCCGGACGCCAGGAACCCAGCCACCACCTGGCGGTGCCGTGCCGAAACCAGCGGCCCCATCTGGGTATCGGGGTGAGTGGGGTCGCCGACCCGCCATGCACCCACTGCGTCGACGAAGAGAGCGACGAATCGGTCGAACACCGACCGCTCCACCAGTATGCGACTCCGGGCACAACAGTCCTGGCCGGCATTGCCGAAGACGCTCCCCGGAGCCGCGGCGGCGGCCCGTTCGAGGTCGGCGTCGGCAAACACGATGTTGGCGGACTTACCCCCCAACTCGAGAGTCACCCGCTTGATGGTCCCTGCCGCTCGACGCATGACCTCCCGACCGACGGCAGTGGATCCGGTGAACGCCACTTTGGCCACATCGGGATGTTCGGACAGGCGCGCCCCAACGGTGGGACCGGTACCCACCACCACCTGGAACACTCCTTCTGGGACGCCGGCATCCAGGGCCAATTCAGCCAGCCGCAGGGCAGACAACGGGGTCAGTTCGGCCGGCTTCACCACGATGGTGTTGCCGGTAGCAAGGGCGGGACCGACCTTCCAGGACGTGATGGCGATGGGAAAGTTCCAGGGGACGATGGCACCAACTACTCCCAAAGGCTCGTGAAAGGTCAGATCCAGGCCACCCGCCACGGGAACTGTCGCACCCCGGTGCTTGTCCACCGCACCGGCGTAGAAGTGGAGTACTTCGGCGACCATGCCCACTTCATCCCGGCTATCGGCGATCGGCTTTCCCACGTTGGCCGTCTCGAGTTGTGCCAGCTCCTCGGCGTGATCCTCGACGTGGCCGGCAAATCGGCGCATCAGACGGGCACGGTCGGTCGGGGTCACCGCCCGCCAGGCGGGACCGGCGTCTTTGGCTCGGGCTACGGCAGCGTCTGTCTCTTCGATGCTGACCATCGGAATCGTGGCAATCATTGCCTCAGTGGCCGGGTTGACCACGGAACATACGTCACTCATGCCGGCTCCCCGGTCCGTGTGGATTCGATCAATTCCTCAATAAGCCGGCCGTCGCTGGACTCTTCGGGGTGCCACTGCACGCCGACCACGAATCTATGTCCGGGGAGTTCGATCGCTTCGATGACGCCGTCGTGACTCCGTGCAGTGACCGACAAGTCAGCTCCAAGCGACCTGATGGCCTGGTGGTGGGAACAGAGAACGTCGGTCCGTTCGCCGAGCACTCGGCGCACGATTGAGCCGGGCTCGGTGGTGACCAACATCGGCCCGAACGCCCCGGGGCGTGGCTGGTGCGCGCTGGAACCGATCGCATCGGGCAAGTGCTGAATCAGGTCGCCGCCGAGGAAGACGTTGAGTAGCTGATGCCCACGGCAGATGGCCAGGACCGGCAGGTCTCCACTGAGGGCGGCCGAGAGAATCCCGAACTCCACTTCATCGCGATCGTCATTGAGGCCACCGGCGCGCGGATCAAGTGGTTGCCCATACCGTTCGGCATTGACATCTCCTCCACCGACGAGCATCAGGCCGTCTATCGCCCCGGCGAAGGCCTCGATGCCAGCCGTGAACCCCTGGCTGCCCGCATCGAACGGGGGAATGAGGACGGGCTGTCCGCCGGCCGCCACCACCAGGTCGATATAGGCACCGGGGACCAGAGCCGCATCGCGCTCCCAGGCCCCCCACGAGGCGACCTGGCGGTACATGGTGACTCCGATGAGAGGGACCGGCCCCGTAGACGGCATGGACCAGTATCCCACTCCCGGCGATGTCCCAGTAGGGTGCGGGCCGAACACATTCCCTGAAGGCGACGGAGAAATCGATGGGTCGGCTCGACGGCAAAGTAGCAGTGATCACCGGAGCCGGGAGCGGCATTGGCCGGGTAGCGGCGATTCTCTTTGCCGCCGAGGGAGCCAAGGTGGTGGTGGCCGACGTGGTGCCGGACAGCGCCGAGTCAGTGACGACGGAAATCGTCGCCGCCGGTGGTGCCGCCACCGCGGTCACTGTCGACGTGTCCGATGAGGCACAGGTGGATGCCATGGTGCAGAAGGCCGTCGATACCTACGGCGGCCTCCACGTGTTGTTCAATAACGCCGGGATCTTCCCCGATGACGACGGTGGCGTCCTCGACACCCCTGCCGAAACATGGCAGAGAGTGATGGAGGTCAACTTGAAGGGGGTGTGGCTCGGTTGCCGGGCCGCGGTGCCCGCCATGCTCGACTCCGGAGGTGGCTCCATCGTGAATGTCGCCTCCTTTGTCGCCCTCATGGGCGCGGCCACCGCCCAGATCGCCTACACCGCGTCGAAGGGTGGCGTGCTGGCCATGACCCGGGAGTTGGCGGTGGAATACGCCCGCAAGGGAATCAGGGCCAACTCGCTCTGTCCGGGCCCGATCGAAACCCCGCTCCTGGCTGAGCTTCTAACCGATCCCGAGCGACGGCAACGTCGTCTGGTCCACATCCCGATAGGTCGTTTCGGTCGACCCGAGGAGATCGCCAAGGCCGCTCTCTTTCTGGCCTCCGATGACGCCTCGTTCATCACCGGATCGGCACTTGTGGTCGATGGTGGCATCACCGCCGCCTACGTGACGCCGGAGTAGCACTGGACCTGTAGACCGTCATCCGGCCAGCGGATCGATAACCCGAAGCCCCGGATACCTCAGAAATCCCCTGTCAGAGGTAACGAGCGTGGCACCATGCTCGATCGCCAACGCCGCCAGGTATGCATCCGGCACCAAGTTGCCCCGGGCCCCGGCAGCTCGACAGAGTTCGGCGAAGAGTGCCCAATGTCGCGGTCCCGAACGGACAGGCAGGGCGGCCGGCGCCGCCAGCACCGCATCACAGAACTCAATCGCCTGGTTGGGTGGGGTGGGAACCTTGTAGATACGGTGATTGGTAACTATGCGAACAAAGGAGCTGAGCACGAGCTCGCTCACCCCAAACGGTTCGGGACCACCCAGGCGTTCCTCGAGCCACTGGCGATACGCATCGTGCCGCTCACTCTCGCGACGTTGGACGTAGACAAAGATATTGACGTCAGCCAGCAGCATGGAACGGGACATTGTCGCCGAGTGCCTCGGCCAACGACTCCTTGTCCTCGAGATCGATGCCGGGCTGGAGGCCGGATCCGCCGCCGACCGGCAACACCACTCTCTGGGTCAGAGGGGCGTCCTCGGCTCGTTCGACGAAGAGACTTCTCAATGCATCGTCGATGATGTCACCGAGAGAACGGCGCCCACGGGCCGCCATCGCCTTGGCTTCGGCGAGGAGGTGCTCGTCAATGTTCACAGTCGTCCTCATTGAAGCATCTTATCATCATCATCATGCATCATGATGCGAGGCTGCCGTTTCGAGATGGCACCGGGTCAGCGTCCGAGGTCACCAGGGGCGCCTCACCGGACAGACGCTGGACGAGCGGTTCAGCCTGGGTCAGAGTTCTGGGATGCTCACCCTCGAAACCCTTCCCCACCAGATTCAATCGGGCGACATCCACACGGTGCTGGTGGCCTTCCCCGATCTGCAGGGTCGTCCGGTCGGGAAGCGAGTCACGGGTTCGTTCTTCCTCGATCACGTCATCGACCATGGGATCGAGGTCTGTGACTACCTGTTGGCCGTCGACGTCGACATGGAACCCCTCCCCGGTTACCAGTTCACCAACTGGGACAGCGGATATGGCGACCTCCACGCGGTGATCGACCCGCAGACCGTCCGGCCGATCCCCTGGCTTTCGGGGAACGCTCTGGTGCTCTGTGATCTATTCACCATGGAGGGTGAGCCGGTTGACGTGTCCCCGCGTCGCATCCTGCAACGACAACTCGAGCGAGCGGCGGAACACGGGCTCGAAATCAAGTGCGCCACCGAACTCGAGTTCTACCTTTTCCTCGACACGTTCGCCGAGGCAGCCGCTAAGCACTGGCAGGGGGTCACACCTCACGCCGACACCATCGAGGACTATCAACTTCTGCAGACGTCCCGCGTCGAGTACATCATCGGCGAAATCCGCAACCAGATGGTCGGTGCCGGCATCCCCGTCGAGTCCTCTAAGGGGGAGGCCGGCACCGGTCAACACGAGATCAATATCACCTACGGCGGCGCCCTCGAAGTCGCCGATCGCCATCTCGTGTTCAAGAATGGCGTCAAGGAGATCGCCTCCCAGCACGGCAGAGCTGCAACCTTCATGGCCAAGTGGTCCATGGAACAGGCCGGTTCGTCGTGCCACATCCACACCAGCCTGTGGGACGCGTCTTCAGGAGCCCCGCTGATGGCACCAACAGGCGGCGACGCATCCCTATCGGGATTTTCCGTGATCGGACAACAGTTCCTCGCTGGGCAGCTACACAGTGCCGGTCAGTTGGCGTGGTGCTTCGCGCCTTACGTCAACTCCTACCGACGGTACGTCCCCGGATCGTGGGCACCAACCGCCACCGTATGGGGAGAGGACAATCGCACCTGCGGGTTCCGGGCGGTCGGCGCCGGGAGTGGGAGGAGGATCGAGTGCCGGGTGCCGGGTGCCGACGTCAATCCATACATCGCGTTGGCTGCGTCTATCGCTGGGGGATTGTGGGGCATCGAACATGAGCTCGAGCTGGAGCCGGCATTCGAAGGCAACGCCTACAATTCAGCCGAGGTACCCCGGCTTCCTTCGACCCTGGCCGAAGCCATCGATGGCTTGGCCACCAGCGAGGTGGCCGATGAAGCCTTTGGCCCCGCGGTTCACCACCACCTTCTCAATACCGCACGTCAAGAGTGGGCGAAGGCCAACAGGGTGGTCACCGACTGGGAGTTGGCCCGGAACTTCGAACGCATCTGAGGGAACACGAGCTCCAGGTCGACGGGCCGACACCAAAAGATACCTTGACGAAACCGATCTGTCCTGGCAGCATGGACAACATCATGTATCGCTCACTGACCTCGGACCTCCTTCTTACGTAACGGCGAGCGCCCCATCGCGTTCGCCCGCAACCTCCTGAGCCGAAAAGGCCAGGGGGTTTTTTGATGGGCCATCGCAGACAGCGCACCACCAACCACGGAAGTCGGAAATACCGAGGCACGGAGCACAGGAAGACGCAAGGGAGCAACGATGAGTACCGATCAGCCAGAGACACAATCCACCGGGGCCATGGACCATGCTGCGCATCGTCTTGAGTTTCCTTGCGACGTGTCCCCCATGCCGTTCGGTCTGTATCACCCTCACCTTCCCCTGCAGTTGACCGATCGCACCTGGCCTGATCGCCAGTTAACCAAGGCTCCGCGATGGGCCAGCGTCGATCTGCGTGACGGGAATCAGGCATTGGTCGATCCGATGGACTCGGAGCGGAAGTTGAAACTGTTCAACGCATTGGTGGGGATCGGATTCAAAGAGATCGAAGTGGGATTCCCCTCCGCTTCCCGGACCGACTATGACTTTCAACGCCAGATCATCGATGACGGCTTGATTCCGGATGATGTGCATATTCAAGTACTCGTCCAATGTCGCGAAGACCTGATTGAACGGACCTTCGAATCGCTGCACGGCGCACCCCGGGCCATCGTCCACTTCTACAACTCCACCTCGGAGTTGCAACGCAGGGTCGTCTTCGGCCTCGACCGGGCCGGGATTATCGATATCGCCGTCAATGCCGCTCGGCTCTGCCGGAAATTCGAATCGACGGTTCCGGGGGCCGAGATCCGTTACGAGTACTCACCGGAGAGCTTCACCGGCACTGAGCCCGAGTTTGCCATCGAGATCTGCGAAGCGGTGATGGATGTCATCGAGCCGACCCCGGAGCGCCCGATCATTCTCAATCTTCCGGCCACCGTGGAGATGTACACGCCCAACGTCTACGCCGACGTCATCGAATGGTTCAGCCGTACCGTCAAAGCCCGTGACTCGGTCATTCTCAGTTTGCATCCCCACAACGACCGGGGCACCGCGGTTGCCGCTGCGGAGTTGGCCGTCATGGCCGGCGCCGACCGGGTGGAGGGGACGCTCTTCGGAAATGGCGAACGCACCGGAAACGTCGATGTGGTCACCCTCGCCATGAACCTCTATTCCCAGGGCATCGATCCCGCCCTTGACTTCGGTGACATCGAGAAGGTGCGACGGGTAGCCGAGTACGCCACTCGAATGCCCGTTCATCCTCGGCACCCGTACGCCGGAGACCTGGTCTACACCGCCTTTTCGGGATCGCACCAGGACGCCATCAAGAAGGGGTTCGCCGCCATTGGCGACGACTACGAACAATGGGAGGTCCCGTACCTGCCCATCGACCCGAAACACACCGGACGAACCTACGAGGCGATCATCCAGGTCAACAGCCAGTCGGGCAAGGGAGGGGTCGCCTACGTCATGGATGCCGAGCACGGTCTCGATCTGCCCCGCAACCTGCAGGTCGAGTTCTCCAAGGAGGTGCAGGCGGTCACCGAATCCAGCGGCACCGTGATCCAACCCGGCGAAATGTGGGACGTCTTCTCCCGGACCTATCTTCCCGATGACGCCGGTGTTCGACTGATCGGGAGCGAAGTCTCCACCGGGGGCAAACGGACAACTGTCACCGCGCAACTGCTGGTCGACGGTCGCCCTCGTACGGTGCTCGGCGAGGGAAACGGACCGATCGATGCCCTGGTCAGTGGCCTCCGCAAGGAGTTGGGCGTCGAGTTCGAAGTGAGGGACTACCGGGAGCACGCGCTTACCTCCGGAAGCAAGGCATCCGCGGTCGCCTATGTGGAGGCAGAGGGCCCTGATGGCTCGACCTGGTGGGGCGTAGGTATGGACTCGAGCATCCTCGATGCCTCACTCGGCGCGGTGGTGAGCGCCGCCAATCGAGTCCTCCCCAAGCAGACATCTCCCACGGCGGACTAAGGGCCGGTAACTCCATCAGCCCACGTCCACCTGGATCGTTCACTGTGGCGGGCGGATCCAACTCACCAGGCAAATCACCAGTTCACACTGACGATCCGAGTGCCTCTGATTCTTTGGCCGCGGAAACGGAACGGACAAACTCCAAAATGTCGGGTGGCGCCTTTGAAGGAGCACCGGCGTCGAAGGGCGGCTGAGGGTCGTATTCGATTCCGAGTTGAATGGCCGGGGCGATGTCGGCTCCGTGGGTTTCGGCCACCAGGGTCAGTGCCAGGTCGATCCCGGCAGAGACGCCCGCCGCCGTCCACACCCTTCCCCGGTGCACGACCCGCTGTTCGGTTGGCGTGGCTCCATACTTGGCCAACTCGTCAAACGCGAACCAGTGGGTGGTGGCATCGAGACCGTCGAGGAGGCCGGCGGCGCCCAGCAGCAACGCGCCGGTGCACACCGATGTGGTGAAGGTGGTGTGTGGATGCACCGCGGCTACCCAGTCGACGATTGGGTCTCCGTCCCGAGCGAGCTTGCGGGTGATGAAGCCGCCGGGCACCACGATGATGTCGGGCGAGTCGACCTCATCGAACGTATGGGAAATGTCCAAACGCAGCAAGCCGTTGTCATCGGCGACCTCGCCTGCTTTCGCCGCACAGAGGACGACCTGGGCGTCGGGCAGCTGGGTGAATACCTGATAGGGACCGATGGCGTCGAGGGCGGTGAAGCCCGGAAACAATCCAATGGCGATCTGCATGGTTGGTAACCTTCGTTCCGCTGGAATAATGACTTTACTGTTTGGGCGTCGATGCCCTCCACCACTACGTTGTGAAGTGTCATGAGTACGTCCAGCGCGGATACCCCGTCCCTCGACCCTCCGAGAGTCGAGGAGGTGAGCGAGGGGGTCTACGCCTACATCCAGCCCGACGGGAGTTGGTACATCAACAACACCGGATTCATCGTCGGCAGCCACGGGGTCGTCAGCGTGGACTCCTGCTCGACTGAGCGGCGCACTCGGGCCTACTTGGACGCCATCGTCCGAACCAGCGATCAGCCGGTCCGGACGTTGCTCAATACCCACCATCACGGAGACCATACCCACGGCAATTACCTGTTCGACGGAGCGACAATCGTGGCCCACGAGTGGTGTCGCCGAGAGATGATGGCTGCCGGTCTTCCTTCCAACCTGGGTGTCTGGACCGACGTGGAGTGGGGTGCCTTGGAACTGGCTCCCCCGTTCCTCACCTATCGCGACGAGGTGGTTGTGTGGGTCGACGACTTGCGCTGCGAACTCCGCCACGTAGGTCCGCCGGCCCACACCAACAACGACTCGATCGTCTGGATCCCTGACCGCTCAGTTCTGTTCTCAGGGGACCTGCTGTTCAGCGGTTGCACCCCGTTCGTGCTGATGGGGTCGGTCACCGGAGCCATCGAGGTTCTCCAAACCGTGCTGAAGCCCCTGGAAGCGCGCACCATCGTGCCAGGCCACGGACCGATCGGTGGCCCTGCCATGATCGACGAAGTCCTCGCCTACCTGCAGTTCGTCCTCACCACGGCAGAGGAAGGCCTTGCCGCCGGCCTGTCCCCTCTTGCCGCCGCCCGGGCCGCCGATCTCGGTCCTTTTGCCGAGCTCCTCGACCCGGAAAGGATCGTCGGCAACTTGCACCGGGCCTACGCCGAACTCAACGGGGCGGAGCCGGGGACGCCCGTCGACCTCGTCGCCGCCATCGGCGACATGATCACCTTCAACGGTGGCCGCCCTTTGACATGCCTGGCATGACGCCACGCCGGGGCCGGATTGGCCACCCGTCGGAACTCGTCCGGGCCGGTATCGAGGCTGTGGTCGACCGGGTCCGCCGGGGCCGGATCGGACAAGCCATCGTCACCGGTTATCTTCGGGTGCCACAGCGCGACGAAGGACTGTGGTCAGGGGCCGACACCGCCACGATGATCTCTGAAGAACAGTGGTAGCCAACCCCAAACAGGGTGAACTGTGGTGGGCAGAGGCGGAAGATAGGCGCCGACCAGTCCTGATCGTAACGCCAACCCAGGTAGTCCCGGTTCTCACCCGCATCGTGGGGCCCCCGGTTACTCGTACCATCCGCAACATCCCGTCCGAGGTTCCACTCGGGCCCGAAGATGGGCTTCATGATGAGTGCGTTGCGTCATTCGACAGCATCCAACCCATCGCAAAGTCATACCTGGTGAGCCGCATCGGGCCGGCGACCGAGGCCCGGCGGAAGGCGATGTGCCAAGCCATGGCGGCCATGTCCGACTGCTGATCGACTCGGACAAGTGTCCACGTGAGCCCTGGGAGCGGCAGACGTCCGGCTCACCGAACACATTCCAACTGGCCAGGGTTGCCCGATTGGGTACGGGGCCGGTGACCCGGAGTTCGGGCGCCCCGGGGTGCGGTTGCCCTCGATCAACAACAGACGCTGCTCAC
This sequence comes from Acidimicrobiaceae bacterium, assembly GCA_003152015.1. GTDB lineage: Bacteria > Actinomycetota > Acidimicrobiia > Acidimicrobiales > RAAP-2 > DASZIT01. The sequence goes on along the minus strand of PLZF01000098.1, from coordinate 44,531 downwards.
CGGTGATCGGCGACACCGGCTACTGAGTCGAGTCGCTTCCCGGCCTATCCGTGACTTGGTTTCGCCCGCTGACCACTGCCATGCTGGGGTGATGTACGCAGGCCTTCATCACATGCAGCTGGCCATGCCGGTGGGCGGGGAGCCGGCTGCCCGCGAGTTCTTCGTCGACGTGCTCGGAATGAGAGAGATCCCCAAACCCCCGGTCCTGGCCGCTCGGGGCGGGGCATGGTTCATCAGCGGCGGCCTCGAGCTACATCTCGGCGTGGAGGACGGGTTCCGGCCGGCCAAGAAGGGTCACCCCGCCATCCTCGTCGAAGACATCGAAGACATCGAAGACATCGTCCGCCGTTTCACCTCGGCGGGTCAGTCGGTGACCTGGGACAGCGACTTCCCCGGATTCCGACGGTTCTATGCCACGGACCCGTTCGGCAATCGACTCGAGTTCCTGCAACCGACCGGTCCCCGCTGACCATACGGTGCGCAGACCCCGTTGGGGGCCACGGGAGGCGCCATATGCCGGTCACGGGAGTCAGAACCTGTTCAGGCGTTTGTGAATCCCCTTCGTCTGTTTGTAGAGGTTGACGAACTCCGCGTACAGGTGGTCATAGACGGTGCCCACCGCCGGATCAGGTGTGAAGGTTCGGCGCACCTCCACCATGCCCGGGATCTCATCGACGGTCACCCTCCCCAGGGCCATCAACGTAACCAGGGCAGCTCCTCGCACGTTGGCCAATACCGGATCGGCAATCTGCCGGATCTCCCGACCCAGCACATCGGCGTGGATCTGACACCACTGTTCGGAATTCGCCCCGCCACCGATGAAGGCCATCGAATCGAAGGTGCGTCCGGCGAATCGCTCTACCGCCTCCAGTAACCACTTCGAGTTGAAGGCCACGCCCTCGTACACGGCCCGGACCATCTGGGCCCGCGATGTCGACAGCGAAAGATTGTGAAAACCACCTCGGATGGTGTGATCGTCCACCGGCGTCCGCTCCCCGTTGAGCCATGGCGTGAACAGCACCCGCCCACTCCCCGGTTCCACCGAGTCCACCATGTCATTGAGGGATCCGAAGTCGTCGGCGAAGCCGAGGTTGTCCCGCAGAAACGTGAGGCAGGCACCGGCCGTCTCGTGCTCGTCTACGACAATGTATTTCCCGGCCAGGGCGGCCGGGATGGAGGCCACGTTGTTGGTGATGGAAGTCTTTTTGAAGGGTACGTGGGCCGAGATCCACGACGACGTCCCGATGTAGAGGTGGGCAGAAAAGTCGGCCACCGATCCGGCCCCGAAGACCGCCGAGTGCACATCCCCGGTGCCCACGGCTACCGGTAACCCTGCCCGTAGGCCGAGGTCGGCCGCCGCCTCGGCAGTCAGCGATCCCACGATGCGCCCCGGCGCCACCAGTTCGGGCAACTTGGCGCGATCGAGCCCGGTAATGGACAACAAACGAGGGTCGTAGGTCACTCGGTCGATGTTCCGGTTGTCGGTGACCCAGTGAGCTGCGATCGAGTCGAACGACGCACAGGTCCGACCGGTCAGTTTGAGGTTGAGGTAGTCGACCGGCTCGAGGAAGGTGGTCGTGTCCCGGTAGACCTCGGGGAACTCGTCACGGATGAACAGAATGTGCGCCACCGGGTCCTTGCCCGAAAGACCGGGCGCTCCACCGGTGACCCGCACCCATCGAAGAATGTTGCGGGGGTCATACCCGAGCACATTCACCGGACCCGCGGCTGCGGCCCGGATCGCCTTGTTGCCCCGGGAGTCCATCCAGATGATCGCCCGCATCAACGGCGTACCATCGGCTCCGACGGCCACGGTGCCCGACCATTGCGCCGTACACCCCACCCCTATGAACTCGGCAGGAGGTAGTGCCGCCTCGGCTAGTGCATCATGGGCGGCCGAACAGATTGCCGACCACCAATCGGCCGGATCCTGTTCGGCGCCGCCGCCGTCGAGGAGATGCAGCGGGACCGAAGCGAAACCGTGGGACACGATCCGGCCGGTCGTCGATACCACCGCCACCTTCGGACCCCCGGTTCCGAGGTCGATGGCCACTACGAACTGCTCGGCCTGGCCGGGGACCGCACCCATGGTCGAAGCTTCGCCGGGAGCAGTCACGCCTTGATGATCCAGATCATGGCCTGCCGCAACGTGCCGCCGTCGTCAAACTCGAAAGGAGTGCCTTCCCCAACACTGCCACCCGTTCCGACCTCGTCCGGTGGCGTGGTGACCACTGAGCGGGCCAGCACCTCGCGGCCGATCAGGTCGAACAGCGGAGCCAGGTCGTCGAGGCCGACCAGATGGAGATGGATCCAATCCGACACCTGCAAGCCTGAGGCCTTCCGCAGATCCTGAACGTGTCGGATCACCTCGCGGGCCAACCCCCGGCGGCGGAGATCATCATTGAGTGTGAGGTCGAGCGCCACCACCTCGGCCCCGTCCCGCGACACCGCGAAACCCGACTGGGCCCGAACCCGCAACTCCACCTCGTCGCCGCTCAACTCCACGGAGCCGTCGTCCAACGCCACCACCACGGGCCGGCCATCGGCCAGATCCGCGGCGGCGGCGGCCCCGTCCACCGAGGCCATGGCCGCACGCAGTTGCTGCACCCGCGATCCGAGACGCGGCCCCAGCAGTTTGAAGTTGGGCACCAGTTCGTAGGCCAGCACATCACCCAACTCGCCGATGGACTCCACCACATCGACATTCAGTTCGTCCTCGACGATCCCGGCCGGCAATGACGGGCTGTTGGGCGGCAAGTACACCAGGGCTCGGGCCAGAGGCTGACGCACCTTCATCTCCGCCTCCGACCGGGCCGCCCGGCCGAGAGATGACAGCCGGCGGGCCAGGCCCATGCCGGCCTCGAGGCCGTCGTCAACGGCGTCAGGCTGTTGTTGGGGCCAGTCGGCCAAGTGGACCGAATCCTCTTCTGCCGCCAGGGTGAGGTCACGCCACATTCGATCCGCCAAGAACGGGCACATCGGGGCGAGCAGACGAGTCACGGTAACCAACGTCTCGTAGAGGGTGGCCTGGGCCCCGAGCGAGTCGGCCGGGTCGGCACCCGGATCGGTCCGCCAAAAGCGCCGGCGGCTACGGCGCACGTACCAGTTGGAGACGTCGTCGATCAGCTCGGCAATGGCGCTGGCGGCCGGGAACGGCTCGTAGCCATCCAGCGAGGCAGTCACCGTCGCAACCGTGGCATAGAGACGCGACAGCATCCACCGATCGAGGACCGAGCGGTCCAGGGGCCGGGGAATGGCCAGATCGGCGGGGTCGAAATCATTGAGGGAGGCATAGGTGGTGAAGAACGACCAGGTATTCCACAGGGTAAGGAGGGAGTCCCTCATGGCGGTATCGATCACTTCGAAACTGACCCGCGTCGGCGTCCACGGGGAGCCCTGCGAGAACATCCACCATCGGAGGGGGTCGGCACCCCGGGTATCGAGGATCTCCCAGGGATCGATGACGTTGCCGACGGATTTGGACATCTTCCGTCCGTCAGCATCCACGATATGACCGAGGCACAGCACGTTTTTGTACGGCGTGGAGTCCCGCACCAGCGTGTTGACAGCCAAGAGCGAGTAGAACCAGCCGCGGGTCTGGTCGATGGCCTCGCAGATGAAGTCGGCCGGGTAGACGAAGCGCTGGTCCGATCCTTGAGCCACCGGATAGCCCCATTGGCCTGAGGGCATCGAGCCCGAGTCGAACCAGGCATCGATCACCGGCTCCACCCTCCTCATCTCCGACGAAGGCCTCTCGGTGTCGCCGGCACAGTCGGGACACGAAAAGACCACCTCGTCGATGGCCGGGCGGTGAGGATCGATGTCACTCACATCCCGGCCCACCAGCTGAGACAGGTCGGACAGGGAACCGACACACCGGAGGTGCCCGTTGTCGCACCGCCAGATCGGGAGTGGGGTGCCCCAGAAGCGATCTCGCGACAGGGCCCAGTCCACATTGTTGGACAACCACTCCCCCATCCGTCCGTCACGGATGTGCTCAGGATGCCAGCCGATGGTCTGATTTTCCGCCACCATCTCCGCCTTACGGGCAGATGTCCGGATATACCAACTGGGCTTTCCCCAGTAGATAAGGGCAGTGCCGCAGCGCCAGCAATGGGGGTACGAGTGCTGGTACGACTCCCGCCGGAAAAGGAGTCCGGCCGCCTCGAGGCGGTCGATCACGGCAGGGTTGGTGGCCCGCACCGGCTGGGCTTGGAGCCATGGCACCTGTGAGGTGAAGGTGCCATCCGGGCCCACCGGGTTGATGGTGGGCAGACCCTCCTGGCGGCCTACTTGCCTATCAATCTCGCCGAAAGCGGGGGCCAGATGGACGATCCCGGTTCCCTCGTCCGCCTCGACGAAATCCCCGAGCACCACTCGCCACCCGTCTCCGTCATCTCCGGGCGGTACGTCGAGATCATCGAAGGGGCGCACATAGCGGAGGCCGACCAGGTCTCGCCCGGTGATCCGACGGTCGGCGCTCACTCCTTCGCCGAATACTTTCTCGACTAATTCGGCCGCCACTATCGAATCGCCCACCACCGCATAGTCGAGGTCGGGTCCCACCGCTGCGCCGGTGTTGGAGAGCAACGTCCAGGGGGTGGTGGTCCATGCCACCAGCGACAGGCCGGTGAGGGTGGACAGGCCGAGCGAGCCGCGCAGTGCCTCGGCGGCACCACCATCGTCGGTCAGAGGGAACCGCACGTAGGCCGACTCGTCCACCACGTCCCGGTAAACATCGGGTTGACCCAGCTCGTGGCTGCTGAGGGCGGTCCCACATCGCGGGCAGTAGGGCACCACCTTGATGTCCTCGTAGAGCAGGCCCTGATCCCAGATGTTCTTGAGGTTCCACCACACCGACTCCACATAGTCGGAAGAGAAGGTCCAGTAGGCATCGTCGAAGTCGAGCCAATACCCGATGCGCCCGGTGAGGGTCTTCCATTCATCGACGTAGTTGCGGACCGACTGGCGGCAAAGCCGGGTGAACTCGGCGATCCCGATCTCTTCTTCGATCTGGCGCTTGGCCGTGATGCCGAGCTGTTTTTCCACTTCGACCTCGACCGGAAGCCCGTGGGTGTCCCAGCCGGCCTTCCGGGGAACGGCAAACCCGCGCATGGTTCGGTAGCGGCAGAACAGGTCCTTGTAGGCCCGGGCCCAGACGTGATGGAGCCCGGGACGCCCATTGGCGGTCGGCGGGCCCTCGTAGAACACCCAGGGCTCGGCCCCTTCCCGCAACTCCACCGAACGCTCGAAGACGCGGTGCTTCTTCCATCGGGCCAGCTCTCCGGCCTCGATGGCGGTAAAATCAGCGTCGGTGGGAACCGGGCGGAACAACTGGGAACTCCCTCTCGGGTTGGGCAGGCGCGGGTGAGGACCAGATACTACGGGCGCTCAGAGTCCACAATGGACCTGTGCCCGAGCTTCCCGAGGTAGAAGCCCTTACAACTCTCCTGGCAGAGAGGATGACCGGTCAGCCGATACCCCGATGTGAGCCGGCGTCCTTTTCGGCGCTGAAGACGGTGTCCCCGTCGCTCGACCAGCTGATCGGGCGGGTCTCGGCGGGATGCAGTCGCCGGGGCAAGTACGTCTGCTTCGATCTCGACGGAATGTGGCTGGTGGCGCACCTGGCTCGGGCCGGATTTATCCGTTGGCACGACACGGTTCCGGCCACCACCGCCCGCCCGGCCAAGACGTCGTTGGCGCTACGGGTGGGACTCGACATCGGGTCGGAGTTCGATCAACGTCATGATTTGACAGTGTCGGTGTAACGGGAACTTTGGGTCTCCAGAGTCTCCCGGTGGTCCAATCGCTCCACCTCCCGGCGAATTGGCATCGGTTCCAATTGCTGCGTTCAGGACATCACCGACACCCTGAGTGTCATTTTGCCCGGTGAAGGCGCTGCTTTCGCCGCGAGGTGGAGTGGAAGTGGTGTGCCGAGGTTCCCGTCTGTGGTCCGAGCCGAACCCGTTCGCGAGACCCCTCCATCATGTGCGTCACGTCGGCTGCCAGCGGGGCGACGGGATCCGTCGACGATAATGGGACATGCCCGAGCTCTTTTCCCTGCCTGGCCGCTACGTCCATCTCGGGCCCATGGAGATGGGCCACGTCGACGAACTGATGGCGGCTGCCGCCGGTGACCGATCGACGTTCGCATTCACCCACGTGCCGTCCACGCCGGAAACGATGGCCGTCTACGTGACGCGGGCAATCGAGGCTCGTGGCCTGGGCCAGCACTATCCGTTCGTCACCCGAGACATCCAAACCGGCCGCATCGTGGGAGCCACCCGCTTCTACGACATGACCCCGTGGGACTGGTCGACCGGACCGGCCAAAGCCAACCAGCGTCACGGGCGGCCCGACACCGTCAGCATTGGTGCCACCTGGCTGGCGTCATCGGCACAGCGGTCGCCGATCAATACCGAGGCAAAACGGTTGATGCTGACTCATGCTTTCGAAACGTGGGGTGTGTGGGCGGTGAGATTTGAGACCGATGAACGGAACGCCCGTTCCCGCCAAGCCATCGAACGGCTGGGTTGTCAGTTGGACGGAATACTGCGGGCGGAACGCCCGGCCGCCGACAGCACAGTACGGAATACGGCCACATTCTCGATGTTGGCCGACGAGTGGCCGGTCCACCGCCACCGCCTGGTCGACCGCCACCGCCTGGTCGACCGCCACCGCCTGGTCGACCGCCACCGCCTGGTCGACCGCCACCGCCTGGTCGACCGCCAGGCCAGCGGTTGACCCCCGGGTGACCGGGTGTTTATATTACTTACCCTAGTTGATTACTAGGTTTAGTAGATACAAGGTCTGACGTGACCACGGCCCGAGGTAACAGTGCATATTGATCCCTTTATTGTCCTCGGTAGCGCGGTCGTCGGGTTTTTGGTTGGGATGACCGGGGCCGGTGGTGGGGCCCTGATGACCCCCATGCTCATCCTTCTCTTCGGGATCAGGCCCTCTACCGCTATCTCGAGCGACCTGGTGGCAGCGGTGCTCATGCGGCCCTTCGGTGCCGCTGTGCATCTGCGCAACGGAACAGTGAACCTCGCGCTGGTGGGCTGGATGGTGTTGGGCTCGGTGCCAATGGCTTTCCTCGGGGCATACCTCCTGCACCTCATGGGCCACAGCCCTTCGGCGGAGAAGAGCATCCAGACCGCCCTGGGGGCCGCATTGCTGTTGGGGGCGACCGCCATGATCCTGCGGTACGCCCTCGACCGCCGGTCCGGCAAGGTTGGAAAGGCCGTGGTCCACCACCTGACGATCCGGCCGGTGCCCTCGGTGATCATCGGAATGGTCGGAGGAATCATCGTGGGCATTACCTCGGTGGGCTCGGGCTCGTTGATGATTGTCTTCCTGTTGTTTGTCTACCCGATGCTGGGTGCCAAACAACTGGTAGGCACCGATCTCACCCAGGCCGTCCCCCTGACCCTCGCCGCCGCACTCGGAGCCCTTGCCTTCGGTCATGTGGAATTACCGGTGACCACTTCCCTGGTCATCGGCAGCGTCCCCGCCGTGGTGATCGGGTCGTTCCTGTCTTCGGGGGTCCCGGACCGCTACATCCGGCCGGTGATCACCTTCGTCATCTTGGCATCGGGCCTCAAATATGTGGGGGTCAGCACCACCGCGCTGGGATGGATTCTGTGTGCCGTGCTCCTCGCTGCCGCCTGCGTCTGGCTGGTCCAGACCCGCCCGTGGCAGACCCGGGACGGGCAAGGTGACGGAACGCCCGAGGCGGACACCGAGCCGGCCATCGCCCACGGCGAGGGCTACGACTAGGGATTGAGGACCTACGCCCATGGCAGACTCCTGGGTGTGTATATCTCCGCCAAGGTTGACTACGCCGTTCGGGCCATGTGCGCAGTGGCCGATGCCGGCGATCGCCCGGTGACCGCAGAGGCGTTGGCCTCGTCCCAAGGCCTGCCCCCAAAATTTCTCGAGAGCATCCTCAACGACCTGCGGAGGGCCGGCCTCCTCCGTAGCCAACGCGGAGCCGAAGGTGGTTACCGCCTGGCCAGGACAGCCAAGGAGATAACGGTGGCCGACATCATCCGGCCTCTCGACGGCCCGTTGGCCGAGGTCCGAGGACTACGTCCCGAAGCCGCCAATTACGAAGGAGCCGCCGCCCATCTGCAAGACGTCTGGGTGGCAGTGAGGTCGAGCCTGCGCTCGGTACTCGAGGTGGTCACCTTGGCCGACATCGTGGCCGGCAAACTTCCCAATTCTGTGGTGAAGTTGACCACCAAGGCCGACGCCTGGGTATCACGCTGATTCTCCTACGGTGCCAGCCGGATCCTTCGCTTGGCCATCACCGCGGACCCGGTGAAGGGATCGCGGCCAGAGGTTCCGACTCACCACCGAGTTGAGCTCTGCCCCATAGACAGAGATGGTGGCTCCGAGCGCCAGCCACCAGATGAGACCGAGCACGGCGGCGAACGTGCCGTAGAGATTCGAGAGGTGTTTCAGCTGATGGGCAACCAGTTGGGCGCCGGCAAACTGCAAGAGCGTCCAGATGGAACCGGCAAAGAGTGCACCCGGCCACAGGACCCGGTGCTGTGGAGGGAGGTGCACCAGAATCCAATATGCGCACCAGTACATGGTGATATTGACGGCAAAGGATGCGAGCAATCCGATCCACACCGAGTACCCGCCGAATCCACCGAAGGCTCCCAACCCGGCCAGTGCTCCCGCCCCGATGAATCCGACTCCGATCACGAGCAGAAAACCGGCGGCACGAGGCAGCCAGGGCCAAAAGCCGGGGAGATCATCTCTATCGATATCCCAGACCCTCGCCATCATCACCTGTGCACTCCGGCTCAGACGCAGTACGCCGTACATCAGCCAGATCAGGCCGACGTAGAGCCCGAGGGTGCTGCCGGCCGACAGTTGGTGCACGTTCTTCGAGATGTCGGATCCGACCACAGGGAACTGCCTGAGCGCCGAATTCACGATGTCTTCCTGTAGGTGTGGATCGCCGTGCAGCACCACCCCCAGCCCGGTCAACAGGACGATCAGCATGGGGAACACGGCCATGAACGACGCATAAGCGATCTGCCCGGCCAGTCGACCACCCTGGTCATCGGAGAACTTCCGGACAACCGCCGCGGGGACAGCCGTGGCCGCACGACGCTGCTGAACCTCGTCGAACCAATCGACGAGCCCAGTGATCTGTCTCTTGAGGATCACCCACCACTTGGCGAAGGTGCGTCCCAGTCGGCTGACCGCCTCACCCATGGCGTCTCGGATCACCCATTGCGTGTCATCGTGTTGCGGAAAGCACGGTAATCATGAGTCGTATCCAACGCCACCGGTCACGTGATGGGCTCGACGAGCAGGCTCTGTATGGCTCGGCCGATCCGCCCCTGGAGATCCCACAACACCGATTCCGCACTGCCGATTCCCGGAGTGCCGAAGCGGGTACGCCCGTCGAGACAGATCCACTCACCCACCGGGGGACGGTACAACGACACCGAGACATCAGGATTGATGAAAATATTCGAGGCGAAGTCGAGCTCGGCGGAGATCCCGTTGCCGAAGTCGCCAACCGCTGCCGCCCGTTGCCACGGCGAGGGGTCTTCGCCCGCCACCACCGGGCACCGCAACCTGAACCATGCTGTGGCTGGCCCCAGGCTGTTGAACCGTCCCTTGACAAAGCGGACCTCGACACCTTCGTTGTGAAAGGCCCGATAGCCGTCGGTCATATGTGGGGAAGTGATTCCCTCCTCGGGGGGAGGTGGAGCATCATCCTCGGGAACGGTCGGCACCGCCCGGTGATCGTCGGGACCCACCCGGATGCGCAGAGCCCGGGCCCACGCCATCTCGACCCCGCCCGATTCCACTACCGCATCCACCAACTGGACCTTCCGCCCCGGCCTGACCAGAAAGGCGGTGACGTTGAGCCGGGACGACGGTACCGGGCGGAGCAATTCGAGGGTCAGGCGAACCAATTGTTGCCCACCCTCGGGTGAGCATTGCTCGATGGCGCGGGCTACCAGCGCCGCCACCGGGCCGCCGTGGAGCGCCTTTGGCGTCCACGGCCCCCTAGCCAGATCGGTGGGGAGAAAGCCGTCGCCATCCGGGATGAAAAGGGCGGCATCGGGTTCGTCCGGTCCTCCGGTGTCAGCCGTTTCTGGTTGCGTCGTCATCTCCCCCTCGGCGCCTGCCTCGTGGGTCACCGCTTCGGAAGGGCGGCCGCAATGAGCGTGGCAATTTCCGTGTATCCGACAGTACGTGGGTGGATGTCACTGTACTGACAGAAAAAGGTCAGCTCACAGACACGAGCCACCGCGATCGGAACGGTGCCGTACCCAGAGAGGCTGGTGGTCTGGGTGAACGGTGTGTAGGCGCCGGTGGCGGAAGTCACGTCGACAAAGGTGGCGCCGATGGCCTGATACTGCTGCTGAAGGGCCGGGTTGATCAGGGACTGGAACGCGTTCACCGACAGTGTCGCCAGGCTCTTGGTGGCAGTGTTCGTTGACAGGTAGTCGCCCAGGATGACGTCGGGGTAGGTGATCCCGATGATCGGCACCGCGGGGCCGGCGGCAGCTCGCAGTGCCGGCAGCAGCACGGCGAGATTCGTCTTGATGGTCCTAGTGGCGGCTGCCACGCAGCTGATCAGATCAGAACTGGAGGTGCAATTGGTGACGTCGTTCATGCCGATCGAGACAGTGACCAGCCCGATCCTCCCTTGGTGCTGGGAGAGGAACTGGTCAGCAGCGGTGGCTTGCGACTGGCCGCCATAGGTCGGCGCACCCGGTCCCAGTTCCCCCCAACACCCCAACGCGCGCAGAATCAAGGTGGTGGTGGCAGCAGCGCATCCAAAATTCACCAGGGTGAGGTTGTAGCCGCGGGAAGCGGCCAGCTTGGGCAGTTGGTAGGCGAAGCCGTTGGTGGTGGTGTGGCCCACAGTCTGGCCCACATCCGCGCCTGTCGGCTGATACCCAGCCGCATACGAATCACCCAGCGACACGTAGTACCGGTTGGCCCGCGCCTTCGGCTTCGTCGCCGATAACAAGCTGCAGGCGGATACTCCCACAGCCAGCAACACCAGCGCGTCGGCCAGAGAAGCTGTGCGGTAGCTGACCGGGCCGCTCATGGGGAGCAACTTAGTCCCTGCGTCCTCTCTGCGTCCTCGTTACCCATCGATTCGGATTACTTGACGCGGCGCCGCTAGCATCAGCGGCACTATCTGAACCAGTGGAACATCAATCATCCAGGGGGAACCATGGGACATGGAAACGCAACAATCGACATCGACGGATCAGCCGACAAAGTGTGGGCAGTGATCGGTGACTTCGGCGGAATCGGCGACTGGATGCCCGGTGTCGAATCCTGTCGGGTCGAGGGCGAGGACAGAATCCTGGTCACCATGGGAATGGAGATCACCGAAAGGTTGGTATCGAAGGACGATGCCGGACGAGTCCTGTCCTACTCCATCACCAATGGCGCCCCGGTGGAGAGCCACCAAGGCGTCATCACCGTCACCCCGACCGGAGAGACCTCTCATGTGACGTGGGACGTCGACGCCACCCCCGATGAGATGGCCGAGGTCATGACCTCCATCTACCAGCAGTCCCTGGCGGCACTCAAAACTCACGTCGAAGGCTGAGTCGGGAACAGGAAGGGCCATGGCGAACCGACACACCGGCAGGGCACCTGGCGGAGGTCGCGACAACCAGGGGCGATGGTCGTTCACTCAGGTATCCCATTCACGGGCTCCGATGGGAGACGTCTGGTCCCTGGTCGGGGAAGCCGGGCGATGGAAGGAGTGGTCCTTCCTGACCCGTAGTGACCTCGAGCGCCAAGGCATTCCGGCTCCTGATGGAGTGGGGGCGGTCCGGCGGTTTACCGCCTTCGGCGTCGGCTCACGCGAAGAAGTGCTGGCATGGGAGCCACCCACCCATCTCAGCTACGCCATACTCAGCGGATTTCCGGTCCGCGATTATCGAGCCGATGTCGACCTCTCACCCAAGAGCGGAGGTACCACCATCACCTGGTCGGTCAGCTTCACGCCCAAATTGCCCGGGACCGGAGCTGCCGTGTGGGTGATACTCCGACTCCTCATCTTCCGGTTCGCCAACGCGGCCGGTCGTTTCGCCGATCGCCAACTGACCTGAACCACCCTGAGCCCGACCTCCGAGAGCCCGGCCTGACGGGACTCGCAGCCAATCTCAGCCGGCCAGCAGGCGACGGGACCGGTCCTCGACCTGACGGCGGGCCTCACCCACGTCAACTGTCAGGCAGCGGCCACCGGTGACGACCTGCCGGCCCGCCACCCACACATCGGTCACCAGGCGGCTCGACGCCGACCACACCACGTGCTCCACCACATGGGCGTCCTCATGAATCGGACCGAAGGCCGGGTCCTCCATGTTGACCAGCACCATGTCGGCCTTGGACCCGGCGGCCAGGGTGCCCAGATCGGAGCGGCCGAGGACTGCCCCACCCCCGCGTGTGGCCAGGTCGAGCGCGGTCGCGGCCGGAATGGCCGCCGCATCACGGTCGTGGATTCGGGCCACCAGGGCGGCGAAGCGCATCTCCTCCCATAGGTCAAGGTTGTTGTTGGATGCCGGGCCGTCGGTCCCCAGGCCGACCCGTATCCCCTCTGCCAACAACCGGGAAAGCGGGGCAACTCCCGAGGCCAGCTTGGCATTGCTCTGCGGACAGTGGGCAACGGCCACATCGTGGAGGCGGTAGAGGGCGATGTCGGTATCCGATATCCAAATGCTGTGGGCGGCGATGACCCGTCCATCGAGGGCGCCGACATCGGCCAATGCCTCCGGCACCGACCGCCCGTGCTCGGCGGCATAGCCCTCCACCTCACCCTCGGTCTCGGCCACGTGAATATGGAAAATGGCGTCGAGCTCTTGGGCCACCTCGGCAATATCCGCCAGTACCTTGAGGGGCACCGTATAGGCGGCGTGAGGCCCGAATCCGACCTCGATGCGACCGCTCTCGCCGTGGCGGCGGGCATGGAAGTCGGAGACTTCCTCGAGGCGTTCCGCCCACCAGGCATCGCCGGTGTGCGCCGCGTCCTCGGGCCGGGCCAGGGACAACGCCGCCGGCGTGATGACGACCCGAGAACCGGCGGCCAGCACCGCATCGGCCACTGCGTCCTCAAAGAAATACATCTCGCAACTGGTGGTCACCCCCAGTTGCAAGAGTTCAGCCGAAGCCAGGGTCATGCCCCAGAACACATCGTCGGAGGTCAACCGGGCCTCTCGCGGCCACAGCACTTCGCGGAGCCAGCGGAGTAAGGGCAGGTTCTCACCCGACCCGCGGAAGAGGGTCATCGGCGAGTGGCAGTGGACGTTGACGAAACCGGGGAGCAGGAGCCCCGAGAGCCGCACCTCCTCGACGTCGCCGGCCGGGGCAGCTCCGTGGGTGGCAGAGGCGTGGGGGCCACCGTGGCCACCGTCACGCGGGAATCCCACATAGGTGACCGAATCCCCCGAGATCTCCACCTCGCCAGGCCGGAACACGTGGCCGGTGCCATCGCAGGGGAGGACGGCGTCGGCCCGATACCTGGTGACCTCGGGAGCCCGGTTCATGCGGTGGGCGGCCGCGGGGCTCCTTCACCCTCGTGGCCCCCGATACCACGATCCTCTTCGGTTTCGATGACCGCCAACTCCTCGACTCGGGCCATGTGGCGACCACCAGCGAATCCCGTTTTGAGAAAGACCTCGATGATGTCGAGTGCCAACTCGGTGGCGACCACCCGGGCACCGAGCGACAACACATTGGCATCGTTGTGGCGGCGGGCCAGGCGCGAGGTGTACTCATCGTGGCAGAGGGCCGCTCGCGCACCATGGACCTTATTGGCGGCGATGGCCTCACCCTGGCCGCTTCCCCCGATGACTATGCCAAGCGCCCCTTCACCTCGCACCACACGGCGGGCGACGTCAGCACAGATAGGCGGATAGTCCACCGAGACCTCGGAGTTGGTCCCGACGTCGGTCACGTCGTGACCTTCGGTCCGCAGGCGTTGGATCACCAAGCCTTTCAGGACAAAACCAGCATGGTCGGAGCCGATCACAATGCGCATTTACGTCCTCCACTCAAAATGGTCCAGCCGGTCAGGTCGAATGTACCCGGCGTCGGCGAACCACCGTGCCGCCCGGGCCAGGGCCTCGCTGGCTGGCCGCGACCCATACCCCAGCTCGCGACGGGCACGAGCGTCGTCGAAGGACATGTGGGTGGTGGACATCCGGGCCGCCTCGAGTGGAATCGACGGCTCCCGATGGAGAATACGGCCCTCGACCACATCGGAGACCCACCCGGCCCCCAAAGCCAGGGAGTTCGGAAACCGTCGGGTCGGCGCCGGGAGTCCGGTGGTCTCCGCCAGCGAAGCCAGGATCTGTTGGAGCGAGAGGTTCTCGCCCCCGAGGATGTAGCTCCGGCCGATCGATCCTCGTTCGGCCGCCAGGAGGTGGCCGCGGGCGACGTCATCAACGTCGACGATATTCAGGGTGGTGTCGACGAAACCAGGAATGCGCCCGTTGAGGAATTCAAGGACAGTTTTGCCCGTCGGCGTGGGGCCGCGATCACCGGGGCCGACCGGGGTGGTGGGCTGGACAAGTATCACCGGTAGGCCTTCAGCCCCGGCCCGCAGTACCTCGTGCTCGGCTACGTATTTCGACTGCTTGTACAGGCCGAACAGATGATCGATATGGGCGAAGGAGGTCTCGTCCACCGGGGCCCCTGCGGTGGCACCGCGAAGACCGAGCGTACCCACCGTCGACGTATAGACGACCCGTCCGACCGCCGATTCCCTGGCCGCAGTGAGCACGTTGCGGGTGCCGACCACATTCACGTCGTAAAAGGAGTGAGGATCGGTTGACCAAAACCGGTAGAGCGCAGCCAGATGGAAGACGGTCCGGGCCCCGTCGATCGCCTTGGCCACGCCATCGGCGTCACGGAGGTCGACAGTGACCCGCTCCACCACCAGGTCGTCGAGGTTGCGGGTATCCCCGTCCGGCTCCACCAGTGCCACCACGTGTGTGTCTAGGGCCAGCAGCTCCCGGGTCACCGCGGAGCCGATGAATCCGGCGGCGCCGGTGACCACCACCCGATCCCCCGGCTCCAAAGCATAGGTATCCGGGTCCGTCACCGGTGGCTCACCGGCTTACGCCGCCGCAGAGTGTTCATGGTCATGGTCTTGACCACCTCCACCAGCAATCCCGAGCTCCGTTCGGCGTCGCTCAGGACATCGTCGATGGCGGCCACGAACAGTTTGATCTCTGCCTCTCCGATGATGAGGGGTGGCAGCAGCTTTATGATGTTCACGTTGTCGGCCGCCACCTGGGTGAGGATGTGGTGCCGGTGGAACAGGGGCACCACTATCAACTGTGAGAACAGTCCCTTTCGGGCCAGTTCCATCATGCGGAACCGAGTGCGGGGGCCGCGCCTGGTGGGGGCAACGAACTCCAAACCGATCATGAGGCCTTTGCCTCGTACCTCGTGGAGCACCTCATACTTCTCGACCAAGGGGGCCAGCGCCTCCATCAAGCGATCACCGTTGCGACGGGAGCGTTCCACGATGTCCTCGTCATCGATGACACCCAGCGTGGCCAACCCGGCCACCATGGCCAGCTGGTTCCTCGAGAATGTCGATGAGTGCACCACCGCCCGGTCCATCGAGTCGTAGACGGCATCGAACGTCTTGGCTGAGGTGAGCACCGCGCCCACCGGGATATATCCACCCGACAACGCTTTGGAGATGGTGATGATGTCGGGCTGCAGATCCCAATGCTCATGACAGAAGAACCGGCCGGTACGACCCAGCCCGGTCTGGACCTCGTCGATAGCCAGCAATGCACCGCGCTTACGACACAGGGCCTGCGCTTCGGGCCAGTACCCGTCGGGAGCCATGTAGACACCCTTTCCCTGAATCGGCTCCACTACAAAAGCGGCCACGTCTCCTCGCGCCAACTCACGGGCCAAGGCATCGAGGTCTCCGAATGGGATCCGGTCACACTTGGGTAGGAGTGGCTCGAACCCGTTCCGGAATTCACTGCCCCCATTGAGCGAGAGCGCACCGTTGGTGAGCCCATGAAAGGCATGGTCGCAGTAGAGGATCCGGCCACGCCCGGTCGCACACCTAGCGAACTTGATGGCGGTCTCGGTCGCTTCGGCACCCGAGTTGCAAAAGGTCACCCGCTCGATCCCGGGGTGGGCCCTGCCCACCAGGGCCTCGGCCAGCAACCCCGGCAGGACCGCGCAGTCGAGTTGCACCAGATTAGGGAGATCTGCATCCAGCGCCTGATGGAGGGCGTCCTTGATGACCGGGTGGCTCCGGCCCAGTGCGTAGACGCCGAATCCCGACAGGAAATCGAGATAACTGACGCCCTTGTCGTCGATGAGATACGACCCCTCCCCCCGCACATAATGACGATCGAAGCCAAGGGTGCGGAGGACCTTGACGAGTTGCGGGTTCAGAAACTGGGAATGTAGGTCGAAGCTGTCACCTCGATAACCCCCCAGCACTGCGTTCAGATCGAACGCCATCATCACACTCCCATTCTGCGGCTCACGCTTCGGTGCGGGACGTGGGGGGCGCGGCAATGGACACGATGGTCTGATTGATGGATGTCATGGCCACCGCGAAGATCATGGCAGTCATAACCAGATTCTTCCGCCACTGACCACTGGCCATCGATGCCTCCTTTTGGCGTCCTTGGGGTGTTGCCGCCTAGCGGGGCCACACTAACGCCGCCCAACCTGCCGACTCGGACGCCGTGCCACCACCGTCGTTCGTGACAGTGACCGCCTACGGGTAGTGCAGTTGCGCGTGCGGACCATCAGGTGCAGGCGGTCACATCTATACCCGTGGCCCCCGCAGGTTGATAGGGGTCGGGATTGGTGCCTCCGGCAAACCGGTCGGAAATCCAGTGGACCATGTCCGGAGTCGACACCGGGATCACCCCGGTGTGACTGAGTCCGGGATAGACCCAGCGTTGGACCTCCTGTCCGATCGAGCACTCGTGCTGCTCGAGTACCTGAGTGGTGGCAACCGGGATCTGTGCGTCGGCACCTCCCTGGATGATCAGAAGCGGTGCCGGGCTGGCGGTGGTGAGTTGCCCGGGATCGTTGGCAATCAACAGTTTCTTCCATGCCGGAACGGTGAACGGGTCAGCCTTGAGGATTTCGTTGATCGGATAGCGATCCGTCTGCGCGGCGATGTAGGCGGAACACCCTTTCTCCAGGACGGGAACGAGCGAAATGGCCTTGGGTGTCGCCACCTCCGACAACGGGGCTACCGCATTCCCATACGCACTGCTCCAGGCGGCACCGGCCATAAACAGGTAGTACCGGTAGGGACTCGTCTTCAAGAAGTCGTAGATGTATTGGAACTGAGAGGGCGGCGCACCGGCGACCACGCCCTTCAGAGTCAGGTCTGGGGCGTACGACTCGGCGGTGACCAGGCTGAACATGGCGGTCTGACCGCCCTCGGAATGGCCCCACACCACGTAGTTGGTACTGGCATTCGCGGCGGCGAGGTGCTGTGCGGCGCGCACGATGTCAATGGTGTTACGGGCGGCGGCGACCCCTACCAGGTAGGGCAACAGTCCCGGGGTACCTTCCCCTTGGTAGTCACTGGCGGTGACTTCCCACCCATGGTCAAGGAACGTGTTCTGCTCCGGCACCGCGCTGGTCGGCGCCAACGACGGTGCGCACTGATCGGCCATGCCGTTGGTACCGTGCCCCCAGCTGACGATCGGATACCCGGTGGCCGGCGCCGGTGTTGTAGGGACCATGATCAACCCGGTGACCAGGACGGGAGCACCATGCACGTCTTCCGATACGTACATGACCAGGTAGGCGGCCCCATGGACTCCGCCACTCGGAACCTTTTGTGATTTGATCAGCGCTCCCGGGCTGCGCGACGGGAGTTTGATCGGAGCCGAATAAAAGGACGGCAGTCCGACCGGGGCTGGGATGGTCGCCGCCAACCGACCAGTTGATGACCCACATGCGCTCAGTATCAGCGCGGCAACCATCAGTACGGAGCCGATGGTGCCACACCGGCCAAGGGCAAGACGGTTCTCCCGGGGTGTCCGAGGGCGGGCCCCGTCCTCGGTCGGATCAAGCTTCACGACACGCATCCGCTTCTCCCCTCTCCTTACAACCCCGATGGGATACACCAGCTCCGGGATCGGCGGTCAGCCATGCAGGTTCATCTCGTCGTCTTGGCGACGGAGAAACCCGACATGGCCCAGAACCGGCAACGCGGCGCCAACATGTTCGTCTTCACCGAAATCGGAGTATTCAACGACACATACCGCCCACCCAGCTTCGACAACTCCGGCCACACCAGTCCCCCGCCGGCCGGATTGCCGGTAGCGGCGAAGCGGGCCCAGGCGCCACTGATGGTGGTGGCCAGCTTCTGTTGCGCCGGAGTGAAGGCGATGTTCCCACTCGATTCGACGGGTCCGTCAAAGACGTAGGGAAGCTCACTGGAGTGGAACGCCCCGAGGTCGATCCCCGGCGTAGGCAACACAAACGGGTTGGGGGTCTGGTCGTACTCGTACTCGTAGACCGGGACGTACTTCGAGAGCACCCCGGCACTCGCCACCGCCGGGCAGGCCAGCACGGCATCGCCGATGGCCTGGCCGAATGCCGCACCGGCATCCGGGTAGGCGGAGAGTGGATACTCCTGTTGCACCTTCGCCCCCACCGTGGAACCGAAGTAGGTATCGACCGTAGGGGCCCACTGGGCATCGGTGAGGTTGTTGCCCATCAGGTTGTAGTGGAGGGCGACAAACAGTCGGCCTTCATCCCGATTGGCCCCGACAATCATCGGGACATGGTGGAAGTGGCCACTGTCCAAGGCGGCACCCGGATCGGTGGGCAGGGTCACCCCGTCGCTGACCGGGTCCCAGGTGGCACCAGAACCGAAGAGAAATGACGGATCCGGCGGCATGGCCAAAGCGACCTGTGGAGCCGGTTTCGACCGCATGCAGTCCAACAGGTCCGGGCCAGAGGTGCACCCCAGCTTCGATGCCAGCGCGGCTCCCTGGGTTTCCGCCGCATCCAGGGCCATGCTGGGAAGTGTGCAAGGGCCACTTTCGGTGATCCCTTTTTGGAACAGGCCCACCGACCTCGGCGAAAGGAGCTGCGCGCAGACACTGATGCCGCCGGCCGACTCCCCAAAGATGGTCACGTTGTGCGGATCGCCGCCGAACGCGGCGATATTGGCCTGTACCCATCGCAGCGCCGCCTGCTGGTCGAGCAACCCGAGGTCACCGGTGGAATGGTGGGGGTCCTGCTGGGCCAGTGCCGGCAATGCCAAGAACCCGAGAGGCCCGAGCCGGTAGTTGAAGCTGACGGTGACTGTGTTGTCATTGGCGGCAAAGTTCGCCGGGCTGTCGTCAGTGGAACTGCCCACTGTGAAACCTCCGCCGTAGATCCACACCATCACCGGACGAGGTGTTGCCGGTACCGCCTTGGGGGCGAACACGTTGAGATAGAGGCAGTCCTCGTTGCCGGTCAGGACATTGACCACCGGGGTGATCTGAGGACACTCGGCGCTGGCCTTGTCGGCGTCGAGAGTCGACGACCATGGCGTTGGCGGCTGCGGGGCTTGCCATCGGAGTGCGCCCACCGGCGGCTGGGCGAAGGGGATACCCAGGAACTGTCGGGTTGTCGCCGTGCTGACCCCGTTGACCAAACCATCGGCCGTCTTGATGAGCAGCGGCTGAGGCCACCTGATGGACTTCGTCCCCGATGACCCACACGCCCCCAGCAAGAGAGCACTACAGATCACAACCACGCAAGCGATCCCCCGGCGCATTTTCATGAGGGTAGTACCGCCTGTCCCCTGCTGCCCTCAACCGACGGGGCCCTCAGTCCGCCCTCAGTCCGCCCTCAGTCCGCCCTCAGACGCGGCACCGCCCGGATGCCATACGCACCCGGGCAGCCGCATTCAATTCGATGGACGACGGACCGATCTGGATCAGATCCCGCCCAGGCTTGTCTCAGATATCGAACTTCACCACGCCGCGGACATTGACTCCGGCCGCCAGGTCGTCATAGCCGTTCTGTACCTGATCGAGCGTGTATTCCTGGGTGATCAACTTGTCCACCTCAAGCAGGCCGGCCTGGTACAGACGGAGAAGATTGGGGATCTGCACCCGCGGGCTGCACGAGCCGAAGACCGTTCCGAGCAGGGACTGATTGAACATTGCCAGGTTGAACAAATTGAGCGAGACCTGGTCCTGGGTGATCGGAGCGATGGCGGTCGCCACCACCCGGCCGTCCTTGCTGGCCAACTGCATGGCCGGCCCGACCAGATCTCCGGTGAGGACCCCGGGGGTGAGAATGACCACGTCGGCCATGCGTCCCTCGGTGAGCTCGGGGAGCATCATGGCGGCTTCGAGGATGGACGCCGCGCCATGGGTAGCGCCGATCTGCTTGGCCTTCTCCACTTTGAAGGGCAGCGGGTCGACGGCGACAATGTAACGCGCTCCACCGATCTTCGCCCCTTGGAGCGCTCCGGAGCCGACACCGCCACAGCCGATGACGACCACCGTCTCTCCCGGCTTCACGGCAGCACGGTCGACCACCGAGCCGAATCCGGTGGCCAGTCCGCAGCTGATCAGAGCGGCGGCCTTCATCGACACCCCCGAATCGATCTTGACCAGCGAGTTCTCGTTGGCCAGCAACGAATCGGTGAACGTCCCCAGCTGGGTCATCCGGTTCAGCTTCTGACCATCGAGGTGGTGACGCCACTGGCCGTCGCTCATCATCGGACCGGCGAGAATCGTCATCCCCAGATCGCAGAGGTACTGGCGGCCCGACGCGCACCAGTGGCAACGCCCACACGAGGGGATGAATGACATGGCCACGTGGTCGCCCTTGGCCAACGTCTCGACGCCCGGCCCGACCTCGGAGACGATGCCCGCACCCTCGTGGCCGCCGACGATCGGGTAGAGGGAGTCGACCCCGAACACCGACATGACCTCCGGCGGAGGTGCCATGTCGCCGGTGCGCAGGTGCTCATCGGAGTGACACATACCCGCATACGCCATCTGGACCCGCACTTCGTGCGGACCAGGCTCGTCGACTTCGATCTCTTCGACTTTCCAAGGTTCGTGGAGCCCTGTACAGACTGCTGCGCGGGTCTTCATGTGAGTGGTCCTCTCCATTTGGCGGCTCTGACGTCGTGCGGTTCGCCGCCAGCTTCGCGCCGACCCAGCCGTCGCGTCGAGTCAGGCCCCGGATGACGATGACGGTGGGTCACTGGTGACCCACCGTCCGAGCCGGTTCTCGTCGAAACCGGTAGCCAAAAGCCGGAACGCCCGATCAACCTCGCCGGTCAGGTCATCGCTGTCGTGGCGGGCCCAACAGGCAAACGCCGCCATCGCCGCACCCAGGGCGGCTCGAGCCACCGTTTGTGGCCCCAGGCCCTCCGGAGATCCTCCGACCCGGCGGGCCACGAAGTCGGCGACCACATCGCACCACTCGGTGTACCTCACCGCGGAGTGCGCTACCAGGGCCGGGACCGTGCTGATGAGGCCCATCCGGATCCGCAACTCATCGAGCTCCCCGGCCCCGAATCGATTGGTCGCCACCACCGCCCGCCGCAGCACGTCCATCATCGGCTCGTCGCGGGGAGCACCCATGAGCTGGTCCCGAAGCCGAACCATCTCGGCGTCGAACTCCCCCCACACCACATCGCGTTTGGAGTCGTAGTAGCGGAAGAAGGTGCGCCGGCTGATCCCCACGGCCGAGGCGATCTCGTCGACGGTGGTGGCGTCGAACCCACGCCGGTCGAAGAGGTCGAGGGCTTTCCGGGCGATGTGCTCTCGGGTGGTGCTGGGCCGGCGACCGCGGGCCACATCGGCGGATGGGCGGGCCGCGGGCGCTCCGACCCCCTCGGTCCCTTCTGTGTCCACATCGGCCATAGGCTTCCATTTTGGCATTGAGTGCTATAAAGTCAATACATCGTTAACCTGCCGGCCCGAGCCGGCCGAATTCGGGAGGTTCCCATGACTGATCCCACCACCGAGAACCGCGATTCGTCGGTCCCCACCACAAACTCGTTGGCCGAGGGGCGCACCGACGACGATCAATTCGTCGAAGCAGAACTGCTGGTCGAGGACGTGTCGATCGACGGCATGTGCGGCGTCTACTAAGCCCTACGACGCCGATACCCGCCACAGCCCTGCACGGCTAATGCCACCCACCGTCCCGACTGGTACCACGTCCTTCGACTCCTCCCTTCCCTGGGCCCTGCACCCGCAGGTGTCTCTCAGGCCGGAGTCGTTCGGCGCACTGGCGTACCACTTCGGTACCCGTCGGCTCTCCTTTTTGAAGAGCCCCACCCTGTTGGCGGTGGTGTCGTCCCTGGCCGCCCAACCCACCGGTCGAGATGCCTGCACGGCGGCGGGCGTGGCGCCCGATGATCTTCCCAACTACGAGCGGGCTCTGACCACCCTGGCCGAGTCCGGCATGATCTGCGAACGGAGAGCGCCATGACCCTGGTCACCACCGAGCGCCCGACCACCGGGCGCCCGACCACCGAGCGCCCGACCACCGAGCGATTGGTCGACCAGTTCCAACTGGGCCTCGACGCCCCCATCTGCCTGACTTGGGAGCTCACCTACGCCTGTAACTTGGCCTGTGTGCACTGCCTCTCGAGCTCGGGACGCCGCGATCCGAGGGAGCTGTCCACCGCCGAGTGCAAGACGCTCATCGACGAGTTCGAGCGGATGCAGATCTTCTACGTCAATATCGGCGGAGGCGAGCCCACCATCCGCCGCGACTTCTGGGAGTTGGTCGACTACGCCACCGACCACCACGTCGGGGTGAAGTTCTCCACCAATGGATCGAGAATCACCCCCGAGGTGGCCGAGCGACTGGCATCGAGCGACTACGTGGACGTGCAGATCTCCCTCGACGGCGCCACCTCCGACGTCAACGACGCAATACGGGGCATCGGCTCCTTCGACACCGCCATTCGGGCCCTGGAGCGGATGGCCGCGGCCGGCTTCGTCGGATTCAAACTCTCGGTGGTGGTCACCCGCCAGAACGTCTCCCAACTCGACGCCTTCAAGGCGCTCGCCGACAAGTACCAAGCCCAACTCCGACTCACCCGGTTACGCCCCTCGGGGCGCGGGGCCGACGTGTGGGACGAACTCCATCCGACCGCCGACCAACAGCGGACGCTGTATGCATGGCTGCTGGCCCACGGTGAGCAGGTACTGACCGGTGACTCCTTCTTCCATCTGGCCGGCTACGGCGAATCGCTCCCCGGACTCAACCTGTGTGGCGCTGGCCGGGTGGTCTGCCTGGTCGACCCGGTCGGCGATGTCTACGCCTGCCCCTTCGCCATTCATGACGAATTTCTGGCCGGGAACGTGCGGTCCCCTGGTGGTTTCGACCGGGTCTGGAAGTCCTCCGACCTCTTCACCGACCTTCGCCGGCCCGATACCGGGGGAGCGTGTCGGTCGTGCGGGAGCTACGACGCCTGCCGGGGCGGATGCATGGCGGCCAAGTTCTTTACAGGGCTTCCCCTCGACGGGCCCGACCCCGAGTGTGTGCTCGGCAACGGTGAGGCGTTGCTGGCCGCGGTGGGGGACACCGTCCTGCCTCAGTCATCGCCCGACCACTCACGCACGTCACCACGCACCGCCCCGGGCGGCCCGGACCTGTCGGGCCCGTCGGCCACCCCGGTGGCGGTGGCCCTCCTCCCCCGCCGTCCTGACCGGGCCTGCGACGAGAATCCCCTCGCCGCCTTCGACCCCCACAGCCACCCACACTGACAGGTGGCCAGCCTGGTCGACGCCATCACCGTGGCCGGAAGAACCGCCCCTTCGAGGGTGATCTTCGGTCCCCACGAGACCAATTTGGGCGACGACCGTGCCATCAGCCATCGTCACGTGGCCTACTACCAGGCCCGGGCGGCGGGGGGCAGCGGCATCATCGTGACCGAGACGGCCTCGGTGCACCCGTCGGACTGGCCCTATGAACGTGCGCCGCTGGCCACCGAGTGCGGGCCCGGGTGGGCGGCCACTGCCGCAGCCTGTCACCCGCACGGGACCCTGGTGATGGCTGGACTGGGCCACGCCGGCGGACAGGGATCCAGCGCGTACTCCCAATCGGTGATGTGGGCGCCCTCGCCGGTGGCCGATGCCATCAACCGGGAGATGCCCATGGAGATGGAGCAGGACGAGATCGGCCAGCTGGTGGCCGGATTCGCCCACGCCGCCCGATTGGCTACCGCCTCGGGTCTCGACGGTGTGGAGATCGACATCGGTCCCTTCTCGTTATTGCGCCAGTTCCATTCGGGCCTGACCAACCTGCGGGACGACGGCTACGGGACCGACCGGTTGCGGCTGACGGTCGAGGTGGTGGCCGCGGTGCGCCATGCGATCGGCGACGATCACCTGGTGTCGATCCGGCTGTGCTGCGATGAGCTGGCCCCGTGGGCGGGGGTCACTCCCGACCACGCCGCCGATCACGTTGCGGCCCTAGCCGACCAGGTGGACCTGGTGGTGGTGGTGCGGGGTGGCCCGTTCTCCGGGTCCGCCTATCGTCCCGACGGCCATACCCCGGCCGCCTTCAATGCCGACCTGTGCCGGCGCATGCGTGGGTCAGCGGAGGGCCGGGTGCCGGTGGTGCTGCAGGGAAGCGTGATCGACCCCGGGGTGGCCCAAGCCGCGCTGGACGACGCCACCGCCGACCTGGTGGAGATGACCCGGGCCCAGATCGCCGACCCGCGGCTCGTCACCCTGTTCCGCAACGGGGCGGCGCAAAGGATTCGCCCGTGCATTCTCTGCAATCAGGCCTGTCACGTGCGCGACAACCGCAATCCCATAGTGAGCTGTGTGGGCGAGCCGCGTAGCGGCCACGAGACCAGCGACCCGGATATCGGGGGCACCGACCCGGTGGCCGGCGATGTTCTGGTGGTGGGGGGTGGCGTGGCCGGCCTCGAGTGTGCCCGGGTGCTGGCCGGTCGGGGCCACCGGGTGCGGCTGGTTGAACGGGACCGGCAGCTGGGCGGATCGGCACGAACTGCGGCGGTGGGCCCGGGCCGCGAGCGGATGGCCGACCTGGCCGAGTGGCTGGCCGGCGAGTGCCGGGTATCGGGGGTGAAGGTGGACCTCGGCACCGAGCTCACTGCCTCTGATCTCGACACCGCCGCTGGCCAGGGCACCGCGGTGGTCATCGCCACCGGCTCCAGGCCGTTGCCGTTCGAGATTCCCGTCGACGAAACCATCACCGTCGTCGATGTGGCCTCGTTGCTGGCGGGAGGCCCGGACCGGCTCCCGGTCGGCCCGGTGGTGGTCCACGATCCGGTGGGTGGACCTGTCGCCGTCGGCGCGGCCGAATGGCTGGCGGGCGAGGGGCGCGAGGTGGCGATCGTCACCTCCGATCAGATCGTCGGCACCCAGCTGGCGCTCACCGGAGATCTGGCCGATGCCAATACCCGGTTGCAACGCGCCGGGGTGAAACGCGAGCTCCGGGCCATCCTCCGGGGGGCGAAGGGTGGCCGGGCCCAGCTCGACGACGTCTGGACCGGGGAGCGTCGGGAGATCGACTGCGCCGTCATCGTCGACTGCAACCATCGACTGCCGGAGGAAGCGTTGTACCTGGAGCGGCCGGGGACGCCGCGGGCCGGGGACTGCGTGGCGCCCCGCACCGTGCTCGAAGCGATACTGGAAGGGCGCCGGCGAGCGCTGGAGATCGGAAGCGGCGCCCACGTCGGAGCAGAGAGCGCCAGGTGATCCGGTGAGCGTCGGCAGCCAGTACCGCCATCTGTTCACGCCCCTGCGTCTCGGGCCGGTCACGGTTCGCAACCGGATCGTGTTCTCGGCCCACCTCACCAACTACGCCGCCAACGGGCTGCCCACCGAGCAACACACCGCCTACTACGCCGCCCGGGCGGCCGGGGGGAGCGGTCTTATCATCACCGAGGAACATTCCACCCACGTCACCGACTGGCCGTACGAGAAGCTTATCCACGGCTTCAACCCGGAGGTGATCCCGGGGTACCGGCGCATCACCGACGCGGTACATGCCCACGACGTTCCCATCTTCGCCCAGATCAACCACAATGGTGGGCAGGCATCGAGCATGTACAGCCGTCTGCCGGTATGGGCCCCCAGCCCGGTACCTGACCCGTTGTTCCGCGAGGTGCCCAAGGCGGTCGAGCTCCACGAGATCGACGAGATCGTGGCCGGCTACGCCACCGTGGCTGCACGCTGCATCGCCGGGGGCTTCGATGGAATTGAACTGCAGTGCTCCCACTCCTCCATTGTCAGGGGCTTCCTCTCCCCTGCCACCAACCGCCGTACCGACCGCTACGGGGGCCCGTTGGAGAACCGGGCCCGGCTTTTGCTCGAGATCGTCGACGCGGTGCGCGAGGCAATCGGCACCCACCAGGCCCTCGGTGTCCGCATCTGTGGAGACGAACTCATCGAGGGGGGCACCGGCATTCACGACGCGGTCGAGGTGGCCAAGATGGTGGATGCCACCGGCCAGGTCGACTACATCAACACCTCGATCGGGGTGGCCACCGCCACGCTCTACATGATCGAGGCCAGCATGCAGGTGCCTCCGGGGTACGCCATGTTCATTCCCAGTGCCATACGCGAGGCAGTGGGCGTGCCGGTGGTGGGTGTCGGGCGCTTCAAGGACCCGCTGCAGGCGGACCGGGCCCTCGACGCGGGGCAGTGCGATCTGGTCGGGGTGGTCCGAGGCCAGATCGCCGACGCCGACTTCGCCGCCAAGGCCCGCTCCGGTCACGCCACCGACATCCGGACCTGCCTGTCGTGCAATCAGGAGTGCGTCGGCCGGATGGGTCTCAACCGGTGGCTCGGATGCATCGAGAATCCCCGGACCGGGCGTGAGTCCATCCCCCTGCCCGTCCCGCAGAAGCGGTCCAAGGTGGTGGTGGTGGTGGGCGGGGGCCCGGGCGGTCTCCAAGCGGCGGTGACCGCGGCCGAGCGCGGGCACCGGGTGACCCTGTTCGAACGTCACGACCGCCTGGGTGGGCAGGTTCTCGTGGCGGCCACCGTCCCCAGCCGGGCCGAGTTCCTCGATATCGCCCGCAACCTCATCGTGCATGTCCGCCGGGCCGGTGTCGAAATCCGCACCGGCACCGAAGCTGACGCCGACTCGATCCGAGCTGAACAACCCGACGCGGTGATCGTGGCCACCGGCGCCCGCCCGTCCCGCCCGTGGTGGGCCGGGGACCACCGCCGGGTGGTCGACATCCGCGACGTGCTCGAGGGCCGGGTATCTCCCGAAGGCGACGTGGTGGTGGTCGACGAACTCGGATTCCATCAGGCCACATCGACGGCCGAGTTGCTGGCCGACCGGGGCTGCCGGGTGGAGATCGTCACCAACGGCATGGTCGTCGGACAGGATCTGGGAATCACCCTCGACATGGAGACCTGGAACGTGAAAGCCCACGCAAAGGGGATCACCCAGAGTGTGGATCTGGTCCCGATGGGAGCCGGTCCCATCGAGGGAGGCCGGCATCCCGGTGGCGTGGACCTATCGCTGCAACACCACCCCACCGGCACCGACCAGCAACGCCACTGTGACTGGGTGGTCTGCTCCGTCCAGCAGCGACCTGATGACGTTCTGTGGTCGGCCCTGCGCCATTCCCCCTTCGACGTCTACCGCATCGGGGACTGCCTGGCCCCCCGGCGGGCCCACGCCGCGGTGATCGAGGGCCACCGGGTGGCGGTGGGGCTGTGAGCGGGCTCGATGCCGGACGACCGGCTGCGGTGGTGGTGGCCCGGGGCGGGCGATTGCCGGTCGGAGGCGACGAAGCGGTGGCGGAAGCCGGGGGGTTGGTGGTGGTGGTCGGCTCGGGAACCAACGAGGCGGCCCGGTCGCTGGCGGCAGCGGAACGGGCGTGGTTCTGCGAGACAGGTCCCGGCTTGCAGCCGGGAGCATTGGCGGCCGCCCTGGCCCCACTCCTCCACGACGTGCCGTTGGTGGTGATGCCCTCGTCGCCGGACGGACGAGATCTTGCTCCCAGGGTGGCGGCGATCCTCGACCGTCCCTTCATTGCCCATGCCGTGTCCGTCTCCTTCCGGCCGGGACCCGGACCGGACGGACGGAACGGTAACAACGAGCACCGTGGCGGTGTGGATGCCGAGGTGTCCCGCCTCGACGACCGGATCCTGGTGACGATCACTGTGGACGGCCCGGCGGTGGCCACCCTGGTTCCCGGTAGCCGCTCGGTGGTGCCGCGGCGACAACCATCACCCTGGGAGCCGGAGCCGGTGACCCTTTCCGGCCCTTCCCCCGAGGGCGCTCCCGGGAGCGGACCTCTCGATCCTCACGTTCTCGAGATCTTGGAGCCGGACCCCGCCACCATGGACCTGGCCGACGCGGTGCGGGTGCTGGGAGGGGGGGCGGGTCTGGCGGCAGGCACATCCGAGGATCGGGCCCGGGCCACCTTCGACCTGCTGGTGCAGGTCTCCGCCGCGCTGGGGGCGTCGGCCGGGGCCACCCGGGTTGTCACCGACGCCGGATGGATCGGGTACGAACGTCAGATCGGCACCACCGGTGTCACTATCGACCCTGACCTCTACATCGCCTTGGGCGTATCAGGTGCCACCCAGCACGTAGGTGGGCTCGGGGCACCCCGTCATGTGGTGAGTGTGAACACCGATCCATCGTGCCCGATGACCGCCATGGCCGATCTGGGTCTCATCACCGACGGACGCGGGCTGTTGATCGAGTTGGCCCGCCGGTTGAACGTCGTGATTCCCACCGGCGTCCTGACCGGCCACGGCCCGAGCGACATCGAGGGCGGTCATGGGTAAGGCCAACATGGTTCCCGCCGCCAGCGTCTCGTCCGACACCCCTGTCTTCGATGCGGTGGTGGTGGGTGCCGGTCCGGCGGGCTCGGCGACAGCGTTGGCCCTGGCCCGGGCCGGGCGATCGGTTGTCCTAGTCGAGCGCGGGCCGTTTCCCGGCTCCAAAAACGTCTACGGCGGGGTGGTCTACGGCCGGGTTCTCGACGATGTGGTGCCCGAGTGGTGGAACGAGGTCCCCGTCGAGCGCTGGGTGGTCCGGCGGTCCACCATGATGATGACCGGCACCCAGTCGGTGTCCGTCGACTACCGGTCGGCGGCGTGGGGTGAGGCGCCCTACAACGGGATGACCACTGTTCGATCCCGCTTCGACAACTGGCTGGCCACCAAGGCTGTCGAGGCTGGTGCCCAACTGGTCACCTCCACGGTCGCCACCGGCCTGTTGCGAAACGCCCAGGGACGTATCATCGGGGTTCGCACCGATCGGGACCAGGGCGAACTACGGGCCAAAGTGGTGGTGGCCTGTGACGGTGTCAATTCGTTTCTGGCCAAGGAGGCCGGGCTGATGGCGCCGGCCCAGGCCTCGCACCACACCCTCGGGGTGAAAGAGGTCCTGGACCTGCCCGGCCACGTCATCGACGAGCGGTTCGGGCTGCGGGGGGACGAAGGCATCGATATCGAAATGTTGGGTTGCACCCGGGGCATTCCCGGGGGCGGGTTCCTCTACACCAACTCGGACACCGTGAGCCTCGGGGTCGTGCTCTCGTTGACCCACCTGGCCGAGGCCAAGGTCCGGCCCGAGGAGCTGATCGCCGACCTCAAGAACCATCCCTCCATCGCTCCCTACCTGCGGGGCGCCACCTTGCGCGAGTACGCCGCCCACCTGATCCCCGAAGGGGGCTACGACACCATGCCCACCATGATCACCGACGGGATGTTGGTGGCCGGCGATGCCGCCGCCATGACACTGGCGGCCGGGCTCTGGCTGGAAGGCGTCAATTTCGCCATTGGCTCCGGACTTGCCGCCGGGCGGGCGGTCGACCGGGCCATCGCCGCCGGAGACTGCTCGGCGAAAGGATTGGCCTCCTACCGCTCCGACCTGGAAGGTCAATTTGTGCTGGCCGACCACAAACGGCTGCGCAAGGCACCGCATCTGGTGCTCTCCGAGCGGATACAGCAGCGCTACCCGGGCCTCATCTGCGACCTGGTCGACGGGATGTTCACCGTGACCAACCCGGTACCGAAACAGGGAGGCCTGCGGGTGACCCGGTCGGCCGCGGCCAAACACGGCGTCAAACTCCGACAACTGGCAGCCGACACCGTGCGGGCCCTGAGAGTCTTCGGATGAGCGCCGCGGGTGGAGTACTCGGATCGGGCCACGAGGTGCCGGGGGGAATCTGGCGGGGCATCTCCTTCGAGGACCGGATGTCCACTGTCGAGTTCAGGGTGGGCGAGCGGGCCCACATCACCGTCGACTCCGATGTGTGCCGGTCGTGCACCACCAAGGCCTGCGTAACCGCCTGTCCGGCCAACCTGTTCGCACCCACGTCGGAGGGAGGCATCCTCTTCAACTACGAGGAGTGCTTCGAGTGTGGGACCTGTTACATGGTGTGCAACCACGAGGGCGCCATCACCTGGACCTATCCCGACGGCGGCCAGGGCGTCGTCTTCCACCAGGGATGAGCCCCATGGATGACACCCGAACCGGGCCCATGGATGACACCCGAACCGGGCCCATGGATGACACCCGAACCGGGCCCATGGATGACACCCGAACCGGGCCCATGGTGGTCGCCTGCATCCGGATCACCGATCTCCGCCCCCAGATCGAACCATTGTCGGGAACCGTGGTCCGGGAGCCATGGAGTACCGGGTTGTCGCCGGCCGACGCCGCCGCCCTGGAGTACTCCTTCCGCATCGCCGAGGCCTGGTCCGGCCACGTGGTGGTGATCACCGCCGCCCCACCCTCCGCCGATGCCGTCCTCCGGGATGCCCGAGCCCTCGGAGCCACTGTGCTCCGCATCGCCGTCGGCAGCCCATCCTCGGATCAGGCCTACGTGGACGAACTGGGATCGGATGAACGGGCCATGGCCGGGATGATCGTGGCCGCCCTGGCCCCGTTGGGTCGACCGTCATTGGTGGTGTGCGGGGACCGATCCTCCGACCGGGGCACCGGGGCATTGCCGGCGTTTTTGGCCCACGAGCTCGGTGCGGCCCAAGCCCTGGGCCTGGTGGCCATCGCCACCACCGATCAGGAATCGATGGTGGTGGCCGAACGCCGATTGGATGGGGGGTGGCGAGAACGCCTTCATGTCCCGTGCCCGGCGGTGTGCTCGGTGGAGGGAGCCGGCGTCCGGCTCCGTCGAGCCTCGTTGACCGCCACGCTGGCGACCCAACGCACCGAGATCCCCCAGGTGACCGCGGCCGGTGGACCCGGTGCCATTCGAGGTGCGGGCTCCGTCGGGCCGGCCGAGGTTGCGGTGGGATCGGTGCGTCCCTTCCGACCCCGCACCCGGGTGGTGCCGGGCCCCGATAGTGACGACCCCCGGTTGCGACTCCTGGCCCTCACCGGCGCACTGGTGGCCCATGACCCGCCCACCGTCGTCGGGCCCATCGACGCCGCCGGTGCCGCTGACGCCTTGTTGACATTCCTCATCCGCCACGGCTACCTCGATACGGAACCGGTTGGTGAAGAAGCAGCCCACGAGGGGACGCGGTGACCTCACTGGCCCGGCTGGCGTGGCCCGACGTCGCCAGCATCACCGACCGGGGGGCAGTGCTCCTGGTCCCGGTGGGATCCACCGAGCAGCACGGGCCCCACCTCCCGGTCACCACCGACACCGACATTGCCGTGGCCATCGTCTCCCATCCGGCCATCGGGATCCGACTCCCCCACGCCGTCATCGCCCCGGCGATCCCCTACGGATCGTGCGGCGAGCACGATGGATTCCCCGGGACCCTCTCCATCGGCCAGGCGGCCACCGAGCTGGTGCTGGTGGAGTTGGTGCGTTCGGCCAGCGCGGCGTTCGCCGCCGTGGTCGTGGTCTCCACCCACGGAGGGAACTCCCAACCTGTCGAGCGGGCCATGGCCCTCCTGGGTTCCGAGGGCCGGAACGTGCGGACGTGGAGTCCCCGGTGGCAAGGTGACGCCCATGCCGGCCATACCGAGACCTCGCTGATGTTGGCCATCGCCCCCGATCGCGTCCGCCTCGAATCAGCCGCACCGGGTGACACCCGGCCCCTCGCCTCGATCCTTCCCGAACTCCGTGCCGGCGGGGTCGGTTCGGTGAGCCCCAACGGCGTCCTCGGGGACCCCACCACGGCCAGCCCGGACGAGGGGAAGCGGCTCCTCACGGCCGCCGTCGACGATCTCGTCGGGTTCGTGGATTCATCCGATGTCACCGGGTCGCAACTGTGAACCGGGTCGCAACTGTGAACCGGGTCGCGCTTGTCACCGGGGCCGCCCGGGGCATCGGGGCTGCCACCGTACGTGGGCTGGCCGCCTCCGGGTGGTCGGTGGTCGCCGTCGACCTGGCCTCGGACGATCCCCGGCTCCCTTACCCGCTCGGGACCGCCGATGAGCTCCACGCCGTGGTGGACTCGGCGGGAGGCGGGGTGGTCGCCCACGTGGCCGATGCCACTGACCCCGAGGCTCTGGGCGGGGCGGTTTCCCGGGCCGAGGAACTCTTCGGTGGGCTCGATGCCGTCATTGCCGCGGCCGGCGTCATCGCCGGCGGAGTGCCGCTGTGGGAGATGCCCGAGGCACAGCTGCGGGCCGTCATGGACGTCGACCTCGGCGGTCCACTGACCGCGGCCCGAGTGGGAATACCCGCCCTTCTCCGGCGTCCGATGCCGAGGGAGGGGCGCTTCATCGCCGTGGTCTCGGCGGCTGCCACCCGGGGGCTCCCGGGTCTGGCCGCCTACAGCGCGGCCAAGGCGGGGGTGGCCGGACTGATCAGAGGCCTCGCGGTGGACCTCCGGGCGACGGGTGTGACGGCCGTAGGGGTGAGCCCGGGCTCCACCGCAACCGCCATCCTCGACGAAAGTGCCCGGCTCTACGGATTGGAGGGTGCTCAGGCGTTTGCGGCTCAGGTGCCGGTGGAACGGCTCCTGGCCCCAGAAGAGGTGGCGGCCGCCCTTGTGTGGTTGGCGGGTCCCGAAACCGGGGGCATCACCGGCACCGTCATCCCGGTGGACGGTGGACTGTCTCTTTGACAGCTCCACCGCCACCGACCGCCCTGCCGCCGGGATTCCGCCTGGTTCTCGATAGATCGGTCCGGAGTTTCGCCGGAGGAACCGTGTTGGTCGGCGGCCGTCCCGGGCGGATCCTCAGGCTCACCGCCCACGGTCCGGCGGCGGTAGCCGCGCTCACCGGCGGCAACTCCTCGACCGACGCCGAACGCATGCTCGGTCGCCGACTGGTCGAGGCGGGCATGGCTCATCCCGTCCCCCCACCGTCAAGCCTGGCGGACATCGCCGACGTGACCGTGGTGATCCCGGTCCACGACCGGAGTGAGCTACTCGAGCGGTGCCTCGCCTCGTTGGGCCGAGCAACCCCGGTCGTGGTCGTTGATGACGGGTCAGAGGACCCGGAGTCGGTGGCCGAGGTCTGCCTCCGACACGGAGCCCGGCTGGTGACCCGCGCGGTGAACGGTGGCCCGGCTGCCGCCCGGAATGACGGTATGGGCCTGGTCGACACGCCGTTGGTGGCGTTCCTCGACAGTGATTGCGTGGCCGGGCCGGGTTGGCTTGCCCCACTGGTACAGATGTTCGACGACCCGGTCGTGGGGGCGGTGGCGCCCCGAATCCGGCCGAACGGATCTTCCCGCTCGGCCCGGGAACGCTTCAACCGCCATCATTCTCCTCTCGACATGGGGCCCGAGGCCAGCGAGGTGGGCCCGGACCGGCTGGTCAGGTACGTCCCCACCGCCGCCCTGGTGATGCGACGCCAGGCATGGGGCGAAGGATTCGACGTCGACCTCCGGTTCGGGGAGGACGTGGACCTGGTGTGGTCCCTGGTCGACAACGGATGGCAGGTGAGATACCTGCCATCCGTTGAGATCGAGCATCACGGGCCGACATCGTGGGGAGGGTTGCTCCGGAAGCGCTTCTGCTACGGAACCTCCGCCGGTCCCCTTTCCCGGCGTCACCCCGGACGACTTGCCCCGGCGGAGCTACGACCGTGGCCAACGCTGGCGGCCGTCGCCCTCCTGGGCGGCCGTCCCCGGATCGCAGTGGCAGTCACGGCACTGTACGGCGGAGCCATGGCCCGACGGGTGTGGCCACTCGGTGTCCCCCCGACCTTGGCCATGCGGTGGAGCGTGCAGGGGACCGGATGGTCGCTCTTCGGGCTCGGCCGGGCGGCCACCGTGGTGGCAGGCCCGGCCCTGGTGCTGGGTGCCGTGGGGGGACGTCGGATGCGACGAGCGGCAATGGCTCTGTCCATGGTCCCCCCGGCCGTCGAATGGTGGCGACGTCGCCCCGACCTCGATCTGGTCAGGTGGTCGCTGGCGTCGGTGGCCGATGATGTGGCCTACGGGATCGGGGTGTGGGCCGGATGCATCCGGGCCGGGACCCTGGCCCCGCTCCTCCCGGTCGTCGAGGTGAAGTGGCGCAGCCGGGGTGGCGTTGGGGAGACGTGAGCCCCTTGCCCGCCACCTTGGCGCTCCGACTACACATTGCTTACTTTGCGCCCACGCTCCGTGACCGATTCCTATGGTCCTGAGAACACCATAAGTCCAGCTCAATGGGCATGACATGACCCGATACATCCAATATGTATACTTTAGCTAGCGCAAATTTGCTGGAGTGTCCCGAATCCGAGGATAACCCCACCATTCGTGGGTAGTGAATCACGCATGGTGGCAGCGGCAGATCCGTCCGAACCCCGGATAGATCAGCGCGACCACGTTGGGGAACGTGTGGCTTGTGGCCACGCGCCGGCGTGCGAAGACCGATGACGAACAAGGACGAAACCACGAAGCAATCCTGGGCGTAGACCAACCGGCCGCACACCCTACGGCGTAAAGCCAGGACGAACGATGCCTTCCCGCTCGCCGTCCGGGGACCGAATGCAATGGCCGGAGCCCGCCAACACCGAGCAGAGGAAGGCGCCATCGCGCGCCCTACGAAGGGAGGTGCCATGCGGACCCGCATTGCACTCATCGCGGTTTTCACCGTCGCATCAATCATTGCCATCAGTACTGCTGTCCTGGTCCGGCCTGTTACCTCACAGGCCGCCGCGACAGCACCCAGTAAATCCTCGACATCTACGTCGTCGATCACGAATGCCTCCCAGTTGGTGGCGTTCAACTCGTCGAACACGTCGAAAAGCCGTCCCGCCACCATCGCCGGCCTGGGAGCATTGCTCTCGCTGGATGCAGGACTTGTGGCGGCTGCCAATACGGCTACCACCACTCCGGTGGCGGCCACACCAGCGCCGGCAGTTGTCGCGGTTCCGGTAGCGGCCCCGGCCCCGGCACCGGTCGTCCCAGTGTCGGATGCAACCAGCACCGCCACCGGGGACTGGAACTGCATCCGCGTCCACGAATCAGGTGATCGGTACAACGACTCATCGGCTCCTTCCGGGGCCTATGGGATCATCTCGGTCACCTGGCACTCGTATGGGTACAGCGGCTGGCCCTATGAGGCATCGCCCGCCACCCAGGACGCCCTGGCGCTGAAGCTGTACAACCAGTACGGCTGGCAGCCCTGGAGCACCCGGAATGCCTGCGGGCTCTAACCCGACCATCGTCGGGCATGGCCCGGTCGGCATAGCGCCGACCGGGCCATCCCGACCCGGGCACCGCTCCGAAGACTTGGTATGCCAAGTACCTCGGACGCAAGCCACTCGAACGTCGGATCCGCCACCGCAGCGACCAGCCGGGGCCCTCGATCCTTACTGGCCTCGCCCGGATTGCCGATCAGCCTGCTGTACTGGGCCGGCGCCGGACTGGTGGCCCTTTCCGCTCTCATCCATCTTCATCTGTGGATGACCGGGTACAAGCAGATCCATATCATCGGACCGCTCATTTTGCTGCAGGTCATCGCCGGTTTCGGTGCCGCCCTCGCCATAGCTGTCACCCGTCACTTCCTGATCGCGGTGGCCCGGGCCGTATTCGTGGCCGGGACAATCGCCGGCCTGCTCATCTCCATTGAGGTGGGCCTGTTCGGCTTCAAAGACAGCTTCAGCGCCTCATATGCCTGGACCTCACTCATCGGCGAGGCGGCGGCGCTCGTCGTGCTGCTGAGCGCCGCCTTCATTTCGCTGCATCGACCCGCGGCAGCTGGTTAGTCTTCCAACTGGGCAACTCGCCTCGACCGGTGGGCCCCAGATGTAGTCCGGAATGCTTAGGTTCGTAGGCAAGCACCAGCGCCATGGCTGACGCCTTCGCCCGGGTCGATGGCTCAACGCCTACAGGCGGAGCACGTGACGCGACGCAACTCACCTTTGGGACAGCCCAAGGGAGCTACAAAAAAAATGCCGCCCGAACCGTTGAGTTCAGTGGCCGCTACGCCACCGGGGTGTCGACCCGACGACTACGTACCGGGATCCGGCGAGGTCGTCGGGTCGGCACCCGGTGATCGTCAATTCAGACCTTGCGGACCTGGCTTGCCTGCAGGCCCTTTTGGCCCTGCTTCGTCTCGAACTCCACACGCTGGCCTTCTGCGAGGTCGCGGAAGCCTTCCATCTGGATTTCGGATTGATGGACGAAGAGATCATCCCCGCCGCCGTCGGGCGTGATGAAACCAAAGCCCTTCTCGGCGTTGAACCACTTGACTGCACCTACTGGCATAACTGTCAC
Organism: Acidimicrobiaceae bacterium; assembly: GCA_003152015.1. Taxonomy (GTDB): domain Bacteria; phylum Actinomycetota; class Acidimicrobiia; order Acidimicrobiales; family RAAP-2; genus DASZIT01. Next base: position 7,945 of record PLZF01000098.1, on the reverse strand, counting down.
TCCTTGAGCTGACTCACGCACTTAAACGCGGGGATCCATTTTGAAGCCCAACCTCCGTCAGCCCGCGTGAATGGGTCGACGATGGCACTACCCTAGGCGCATCCTGGGCCCAGGTGCCGACATTTCACAATCGGCCACCCTCGCGGGGCTGGCCCCACCTACATATTCCCTGGTGGCAGCCCAAGAAGATCGATCGGAGGGGCTTCAGGGAGACAGGACATCACCAACCTCGGCAACGCTCGCAAGCGGTACTTGCGTCCGGCCTGCCGAGCCACTCCAATGTGGTCATGGAACCCGAAGAGCGTTTCGCCGCGCTGGTCAGCGAGTTCGTCGGTGCCTCCCGGGATCACACTCCCCGGTGAGTCGGGACGCCGTGGGTTTGGCTCGTCGGCACTGAGAGTCAATGGCTCGATCTTCGCCATGCTCTCCCACGACCGGCTCGTGGTGAAACTCCCCAAAGACCGGGCCGCCAGCTTGATTGGAAATGGTATCGGTGGACCATTCGATGCCGGAAAGGGCCGGCCGATGGCGGAATGGCTCACCGTGGTCACCACCGATGACGAAACCCGGCGGACGCTGGCTGGCGAGGCTCTCGACTTCGTGACGTCGCATTCGAAGGTCCACTGACAAGCTCTCCGCTCGGTGACGACAACAGATCAATGGCGTCCAAGCGGGCTTAGGACCCCGGTGCCCAGTTGGGATCCCCTCGTCCAGTGATATTGCCCAACGAGGCGTTGGCTACTGTCGAACGCTTCTGGTGATTCGCACCCTTTTGCCTCCGACCGGAGATGCAGTGGGAGGGCGATCGTCGATCTCCGCCGGAGGTGGCCCCTGCTGGGCAGGAGATGTCACTTTCCCCGCTGGCTCAAAGAGTTCCTCGATGATCATGGCGGAAAAGATCACGAAGAACACCGGCTCGACGAACGCGCCCAGCCGATCACTGAGGTAGGCCAGGCCGAGCACGGGGTACCCGACAATCAGACCTTTCAGGAGGATGCGGAACGCACGCGCCTCACGGGTTGTCTCACCCTGGGTCCGGCGTACAGCCAGGATCACCGCCACCGTCAGACACGCGAACTCGCCGATCCCCGAGATCACGTGGACGTAGTGGTGCAAGGGAAGCTGCAGGTGCCATTCGAGATTCCGGCAGGTGGCACTAAGACCCTCGGAACACGCATAGGGAAACCGGCTGCCGATGGCACCGGCGGCCGCGAATGCCACCAACCATTTCCACTCCCGACGGGCACCGTCCCGTCCGGCGGCACCCCTCATCAACAGAGCAATGATCAGGAGAGACCCGGCCAGCAGGTCAGCGTGTTGCATGAGGTCGGCGTCCCGGTAGCCCGCGACTTCAAGATCAGAGAAGAACTCGTTCGGAGAGGTCACCAGCCCGGGGACGAAGGGCACCGCCACCCACCAGTTGTACGCGATCACGCTGGCAACTCCGATCGCCCGGGCTCCACCGACCCGAGCCGAAGTCGTACTGGAACTCCCGATCTGGTGGTGACCTAATGAAAAGCTGACCGCCCTCATCAACGTTCCAACATCATCCCACCGACGAGCATTCCCGACGGGTCCGACCACTGAACCGGGTCTCGCCCCGGCCTTCACTGCTACCGTGCCGACATCGAAGCGCAACGCCGGTGAACATCGTCAGCCTGGTCCCTTCGGCCACCGAGACCCTCATCAGCTGGGGTTGCATACCTCTAGCCTGCACCCGATTCTGCGAACAACCCGACATCCCCCACGTGGGAGGGACCAAGGACCCCGACATCGACAGGATTGTCGAGTTCCACCCGGACGTGGTGGTGGTGGACGAAGAAGAGAACCGTCGTGAGGACCATGACGCGTTGGTGGATCGGGGTATGACGGTCCACGTCTTGCGTATCCGATCCCTCGAAGACGTCAACCCGGCCATGGAGGAATTGTCCCGTTTGGTCGGGGCGCAGTGGGAACCCACCAGCCTGTCGGGCCCGAAGCCCGCCCGACTCACCGCATTCGTGCCCATTTGGAGGCGACCCTGGATGGCATTGGGCATTCCGACCTACGGCGCTTCCCTCCTGGCCCACCTCGGCGTCATCTCTGTCTTCGGCGATGACGACGGGCCCTATCCGACGGTCGACCTCGACGACGTCATTGCTCGGCGTCCCGACGTGGTGCTGGCCCCGAGCGAGCCGTACCCATTCAGCCAGCGACAGCTCCCCGATCTCGCTTCGGTGGGACCCACCACCTTTCTGGACGGCAAGGATCTGTTCTGGTGGGGAGCCCGTACCCCCGGCGCCATCGAGAGATTGTCGGCAATGCTGGCCCAACTGTGAACCGCGGTCAGGGGTTGAAGTCACCCTGATCGACCCGGAGCGTCCGGACCAACCCGAACAGTTGGTCCGCCTCTTCGTCACTAAGACCGGCTTCGGTGAACACCTGATCGTTGAGCGTGGCGGTGGCCAACCCGACCAACCGTCGTCCTTCGGGGAGAATCTGGGCCAAGGTGGTGCGCCGATCAGTGGGGTGCGGAAGCCGAGTGACCAGCCGTTGTGCCTCGAGCCGATCGACGGCATTGGTGACGCTCGCCGGATGCACTTGTAATCGGGCACCGACCCGGCTGAGGGGCAACGCTCCGGTGCGGCTGAAACTCAACAGCATCAGCAGCTCGTAGCGGGCAAAGGTGAGGTTGAAGGGGCGGAGCGCCGAGTCGACCCGGGCCAGAAAGATCTGATGCGCCCGCATGACCGAGGTCACCGCGGCCATCCCCGGCGCAGCCGCATCCCATCCGCGCTCACTCCATTGGCGGCGTGCCTCTTCGATGGGATCGAAGGCAAGGGATTTCCGGGGTGCTGCCATCGTGCTCCAGTGCCAGGTCCGAGCGTCTCGGCGTCCACGCGCCCGAATGGCGCTGACGACGCCCGACCCTACCAGTGGGGTCGCCGGTGACTCAGTGGAGGGCGGGCCGTTCGAAGGCGGCCACCTGGTCGCCTTCATCATCCCCTCACATTTCCCTCGTCCGTCTTCACCCACCGGCATCGACTCCCCCATCATCGAAGCAAAAGGGTCACGGCGGAGTCCGTAGGAGCATCACCGCCGAGTCGGGATCGACCTGGACGGTGATGACCAAGGCGGGCAAGTCGCTCACCGTCACCATTTCGCCGACCACCCACCGGCGGATTGACTCCGACTACCTGATTCAAGAACGAGCGGCCAAGGGCGCGGCTACGGTCGGCCCGATGAAATCTGGGCGCCAGGTTGGTGGGCGGGTCATCGGGCTGGGAGTGACTCTGCTGATCATGGTGACCACGGCGTGCAGTAGCTCCATTCCCACCACCTCTCCCACGACATCTTCACCTCCGCTTCCGGTGGCCACGGCACCCACCCCGATCGCCTGGTCGGCGTGCGCGGGAAACGCTGGTCTTCAGTGCGGCTCGGTCAGCGTGCCGATCGACTATTCCCACCCCGACGGGGCCACACTGAGTGTGGCGGTGTCCCGGGCGCTAGCGCTGGATCCGGCCATGCGGATCGGCACCCTGGTGTTCAACCCGGGTGGGCCGGGGGAAAGTGGCATTCAGATCCTGCCGGTGGTTCTCGCCTCGTTCCCGGCAGTGGTTCGCCAACGATTCGACATCGTCAGCTTCGACCCACGAGGTACCGGGGTCAGCGATCCACTCAATTGCGGGACATCACCGTCCACGGTGACCAGCCAGTTACCGGTGCCATCGCTGCCCCACCAGCCACTTCCCGGTTCGGCAGTGTTCACCGCCATGGCCAAGGCCTGTCAGACCCGCTCACCCCAACTGGTGCCCTTTATCGATACCACCAACACCGCCCGGGACATGGACCGGATCAGGATGGCGCTGGGTGAGTCGACCATCAGCTTCTACGGCCTGTCGTACGGGACGGAGTTGGGAACCGTCTACGCCAATCTCTTCCCGCACCGGATCCGCTCGATGGTCCTCGACGGAGCTGTCGATGTGAATGCCACCCTGGCTCAACAGGCGGCACAACAAGCTCCCGCCGCCGAGCAGTCGCTCGATCATCTTCTGGCTACCTGCGGCGGGGAGGCTCCATGCCCACTCGGACCCGACCCGCGCGGGTTCTTCGAAGCGGTTGATCGCACCCTGCCCGGTCAACCGGGGCCCGTGGCCGGAACCGGTGACAACAATTCGGCGGTCACCGTGGGCGACCTCGATACCGCCACGCTACTGACGCTGAGCGTGCCCGCCTTCACCTCCTCCTACTTCCAAGCTCTGGTTGCGGCCCACGGCGGGAACGGGACACCCCTGCGGCAGCTCGCTCTCGAGTTCGTCACCGACATTGACGGTGCATCGCTGGTCGACTCCCAGTGGGCCATCACCTGCAACGACGCCGGGCTCCATCCCGGTCCGGTTGCCGCCGGCACCCTGGCCCGGCAACTGGCGGCCGCCGATCCCCTGATCGGCGGATACGCCGCCACCTATGCCCTCGGTGGTTGTGTGGCCTGGCCGGCCGCCCGCCAGCCGGTCGAGGTCGTGCACCCCACCGGCACCCCACTGATCCTGGTGGTGGGCAATACCGGAGATCCGAACACCCCGCTGATCGGGGCGAAGCACTTGGCGGCGATCTTCCCGGTCGCCAGCCAACTGACCTGGAAGGGATGGGGGCACACCTGGCTGCTCAGCGGGGCCACCAACGGCTGCATGCAACAACACCTGAGCACCTACCTGGTGGATGGCGCACGGCCCGTCGCCGGGACCGTGTGTAGTTGATCGAGATCACCGGTAACGGTGGACAAAACGGGGCAGACATCCGCCACAGCTGGCTGGCCGTAGCCGCGGTGATGTTCGGGGTGGGCTGGGGAGCCAACCAGTTCGCCTCCCTGCTCATCGCCTATCACCAGAACCGCGGGTTGACCATCAGCGTCAACGAGGCGTTGTTCGGGATCTACGCCCTCGGCCTGGTTCCCGCTCTTCTCCTGGGTGGACCGGCGTCAGACCGGTGGGGACGGCGACGGGTGGTGCGCCCGGCCGCGGTGATGTCGGTCGTGGCCACCTTGGTGCTGATGGTCGGTGCACACTCGACTCCCCTACTGTTCCTGGGCCGTTTTTTGGCCGGCACAGCCAGCGGATGGGTCCTGGCGGCCGGCACCGCCTGGGTCAAGGAGCTGTCGGTCCCGCCGTACGACCTCACCGCGGGCGAGCAGTCCGGAGCAAGAAGAGCGGCGATCGCACTGTCCGCCGGCTTCGGGCTCGGGCCGTTGGTGGCCGGCCTCATCGCCGAGTGGGGACCGCTTCCATTGGTCGTTTCCTATGTTCCCCACCTGGCCGTCATGGCCCTGGTGCTCCCCGGATTGTGGCGGGTCCCTGAATCCGTGCATCACGCTGTCGGCCTGGGCCCGAGCCTGGCGGCCCGTATGCGGGTGCCTGCCGCCGGTCACCCCAGGTTTCTCTCCATCGTCACCCCACTAGCGCCATGGGTATTCGGGTCCGCTTCCGTCTCGTTCGCCGTCCTCCCCTCCATCGTGAGCGAACGGACCCGGGGCTTCGGCATCGCCTTTGCCGGACTGATCGCCGTTCTCACCCTCGGGGTCGGCGTCCTGGTCCAGCCCGTGGCCCGTCGCCTCGATCGTCTCGACAGCTCCCGGGGGGCTGTGGCCGGACTCACCCTGGTGGCGGTCGGATTGCTCATCGCCGCGTGGGCCGCCGACCTCACCGACCCGCTGGCGGTGGTGGCCGCGGGCGCCGTTCTGGGCGCCGGATACGGTTTCTGCCTGGTGGCCGGCCTCCTGGAGGTACAGCGAATCGCCAGTCCCGATGAGCTGGCCGGGCTGAATGCGGTGTTCTATGCGTTGACCTATGTCGGCTTCGCCTATCCCATCGCCCTGGCCGAGCTTTCGCGCTTCACCAGTTTCACTGTGCTGTTGTTGTGTCTGGCCGGCGTGGTGGTCGTCTGCCTGGCAGTGGTGGCGAGCTACTCGCGGAAGCCCCTACGGCATGAGTGAGCGGGCATGGGAAGCTCCATGAGATACGGCCCGGGTTTCGTGGTCGAGCGCGGTCGCCAGCTGATCAGCATCGATGGTGGCGTCGGCCCGCACCGCACCCATCACCGCAGCTGACACCCTATCCGCCTGATCAGTAATTCGATCGGTTTCCGCTTGCGCTTCGATCGGATCGATGATCCGTACACCCTTGGTTGCCAACGCCAGCACGTGGTCGTGGCGTTGGGCCTGGTCGCAAAGGTGCCCCATCAGATGGGGAAGCTGACCGACCGGCGTGCCCGTCCCTTGCGCGGCTTTGACCTCGGCATCGGCGGCTCCGACATGCGACCAGAGGTCTCGGCGCATCCACATCGCCTCCCGACGGCTTCCCCGCCTCATCAGAGCGCCCGCCCCCAGCGATGTTCGGTAGGCGTGGGACCACGCGGACGCCAGCATTTCGGGACCCGGCTTCGGCATCCCCTGGGGCATGACCAGCAAAAGGCGTGCCCGCCATTTCCGCACTCTTCGGATCATCCGCCAGGTCACGACTCCTGTGAAGGTGACGAGAGCCAGGACCCCGACGGCCATGGTGATGAGCACAAGGTTGGTTACCACTTCCATGACATTCCTCCTCAGAACCGGCCGGTCGACCCCTCGGTTCTCCTCGGTTCCCCTCTATTCTCCCCCACCTCACCGCCGGCGTCACCGCGGGACCCAAATCGCCCGACGACCGATACCGACGAGCGCGGCACACCCGGCACACCCGGCACGATCCGGGGCAGAATCGTCTTGCCGCAACCATGGGCTCCGCCTTCAGGCACGCAGACATCAGATCCAGACAAGAGGAAGATCGAGATGAATCGTCCGATCAGGTGGTACCGAAACGCCGCGCTTGCACTCGCCACCACCATGATGCTGGCGATAACCCAGCTGTCTGTCCCGGCGTCGGCGACAGGTAGCCCGCATACCGCGCCCATCGCCCATGTCGGAACCCCGGTCGTCACGCCATCTCCCGGTGTGGCGTTCGGCCTCGATGCGCCCGATCCTGACGTCGTGCGGGTCGGCACCACTTACTATGCCTTCACGACGGGCACCACCTGGGGAAATCACCTCGGGGTCCTCATCGACACCTCCGGTGACCCCACGGTGGGGTGGCGAACCCTCACCGGTCAGACCTACGGCTCAACCGCCCTCCCCTCCCCTCCGAGCTGGGAACAGGCCGATACCCAGACGTCACCCGGCGTGGTGCAGTGGGCCGGGCGGTGGCTGCTCTACTACGACGCCTTCGACCCGGCCCTCGGGCACTACTGCCTCTCCATGGCCACCTCGTCCTCGCCCCAGGGCCCGTACTCCGACACCTCGAGTGGGCCCATCACCTGTCAGACCGACCTCGGTGGCTCGGTCGACCCGTCGGCGTTCGTAGACCCTTCCACCGGGGCCCTGTGGTTGCAGTGGAAGTCCAACGATGGCTCATCGGGCCAACCGGCGTACTTCTGGTCTGCCCTTCTCTCCGCCGACGGCTCGACCATCCCGGCCAACCCGTCGCAAATTTTGGCCGAGGACACCGTCAACCACCCGTGGGAGACCACCATCGAAAATCCCGACATGGTCTTCGCCGGTGGTTCGTACGTGCTCACCTTCTCGGGTGGCGTCTGGGACTCCTCCAACTACGCCGAGGGCTATGCAGTGTGCTCGGGACCCGCGGGTCCGTGTACCCAACCTCAGTCCGGTCCCATTCTGGTTTCGTACGGCTCGGTGGCCGGCCCCGGAGCGGGCTCACTCTTCACCAGCCCTGACGGCAGCTGGTGGATGGTCTTTGCTGGATGGACGTCCAACTGCACCTCATACTCGTGCGGCGGCGCTCGGCAGTTGCACGTCGGCACCGTGAGCCTGCCCGCCTCCACCGGGCCAGGATCAGGTGGTGGTGGTGGTGGTGCCGCGGTGGCGGTCATCGACACCCCCGACGCGAACGGTTACTGGCTGGTGGCCTCCGATGGCGGC